>DASZQN010000076.1:0-3794 GCA_035549635.1 Opitutaceae bacterium
GGCGGGGCCGTGGGCGTTGTGACGTCAAACCGCCAGGACGCCGCGGTGGCCGCGGCGACGGGGGGATGAGCGCCCGGCAACGACGTCAAAAAAAATGTCGGAAAAGTGTTGACGCGCTCGCCCGGTATCTGAATAATTCCGCTTCTCGCTGCGGCGGCAACACTTCGGGGTTGCCGGTCGGGGCGGAAGGGTTCACCGCGCGCCCGTAGCTCAGTTGGATAGAGTACCAGGCTACGAACTTGGTGGTCGGGAGTTCGAATCTCTCCGGGCGCGCCATTTTTAGCGGGATGCGACGTTCGCGCCGCCTCCCGTTCCGCAGGCAGGGCATCGCCTGCGGGCCGGACGAATCGGAAGTTCGGTGTGCTTCGATACGGATTGACTGGACGAGGTGTCACCCGTAGCATTCGAGAGCTTCGGCACGCGAAAGCGGACGGAGACTCGATACGCGGGGTATAGCTCAGTCTGGTAGAGCGCCAGCTTTGGGAGCTGGATGTCGGGGGTTCGAATCCCTCTGCCCCGACCATCAGGCGATATGCTTGGTCCAAGCGCCTGTAGCTCAACCGGATAGAGCATCGGCCTTCTAAGCCGACGGTTGCAGGTTCGATTCCTGTCGGGCGCGCCAAATTGTTTTACGGTGGGCGTAGCTCAGTTGGTTAGAGTACCGGATTGTGATTCCGGTTGTCGTGGGTTCGAGTCCCATCGTCCACCCCAATCAAGAGCAGTTCCCGGGCCGTTAGCTCAGCTGGTAGAGCAGTTGACTCTTAATCAATTGGTCGTAGGTTCGAATCCTACACGGCCCACCACTTGGGAATCAGGCACTTGGAGCAATCCAAGTGCCTTTTTCTTTGCCCGGATTTCGCGCTTCGGCCTGTATGGCCTCCGGTTTTGCGCCGTTTATCACGCCGGAGCCTGACGAAGGGGCGAGCCCGATGCCCAGGCGCTTGCATGCGACCCCGGAAATCGAGGTCGAGCCCAATCGGCGCGAACGGCACGAGTGTACCTTGCGGTTCTCCTCCTCGCTCGGGACGGCCAGGGTCAAGAAGCCCGCTGGCTCTTTTCTCCTTCATCGGCCGCATCAGTGCCTCGCGGGCCTCTGGGCCACGATCCGCGGCATTCATGCCGATGCCCCGCAGCGACATCACCGCCCGACTCGCTTGTCGAGGACTACCTGAGCACCCGCTGGCGGCCGCGCAGGCCGAGGCCGGGACATGGGTTCCATGCGCTCGGCGCGGTCCGTCATGTCGAGCATTGACTAACCCTTTCGTCGGGTTATACGGTTTAACCTGACAAAGAGGTTGGACGCCATCGCCGGCGGAAGACATCCATGCCCAAGACGGCCATGCCGAGCACCCAGGACTTCCAGTTCATTGCCGGGAACCTGGCCCTGGATTTCGTCAATACGGTCGGCAACCGACTGGCGGAGCCGCGGGAATATTTCCGCGAGGCCAGGGACGTCCAGCGCTGGACCCGCCTTTCCGGCGCTGCGGAACTCCGGCGGGTCGGCGTGCCTTCCGCGCAGCACCTCGGGCAGATCCGCCTGGTCCGGGAACAGCTGTATGGGGTGTTCAAGAGGCTCGTCGACGGTGCCGCCCCGGACGCCAGACTCGTCGCCGCGTTGAACGCGCGGCTGGCCGACGTCGCCACCAGCCGCCAACTGGTTTGCGCCGGCGGCGGGGTGCGCTGGCAATGGAATGATCCGGCCGAGAGTCCGGTGCGGATTCTCGGCCCCGTCCTCTTGAGCGCGGCGAACCTGCTGACGTCGGACCACGTCGCACGGTTGCGGCAGTGCGAAGACCCTGCGTGCGGCTGGCTGTTCCTGGACCGCTCGCAGGCGTCGCGCAGGCGCTGGTGCAGCATGGCCGACTGCGGAAACCGCGCCAAGGCCCGCCGCCACTACGGGCGCGGGCTTCGCGCGCAGTCCTGAAACGGCAGGCGCCTCACCCATCGCAGACAAGGGAGCGACTCACCGTGATCGAAATGCGGGACGCCGCCGCCACCGCCCGTCCGCTCGTCGTCATCGGGGCTCCCAGCAGCGCCGGCTCCTATGCACCCGGACAGGAAAAGGCGCCTGCCGCCTTGCGCGAGGCGGGCCTGGTCGAGCTGATGCGCCGCGAGGGAATCCAGGTCGACGATCGCGGCGACGTGCCGGGGTTCCGCTGGCGCGCCGACCGCGCCCATCCGCGCGCCATGCATGCGGACGTGGCCGCGCGCGTGGCGCGCGCGACGGCGGATGAAGCCGGATCCGCATTCGCAAGGCAGTCGCCCGTCCTGGTCCTGGGAGGCGACTGCACGGTCGAGCTCGGGATCGTGGCGGCGGCCGTCGAAACCGGCGGAAGCGTGGGCCTGGTCTATATCGACCTGGACACCGACCTCAACACCCCGGCCAGTACGACCGACGGAGCGCTCGACTGGATGGGCGTCGCCCACATGCTCGGCATCGAGGGCACGGTGCCGGCCCTGGCGGAGGTGGGCCATCGGAAGCCGCTGCTGAAGCCCGGGCAGATCCTCTACTTCGGCCATGACAACGTAACGCCCCCCGAGCGCGGGATCATCGACGCGCTCGGCATCGCGGGGATTCCCCTGGGCGCCGTCAGGGCCGATCCCGAGCAGGCGGCCCGTCGGGTCCTGGACGGCTGGGCGCGACGGTTCACGCACCTGCTGATCCATCTCGACGCCGACGTGCTCGACTACCTGGACTTTCCGCTCGCCGAAAATACGCGCCGCAACCGGGGCCTGCGGTTCGACGAGCTCATGGCGGCCCTTCGCCTGTTGCTGCTCGCGCCGAACTGGGCGGCGCTCACCGTTTGCGAGGTCAATCCGGATCACGGCGAGGAAGACGGCTCCACGCTGCGGACTTTCTGCGCGGCGCTGGCGCAGGCGCTCGCCCGATCGCGGCGACTTCGCGCGCCAGAACTTCCCGACCCGGCCTTTTCGACGAGTCTCCGCTGATGCACGCCAAACCGCCCATGCACCTTGTCACCCGTACCCACGCATCCACGAGCACGACGCGCAACGCGCAAGCGGCGCGGCCGTGCACTTCCGGGAGAAAACCCGCGACGGCAGGCTGGCGCCGTGCGGCCGCCTGCGCCCTCGCGCTGGCCATCCAGCAGGATGCGGTGGCGCGCCGGCCGCTGATCGACGCATCGGCCGGCGCGCGTTTTTCCGATGCCTTGCTCGCCTGCGGCCCCTCGCCGGAGCTTCCCGCTTCCGCCGCAGCGGTCTACGGATGGCTGGTCGGCGACTGGGCGGTCGACGTCACCGACGTCCGGCCGGACGGATCGCGGCATACGAGCACCGGGGAATGGCATTTCGCCTGGGTTCTCGAAGGGCGGGCGATCCAGGACGTCTGGATCGCGCCCGTGCGTGCCCAGCGCCGGGGGAGCGTGCCGCGCGAGCACAACCGCTATGGGAGCAGCCTGCGCTACTACGACGACAGTATCAAAGCCTGGCGCGTGGTCTGGATCAATCCCGTGTCGCACGACCAGACGGAGCTCGTGGCGAGAAAAGTCGGCGACTCGGTCGTCCAGCAAAGCAGCGACCCGGACGGGACCTTCACCCGCTGGACATTCACCGACATCAAGCCGGCCTCGTTCACCTGGCTGAGCGAATACTCGTCCGACGGCGGCAGGACATGGCAGCTCGACGCGGTGTTCAAGGCCCGGCGCGTCGGCGGCAACGGACCGTGCGCTCCGGCCGTCCCCCATCCCGGATAAGCGCCCCGGGCCGTCACGCCGGGAGCGGGGCAGCCGGCTCGGCGCGGGTCTTTTTTGTGCCGCGCGGCGGCGCCCGGAGGG
>DASZQN010000077.1:0-97676 GCA_035549635.1 Opitutaceae bacterium
CTTGTCGTACTTGGCCAGGGTTTGCGGACTGGGCGCCTGCGCTCTCACGAGCGTCGGGCTCACCAGCGCCGCAACCATAAACGCGGACGTCAACAGACGTGCCGCGGACTGCTTGGTAGTCTTACGGGGTGCTTTCATGGGTAGAGAGGGTATCGAAACCAACGGATTAGGAGGGGACCTAACGGGGGAACACGGACCAACTGCGCTCTGACACGGCGAAGACGCCGGAGTTTCGCTGGATAGTTACATAGATGTTAAAAAGTTATCTTGCCTAGCAATGGCCACTTCTGCCTTACAGTCAGGCATGGCTTCAAAACCGCCCTCGCTGCGGTCCTTGGCAAAATCCCTAGATATCTCCCATACAACTGTTTCCGATGCTCTTCGGGGCACGGGAAGAGTCGATCCGGCGACCGTGAAGCGGGTGAAAACAGCCGCGCGCGAGGCGGGCTACCGTCACAATCCACTCGCCGCAACTTTGATGTCCGAGATGCGTCGGTCACGTGGCGGCACTTTCCGGGGAATGCTCGCGGTCGTGGGCTTGCACGAGCCGGCGCAACCGGCGCTCGGCACCGCCTTTCATCGTGAACTTGTGGTGGGAGCGACCACCCGCGGAATGCAGCTCGGATTCAAAGTGGAGGAGTTCACTGTCGGCCAAGCCGGCCTCACCGTCCCGCGACTCGACTCGATTCTCCAGTCGCGCGGAATCCATGGCGTCATCATCCTCCCGGAGTGGAATATCCCGGACTGGTCGAGGTTCGACTGGCTTCACTACGCCGGCATCTACACGGACTACAACATCGAGCGGCCCGCGCTGCACTGCGTCTGCTGCGACCACTATCGCTCCATGACCGGCGCGCTCGCGCGCCTGACCGCGCTGGGCTACCAGCGACCCGGGCTTTTCCTGCAGCAGCACCAGGACCAGCGGCTCCAGAACCGCTTCAGCGCCGCCTTCAACGGCTTCAAGCTTCCGGCGCCGCGGGTGCCGCCGCTCATCGTCGAGGAGCTGCAGCGCGACGAGTTCAACGCGTGGTTTCGGAAATTCCAGCCGGACATCGTGCTCGGACACTACACCTACATCCTCGACTGGATGGAGGAGTGCGGCGCGCAGGTGCCTTCCACCCATGGGTTCGTCTGCCTGAACGAACTCTACAAGACGAGGCCGTGCGCCGGCCTCGACCAGCAGCCGCGGGAGATCGGGGCCCGCAGCGCGGAGCTGGTCATCGCTCAGTTGCAGCGCAACGAGCGCGGCATTCCTCACTGGCCGACCACGACGACGATTCCCGCCCGTTGGGTCGAAGGTCCCACCGTCCGCTCCGCGGCCTGAGAGGTTCGCCGCTTCCCCGCGCCCGACGGGAATGGGTGGTGCAGGCTAGTGAACTATCTTCGAACCCATCATGAGTCGCAAGACCAGCATCAGAGGGTACCCACCTTCGCGAACTGATCGAGGCAGAGGCCGCTCGGGGAGGCGATGAACTTGAGAAGTCTATCTCCACCACCTCTGAGCGGCTGACCAAAGCACAGGAGAAGCTAAACCGGCTTACTCGTGCCTATCTCGACGAGGTAATCGACGAGGATTCGTACCAAGCAGCCAAAAGCGACCTCGTGATCGAAAAGGTCGAAATGAAGAAGAAAAAAGAGCACCTCCAGAAAACGAGGTCTGCTTTTTGGATCGAACCCGCTAAGGCGGTCGTAAACGCCTTAGAACTAGCGGGTAAACAGCAGGCAGAACGTTCGCCAGAGGCGGTTTCGGGACTAGTTCAAAAAATCGGAACGAACCGCCTAATTGCGCGAAAAAAAGTGACTGCCGGATTTGCTCAACCCTTCGACGTTATCGCGCAAATTCTCGCCGAGCTGAGGCGCGAATTTGCCGATAACGAGTTGCCTCACGGCTACAGGTCCAAGACCTGTCTAGTTCACCAAATCTCACGAAGTTCTATTTGGTGCCCGGGACAGGACTCGAACCTGTAAGCCTTGCGGCAACGGCTTCTAAGACCGTCGTGTCTGCCATTTCACCACCCGGGCGCGACGGGCCCCATTTCAAATCCACCGGAAAGGGAGGCAAGCGGGTAAATGACCTCCCGCCTCACGGCGCCTCGCCGAGCCGGTCGCCCATCCGCGCGTAGGTCTCGATGAATTGCGCGCTCTGCGCCACGAGATCGGCGTCGAACCGCAGGCGGCCGCGACCGAACAGCGTGATCACGCAGGAGCCGCCGAAGGCGAAAATTCCTTTCTCGGCCCCCTTCTCCACCGGGCGTCCGGGAATGAAGCCCTGCTTGATGCTGCCGACGTTCGTGGCTCCGACCTCGATCATCGCCACCGTTCCGAAAACGGGGTTCTCGATCAGCGTGAGCTCCCGCTTGTTCTCGACCAGGTAGCGGATGTTCCGCCGCAGCGCCACCGGGCTCACCGAATAAAGCCAGCCGTTGATCAGGCGGGACTCCTGCGGCGTACCGCCCACCGGAAAATGAAACCGGTGATAGTCCACCGGGCACAGCCGCGAGATGAGCATGGCGCCGCCGGCAAATTTTTCCGCCAGTGCCGGGTCGCCCAGCAGTTCGGCGAGCGTGAACTTCATTCCCTTCACGTAGAAGCCGGCCGACGCGTCCACGTCCGGAAACACCAGGTGCCTGCCGTCCGCCGGGAAAACCGCGAGCCGCTCCCCCGCCGCGATCGGGCGCGCCGCCGGCTTCAGCGCGCGATAGAAAAATTCATTGAAGGTCTTGTAGTCGAAAACCGTCTTCGCGAACTCATCCGCGTTGAGCCCGTATTTGGCGACGAACGGGATGATCCGGAAGGCGCTCTCCTTCTTGTTCATCTGCCGGCCGTACCACCGCGAGAAAAACGCCCGGCGCACCAGCAGCCACACGAACAGCCGGCCGGCGGGATTCTCATAGGCAAACCGCAGCCAGTTTCCGCCGTAGATCTCCTCCGTCGCGATCGCCCTGGTGTAGCGGTCGAAATAGCGGATGGGCGCGGCGGGCATGGAGCCGGGAAGTTCTCACGCCCGCGCCGCGGCGCAAAGCCTAAAAGGCCTCCCTCACTTCATCACCAGTTCGTCGTCCTTGACGCTGAACTTGACCTCGCTGCCCTCGGCCACCTCGCCACCAATCAGTGCGCGCGCGAGGCGGGTCTCGATGTTGCGCTGCAGGAAACGCTTCAACGGCCGCGCGCCGAACACCGGATCATAGCCTTTCTCCGCCGTCCACTCCTTTGCCTTCGCGTCGAGGCTCACGGTCACGCGGCGGTCGGCGAGACGCCGGTTGAGGTCAGCCAGCAGCAGGTCCACGATGCTGGTGATTTCCTCCAGCGTCAGCGGCTTGAAGAGGATGGTCTCGTCGATGCGGTTGAGGAACTCCGGCCGGAAGGCCTTGCGCAGTTCCGTCATCACGCTTTCCCGGACGCTTTCCGGGATCGTGTCGCCGGTCACGCCCTCGAGCAGATGGCGCGAGCCGAGGTTGGAGGTCATGATGATGACGGTGTTCTTGAAGTCCACGGTCCTTCCCTGGGCGTCCGTGATTCGGCCGTCGTCCAGCACCTGGAGCAGCACGTTGAAAACATCGGGGTGCGCCTTCTCGATCTCGTCGAAGAGAATCACGGCATAGGGCTTGCGCCGCACCGCCTCGGTCAGCTGGCCGCCCTCGTCGTAGCCGACGTAGCCCGGCGGCGCGCCGATCAGGCGCGCGACGCTGTGCTTTTCCATGTATTCGCTCTTAGGGCCGGTTTGACATACCACGGAAAAGACCTATTTTCCTATGCATGAAGGCGCCCCCGATGGCTTACAGCTACACCCGTTTCTCCTCTGAGAGACAACGGCAGGGCGACTCGGTGCGCCGTCAGCTCGAAGCGGCCGAAGAGTGGTGTAAAAACGAAGGTGGGGGACTTACGCTCGACACTTCTTTGCGCGACGAAGGCGTTCCTGGCTACATGGGCCGCAATGCCAAGGTAGGCGCGCTCGCGCGATTCTTGAAGGCAATCGAAGCGGGGATGATCGCGCCGGGCTCCGTGCTCGTCGTTGAGAATCTCGACCGCCTTTCCCGCAACGAACCACTCGAGGGCTTGGACCTCCTGAAGACCATCATCAAAGCGGGTATCGAAATCGTCACGCTGCATGACCGTCGGCGCTACACCCGGGAGAATTTGTCGCGCGATGTCGTCTTTCTCATCAACGCGCTGCTCATTCTCGCGCGCGGATACGAAGAGTCCGATACCAAATCGAAACGCCTTGTCGCGTCCTGGCAGAACAAACGCCGGGCCGCGGCCCAAGGTCGGGTCTTCTCCACTTGGACTCATCCGTGGCTGCGCGTTGTGGGAGCCCGGAAGGTAGGTCCGCGCACAGATTATTCCGAAGCTAAGATCGTCCCCATCGAGGAGCGCGCACAGATCGTTCGGCAGGTCTTCGCTTGGGCACTTGCGGGCAAGGGCTACGAAACCATCGCGAAGGAATTGAAGGCAGCAAAAGTGAAGCCATGGAATCGGGCGGGATGGTCACGGACGCGCATTCAGAAAATTATCCGCAACCGCGCGGTCCTTGGCGAATATCAGCCCCATCGCTATGAAGGTGGCGCCTACGGCAAACGCGTTCCTGACGGAGATGCGATCAAAGATTATTATCCCCGCATCATTTCGGATGATGTCTTCGAGCGAGCGCAGCCCACCGTCACCGGCAATCCGGGTGGTCGACACGGCCGCTGGGTCCGATTGCTTACAGGGTTGTTGGTCGATCCAAGCGAGAGGCGCATGCACGTTTTTGCCCAAGCGCAGAACAGATATTTCTTCTACGGCACCGACAAAAATCTGCTCGGACCGAAGGACAAAATGGTTCGCTGGTCGGGAGAGCATCTTGAGCGCTCCGTCGTTGCGGCCTGCCAAGGCATTGACTGGGAGCGCCTCTTTTCCGTGACCCTCGACACGGGAGACCGGGACCGACTTGATGCGCAAATCGCGGATCTGGTCGCCGAGGAAACCGTGATAAATGGCAAGCTGACGAAGGCAGCCGAGGCGCTTTTGAACGAAAGCGGTGCCTTTGGCGACGCCGTGCGGAAGCAGGCGAAGCAGCTCGAAACGCGACTCAACGAGGTGCGCAACGAACGCGCCGCGGCGCGCTCCGAGTTGGAGACTTTGCGCAGGAAGAGCGAGTCGACACCTTCCATCGCCGCTCGGCAGGTTCCGACCGAGGCCCCGGAACGCCGCAAGCTACGCGCGGAACTTCGCCGAGTCTTGACGAAAATTCAGGTTTGGCCGGACGGACGCACCCCCGATGCATTCTGGAAACCCGTTCTTGAACAAGCCATCGAGGACGCACCGAAACGGGCATACAAGGACCGCGCTGATTGTCACCTGATCGGCGCATTTCGCTTCTTCTTTGCAAACGGCCGGGAGATTACCGCCTACGTGACATTCCACAAGGAAGGCAAAAACCGCGAAGCCCGTGTCCTCGGCTACGCTAAGCCGCACGGGATGTCCGCGACCGAATGGGCGGAAATTCGAGCGCATGCTCGCCTTGGTGAGTCAGCCGTTCAGACGGAATCAACACTTCCCGCTCCCACCCGCCGGCGTGCGGCTTCGAAGACGTAAAGACGCGGCACCCGTCCTTCGCATCGAGCATCATCACGATCTCGTGGCCCTCCGGGATAAAGGCTGTTAGTTCCGCGGCCGTCATGCGCACCAGCGTGCGCACGCCGCGCCTCGCAACAAGGGACCGCCCCTACCGAAATCGGTGCACGTCGCCTACCCTGAACTCGGTAGGCTTCACCCTCACGCTTTCCCGGGCAGACGAATCTTTAGTCCGGGGTGCATCTCCTCGAGCGCGCTCGCCCAGTCTCGCACCGCTTCACTTCCCTTCAGTTCGCTCGATTCCAGAGCACGGGCGAGCGTTTCCGCATTGGCGCGATCCAGGCAGAGTTCGGTCAGACGCTCCCACCCGCTTGGATCGCCGAGGGCCAGGTCTAGCAGTTCCTTTGCGGTGCTCATCGTTTGATGACTATCGTCATGTTTTTACCAGAGCGTCAAATTTTCGTCCGTCGCACCGGCGCGGCCACCGCGCTGCGACATCGTGAGCCGGAGCGTTACCACGCCACGCGTCGAAGTGCGGCGACCACTCGCATCAGTTCTGCACTTTGAAGCGGTTTGTCGAAGAGCCGATCCACCGCGAGTTGCCTGTATGCCTTTTCATCCGCTGGTCTGAGCCCCGACGCGTGCACGATGATGCGACCAGCAAAACCCATCAACCGGAGCGCTCGAACCAGAACGAGCCCCGTGCTCCGCGGCATGTTGTGGTCAGTAATCACCAAATCGAAAAAGGCAGGTTGAGCTTTCACGCGCTCGATTGCGTCTAACCCATCAACAACACACTCCACAAAGTGCCCGACCTCGACCAACCCCTGCTTGAGCACAAGCGCGATGTGCGGATCGTCCTCCGCGCAGAGCACACGCAGCGCCTTTGTTTCACCATCCGAGATCGTTTCCCTGCGATAAGGCATGCCTAGTTCGCAGTGCCATGCTCGAAGCCACTCTGAAGGCGCGCGAGCAGGTGTTGAAGGTCAAAGGGCTTCGAAAAGACTCCTAGCGCGCCAAGCTCGGCGCTTCGTTTCTCGACGGCCGAACCGCCCGCTCCGGTCATGAACCAGATGGGGAACTGGCGACCCGCCATTGCCGCCAGCTCCTTCAATCGCACACCTGTCTCGAAACCGTTCATCACGGGCATGTGAACGTCGATCAAAGCACCATCCGCTCCCTCCCGCGCCATCTGCTCAATCGCCTCTGGGCCGCTCGCCGCTGACAACACGCGAAACCCAACGCCCGACAACATGAATTCGAGGGAGAGCCGCACCGACGCCTGGTCGTCGACTACAAGGAGCGCGCGACTCTTCGGAACTGATGGCGGAGGGTCGGAGTGAATCATGGTTCGTTAAGCAAACAGCGATTCCGTCAGAGGCAGCAGTTGCTCTGTTTCGTGTCCCTTGGTCACGACGTGATCGACCGACAACGACCGGTAGCGCTGAACGAGCGGCGTGGTGAGCGCGGCGGCGTGAACGATGATCCTACCGGCAAAATTGTTCTGCCGTAGCCATACGACCAGGCCTTCCCCATTCAACTCCGGCATTTGATGGTCCGTAACCACGAGATCGAACCGGCCCGGCGCCTGCCGGACCATCTCCAACGCCTCGCGACCATTCGGGACGGTCGCCACATGGTGTCCTGCTTTCACGAAGATCGCCTCCACAAGATCGGCATACATCTTGTGGTCCTCCGCCGAAAGTATTTCGAGTGTCCTTTTCATCCCAGACGGCAATCTTCACAGACAATAGTCATCGCGCTTCTGAGGCAACGCCACGGAAAGGCCAGATCTGGAGACTCGTCACCCTTCGTGGGATACGCGCAAATTTCGCCGATAGAACTCATCAGTGCCGCTACAATGGGCGACATGTCGCCCCTTTCCAGTCGTTTTTTCCGGCAGAGTGACGGGCGACTTATCGCCCATGCTTCGTAAGACCAGCAAACGCCCCAGTGGCTCGAAAAAGACTGATCGGAATTCAATCTCTGGTGCCGTCGCAAAGCTGCGCCGGCAACAGAACCTCACCCAGGAGGATTTGGCGGGACGCGCCGCGAGCACGGGCTGGAACATCAGCCGCGACGTGGTCAAACGAATCGAACGCGGGGAACGCGAAGTGACAGACGTTGAGCTTCGGCGGCTTGCCACCGCACTGCGGGTGCCGATCTCTGTCTTGTTCGACTGACGGCGGTCATTTCACCGGGTTAACCACGCAGGCGGACGCTCCAGCACCGCTCCGGCGGAGGTGGTGACCCGATCCGCGAACTGCGCCTGGCGGAGATACTTTTCCGGGATCGGTTTCACGGCCTGACTATACTTCATGAATTCGTCCTTCCGCCGGAAACGGAGCTGCTCCTCGAAAACCGGCACATAGATGACCGGCCGGACGCTCTTGCTGATTGCCATCACCCAATCGAGCGCGGGAAGGAGATCGATGTCGCCCGAGATCACCACGACAACGTCGGGTGTAAGCGTCTGCACGTCCCGCACGATCGCCAGCGCGAGATTTACGTCTGTCTGCTTTTCTTCCAGCGCGGTGAACCGTCGGTGCGGATGATGGCAGGTCGGCACCAGGCACGTCCGCTCCCGTTCGGCAAACTTTCCTTCCGTAATGGTGATCTTCGGTTGGGTCTTGAGCGCCGCCCACCACCGTAGCTGGCGGTCTCGCTTGTCCGACACCGCCCGCTTCCGATCAATCAAGGCGGTGAAGAGGCGCACATGGACAATGTCGTCATCCGGGCGGAGCAGTTCGCCGAGGCGCTGGTAGTTGATCCATTTCAGATCGGGGCGCTCGGTCAGCATCCCGTAGTAAAAGTTGAAACCGTCGATGTAGATGATGGACCGCTTGCGCGGCGCAGGAGTTGCCTCCGGTGTCATCGGCGATGGAGAGGTCATGAAAAAATCGGGATTCGGACTTGAAATTTCCGCGGATGGGGCGATTTTGTTGCCACTACTTCCTGCCGAAAGGCAGTCGGGGAGACATCGCGATTTCCCCACCTCAAGACCACGGGCAACCGTGGTCTTGTCGTTTTACCGGTGGGCGGACGGAAGTTCATGGAGTTGACGATTAGCAACGGTTAGACCGCCACCCCGAGGGTCAGCTCGTTCTTCACCTCGATTCGCAATGCTTCCTTCTCCGAGAGCTGACGCGCGAGGATCGCGAGCATCCGGTCGTGGAAGACGTTCGTGCGTTGCGGCACGGCAAAGCCGAAGTCGGTTTTTTCGCGGGTCCAATTCACGGACGCCGCGATGCGCTGTTCGCGCGCATCCCACAGGCGAATGTCGCCGCCGTCGTAAGCCGGAGACATGATCGCGAACATCGCCACCGCTTCGGTCGGCGAGTCCGTTTTGACTTCGAGCATGTAGTTTCCCGCGCGGGCTTGCCGGTAAATCTGATAACGGGACGTGTGGGCGACCGATGCGGACGAGACCGAATGTTCAGACATGTTCGTTTTCATAGGAGTGATTTTGATGTTTCGGCGAAGCACCGCGCTTCGCATCGCCCCAACTCTCCCTCCGTCCTCGGTAACCTCAATGGGGCGCACCTGCCGAGTTTTCGGGAGCCGTTCTACACTGATTTCGGTAGGCGCGGACGCTGTCCGCTCGGAGTGAGGCGGCGCAACGTAGCGCGGATGAAACGTTCCAATCAGATCGCGCTTTCGCGGTTTCGCGGCCGTGAAAACGGCCACCGTCGAGGAGGAGTCTGCTCCGCATCCCCTTCGATTCCGCCAGCGAACCTGCCCGTGTTGGTCGGCGAAGGCGACGAACGGAAATGTCGGCGCGCAGCCGGACGTGAATGCACCAGTCGTCGTCCAACCGGGCGAAGTGAAGAATTTCAAGCGTCGGCTTTTTCCCAGCAGGCCAGATGCGGCTCAATCACCTCTCGTTCTCTCTTTTGCCGCGCGGGTGTTCCCTGCTTGCGGGCGCTTCGCGTCCTTCCGGGCAATTCCGCCTGGGCGGAACGTTCTTTTTTCCCGGAGCGGTCTTGCTCTCTCTGGCGGTCCCTCCATCTGGGCCGCCGCTACGCGGACAGGGAGCGTTCGGGTCCTCCTTGAAAGGAATCCCCCCAACCGTCCCCTCGTCCCAGACGGCACCTCCGCCTCGGGTCGAGAGAGCAATCCCGCTCCTCAAAATCAAAAAAAGGAACTATATGCCCTCCAAGAACGCTCAATCCGCTCCGCAATCCAAGCCCACCTCGTCCGGCAAACTGCCGGTGAAGACGCTTCGCCTGGGCCGCATCAAGGCGGCCATCTGGGAAAACGAAGCCGACCAGAAGAAATTCTACAACGTCACCTTCGCCCGGACCTACATGGACGACGCCAAGGCCTTTCACGACACCGACAGCTTCGGCCGTGATGACCTTCCGCTCGTCGCCAAGCTCGCCGACCAGGCCCACACGTTCATCTTCGAACGTCTGGCGGAAGCGAAGAGCGAGCACAGCGAGTAATCGCTCTGCTCCCTCCCGGCGGCCGGTTTACACCGGCCGCTTTTTTTTGCTCAAGCGCGAGGTGCGTCAGCGGGCCAACGGCCCACGCGTGGACGGGGCCACGAATCGGCACCATGCGGTGCCGAGGGGATTCCAACCGATGCTCGCTACGCTCGAATTCTTCTAGCCACTGCCAGCCGCTGGTTCCGCCATTCTACACCCGGTCAAGGTCGTATCGCTTCGCGATCTCCACCACGCGGAATCACTCCGCTTCCCCCTCGTTGCGGACGGCAACCGTCCGCCGCCTCGGCGCTCCATCCACCGCTTTGACTTTCGGGTGTGGGGCGGAAAACGCCAATCGGCAGTGAGCGATAAGGTCACGTGAGGTGATACACGTTCATGCGCCGAACGGCGAATACCATGAAGACTGAAAATCCGTTCGGTGAGACGATCTATGCCTACACCCGCAAGCAGGCCATCGAGGATGGCGTTTTGGTGGACCTGAGCCATGTCGACTGCATGCGCCAGCACTGGAAGCACCACTTTGCCTGCACGGCCGCCGTGTGGAGCATCATCGAGGAGGCGCTGAAGGTCGAAGGTCAGGACGTGGCCGGGATTTGCCACGACATCTCCACGATGGCGAAACTGGCGACCCACGGCGCGCACAACACTTCTGTCGTCCGCTTCGAGGTCATCGTCGCGGGCGCCCAGCACGCCTTGAAGCTCCACGTCGGACCCGGTGACACGCCCGACCCCGTCCTCACGTTGATGCTTCCCATCGAAGACTAATCGAAGGGGCTATGCCCCTTTTTCGCCCGGCAGCCTCACGCCCGCCCGAGCGAAGCACTAACGTCGCACGATCCGCGGCGAGTTGCCCCAAGATTCGCTCCAGCTTTTCAACCCGAGCCACCTTCTCACCTCTGTGTCGGCCTTTCTGCCGTAGTCGCGGATGGAAATGTAAGGGTGCAACGCGCCGGCCTCGATGTCCGCCCGGACTTTCCGGCGGCTCTTGTAACCGGCCTTGTGTAACGCTCGCGCCGTTCGCACCCAGAGACCCGCAAAAGGGCCGGCGCTTTCGAGATGCTTGCGGTTATCCACGGGCCGAATTTTCGCCAGCGCACGGACGATGTGAACTCAAAACAGCAGGCTACGCGCTCGCTTGCTCCGGTCCGGCGGTCGCCGCCTTGGTGTCGTCCACGATGCTTTGTAGCTGGCGCTGGAAGCCCGGGTAGAAAATCTCGTTTGGCGTCACCCACACGTAGCCGCGCTGAATCGCGCTCAGGATCAACTGACCCTTATGGTGCAGGCCCAGCTTCGCCATGATCGATTTCCGGTGGGTATTCACCGTGTGTGGGGATATCCCCAGCTTCTCCGCGGCCTGCAAATCGTCCGAACCATCGCCGATCACTGAGAGCACCACTTGCTCCTTCTCCGTCAGTGCATCGAGCGTGATATTTTTCGGGCGTTTCAGGTGCTCGACCATCGTCGGACTCACGTAAAGGCGCCGCTGGATCACCTGCTGAAGGGCGGCTGGAAGATTTTCGAGGCCTTCCGCGTGCCCGTCATAGATTCCGTCGTAGCGGACGGTGCGCAGCATTTCAAAGGTGCGGGCTTCCTTGCGCGAGGTCAGGACGAGGATGGGCAACGTGGAATCAATGAACGGTTCGAGATGTTCCAGCCCGTCCATGTCGTCGATTTTCACCCCCGCCACGTAGAGGTCCGGCGGGTCGGCTTGGATGGCTTCCAGCGCGTCGAAGCCGTGCTGAAAAACCTGCACCGTCGCGTGCCGCCAAAGCCCCTTGATCTGCTCGCAGATCAAGTCCCCATACAACCGATCACCCTTTAACACCACGATCCGGGGAGATGGTTGTTTCGACGCCATATCCTCAAGACGCTTCCAGTTCCAATTTCAGCCCGCTTGCATCCGGATGCAAACGGCCGTTGCCAGTTCCCCCCGCAAGCAGGTCCGCCACGATGGCGTTCCGCACGAGGACCTCGGTTGCATCACGCATCGGCCGGGCGCCGAGGCGGTCACTGAAACCCCGCTGAATCACCACTTCCGGGACGGAGTCAGCGCAGGCCAGGGCAAGCCCACGCGACGAATGCGCCGCGCATTCGCCGGCGATCATGTCCCGGGCAATGGTGCGTTGCGTGTCGAAATCGAGCCGGTTGAAGACCACCACCTCGGAAATGCGCGCGAAAATCTCGGGGCGAAGTTCGCGTTGTGCCTCCTGTCGCACGAGGCGTTCCATGGTTTCGAACTTCGACTTCCGCAGGGCCATGATGCGCTGCGCGCCGATGTTGCTCGTCAGCACGACATACCAGTCCGAGAAATCGAGTTCCCGGTTGCGCCCCGTGGTCACGCGCGCGGCGTCGAGGATCTGCAGTAGCACGTCGAGCACGCGCTGATGCGCCTTCTCGATCTCATCAAAGAGCAACGTTCCGCGACCTTCGCAGCGGTCGAATCCTTCGGCGATTCGCCCGCCGATGGTCGCATCGCCCAACAGCAGCGGGAGACGGTCGGCGGTCTGATACTCCGACATGTCCAGTCGCACGACTCGGTCAACGCCGGTGACTTCGGCCGTAAATTGGAGCGTGAGTTCGGTCTTTCCCACCCCGGTCGGGCCGAGAAAAAGGAAACTGGCCCGAGGGCGGCCGCGCCTCGCGAGCCCGAGTTCGCCGTGCTGCACCCGTTGGCACACGCGATCGATGGCAGCGGTCTGGCCGCGCAATCGCGTTTTCAGCGCGGCCGGCAGACCGGCGAGCTTTGCGCGAATCTCTGGAGACAGCGGCATGACACTCCTCACCATTTAGCCTGAGTAGTCCGACTGTCGCCGGTGGCCGCGACCGAGTCCGGCGCGGGGCCCGTGTTGGCCCGGTTTTGACTGCGTTCGATTTCGAGGCGCTCGCGCAAGCGCAGCGCTTCGCCGCTCTGCTTCAACAGTTGCGCATACTGCGCCTGCATCTTCGCCTGCGTGTCCGCCATCGACACTTGCATCGACTGCATTTGGGCGGTGATGGCCTTCTGCTTTTCCAGCTCCGCATTTAGTTCCTCACTGGCCGGGAGCGGGGCAACACTGGCCGGGGCGAACACGGAGCGCGGAGCGGTCTCCGCCGGCTCCGCGCTCGCCGGCACCAGCGTGCGCCGATACACGGCGTGGGCTTCGTGACGAATCCTGGGACTTGCGGCCTCCCGGTAGCCGCGGACGTCATAGCGAGTCTCGACTGCCTTCCGTTCCGCTTTCGCGTCCACCACCGGCGCGGGAGCCGATGCCTGGCTCACGACCGTTTTCGGCGACGCGCATCCCGCCAACACTGCCAAAAATCCAATGAGTATCGAGGGTCGCATGGTCATCCTTTGTTGGGAGTTTGATTTGGTGCACCGGTCGCCGCCGGCACAGCTTCGAGTGATTGGGCGCGAACCCCCGCAACGCTCGCCCGCTGCGGATTGATCGCTTCGAGCACGTAGACGTAGAATTCCTTGCCGGCCGCGACGCGCACGAAGTAGCCGTTTTCCTCGATGTCCTTCAGCGTGCGTTGCGCGTAGAGTTCGAAGACATCCCCAGCACCCTCGCGCACCCCGTTGGAGAGCGAGCCCGTGACGGTGGTCCCGAGCGCCGTTTGGGTTCGGTCTTGGGTGCCGCGGGCGAATCCGCTCAGGGCAGCGGACGCCAGCATTTTCAACTCTTGTAGATTGTCGCTCGACATCACGTGGCCCTTCAAACCCGCCGAGCCGTCCGTGATCCCGTAGCCGTCAATTTCCTGGTCATACTCGCGGTCGAGGGCGACCCCGTTGAACGCGAGTTCGCGCCCGTCCTGCCATACGAATCGCCACGTGCCGCTCGCCGTCACGCGATCCCGCATGCGCCCGGCGCGCGCGGTGCCGTGCACCAGCGTGTTCGCCGGAATGATCTTCTTCCCGTTCTGCCACACGTCCTCGAGGAGGATCGCGATGACGGGCGTTTCCAGATTCGCGCTGTCGATGGTGTTCACGAGCTTGCATTTCAACAGCGTCCCAAACGGCATGAAGCGCTCGGGCGGTTCCGCTGCGCCTGAATTCGTCGAGGCGGCGGAGGCTTGGTAGCTTGCGAGCAGCGAGGCATAGCGAATCTTCTTCGGTGCCGGCGCCGCTTTCGCGGCGGCCGTTCGCGCCGTGCGACCGTCACCACTCGCCGGATTGAACGGCACGATGCCGTCGCCTTTCGCTCCCTTGCCGTCCTTGGCGCTCCCGGCCGGGCGCGCCTGTTGTGGCATGCCGTCTTCCAAGCCTTGGTTCAACGGCACCTCGACTTGGCCCAGCTCGACTTTTTTCCCATTCTGCGCGGTGAGGCGCGCCGCGGTTCGTTCGTCGCTCTGGTGCTTGCCGTAGATCGCGAGGCCGGAGAACAACACCACGACAAACACGACGAAGAGACCAAACTTGCTCTTCAGGAAATTGCCAACGCTCCGGGGGTTCATGGTTGGCTCCCTTCGGTGGGCGCTGACCCTTCGGTGTTCGCCGCGAGCGCTTCGCGCCGCGACGTGTTGATGAGAACGGTGAACGCGTTGTCCGCGCTCAGGTCGTTGCGATTGCCGTCCGGCAGGCCGACAATCGCGAACTCCGCGTCGGCGCTGGCTCCGGGGTCCAGCGAGCGCGGCCCGTTGGCGATTGATTGTTCGAATCGCTCCTGTGCAACGCGCGCCGCAAACGTGCTGGGCACGAGGTCAATCGTGCGATCCGTCGTGTTGTGCAGCCGGAGCAGGAACACGACGGCGTCTTCCTTCGAGAACCGATAGACCTCCTGCACCGTGATCTCCACGTCCGGCAGCGTAATCTTCCGGTTCTGCGCGCGGAGCGTAACACCCTCCACGGCCTTCGGCAGCGACTTCGCCAACACGGGATAAGCGCGCGCCCGGTCGAGCAGGCTCAAACCGATGCGCGGTGAAAACTTCACCGGCTCCGGCGGGGCATCGATCCGCTTCGCGCTCGTCGCCGACGACGCTTTGCCGAAGATCACGCTCGCGACCGAGTCCGCCGTGACTGTGCGCAATTGGATGATGTAGGCGGCCCCCTCGTAAATGGCCGTGAGCCGGCCGGTCGCTTCCGGTTGGAGGCCCTGCACCAGAATGAAGTTCGCACCGGGCGCATGTGTGACGTGAAAACGCAGCGGCGTCCCCTCCTCGACTTCGGTCGCCTCCCGCCCGCCATCGATCAGCATGTCCGCGCCGGCCACGGCCGTCAGCGGCCCCGGAAACATTACGGTCGTGATCTCGCGGGATACCGGGAGCTCGACGACTTGTTGTGCATCAAGCGAGAGGTTGCGAATCGTTTGCGCCGAAAGCGCCGACACCAACCCCAGAAAGATACCGATACGTCCCCACATAACACGTCCTCATGTTTTGATCGGCTCGACTTGGAACGCGGCCACGGCGGTGGGGTAACGCCCGTTGCGTGTCAGGTCGGGATTGACCAGGAATTTAAATTTCACGCGGTAGCGCAGCGCCTCGGTGATGGGTGCGCCTTGATAGGAGCCAACGCGGATCAACTGCACGTCCGCGGAAGTATAGAAAGCGTTGTCCCGCGTGCTGAGAATCTCCGGCACGCCGACCTCAACTTTTTGGTGAAGGGACTTCGCCTCGAACTCGGCCTTCGTGCTGGCGATTGCCGACTGCGCTTCCTTCGCCGCTTCGCGGAGGAAGAGTTGTTTCAACAGCTCGGGGTTGTCCGGCCCGCCCGGATTGCGCTCGAACAGCGCCTTGCACGCTAACTTCGTCTGCATCGCATGCAGGTCGGTAGCGCGCTGAATATCCACGACCGGCGAGACGTAATACGTCCCGAGGCTATCGATCATGAGCACGTCACGACGATGCGTGAATTGCTCGATCAGCATGTGGCGATCCCAGATCGCCCACGCCCAGGCGGCGACGGCGATACCGAACCAGAAAAGCGCCTGACGACGCTGGCGGTCAAAGATTGAGAGAAGAGCCGGCTTTGGGTTGCCGAACTTCGGCGTCACTCGTGGTGACTCCGATTCCGTGGTGGTGGCATTAGCGACCATCTTAACCTCCTACGATTTTCTAGGTGTGACGTTCTTAATCGGACGATCCTTCGTGTGGTGGCTGCCACCATGTTCGCCGCGCACCAAATCAATCAAGGTGCGCGCGACGGAGTGCTCGGCAGTCATGATTCGCTGCTGAGCTTTGTGCGACCTTTCGGTCGCCTTTTCGAGTCGTCGGCTAAGATTTGACATGGGCATCAATATCAATTGCCGCCTGATTCGGATCAGGCTCGTGAGGTTGACTCGGAAATTGGCTAGAATCGCGACGGCGTCTAGCGTGACTCGAAAATTCTGACGCGAAAGATTCGGTTGCCTCAGCATGTCGCTGTTGGGCATCGGCTGTCTTCTCTGCCGCCGCAGCATGCCGTCGCATAAACGAACCGGTGTAGAGACCTGAGAGCCCACTAATCGCGGCATTCGTCATTCGTGCGCTACCACCTCCCCGCATCGTGGATTCAGCACCGCTCGCACCCGCACCCGCCACGGCAGCGGCAGCCACAGCAAGCCCGCCGGCACCGCCGGTCGCTGCGGTGACAGCCGCGCCTACACCGCCGACGACGGCAGCTTGCGCGACGCCACCAGCCGCCTGAGCGAGAGCGACGCCGGGATTCACGCCCATCAGAAGGATCTTCGTTGTGACCCACGGCGCGAGAACGGAGCTAACGAGCATCCACGCTCCAATCAGAAGGACGGTTAGTGCCGGCGCGGCAATAGGTGCACCCACAACGAAAATCGGCACGAGGTTAGCAGTGGCAGCCGCCTCCAACATCGCATTCGTGACGACGGCGGCTATGACCCAGCCAAACGGCCAACAAACCAAGGCGATCAACCCGACAACGTATTTTTGCGCTACTGCCGCCATCGGTCGCAGCATGAAGAACGAAAGGAAGATTGGGCTCAATGCCCACCCAGCGGTGAGGAGCACGCCACCAATCATTTTCACGACGTATTGGACGCCCCACGAAAGCCAACCGAACAGCCAGAGCAGAGCGTAGCAGATCGCTGTGCCAATGGACTTCGTGCCCCAGATGATGTCCCACATGCTCGCATCCGGTTCGGCCGCCGTCTTTCCAGCGATGAAAGTGACGAATTTCTCGTCCACCTCCCGCGGGTTGATACCCAGCACGCCGCCAAATGCCATGACGACATCGTTCAACCGCATCAGCCATTCGCGAATGAAGAGGGTCGCGATTCCGATTAGAAACACCTTTGCGACGAGCCAAATGAAGGTTCCACCGTCGGGGCGACTCCGCACGCAATGAAAAACGAGACCGGCCGCGACGATTGAACTGCCAACGTATGCACATCCGCCCCATAGGTTGGAAAGGCCTTCAAAGTATGAAGGTGGAAGGATGCTGCTCGCGGGCGCGGCCATAATATTTACGGGGACTTCGAGGGCGGTGGGTTTTCCGCGGGCTTCGCGGGTTCGTTCTTTTTGAAATAGTCCGGTGTCTGGAAGGTCTTTGGCAGTTTTTCCATCTCCTTGCGCGCCGCCTCAGCCCGCGCTTTCGCGTCTGCGTCCTGCTTCCTTTGCACCTCCGCTTTGCGGTCGGAGCAGCCGGAAAACGCGAGCGCAACGGCACAGAAGAAAACGAGGTGTTTCATGAAGATTTTTGACAAAAATATTCATAAGTGGTGCCCCACTAAGGACGTATTGGATTTTCACTAACGTATTGAAGCAGGCACTCATAGTTCGGCTTGAAAGCCGTGGTGACCTTGGTCGATTCCTGCTGCGACAAGCGTTTCCGCGCCTCGGCTTCCGCCTCGCTTTGGGCATTGCCCATCGCGACGGATTCGGCGGCTCGGACCTGCACCTGGGCGGCACTTAATGCGACCTCTGAATCCACGGCCGCCAGCTGGCCGTATTGCGCCTCCAAAACTGCGGCGAGCTTCTGTTGCTCGGCTTCGGTTTCCGCCGCCTGCATCGCTTCGCTCGTCGCGGCGATCGCTCGCTTTAGGTTCTCGCGCCGCGTGTAAACATCGGTCTGCACTGTCTTGAATTCATCGACGGTTTCGGTGACCGATGCCGCCGTCTTGTAGCCCGCCGGATCGCGCGACACCGTCGCGCCGTCGAAATCAGAATAGGTAGGTGTCACCGGCGTGAAGATTCCGCCGCGAGTGTCCCCGAAGATTCCGCGGCCATCGACGCGAGCAATACCGTCAGCCCACGTTTTGACCTTGCTTGGCAGGTTGAGATCGAGGCGGAACTCCGGGAATCCAACCAGCGCTTTTACGTCCGCCATGTTCCCGAGGCGCTTCAACTGCGCTTCGAACTGCTGGATCTGCTGAATTTGATTGGTGATTTGCGACGCCTGATTCGAGATTTGCTGCGTCAGCGCAGCGTAGTTCATCGCGCTCTGTTGGATATTGGCGATGTCGATCACCGCCCATTGCGCGTGGCAGGGCACGACAACCCCAAAGCCGAAGAGGATTCCGAGGAGAAGTTTCGTCTTCATGATCCAGAGTCCTCCCGTGGCGCGACGACCCGGATCACTCTCTTGGTCGGTTCGCGGCGCACGCCGTCGCGATCCGATTGTGGCACGTCGATTTCGTAGTAGGTCTCCTCGTAGCCGTCGTCGGCGGCCGGACGCTGATTGGCACGGGCGATCCAATACTGCTGCTTTACGGCGTTTGATTGCCCTTTTTCGTAGCCGGCGAGGAACGCCTCCTTTTGGGACTTGTTGTTCAGATAGTTCACGGTCTCACCGACCACGAAGCCCGCCGCGGCGCCGATGGCGGCATTCTTGGCTTTTCCGTCGCCTTCCTTGGCGCCGATGTAGGCGCCGCCGGCGGTCGTGGCTGCGGTGGTCACGAAGTCGCGGGTGCCGCCCGCCGAGTTTGCGCTCATGGAACTGCAGCCCTGAGTGAGCAACATGACGACGATCATCATCAGCAAGCCGATGATGAGCGGTTGGCAGACGGAGAATACATCGAGGATTCGGCGCATGGCGGGACGTGGTTAAGGATTCAATCGCTGTTCACGGTGAGACGCATCTCGGGCCGGCGCTCCTGGCGCTCGACACACACTTCGCGGAGGCGCTGGCGATCGATCGCGTGTTCGATGAACTCGTTCGCCTCCAACCGGCCCGCAAGAAATTCCACGATCTCGGCTTTCGCCCGCATACGGTCAGCGACCGGCAGCTCGCTCGTCTCCAGAATCTCCTCCACTTCAGCGACCGCCTCGGGATCGGCTTCGGCACGCGAATCCTCGCGGTCGCTGTAGGGGGCGAGCGCCTCCCCGAGGCGTTCCTCCTCGACGAGTTCGTATCCCGCCAGCAACAGGTCGAAACCGGAGCGGCTGAACATCACGACTTCGGGTTCGCCTTCCCGGAGGACGCGACCGTCGGCGGCTAGGTCATTCTCCCGCTCGATCAGCCGGAAAAGGAGTTCATCCTTTTCTATATCGGCTTCGATGTGACGCTGCCGGTGTTGGCGGGTCGCGCCTTCCGAGTCGCCGAGCGCGGCGGGCGCAGCCGTCACGAAGGAATCGGGCAGCCGGGCCAGCGTGCGCGGCATGCCTACGACTGTCCCATCGGCCGCGAGCGCCCGGCGTTCCGCGAGATATTCGCGCCCGAGCACGACGAGCCGTTCGGCTTCTTGTTGAATTTCTCGGTGGGGTCTCATGCGTTCAGGCATTGGCGATGATCGTATTCAGCACGCCTTCCTGGCCCCGAAGGTCCGAGGCGCGCTGGTCGAAGTGCGCACCGGAGCTCGAGGCGCAGTAAAGCATTTCGCGAGAAGCGACGTTCCGCATCGTTACGATCAACGGGCGGCGTTCGTCCGTGTGGTAGTAGGTGAACTGCGAGAATTTCGTCCCGGTCAATTTTTCCGGCTCCGGATGGCTCATCACGGCGTCCTTCACCGCTTCGGGAATCGGGAAATCGTGGGCCAAATCCTCCACGTCGCTCCGGTCGCTCTGCCGCATGAGCAGCAGCATGCGGCTATTTCCCAACACGGCCCCGCGAATGTCAGAGGTTTTGAACTGCTCGTAATTCTGGACGGTAGCTACGTTCCAGACGTTGTATTTCCTCAGTTGCTGATACGATTCCTTCAGCACCTTCTTGCCGGAGGGCACGAGGGAGAAACGCGCCACTTCCTCGAAAATGTTCCGTTTCCGCAGGGCGCGCGGCATCCGCATCATGTGGGACCGGGTGTAGTTCGCGATGAGGAACGCCGCCGCCGCCTTCAATTCCTCCGCGGACTCCGGGATGTAGCCGAGTTCGAAATGCGCGATGCGCCCCGTGAGGCAGACATTCGACGTGCCATCGAACAGTTCCCCGTAGCTCCCGCCGCTCGACCACGGTTCGAGGAGCGTCGCCAGATAGCGCATTTCGTCCGCGTGCGTGCCGCTCGCCTCGGCCGCCAGCAGCTCCTGGAGGTGACCATGCTGCGGTTGGTCGGCCGGCGCCACCTGCGCGAACACGAGGTCCCGCACCGCCTGCGCACCCGCAGTGTCCTTCGTGAAACGAACAATCTCCTCTTCGGTGGGGGCGGCGAGGAGTGCGGCAGCTTCGTCGGCGTGCGCTCCCTCGAACTCCGCAAAGCCGAGGAATGCGTCGAGCGCGGTGGCCTGCGGGCCCATCCGCTGGCGGCGGAAGTTCTCCAAGACCGTCGCGCGCCGGGACAGCGCGGCACGCGCTTCCGGCTGCTGATTGAAATACCACCGGGCGAAATCGTCATATAGCCGGCCGATGGCATTGCTGAGCAGCGCCTGCCGGAGCTTATTTCGATCCTCGTCCTTCGACTGGCCGACCATCAGCATCGGCAGCGCCGCTGCGGCGGACAGATGCAGCCCCGACAACGGCAGGCCTCGCGTGTCGAGGTAGTTCATTGTCAGCTTACCGTTCGCCTGGACGATGATCGGCTGCGAAGCCGCGTCCACCGTCCGCGCGTAGGTCGTGTAGGATTCGCCCTCCTCCACGATCATCGTGTAATCGTAGAACGGCTCCGTCTGGGTCAGAATGTCGATGACGTTGACGCTCTTGCCGGAGCCCGTCGTGCCGATCACCACCGCGTTCTGCGGCGTCTGGCTCGCGCCTTCGCCGACGAAGGTGCGACCGCCGACCAGATTGCCATTCGGCCCTTCAAACAGGAATTCCGCCGATTCGAGATGGCCCGTGGGGGTGGATGAGAACGGCAGGAGGTTGGCGACCAGCGCGTCGTCGTAGTCGTGCCAGAGCGCATCGTAACGCGAGTAGGACCAGCCGGGCCACGTGCAGAAGAAGAAATTCCGGGCGGAGCTTTCGAGGGCGGGCTCGTAAGCCTGCGCGCGCTCCATGCTCGCCACCGCCGCTTTCAGGGCGGTGAGCTTCGCGCGCAACTCTTCCCGACTGCGATCCCAGGCGCGGATGATGTATTGAATCCGGTAAGGGGAACTATCGCCGTTGGAGTAGCGCGCGATCTTCGCGGCTTTGATCTTCATCGCGGCCAGGAGCTTCACCTTCTTCAGGCTCTCGTAATCGCCCTCGACGCGGCTCAGCTCCTTCTGTTCGCGTTCGATCAACTCTTCCACGTCGACCGACTCGACGTTGACCGTGATCGCGTAGTCGCGAAAGCCGAGCTTCGTCAGCAGATACGCGATGCCGGGATGAGTGCGTTTCGGCAGTGCCTTCAGCACCAGCATGCCGTGGTAGCAGCCATCGAGGTAGAAGCCGGCGTCCGGCTTTTCAAGCGGACGCCCTTCGCCGAGCCAGCAGTTTTCTTGCAGCGACTTCTCCGGGTCGAAGAACTCCAGCGGGTCCGACACTTTCTGCTCGGGCAGCGACGGATTCAGGAATTCGAGGTAGTGGAGGAAATGATCGGCGTCCGTCATCGGTCGCACCTGCCCGCCGCTACCGGAGAACAAGGCATGGAGGAATTGGCCGAGTTGGTGAAACTGCTCCGCGTAGGCGCTGAGCAACGCTTCGCGGGTCAGCCGTCCGGATTTCTGACCGAGCACCGCGGCATCGATGGGTGTGGTGAAATACAGGCGGAGACGCTCCCGCCGCAGCACGCCCTCTTCCGCCATCCGCCAATAACGGACGAAACGTTCGTTACGCTGCCGGACACTCCATTCGTTCGAGCCGAATTTTCGGGTGTCCTCCCGGTAGCGCTGCAACGGCCGGCGGAAATCCGAGTCGTTCGTCCACTGAACCTGAAGCCGCCATCCTGGCTTCACGACGGAAAGCAAGGCCACCAAATCGGATTCGAAGGCGTTGTGATGAACCGGATCGGCTTGCTCCAGATCGGGCGCGATGACC
The DNA here is from genome assembly GCA_035549635.1 of Opitutaceae bacterium. Classification (GTDB taxonomy): domain Bacteria; phylum Verrucomicrobiota; class Verrucomicrobiia; order Opitutales; family Opitutaceae; genus CAIUWA01. Next base: position 22,255 of record DASZQN010000077.1, read on the forward strand.
TCGAAGCCGCGCGCGATATAGCCGCCCCGATGGAGGCCCTCGAAGACAATCATGTCTTCGCCGAAATAGCCGTCTGGCGGTTCCACCCTCATGCGCGGCCCTCCATCGATTCAGCAAGCGTTTCCTCCAACAGGGACTCCGTTTCGACGAGGCGTTCAACGACCTGCTCAAACGCCGCGCGAGGGATCACGGGTTCTTCCCGCCGCTTCCGGTCAGGCGAGGTCACGGCACTCGCGGCGGCCGGCGCTGGTGCGGAAGCGGTGTGCGACACCCGCGGGCGGGCGCGGAACACAGCGGTCGCTCCTTTCGACGCGGGCGCGTCGCTCGTCACCAAGCGCGGGGCGCTCGTGAACGGATTCGGCGGACTCTTCGCACGCGGGCCAAACTGAAACTGCCGGACACCCGCCTCGACCAAGGCCGATTCGAAGAAATCCGTGTCGTAATGCTCCGGCCGATTGTTCTTCAGCGTGAACACATACGTCACTGAACCGGCGCACAGGACGGAGCCGACGAGCAGGCAGAACCAGAGCGAGACCCCCAGCATGCCCCAGAGGAGGACGACCATCAGGATCGTCGCCCCGGCCGACCCCAACAACAGCCAGCCCGAGTTGCCCGTCATCCCCAGGAATTCACCTGTGGACTTCGCGCCCTGGTTGGCGTCGTGCTCGTGGAGGTGAGTGGCGTGCATGGCGGTCGGACTACGGGGTGAACGTGCCAACGTCGGCGGCCTCGATGCCCATGTTGCTCCACATCGTTCGCACGATCGCGAAGGCGAGCCCGCTGACCATCGCCCCGGCGAACGCCCACTTTGCGATGGACTGCCGGCCCATCATCATCGCGACGCCGGCCGCGACGATGCCGACCGCGGCGAAGGTGCCGCTGAGATACATGATGATCGCATTGCCCGACTCCGTCGCGGTTTTGAGATCGACCGAGGCGGCCTGCGCCAGAGTCGGCCACGCGAGCGTCGCGGCAAAGAGCATCATCAGCCGATTCCGATTCCCCTCCGCCGACTGCGGCCGAAGGTCCGAGTAAAGATGCAGCGCCCGCGCGAGCATCGCCGCCCCCAAAGCCAGCGTCACGTAGGGCGCGAGCAGTATTAAGGTCGTCATGACAGTGTCTCCTTGTTCGATGCCGGCACTTGTGGGGGCCGAAACCCGCGCGACTCGTTCCGCCTTTCGTTGGAATTTGCTGCGTAGTTGCGAAGACGAAGAATTTTCCGCCCGCCGCAACTTTGGGGACCTACCGAAAATTCGGTAGTCGAAGTTCGGAACCCGGAGAAGGACCGCCGCCACCGAGGAGAAACCGCCTTTTACTCTGACCCATGAACGCCGTTCATGTTACCCGAATAAGGCGATTTCGGACTGCTTGCCCTTGCCGCCCAAGGGCGATGCCGGCTCCGCTTTTTGGAAGAGCACCCCCGTGACGAAGCTATCCGGCTCATTCGCCCGGTCGTCCTCGAGATCGGGGCGGGCCCGCACCCGGTTGAGAGCGCGGTCCTCGATGGCGAGGAAGAGCGGACCAAGATTGTGTCCCCGCAGGAGCACGAGGTAGTCGCCAATCTCCACCCGGATGAGATCAAGTTCGGTGTGGCTCCAACTCGCCTTGACGTAGAGCGACCACGGGAAATTCTGCCGCTCTTCCTTCCCGTCATCGAACGTGACGTGGCTCGGGCTGGCGGCGGTATCGAAATAGAAGCGGGCTTTCCGCTGCACGGGTTTGTCATTCATACGTTTTGTTTCTCGAGGTTACGGGAGCGGTGCGCGCCCAGCGAGGCGGTCACGTGGAACCAGGCGGCGCGGGCCTTCGCATTCATGCCGCGCATCGGTCGCGGCACATGGCGCTCCCCGAAGGCGATGCCGTGGCGGTTGGTGAACTCCGTCGCCAGCTCCCGGCCCGGGTCCGGATTCGCGAGGCGGCGGAGAATTTTTTCCTTGTCGGAAAGATAAATCGAATGGGCGCCACGATAGCGCGTGTTTCCGACGTAGAACTGCCGCCGCGCCAGTGCCGCGGCGGCGACTTCGCCGAGGACGAGAAGCGATTCTTCCGACGTGCTGCCCTGCGAACGATACGAGGTCAGGGCGTGCCCATAGGTCCACGCGGCGAAATCGCGGGGCAGCTCGTGACCGTCGGTCAGGACCACGCGGTCGGCGACGGCATCCACGACGGCTACCTCCTTGAAGTCGCCGTTGGCGAAGCCTTCGCGGTCTTCGCGGCCACGAATCAAAATCTTCTCCCCCACAGCGAGAGCGAGCGGTTGAAGCCTGCCGACGTCGAAGGCGGCGCGTTGCTTGCGGGTCACCTTCACTTCTTTGCCGTTGGTGCGCCGCACCCAGATTCCATCCGCGGCCACCCGGACGACCTCCGCCGCGGTGCCGCGTTTGAAATCGCGCGTCGCGCGCGCAAAGAGCAGTTGGTCGCCGGCGCGATACTGGTCCCAATGGATCTTCTGTTCGTCCGTCCAGTTGAGCGGCTTCACGGCCGTGCGGACCACTTCCTCGGAACCGAGCAAACCCGCGGCGCGGAGCGCGGGTCGGACATGACCGTTGAACCGTTCGATCTCATCCCAGAACGGGATGACGACCAACGTCCCGATCTTCTTTTGCTGGTTTCGCACGTAGTGTTCGGCGGCGGCGGCGAACATCGCGTCGTCGTGGGCGACCGTCCGGATCAACCCGCGACGATTCGCGAAGCCGAAGGCTTCCGCGAATGAGCCGGCCGCGAGCAGGCGGCTAAAATGACGGTCGGCGTCGCGCCGCTGGCGCAGCACTTCCGACAACCGCACGACCGGCGTGCCGGAAAAGGTGAGCACGTTGCGGAGGGCGTCGCCGCGCTGCACGCTGTAGTGCTGCTTGGTATCACCGACGAGGAGCAGGCGCGCATTCACGCCGACGGCAATCCGGGTGAGCGTCGCCAACTGCTGTGTCGAGAGCAGCCCGGCTTCATCGACCAGCACGACGCGACCCGCCGCGCTGCGCTGGAGCGGCTCGCTGACGAGAAACCGCTGCACAGTATCCGCACCCTTGAACCCCGAATCCGTGATCGCATCCCGCGCGCGCGTCGTCGGCGCGAGCGGCAGGAACTCCCGGCCCCCGGCGGCGCGATGAGCCCCTTCGATGGCGGTCAACACCGTCGTCTTGCCGGTCCCGGCGTCGCCGATCAGCACAGCGACGAAATCTCGGCTGCCCAGCAACTCCGTCGCCGCGCGCCGCTGGCCGACCGTCAAATGGCCGGGCAACGCTTCGGGCTTGCCGAGCGGGAACCGGCCGTTTCGGCCGGCGACGATCCGCTCGACGGTCTCGGTCTCTTCCCGCCGGATCGTCCGCAGGCTCATCTCCCCTTCCTTTCGGATCACGTCCGCGTGATTCTCCAAGGCCTCGCGCAACTCGCGCCAACGGGAGAAGTCCGGATGCAGCTCCAGCGCCGCCTTCAGCACCTCACCTTCGCGCACGACGCTGTTGCGCTCGTAAACGTGCCGGAACGCGGCCTCGAGGACCGAGCGCACCAAGCCATGCGAGATGCGTTCGCGCGGAGCGGCCCCGCGTGCGGTGCGCACCAGCGCGTCCAACTGTTCGCGCTCCGGCTCCGTCAGTTCGGCGCGCTGACGCGCGCGCACTTCCGGCGTGCTGGCTTCGGTCAGCTTATCCTGGCGCGATTCGCGCACGAGGATTTCGACTTCGCGCTTCGACGGCCGCCGACCGTGCTCCGCCGCAAACTCGTCGGCGAGCTTTTGCACGTGGCGCGCCCGCTTCGAAAACCGCTCGCGGAGATGTTCGACGCCCCGGACGGTAAATCCCGTGGAGTTCATCTCGTGCGTCTCGTAGCCGAGCGCACGGAGCCGTCCCGCAAGTTCGCGATAGAGCACCTGCCGCACATAGCCGGAAGCGCGCAGCATTTCCGCCGGTTGGAGCGCCATCCACTCGTTGCGTGCCGGGTCCCAAGTCGCATTGGCCAGCACAGCGTGCGCGTGCAACTGCGGGTCGAGGTCGCGACTCGCATCGTGATGGAACAGCGCGCCGACGTAGTTGCGCGTCAGCCGATATTGCTCAGTGAACGCTGCTTCGCCGCGCCGCTCGCGGACCGCTGCGAAGCTTTCCATCTCGTCGAGCGCGACGCGCACGGATTCCTCGAATGCCGTGCGCACGCGTTCATCCCCGCCGACGAGTGCGAGCACGCTCACGTCCTTCGGCGCGGAAAGTTGAATGTCAAAAAACGCGACACGATCCTTCACCATGCGCTGCGTGAGCGGCTCGCCGGTTTGCGGATGACGATTCAAACGCAGCGCCTCGAACGGCGCTTCCGTCACCGGACCGGCCAACCCCAACGCCGCGGCGGCCTGGCCGATCCACTCTCCTTGCACGGCCTTCTCCCCCTCGGACCAGTAATCGTTCTTCCGCAGGTGATGCGAGAGATAGGTCGCGCCGTTGCGAATGACACCCACCGTGATCATGGCTCCAAGACCGTCTTGCGGGCGTTGAAACACAACGGCGCGCGCCTCCCGATTCCGGTGTAGATCATCTACCGTGGATGCGGTAGTCCAACGGTCGTAATTCGGGCGTCCGATGCTACGATGCGCCGCAAGGGTCGGCGTGAACCCGTGGCACTTGTTTGGCCCAAGACGCAATACCCTAACGATGCGTTGGGTTTCGGGCGGCCGGAAAATGTTCACGCGTCAGGGCATCGGCCGCCTACCCTTTTTTCGGTAGGCGCGCGCCCTCGCGGTTCCAGCGGAACGGTTGTTCGTTGCTGCCCGTAACCCATGAAACACCTGCCCGCACCTGACGTTCTCTTGCGTGCTTGGCTCAACGATCCACGCGCGCCGGCCTTCATTTCCTTCGCGATTTGCGGGGTGTTTCTCGCGCTGGCCGGCTGGTTGATTCAACGAAATCTCCGCCACAATGAGCCCGGATTGCGCGGGCCGGCCACGCTGCCCTTGGCGTTGGTGATCGCCGGTGCCGGCGTATTCGGCACACGAATTGTGCCGGCCCCGTGGGACATTGCGGTCGGCGTCGCGATCTGCGCGGTCGCGGCCTCGCTGTTTTATTTCGCGGATCATCGCCGCTACGTGCGCGACCCGAGCGGTAAAGTCGTCGCCGATCGCTGGGAAGTCGTGCTCACGTTCGCGCGGTTCAGCTGGACGCGCGACAAGGCGAACCGACATTTCTTTTTCACCGGCGACACAGGCGCCGGAAAAACCAGCGGCATGAACGGTCTCCTCGCCTCCCTCGTGAAGCGCAATCCCACGCTCGGCGGGGTCGTCATGGCGAACAAGGGCGACGAATGGTTTTATCTCGAATGGCTCGCGAAAAAGCACGGACGCCAGAATGACCTCATTCATCTCCGGCCCCGTTTGGTCGGAGAATCCACCGTCACGAAGCAGCGACTGAATGTCACGGGAGATGCCCGACTGCCGTTTACCACCCGCGCCCGAATCCTCGTCGACACGGCGGCGGCGCTGAATCCCAAGGACGAGAAGAGCTTTTTCAAGGTGAAGGGCGCCGGGCACATCAGCCGCGCCTTCGAGTTGCTTGCCGACATCGGACGGCCCGTCACGGCCACGAACGCCTACAAGATTCTCACGTCGGAAACCGAATTGAAGACGGCCCTCGAAGAACTGACGAAGTTGGACAGCACCGAGCGGCGAATCCAGCTCGCGGAAATCTTCGACCAGACCTACATCAAGCACGACGCGAAGGAGCAGCGGGCCGGCGAAATCGGCACATCACAGAACTACCTTGAATACCTCGGCACTCCGGAAATCGCTGAGATCTTCAGCTCGGACGAGCCGGACACTTGCTCCATTGCCGACGTGGACAAGGGGAAGATCTTCTGCATCGACGTGCCGCAGGACTATACGACGGAGCGTCAATACGTGTTCACAGTCGTAAAACTCCTACTCTACCGCCACGCCCTTCGGCGCTACGCGCTCCCGCCCTGGCAGAAGTATGCGCTCAACCAGCTCGTCTATGTCGGCGATGAATTTCAGAACGCGATCACGGCGAGTCACGACGGCACCAGCGATTTCAACGTCATCGACCGGCTCCGGGATTGCATGCTGATGCTGGTGGTTTCGGCCCAGGCCTTCGAGTCGCTCATTCCCCCGCAGACCAAAGAGCAGGCTGAGGTGCTCGCGCTGAATTTGAAAAACCTCGTCATGTATCGGGCCGCTTCGGAGGCCGATGCGCTGCGGTGCGCGAACGCCATCGGCAAACACTACGTGGAGCGCGCCACGCGCACGGTTCATCTCGACCACACCGCCCACACCTACCAACGTTCGGAAGAGTATCGGATCAAGCCCCATGAATTCCGAAGCCTGCCCGACCACACGGCCGTGGTGCGCCACTGCACGAACGGTTTCAAAAAAGTCTGCCTTCGTCCTGCTTAATCTCTATCCTCAATTGCGACGCCGATGAATCCGAAAGCAAATCCCGAGCTGACCGTGCAGACGCTGATGGCTCTGCGCCAAGAAGGAGACGCGCTGCGCGTCATCACCGAACGACTCCGAGTGAAAGAAATGGGACCGGCTGATCACATTCGGACGAAGCACGAGGTGAAGGCGTTTGTAGCATCGGGCGACGCGACGAACGCACAAGAATTGCTGCGCCGCGCCGGCGAACGGCACGCCACCAATCAAATCCTCTCCGCCAAGATCAAAGAACGGCAGGGCCAGCGGATGAATCAATGATCCAGTTTTCAGGGAAGTCTCAACAGCTGTCCGGATCGTCTCAATCCCTCCAAATACGATCCGACCCGTTCCGCTAAGTAAGGCACCGCGCACAATAGACCCATCTCGATGTTCTTTTGATGCGCGGCCTCGGTGAAGTTTGCAGATGTCAGGAAGAGCTTCTTCCGATCAACAACGACAATCTTGGCATGAAGGCTCGCTCGAATCTTTGAATCCGTGGAAAGCGCTCGAGGATCAAAATAGACTTCCGGAAATCGCTCCCACGGCCAGTGGCGTTTTTTGAACTCCTCGGCAAATTGGAGGATAATACTGTCGGAGCTAGCCGTGTCGTTGTGTCTCCTCGGCAAATCGACATGGAATAGAATTTTCAGCTTCGGCCTAAGCCGCTGTTGCTCCGCCAAGCGCTCGAACAACATGCGCCCATTGTAGAAAGCGTAGCCGGCGAGCACCACTTCCTCTTGAGCTTCCTGAAATAGATTTTGGACGACAGTGTAGGTATCCGCTGTAGGGACGCCGGGCACATCAGGACCGGAAAGCACAAGGTCGGGCGTCAAAACCTGCTCACGCTGGCGCCCCGCAATTACATTGTGGAGCAGGCAAGCGACTTGCCGGCCCGTAAATGCCCGACTCTCTAAATCGAGGAGCCAATCGGACACTTCGCCTCCGAGATCGCCTGCGATGGACGAGAAAGCTGGAAGCGGCGAAGCACCAACGAGCCACCCAGCCTCCACGGCTGTCGCCAACGCTACCAGTGCGGGTTCAGAAAGGCGGGCGAGCAGTGGCTGAAGCTTTGTCACGGCACGACAAAGAACTCGCTGCCCGATTGTTCGACCGTTGGAACAACCAGCGCGCGATCCAAAAATTCGTTGCGCTGCTCGCAGGATGTTTCGGGAACCAAAAGGCACCCATGGCATGCAGCACCCAGCAGCGGGGCATGATCGTGCTCGCCGGGATGATGATGAGCGCAGATTGGGTCGTTAGAACAGAGTGATGCCATCTCAAGAGCCTTACGGACGAATTCTTTGATTCTTCGCGCCGCTTCGACCAATCCGCCCAGAGTGCCTTCCGCGTCGGAGGACCCGGTAAAAATCAGAATGCCGTAACGTTGTTCCTGCCCGATTTCGCTAGAAAGTGCATAGATGCGTTCACGCAAGGACGACGCAGGATAACCGCAATCCAAGGAAATTGCGGTCATAAGGAGATGGGAGAACGTGTGGAGAAGATAGTAAGGCCCACCTGGGAATGGTCGTTCGCTAGACGGATGCGTATGCTGCCACGTGGTAAATCCTCCAGCCAAGAGGCTCAGGCGTGCTTTTACAGCGGGACGGTCCAACCAGTTTCCAATCGCCTTTGCGTCGAAGAGAAGAAAGACGCCTTCGCCCCGATTTTCGACCGCTGGTAACCAGTCTTGGTCCTTCGCCAACGCAGCCGCCTTAACATTCAGAGCAAGCTCATCGGGCAGTTCACCATTTACGTCCGCACCGAGAGATTCAAATCGAGTAAACCCAACCTGCGCGACCACCTCACGTAAACGATGGACGAGAATTACCCGTTGAATCGGCGCCATCCATGGGGCGGTCCATAGCGCGGGCGGAAGCGCACGCGCATAGAAATCACCATCTGGCTGATCGCTGCCCAGCTCTTCGGTCGCATCTGAAAACGCCTCGAACTCGACTTCCTTAACCGGCCGCTCAGCAGATTGCGCCACTCCCTTGCCCACCCGAAGCACACTGGCCAACACGTCTTGATCTGCAATTCCGGCAAGGCGCGTGGCAATTTTGGGAATGCTCCGAATTACAGGCAAACTTGCCGGGTTATCAGCGACGACTTTTAGTCCGTCATCCCACAACGCTGTCACAATTTCGTCGATGGGCGATTTACGGTCCGGGATGGAGATTACCGAAAGCGTTTGAGAAAAATAAGCGTTGCTCGCACTGCGAATGAGCAACCGGCTCTGTTGGTCGCACGCCTCGTGACTAAACGCTCCCATCCATGGACGAGCACCATTGCATCGGCCAAGAGCACGACTCCCACGAGCCGCTGCCTGAGCCAACGAGCGCTTTTCACCACAAGAGCAGGTTGCCCAAACATCCACCAGGGCTCCGGTGGTGCTTCGCTCCTCAAGATGCAACGCGCCGCCACAGCCACCGGCGTAGCCATGCACGAAAGCCGGCCAATCAATATCGTCGACGTGTCCATGCTCGCAGGCCCGCACAAACCGGACCGGAACGATTTCATGCGTCTTGTCGCCCTCCCGATATTTACCATTCACGATTTGCGACTGCGGCACGAGCCGACGTCGGGTTCCGTTCGGCAAGGACTCGGGGTTCTGAACGAGAAACCATCTTGGAAAACGCCAAACAACAATTCCCGGCTTTCCTCCCGTCGGATCGTCAGTGGAGCCCGGAGGAGTCTTTAGGACTAACGTCGGCTTTTGAAGGCGCGCACGAAGCTTCGCCACTAAGCGCGGCTCATCGATCAATGTCGGACCGGTTACAGGGAAACGCCAGTTGTCCAGTCCCCCCACGATGACCGATCCATCAGGCAGGTCCATCATGGCACCTGGACCAAAAGTGGTCAGTAGCTGGCTGGCGCGAACTTCACTTTTGCTCATAATACGTCAGCCGGTGATGGTTTGAGGGAAGAGATCGACGCTGGCCTCAACGTCGCGCATCGAGCGGTTGGCTCGGAACTTCATGTAATCAACGGCAAGCGTCGAAAGCGCCTCGTCGAGAAAACCATGGAGTAAGGCGGGTTGATTGCTGAGCTCAGTGCCATACTGTAGTTGAGCGCCTTTCATTCGTTCCGCGTCCGCCAGGGTAAACCAAGTAGCGAGAAGGTGTATGCATCGGTCCCGAACCTTAGCCCTCAAGGCCGCTTGGTCGGTAGCGTTGAGATAGCGATGTGCGACGGCGCGGTCAGCAAAGGTCTCCGCAACCGAATTGAGCGCGATATGATGGGTTAGAATGTCGGCCGCTCCAGCGGGGGCCGACATTCCGGCGAGTTGGTGACGAGCAAGCGCGACCAACGAGGCCGCCAATGCACGATCAAGCGCCCGCGGAGAAAACGGCGTCACGCTTGTGGCCTCAACAGTGCGGTAAAAAGTCGCGTGGTAGAAACAGAACCGCTCGTAGTGCGAACGATCTCGCGGCTTGTGCACATTGAGCAATGTGACAACCAAACCGGGACGCTTCGGGTCACGACCCACACGGCTGGTTGCCTGGATGTATTCAGCCGACATCTTCGGTTGTCCAAGAACGACCATCAGACCAAGTCGTGTGATGTCCAAGCCGACAGAAATCATGTTGGTCGCAAGCGCCAGATCGACATTGTCATCTTCGTTGTGCGTTTGGGACAAACGGCGTTTCGCTTCGGAAACCTGGTTGGTCGAAACGCGTGACGTAAGTTCAAGCGGCTCGCCAATCTTCCGCTGAGAGAAAAGTGCGTCGGCAGGATCACGCCGTCGCCGAGCGCCATATCGGCGGAGTTGACTGGTTACCTCGTCCTCGACAATGCGCCGTGAACCGCCGAGTTCGCGCAAGCTATTAAAATAGCCGAGCAAGGTCATGTAAGGATCAACTGGGTTTTCTGGAAGCTTTCCTCCGGCCTGCTTGTAGAGGGTTTGTCCGGCTGACAGCAGCGCGAGGGCGGCACGCAAGAGCACGACTTTCAGGCTACGTCCTTGGGCTCCGATGCCGAGGTAGAGACGGGCCGGCGTCTCCGACGGCGGTCGTGTCTTGGCAAAGAAAGCATCTCTTCGATCTGGGCCCGGTGGCGGAAAAACCATCGACGACGGCCGCCCGAAAAGAGCCCGAATCTGCGCATCGGCCTGTCGGACCGTCGCCGTGCTAGCGATGATCTTTGGACGGAGTTTTTTACCTTCTGGTAAGTCGCGTTCTGCAAGCGCACCGATGGCTGTCTCATATACCCCCGCAATCGTCCCAAGCGGTCCTGAAATCAGGTGGAGTTCATCTTGAATGATCAATTCAGGTGGCAGCAGCGGCCCGCCCAAAGGTTTTCCGCGCCCTGGCTCCATCGCACTGTAAAAGCCCGCGTTGTCCCCTCGCTCGACAAGGCCGAAGAGCTTGCCCGACGGACCTACCCACGGAAGCGCGGCAAACTTATCGATGGTTGCGATAAGGAAACAGGGCAATCGCCGGTAAATCGGTTCATCCACTGCGATGATCGGCAACGGCTGATCTCCGGTGAATGCGCATTTCGCATTCACGCACGTGATGCGAAGGTCTTGAGGGTCCTTTTCCGACGGGAGCAGTCGGAAAGAGTGGGCGTTGAATTTGATCCCGCACCAAGGACAGTTCTCCAGCGGAATGGGCGACGGGTTCTTTTTGGAGTCTGCTCTGAACCGCCGAACGCGCCGATAGGCCGACATGTCCGCTCCCGGTCCGCTATCGCCGGGTCTACCCATGCGGTTCGGTGTCGCCGCAGAGCCGACCCACAAACCAATTTCAAAGGGCCAGTCTCCCAAACGCAGATCGCTGCGTTTGGCACGCTCCTGGCGCTCCAATTCCAAGGCACAAATCAGCGCTGACGCGCGACCGAGTTGATCGAGCGTGAGCAGACGCAGCGTATATCGCATCAGCACATTCACGCCGGCTCCCCGTCGTCCGGGATTTCGCAGCCGGCGAAGAACCAGCGAAAAAGCAGCTAAACCGAGGTATGCTTCGGTCTTGCCACCTCCGGTCGGAAAAAAGAGCAGATCCACCAATTGGCGGTCATGATCCAGTGGGTCCGCTAGACCACGCAGATTGAGGAGGATGAACCCAAGTTGAAATGCACGCCATGAGGGCGCGGCCGCCTTGTCAGGCGCGATATTATATTTTTGCGCGTCCCGCTGACGCGCTTGGCGCGCCATTGCACGATTGGCAGTGCAGAACGCTTCGCGAATGTCGTCCTTGGCGAGCAACTCAATTCCTGCCGACATTCGGTCGGCCGCGAGTCGCGCCCGCCGAAAAAGTTCATTAGCCGCCTTCAGGCGATTGGCCTCCAAGGCAACGTCCGCTTTGATAGCGGACTCCTGCGTCGTAATCCACGCGCGGTAGAGGTCAACGAGCCCGCCAAGTTTGGTGCGAGCTTCATCCACGTTCCCAAGAAGGGACAGCGCCTCCATGCTCAACTCCACGCCAGCCAGAGCGGACGATTCGAGATGCCCGACAAACTCGACTTCCGCCGAAGGTATCCAGCACGTTTGAACGGCGTGACAAGGACCGCCTTCCTCCATGTCAATCGCTTCAGCGGCACATCCGATTCCGGACACATAGTCGAACGAGCGACGATATTGAAGATCGGCAACCTGCTCATCCCAGTCATCGCGACGCGCGCCGTCCTCCCCTCCGCGCAAATCCGGCCGCGCGATAAATCCCGCCGGCGAAGTTACGCGCAAGCATGCCTGGAATGCATTCCCTTGGTAAGCCCTTTCTCCTGGTTGGCGGCCGTTTACCACGAATACACACACCGCTTTGGTTCCAACCGGAAGTCGTCCGTGACTATCGGGCGTTACGGCGCGCGCGGTAACGACCACGCGCAGTCCACCGCTATTCGGCACCTGCACTTCCACCAGCTTTGAACCAGGCGCAGGCAAACTAATCTCGACGCTCTCGGCGTGGGGGGTGCGACGAAAGCCCTTGGGGGCCGCTGCAGCAGATGCAGCCGGGAGCGGCTCGTTCGCTGGCGCCACGGGAGATTCACTCTGCTCATCGGACTCCTGTTTGGTTTCATCGGGAACACCGAGCCCCTGATCACCCGGCTCCTCATCTTCCTTGCTTGGATCTTCCCAGTGGTAGTCGCCCCAAGTCACCTCAGCCTTAAGCTTCGAAGCCCCTGCGGGCACGAGGACGCTAAGTCCCATCGAACTGGGAAGTAGACTCGGCGGTGCAGACTTGTCCGGCGCCCCTGCGTCGTCCATCCCGCCCCCTTCTGCACCCGAATCGATTTCTTCTTTTGCCTCGGCATCCTCGCGTTGATGCACCGGTGCGGTCTCAGGCACGAGGTAGCCCGTCAAATACCAGCGATTGGGATTCTCGGGGAGTAGCTCGCCTGCAAACGCGTGCCCAGGCCATGGCCCGACTAGATCGAGGCGCAGAGCTTCGACGAGTTTGGCGCGTGTTTCAGAAGAAGTCATCGTGAGTTTGCGTGAGCCTAAAGATTGATGCCCAAGAAGCGTTCGGTCTCGACTGAGGCATCTAGTTCGAGCCGCAGCCATGGAGCCTTACGCATGGCCTCGGGGGGAGGCTCGGTCGTAGTGACGATGTATTGAAATGGGGCTGCGTCTCCGTATGTGCCCTCAATCTCTTTCGCGGCGGAAAATAGACCACCATAAATAATTGGGGCCATGTCCGACTCGCGTGGGCTGTCGTGCAGCAGAAACCGAGGATGGTGAGCTTCGCTCGTCGTGACGCCTAACACCAACGCAGCGAGGTCAAACGTCACCCATTTCGTGACCTTGAGAGCGGCGCTATCCCGATCTCCATTATATTCGAGGCGGGGCTCAATGCTCTTTCCCGAAAACTCCACCCGACCGTTCACGGCCTTGTCGAGCAGATGCTGCGCAATGTGGTGAAAGAGTCTCGTGAATTTCGCCAGCAGGTCTTTGTGAAGCTTCGTCAGTGCTTTGAGAGTGTCATTGATGGCCTCCTTATCGGTGTGGAGGTCTTTTATTCTGCCGTTCAACGTCTCCAAATCCTGACATCCCTTTGTGAAACTCCGGTGCAAAGCTTCAATCATCGCGGCATCTCGGGCGGGCTCCTTCAACGCCTCTAGCTCCATGCGTTGACGGACTCTGGCCGCGTTGAAAAGCGCCTGAGCCGATTGCATGGCGCGCTTCTTCTCGTCCGCGATTCCCTGATGGTGCTTATGTTCGGCCTGCAATCTTTCCAGCTCTGATCGCACAATCGGGGCTTGGCCCTGAATCTCATTCGTGGCCTGACGCACCGCGTCATCCGGGGCCCGCTGTTTGGCAATTGGACATTGCGCCTTGTAGGCGGCGTCCATCGGGTGAGAGCAGTAGCCGTAGAACGGCTCCATGCCTTTCAACATCTGCCGGATGCCGCTTACAGCTTCTTTGGGTTTGGGCGGAGGAGTGATTCCTTTGAGCCGATTGTCCTCAGCATCCATCTTGGCTTTGGCATCCTCCGCAATAGCGCTCGCAATCTCGAATTCAGCCTGAGCGCGAGCAACGGCGTCCAACAATGCAGAGTTCTCGTCGTCCTGTTGAGCCGCGCGGACCGCCGCGTCGGCCGCGTTGCGGAGGTTGGTGACAAGATTCGAGATTTCGAGTTGCAGAACCGCGTCCTTTGGATCGCCCACCGGTATCTTGATTTTTTCGGCGAGCGCGGTGCGGTCGCGCTCGATGGCAAACTCGAGTTTTACTCGTTCCCGAATCTTCGATTCGTGCTCGGCGGCCTTCTCAGCGAACTCTTTGAGCAGGGGTTGTTCTTTTTGTTGCACCAGACCCAGGACGAGACGCACAAGACTCGCGCGATCATCGGCTGAGATGGGGATGCTTTCGGAATCACTGTCCGTTTCACGCCACTCCAAGAGACCCCGAAAGTGGGCTTCCTGATCGCGAGTCAGCCATTGCACAAGCTGAGGCCAGTCCAGTTGCTTTTGTGAACCGGGCAATACGCGGATCGCCATCTGTCCGAAAACCGCTTCGTCGATCGCCGAACAATACTCCTTGTAGCCGGCACGAGGGGGACGTTCCGGAAATTCCTGCGTCAGGGAACCGTCGGCATAAGCGAACGAGTGATAGCCGGCGGCATTTTCTGCGATTGGCCTTCCTACCAGCCACCGTCTGCCCTTCACATGAACCTCCGCCACAGCCCAACCAATTCCTAGCTTGGATTCAAAACGCTTACGAAAATCATCGGTGCCGGCCGTGGTGTCATCGAGGACGTAACGGAGTAAACGGCAGAACGTAGACTTGCCCGCGCTGTGACCGGCGATGCGGCTTGCAGCGGTATTTTTCCCCTCGGGGTGTGCCCAGATAATGTTTAGACCGCGTCGGAGTTCGATTTGCCGAAGCCGTGTGGCATCGCTCGGTGGCCAGCTCTTATAGATCGCCAATTTCTCTACCCAAATTGCAGGAGCCTCGCGCCCAGAAATCGGCGTCAACGCAGGAGGGGCCGTCTCTAGGGCTTCCGTGACCGCGGTGAATTCAGGGGCGTCTTCCATGGGGGTAATTGGGATCGAAGGTTACGCGACGAGAGATTCCATTTTAGTGACGAGCGTGTCTCGCTGTTTTTTTGGCACTAGCGCAGCGCTCGGCTGCAACGAGGCCGAGACGCAAAGGGCGAGCCACGCATCGAAGGCGAGATGCGGCGGCAAATTTCGCGGGCCATCTTGCAGAGAGAATTCAATCCCGAGCAGGGATCGATCCACGGCGATATTGGCGCTGGTAAGATGGTCCAACGCCGACAACAGGTCACCAGGTTTGGTCTTTTCGTTCCAGAGCGCGGCCCATTCTTTGGCAAGGGGCTCATATTCCGGCGGAGCAAAACGCTTCAATTCGTTGGGCTGCGTGGCCAAAACAAAAGCGTCGATCAAGCGGGAAGCCGGCAGGCTACCGCCCGCCTCAGAGAGCAGCGCCACAACAAGACCAACTGCGTAAATAGCCGCGTCGTTTTCGGCCAAACGAAGGTCGGTGGGGAGTTGGCGAATCGTCTGCTCAGCCACAACGACTGCCCTCTTGGGTTTCCGGCCACGCTTTGAACTCACTGCCGACTTCCGTGTAGGCTTGGGGCTCTCAACTGCCGCACTCAGACCCGCAATGCGTTCTTCTTCAGCGCGCTCAGCATTCAGTTTGAGCAATCGCGCGAGAATTTCGTCTCGAATGGCATCAGGCCAACGGTAGCGCCAAGGCTTCTTTCGTTTGTCCGCCTTACCCGCTCCTTCGCCTTCTTCTTCATCCTCGTAGTCGAGGACAAATTCGCGCTCCATTGGGATATCGGTCCATCCATAGGCACTCAGGACCACTTTATCCGTAGCATCCTGCAGTTCGCGCAGTCGGGCAATATCAGGCGATGATTCATCCGGATCGTTAAATCGGTTGTATGTCTTCGTGAGCCCTTCGTTGTTTTTCACCATCAAGGCTGCACGTGCATCGTAATATTCCCGTCCCACCCGCGTTAGGTCAGCGTTGGTTTCGAAATCTAGGGGAAAAGGAAAAGTCTCAAAACAATCGGTCGGCGTGTAGACTGGGCGATCTTCTAGTGACGAGCCGAAAAAGTCCGCCCAATCTTGGTGTAGTCGCGATTGTAACATCGCGAAAAGCGCAAATGACTCGGACGGGAAAACGACAGTCTTGTGACTGAAGATTTGTGATGACGGCAAAAACGCGAAGGAGAAATATTTGCTCGTTTGGGAAACTGCCAGCGCCCGCCTTACTGCCCCTAACGCAGAATAGAGAGCGGGACGTTTGTCGGCGAAGGTCCACCATTTTGTTGGCAAAGGTTGACGGAGCACGAATGACCCATCTGCTTTTCTGCGGGTGCGCTCTGGTTTAACCTTCTGCTCAACGATCTCAAGTAGGTCCGGCCAATCGGCCGCGACGGGATTCGGATAATCGATAGGCACCGTCCCCGAGCGGAGACTTTCTTCGCGTTGTTCGTCAGTTCCCGAACTCCACCGAAACTCAAGGGCGGCACGTCGCAGTGGAAAATCGAAAAAGCTGATAACATAGCGGTAGTGAGTTTGCGTCGGGCTGTCGTTGACCTCGGAGCCGCCGATAAATGGGAAAATGCGCTCTTCGTTCCGCTTATCTTTAGCAACAACCCTGCGCATTTCAGAAAGCGGGTTTGCGCCGTCGTCCACAGCCGTGTCGTCAAAAGTAAAACCCATCCCTAAAATAATCGTGCCCTGAAAGCTTTGTGCGACATTGGGGGACAAACGGGCGGGATTCTCATGGGTTCCTGCATGGAAAAGATATGCGGTAATCGTAGGAACAGGCTTCTCGTCCAGTTCGAATGGGCCCGCGACCTGAGCGCGTGTCAGCCAAACGACACTGACGATGACGGCCGCTTGACCAGGCCACTTGTAACGCCGGCGCGCGGCATAGATGGTGCCCCCTTTGGTGCAAATCCAACGGAGTCCGGTGGAGCGTGTGTCACCTTGGCCAATTGTGTTTGTGGCGATAAGCCCCATGCAGCCGTCATTTCGAAGGAGGCCGAATCCACGCCGGAAAAAATGAGCTACTAAGTCCGCATTACCCGACGCTTCTTCATGAACATGCCCGAGCCAGTCTAAATATGCTGGTCCCAAGGCGCCTCGAATTCTTCGTCCCCCGATAAACGGTGGGTTCCCAACTAACGCGTCAAAGCCCGGATTCTCACGGTGAAACACTTCCGGAAACTCAATCGCCCAGTGAAATGGCCAAATTGCCTTCGCACCGGATCGAAGTGCGGTAACCGCCTCTAACGGTTTAAGCGCCGGGTCAAAAATCTTCTGAGCATGGCAGGCTACATATCGCTCACGAAGCTCCTGCAATTTTCCAACGCGCGCTTTATCTTTTTCGGAAAAGAAAAATGCCGCGACAATCAAATCGCCGCCGAACCGCACTTCGTCTAGCGCCTCGTCAGCAAGCCGGAGTTTTGCAGACTTGAGCGCAGGTAAGATATAATCTCCGGCTTCCAGAATCTCCCGGCGATAAGAAGTGGCAGCTTTAATGCGTCTTTCCAAGAAATCCTGCCCTAAGATGCGCTGCTTTCCAGCGGTCTTTTCCTCCCAAGTGAAGGCTTCGATCTGTTTTTGGGTGAGTCCCACCAACGAATCCCCACAACGAATGTTGTGATCTAGAAATGTGAAGGGGTGATCCTTCGCCAACGTCGCGAGCCAGAGAGATAGCTTGGCTAGGTCCACAGCCATCGGGTTGCGATCCACGCCGTAAATGCATCGCTGAGCGATCAGACGCATAGCTAGCAACTCTTCAGTTTCGTCAGGCGGCACAGGCGGACGCCCGCCGTGGATGCGCCAAGCGCGAACTAGTGTATCGCTGAGTTGGCGGCACGCTTCGACAAGAAATGCGGCTGAACCCACTGCAATGTCCGCGACTTTGAGTTCAAGAATTTGGTCGGGTGTTGGTGGTTTTCCAAGTCGAGCGATAATTGGCTCAAGTGCCTTTCTAACAATTGGAGCAGTGAATGAGCGCGGAGTGTAATGTGAACCTGACCGTCGACGTTCGTCGTTAGGCTGGAGGACAAGACCGTTCTTGCCGACAGGCGCCGGTGTGGCGGCCAAATCGATGCGACGGTCCAGCGCTACGAGCAGGTCGTCGACGGTCGAAGCTCCTTTTACTCGTTTCTCCGTTTCACCAGTGAGCTTTGTGTCAGCTTGATCCACCAGCATCTTGAGGCGATCCGCTGGCTTTTCCTTTAGCAGAAACTCCAAATCGACGACCGCAGCCGCGGGGACAGAGCCCTTTTTGCGCTTTCCCTTGAGGGCTATGGCTGTGCCGGCAACTACCTCAACGCCAAAGCCCATAATGGTCTGATACACTGAGCCGATTTCCTCCACGTCGAGGGTCCTATAGCTCACGCGCTCGCCTTTCAGGATACAGAGCTTTTCTAATATTCGATGTAGGACGCCATCGCTTACGAGCGGAAGCGCGGTGATCGGTTCAGATGCATGCGCGCGGCCTTCAAGAAACGGATAGCGATTTGGGTCAAAAAGATGTCCCTCGCGAGCCGGCATCGTAAGGTCGGGATGGTCACAGCCACCATAAATAAGGCGGAAAAGCGCAAGGAGCTGCGCCCATGCGCCAAACCGGTGATCCATCGTGTCGGGATAGCGCTCTGCGTCAGCGCGCAAACGCTCGAATAGTCCACGAACGGCATAGTGCTGAACATAGAGCCCACTGCTTGGCAGCAGGCCACGATCCTCAGCGAATAGTGTAAACACGAGGCGAAGCAACACCGTGACAAGACCGCCGTAAATGTCTTCAGGATGCTTGACTGTGAGCTCACGAAGGAGCGCTCCCTTAGTGCGCTCATCGGCATTTTCGAACCCACGCAACAACTCATAGAGAGCTTGGAGAACTTGCTCAGCGAGGATTTCCGATACGCTAGCTTGATAGTCGCGGCTGCGTTGGAGCAGTGCTGGAAGCCGAGCATCGCTGGGTGCATTGAAGAGCGCCCAAGAGCCCAAAAGTAGATGAAAGGCGCCGAGAATGAGGCGTCCCGACACTTCACTCATCGCGCCGACAGGAAACGTAATCGCCCCGGAGTTTTCTTTGGGCGGAGCATAGACTAAGCGGATGTGTGTGCCATTCGTCAGCAGTCCGATGGGCACTTGGGTTTCACGCAGGAGACGTTCGAATTTCTTCGCAGGCGACGCGTGCCAACCCCGCTCCGAGCCAGGAGCAGCCTTGTCGAGGTTCGCCGTCGCGGGATGGACTTGAACGAGCAGCAACCAAGGCGATGCGCCATCTTTCGTATGTGGGTTGGCGACAGCGTAGGTAGGGCGGAGCGTTTCCTGAAACTCGGGCAAGGCGACCGATAGAGAATCAGGAAGCGCGTGCGCGCCGTCCCACCCGGCGAGGAAACCGACGGGCCAACCGAGAAAATCAGTGAAGAGGCGGGGAATACTCGCAATACCGGCGCGAGTTTCAGCCGTATCGCTGTCCGCAATGGGCAGGTCCGAAACGTGCTCAGAAAACCGGCGTTGAAGGTCGCCAAGCTGGGCGCGATCAATGATGGCCTGCGCGTCCACCAAGGCCGGCGCAGACACAACGAGCCCTTCTGGTTGGACGTATCCAAGCCACGCAAGGTGGTCGGCGAGTGACGGGTCTTTGGTCTCGGCAGGCATGTTCAACCTGAAACTGGCCAGAGGTAGGCGAGGCCGACAGGCTCAAGACGGAACGATTGGACACGGTAGAATTCGGCGATGCGTTTCGGCTCACGAACAAGATCCTTGTCCACGTTGTCGAGCCACGTTTGCCAGTGCCGGCGGTCAGCAGCGCGTTGACGCCGCGCTACTGCGTCGTCCGTGTCGCCGGGCAAAGTCAGATAGAGCTGGTCTTGCTCGGTTGCCTTATATTTTGCGAGGACACGTCGGCGCTGATCTTCGAGCGTTCCACGAAGCCCCTCTGATTCAATGCGTCCGCGCTCGGTCAGCATTTTTTCGGCATCGGCGCGAGCTTCCTGGCCGCGTTCATCCAGATAAGGCAGAAGCTCACGAATGTCTTGGGCCATACTAGCCTGTAGCCTTTTCGCCGCACTGGGCGGAACAGCGCGTGAGCCGCCGACAAGTTTGAGCGATTCTTGCAGAATGGCCATGGTTCGCGCTTCTGCATCGTGGCCATAAGGCTTCAGCGCACCTTTGCGATCAGCCGGATCAATCCAGCGGGCCGTTACCGTGATCAATTGCTCGTGCAGCCGGACGGCCCCGGCACCATAAATGGCTAGGCGTCCGAGTAGCACCACGCGGGGTATGGCGTCATCGGATTGCGCGAGACAGGCGCGGGAAAGATCGTGATACACGAACCCTTGAGCGAGGAAGCGTCCGAGAAGGCGCTGCACCACGCGGTGCGAGAGGTGAAGCTGAACGGTGTCGTTGTCGAAACCAGTGGGAGGCGTGAACACGACCGGCCTCAGCGGGGCTTCCCGCCGCCATTCCACGATTGACTGGTCGGGCGCCGCTGGCGGCCGGAGCGTATCGAGCGTAGACGCCCATTTTGGATCGCTGCCGCGGCGGGCTTGAAGATTTGGAAAAATGTAGCGTGTAGGCTCGCCAGCCGCGGTTGCGGCCGTGCGAAGTGGATCGGTTCCAAGCAGACTGAGTGAACAGTCGAGCGCATCGCGAAGCTGATTCTCATCGAGGCCGATCCAAGCCCGAGCATCATTGATGCGATTGCGCAGGGTTTCGATTTCCGAGCGAAGACGAGTTTGTCGTTGCTGCCCCGCGTCATCCAACTCCGCCTCGCGAGCGGCGCGCTTTTCCGGGTCTTCTTCCAATGCCTCGATCTCGGCGGCAGTCGCAACGGAGTCAGATCGGCGAATGCCAGAACGGAGTCGCTTTTCGACAACTTCGGAAAGACTGCCGAGCTCGTTTCGAATGGTCTCCGTCTTGCGCACGAGTGCGCGAAGCACGCGGTCTTCGGGGCGTTGGGTATAAACAAAGTAGTGACAGAAGACTTCAGCGTTCGGCTGTAGCTTTCGGTCAATGCGTCCGTTGCGCTGCTCCAAACGGGACGGGTTCCACGGGAGATCGAAATGGAAGAGATGCCAGCAGTGCGCTTGAAGATTCAACCCCTCACGAGCGGCATCGGTGGCAATGAGGATGCGCAGTGGCTGGCGATCAGGTGGTTCATTAAAAGCACGTTTGATGACTTCACGCTTTTCTTGCGATGTGGGCCCGTGGAATACATCGAGACGGGCCTCCGCTTTGTCGGTTCCGGCAAAGGCGGCTTCAAGCTGCGTGCGCAGGTAACGCGCTGTATCTTCGTATTCGGTGAAGATGATAAGACGAAGGGGCGTCCAAGCCGCACCGGGCTGCGATGGTGAGGTGCCGGGCGACCGAATTCCAGGACAGCAGTGCTTGCGCAGCCAATCGATGAGCCACGTGACACGAGCATCGGGACGGTGCCGATGCTGCTCAGCAAGGCGGGCCATATCGGCAAGGAGCTGACGCTCGCGCCCAACATCGGCTGAGGCAGATACGCCGGCAGTCGCCGCGGTCGCACGTTCGACGGCGGCAGCCGCTTCACCTTCCTGCTGATCGGCAGGGAGCAGGCTTCGCTCATCGTCATTGTCAAAGCCGGCGGTGAGCTGAGCCAGATCGTTGGGAGAAACCGACGCGCGACCGGCGGCCGATACTCCGGCCCAAACTTTTTCCATGGCTCGGCGATGCGCCGCGAGCGTGCGCTGAAAAGCCTCGACCGATGAAAAAAGCCGCTGCTGAAGAGTCGAAAGAATGAGCACGCCCTGTGTTTGCTCTCGCTTGGAGGCATCGCTGAAACGCTGGCGACGAATGGTGGCGTAGGCGTCGAGCCACTCGGCCAGGCGCAGCTCTGGAGCGTCAAGGGAAAGATCCTTCATGTCCTCCTGAACAACACGCCGGATGGGGAAGCCGCCGCAGACAACGCGAACGTCCTCCTTGAGACGGCGGACCATTATGGCATCGAGTGCTGATTTAAGCACCGGGACGCCGCGCATGAAGCGCTTGTCATCGAGAATTTCGAGGAGGGCGCTGAAGCTGTTCGAGTGGCCGTTGTGTGGCGTGGCGGACAAGAAAAGGCGGTGCTCAAATCGTGGCGCAAATTCTCGGATTGCCTTAGTGATCTTGGAATCAATGGCGTATCTCCCGCCGCTGGCGGGTGCGGCATGGTGCGCTTCATCGAGAATGAGCAGACTGCCAGGACGGAGATTATCGAGCCACACCCGGAGAGGTGCGGCATACGTCTCGTCGATTAGAAGACGATGGGAGACGAGGAAGCGCGGGAACGTGTCCCATGGGTTTACCGCGTAACCACGTTCGCGCCGGATGCGATCAACGTAGTCACGGTCAAAAATCTCGAAGCGCAGTCCAAAGCGAGTGTCGAGTTCGTCCTGCCATTGCTTGAGCATGGACGGAGGACAGGCGACCACCACCTCGCGAACACGACGACGCAGTAGTAGTTCGGTCGCGATCAGACCGGCTTCGATCGTTTTCCCCAAACCCACATCATCGGCGATGAACAGATTGACCCGAGGAAGCTGGAGCGCCTTGCGCAACGGTTCTAATTGGTAGGCATCAATGCGGATGCCGGCGCGAAAAGGAGCCTGAAAGAGCTTAGCGTCTGTGGCAGTGATGCAGTGCCAGCGAAGCGTATTGAAATACGCGGCAAACTGACGGGAGTCATCGAATCCTTTCTGGCCGATTTTCGCCCAAGCCTCTGCGTCCACGATCTGTCCATCGAGTTCGGCCTCCCAAATCACCTCGAGAGAGTCGCCTTGGGCGTCATCGTCTACGCACGAGAGCCGCAGCCAGGTGCCGTTGTTCGACGGGAGCACATCCTCCACGAGCCAATGCCGCGTTCGCACGCGAACGAGTTGGCTCCGAGTCGGAAGTGCAGCTAGCTGGGGTAGCATACAAAGAAACCGACGATGCAAGGCCGTGCCACCCAAGGCGAACATTTAGGACGCCGAAGGGCTCTTTTTTTTACAAATCGTCGCCAGCGCCCTTTCTCCACTCTAATCCGGGCTTCGATTGCTTTTTGGATACGCCGCCCGACGGCATCATTTGCCCCACGTGGCCGGGTCAAGCGGCAGAATACTCTCCAGTTTCCGAATCGATCACCAGCAAGCCGCATTCGGACATCAGCGAAAGCGCAGCCGCGAGATGATCGCGAGATACGATGGGAGATGACGGCTTTTCGGCGAGGAACTCCAACCCGTCCTCATCAAAGGTAAATCGCAGCCGCTGCGTTCCGCCGTCGAAACGATAGGTCGCGAATTTAAGGTGCTGGCCGATGACCCAGGTTTCGATCACCTCGCAAAGCCATTCGGCAAATGTGAGGTCACCACGGTTGGTGAAGTGCCGGAGCTGATGGGAAAGCGATACCCGTTCCGCTGCGCCTTTGTTGAGAAGGCTCTGAGATTCATTTTCGAGCGATAGCCAGTTCGTGACAGCACTCGTGATGAGCAGTAACCGACCGGCGATGGGCAACGCATGATTGACGTCCTCGTCGATTGTTTCGAACAAGCGGGCCACGAGGCCGAAAATGCAGTCCGGTGCTCCCTTGGCCGCGAGGGTGAGATACCGATCGATGTCACCGAACGAATCAATGAATCGAGCGAGGGAATCTTTGCAGCTCACTTTGCCCTCCTGGCCAATGATCCTGATTATCTCTGCCCGAACCAATTCGATCCGCGGCAGAGACCCCATGCGCCTTTCCAACCAAGCCAGCATTCCCTCAAGCGCTGCGCGCTGCGCCTGCCTCACCTGCAAAACAAACCACTTGTGTGCGTTCAGTGCGGGCTGGTGGGACAATTTGATCTTTTGACCGGAAGGCAGACGACGATAGGCGAGAGATGACCGGATCGCGTCTTCAGTGAGGCCGCGGCCCGCAGCCCGCAGCACTTCACGAACCGCTTGAATGGTCCCGCTTCGGACTGCCAAGGAAGAGCCGCCCTCGAAATCGGTTTCGTCAAAATACGCGGGCAAGAATATTTTCGATTCCGCTTTCGACGGTGAATCCACACGCCATGCGGAAAACAACGCCTCGGCGTCAGTGCGCCGTCCTTTGCGCGAGGAAAGGTCGCAAACAAGATCGTAAGCGCTGCTTCGTTGCAAACGCACGTCCAAGGCCTCGGCCAACGCTTCGCCGTCGTCAGTCACTCGATGGAGTCCCTCGGCGACAGGTTCGGCAAATCCGAGACCAAAGCGGCTCTTCATGGCCGGTCCATACTGCACCGGGGCCTGGAGGCTCGTGTTCCGCGAACTACGCTGCCACGCCTTAAAGGTAAGCTCGACCCAACCGCCGCTGCCTTCCGGGCATTTCGACAATCGACCGGGCACGCCTACCCCCGCGAGCTGATGACCCCAGGTAAATAAGATCTCAGCCTTCTCCTGAAACAGTTCGATCTCTTTCGAAGAAGCGTCCTTGGCACCGCTGCGCGCAAGTTCGGCGTGGAAGCGCCAATGGACCCAACTCAACACGCTAAAAGGCCTGATATGTTGGGTCGTGTTATTTATCCCCGGGAAGCACTCCGCCATCAGATCCAGGTTCACTTGTCTAAGGCCGAGAAAATCGACCCCGCCACTTTCCCGTTCAAACGCGGGAACGATGAATGGCCCTAGCGAGGATGCGGCATTTGATGGTTCGGTAATCATCGCGGAACGTGATCCAGATCGAAATAGAATGTCTCACACGGAACGCATTGCGCGAAGTGCAGCCGTTCCAAGGTGGTCTGAAACTGCCGAGAAAAGCCTTTGTAACACACGGGGCACAGGCTCGCTCCTCTCGGCAGCTCCCGCACTTTCGGCGCTGATCCCGCTCGCCGAATCTCGGCGAGTTGCCGGCCGTCGCTCGTTTGCAGCAAGGCCATGTTTTTCGCGAAGGGCTGCCGAGTCTTGACCGCATCGTAGATCGCCTTCGCCTCGGACCTTCGCGTCGGAGCACCTAACGCACGCGCAAATGCAGTTGAGACATCCGGTGTGGTTGGCAGGAGCGATGAAATGGCGACCTCGCGGCATGGGATCGCGCTGGGCACGGATGAAATTCCGTAGCCCTCCAAGGCCTCATGGATTCCGACGAGTTCCGGCTCATTCTTTTCATTGATCGCGATCGCGGCGAGCACGCTTGCCGCGGCGATGACTCGTTCGTCGAGAATGTCCGAGGTCCGTGAAAACCGGCAGACCCGGCCCGTTTCAATTAGCCAGTGGCGCAGGAAGGCCCGGATTTCCGCCATGCTATCCGCATGGCGCGACCGAAACAAGGTCTCCACCACAAACCAAACGTTGCACAAGCCGCGAGCTTTCGGCGACCCCGCCAACGCTTGAAGACGCTCGCGGACGAATCCCCGAAATCTGTCAATTGCTCGTTCAAAGCGGTCCGATGAACGCTTTTCGGTCGCGGATTCGTCCGTGTCCGACTCCCCGGAACCGCCATCTGACTCGGCATCCGCACCAGCATGAGTCTCCTTGGGTTTCGCCAGGTCGAACTCAAACCTCCCGAGCAATCGCTGCAGCAGTTGCTGGATTCTGTTTTCCTTTCGATCCGTGGAAGGATTCGTCGCGACCGACCCGTTGGTTTGAGGCGCAAGTTCCTCGACGGCGACGCGTTCACCTTTCTTGGGCTCGGACTCCGCGGTCGGGCTGTGAGTCGCCGCCTCGACGCGCGCAGCCGGCAGGTCGTCGAGACAGGAGGAAAGGAACTCCAACACCGAAAGGTCGTCATCCTCCGCAGACTCTCCGCGTAGAAAGCGCAGGATCGAACCAGTCGGAACATTCCGGGCGCGCGCCAATTCCAGCAACCACTCGTTTTGAACCCACGCACGCGCGGAATCGCCGTTTCGATCAATCGAAAGCTGTAGGCCGCTGGCGAAGTCAAAACCATCGGCTTTCGCCAATCGAACCTCAAAGACTCCCGACGGATCGACTTCGGCCGAAAAGGAAATCGAGTCGCCATTTACCTGGGAAAGAGTGACTCGCCAAGTGCCCTGCGATTTCGGTGCTGGTAGCACGACGGCCCGGAGCACGCCCAATTCGAGGATCGTCGCATGCAGCATGAAGCGACTGCCAATGCCGGGCAGGATGCGCTCGTGAACGACGTGCCGAATGGGAGTTTTTGTCTTCGTCCAGGACAGACGAGTTGGCGCTTCACCGATCCGCAGCACGCCTATTTCAATATTCTTCGTAGTGCAGAGCGACTGCGTCGTCGCATTGATGCTGCCCGTGAGCGTTACGACGCTTTTGTCTTCCATGTCGATTTCGAGCCATTTCGCATGGAGACGACGCTCAGGGTCATCCACTTTTACGATGGCGGCCGAAACCTGATCGGCATGCGACTTGAACGGGTATGCGGATTTTTCTTCCTGCCCGGCGAGCAAGCCAATGGTCGTTCTCCGCGGACCCAACTGGGCCGCTAAGCGGCGAACTGCGCCAGCGTCCGCGTCGTAGTAAGGAGAGAGCACGCGCAACTCTCCGACATTCCTGCGAGCGACCGCGGCCACGAGCTGTTGATCCACCGGTGTCTCCACGCAGTGCGCCAGTCGCATACTAGCATCGCCCGAACTCGCGGCACCTGCACGATCCGCGTGGTTCGCGAACATGTCGATCCAAGTGGTATCCGGACAAAACAAATCGCTGCGCTTTTTGAGTGCCCGCAGGAACCCGGCGAACTGCGCGAAAATCGCCGGGTGCATTTTCGAATGGAAGACTTCCGCGACTTCGACGTTTTTTCCATATCCGCCAAAGGTCAGATTACCGCTGCCAACAATCAGCACGTCTCCGTCTGCTCCATGCAGGTAGACACATTTCGGATGAAAGACCCCGTGACGAAGTGCGATAGGCACCAGGCGGTAGTCCTGTCCAACACTCAGCGCTTGCCGCTCCGCCAAACTTTGCGCGTAGCCATCGATGTCTGCTGCGACCCAAATCTCGCGGCAACCGTTCTGTTTCAATCCGCGCCGCAAAAGGTGGGCCTCGAAAAACGATAAGCTCAGAGCATAGGTCGTGAAGAGGGCGCTTTCCCACGAGCCTTTCGTAATTGTTTCTATTGGAGCCGGTCCCACTTCTTCACCTTGCCGCGAAACGGAAGGGCGGGCGAACCCCAATTGGCAGGAGAGATCGGTTTATACGGGGACAAGCCTTCCTCGCGGACGCGCCTCCGTCTTTCCTCCCCCCATTCTACCTAGCAAAACCTCCAACGAACGACCTCGATAGGATTGGGTGAGCCCTACTCACTCGCATTGGCCCTCTCAGCTTGCGAACACACTGACGTGTGCCGAAGATCGGCTGATGGCGGAAATCCCATGTCTGATCTGCGGGCACCGTGCCGACAGCAAGGAGCACTACATACCCCAGTGGCTCTCCAAGGCCACCGGCCGACCCGACGAAGTCATCATAAAAGGATCGGCAGCGGAAGGCGTCGTGCAATCAGCCCAGCAGCACGGCACCGCCATCGAAGCGTTCGAGGAAAATCTGTGCCGCCATTGCAACAACGCTCTCGGCAATGCGCTGGAGAGCCCAGTTAGCGGGCTGCTGAAGCCCGCCATGGCGGGGGATTTTTCCGCCGCGACATCATTGAGCGACAATCAGCGGCAGTTAATCGCTTGGTGGGCCGTGGTGCATGCTCTTGAGCACGATTTTTTGGAGAACCGCTTGGACCCAGAGCCCAAGCGGCAATTACTCGGCATGCTGGGAGCGTTGATCGAAGGCAAGAAGCCCGCGCTTCCTACAGAAGTGCATGTCCACATCGCAAAGTCGGTGCATCCGGAGGTCGTTTTCTTCCTGAGCAAGCAATTGATCGACCGAAAACGAGGATCGGTTCATGCACCTGGTAGCTTCTGCTGGGGAATGCAGGCGGGGCATCTCATTCTCACGGTTTCGCGACTACCGAGCGGAGCGCGACCGGCAGAGGGTTGGGGCTTTGGCGTGTGGCCGAAGGCAACAGCGGAGGTTCCCACCTACGACGACATCCGGCTCTATTACGCGGCATCGAAGATCGAAACCGGTGTGCCGATCTCGTCCGCGAAGATAACCGAATGAAGCTGCTGACTTCACCCGAATCGTTGCTCGCGGAGATTTCCAGGCTGACGCCAGAATTCTCCGAACGCGAACGGCCGGAACCGCCGCTCCGGCACTTGGGTTCCGCTGCATGACCGCCGTGCGCTGCGGTGGAGACGGCTGCGGTCTCCGCGCTCGCGCCGCCTCCGCCGATTCGTCGCCCGAGCGCGACCATTCGGCGGGATCGCTTTCCTCCGCAGGCTGTGGACGCGACACCGACGGCTTGCAGCGCTCCGCCCTGCGCCGACTCCACCTGCGCTCCCGTTCGGTCTCTTCGCTCCAGTCGTGTCCTCTGCGCCGGCCCCGTTCGTTAAGCTCAGTCGCCCCGCTGCCACACCGCAACCTCGGGTCCCACAGCTCGCCGGCACGAGCGTTGCGCCACAGCAGGTTAAGACCACCTGAAGTTCTTGATGGGTAGACCAAAGCACCAGTATCGCATAGTATCTCAGAAATTGCCTTGCCGCGCCATTCTTGGAATACTATGCGATACTCATGAAACACGAATACACCGCGCGCAAGATACGAACCGAAGGACGCAATTTCTTTAGCGTAGCATTTCGCCACCCTCGCAAACAGGAGCGTGGCAAGCCGGGCCGACAGGTCTGCCGTGGACTTGGAACCGACAACGAGGCGGAGGCCGACCGATTGGTCGCGGATTTAAACAAGCTCTTGTCCACTTCGGAGCTTCACGCAGTCGGCGGCGACCAAGAAGCACGACGCCGCGGCTTTGATCCCCTTGTTATCGAGATCTTCTATCAGGGAATGGACGCCAGCAACACCGACCACCGTGAACTACGCGACCAACTCTTGCCACTACCAGTTGGCTACCCCCAAAACTTACTGCTGGGCATTACGGGTTCCGGGAAAAGCACGCTGCTGCGTCGTCTGATCGGTTCCAGCGCCGAGCGTTTTCCCGCAACTTCAATAAATCGCACCACCACTTGCCAGCTTGAGATCATAACTGGGGCAAAAAACTACAGCGCAGTGGCGACGTTTCTGTCCCAGCATCAAACGCAGCAAGAGGTCGTCGAATCGTTGTCGGCCGCAGTTCTCAAGATCGTTAAGGGCGTCAACGACGCCGGAGTCATGACCGAGTTGCTCGAGCAAAGCGACATGCGCTTCAGGCTAAAATACGTTCTCGGCAATTGGGAAACTGATGAGCTCGAAGATGAGTTCACCGTTACTCCCGACTCCACCGAACAAGATGGCGAGGCGCCAAGCGCCGACTTGCGCGCTCAACGGAAATTCCTTGAGAAGCTGTTAAAGCGGCTACGCAAAATCGCGACGGACGCACGCGCCCAAGTCGAGCCGCACTTGGGTAAGCTGGAAGACCTGATTGGAGACGACCAAGACTACGCCCTCGACGAAATCCAAGAAGCCGCGGAGCAGGCGGACGAGTTCCTCGATCTCGTGTCAGACGTGATGAGCGAGATTCGCGCGCGCTTCGACGCTATCGGGGAGGGCAAGTTCACCAAATCCTCGACGGGCTGGCCAAGCGCATGGACGTGGACCGCTGCGGAAAACAAGAAAGCGGAATTCTTCAACTTCCTCCGGCAGTTTACTGGAAATGCCAAATCTCAATGGGGAACCTTGCTGACTCCCCTGGTAAACGGTTTTCGTGTCCAAGGTCCCTTCAAGCCCGAATGGGCGCCCGACAGCTACAACCATGTGTTCATCGATACGGAGGGATTGCTCCACGCTCGCGCCAACGCTGACGTGCCGACCGAGCTAACGGCGCTCTTCAAAACCGTCGATTCTATCGTGTTGGTCGAGTCGGCGAAAAACGCGTTGAATTCACCCGCGGCGGTTAAGGTTTTTGAAGCTGTCGCCAGCACGGGCTACACAAAGCACTTCGCGCTCTTATTCACCCACATGGATCATGCGAGCGGCGAAGACCTGCGCGACGGAAAATCCAAAAAGGAAAAGGTGTTTGGCGGCGTCCGTAACGTGTTGGACAACCAGGTCGCCAAAACGTTGAGCCGCGACGCCGCACGCCACTTGGAAGCCCAGCTCCAACGCAATACTTTCTACTTCGCGCATCTGGATGGCAGATTTCCAACGAAAGACGAATCTCAGATCGCCAAATTCGAAAAGCGACTGGGCCAACAGCTCTCGGATTTTGTGATCTGCCTCGCCGCGCGAAAACAACCCGATCTACGCCTTCCAGCTTATCCGAAATACAGCATGCGCAGTCTCGGCCTTGCCGTTCGCGAGGCGAGTCTGGCGTTCATTGAAAGCTGGGATGCCAAACTCGGCTTCAAGCCTATGGAGAGCGAACGAACAGTTCCCTGGCAGAGCTTGAAAGCACTGTCACATCGTTATGCCGAAGGCTGGTTGAGGGATGGTTTTTGGCTACGTCCAATAGACCAATTGGCGGCCAATCTCCGAAACGTCCTCACCAAATTCCTAGACAATCCCATCGGATGGGGAGGAAAGCCGGTCTCTGACGAGGAGAAGCAAAGTATTCTCGATGGCTTGAAGAAAAAAATCGCCGATCCGTTAGCCGGAATCGCAGAGACCCGACTTCAGAAAATGCCGGTGGCTGAATGGCAAACGGCATACGGCCTGCGCAGCACTGGAAGCACCGCAATACGGAGGAATAATGTCCGAAGTATCCTTCAGTCACAAATTCCGGTTCCTGATTCACGAAGCGACCGCGCCTCCGAGGCTTGGATGCAACAAATTGAAGACCTCGTCGCAGGGGTTGTGGAACAAGTTCAAAGGGACGCTGAGATCATACACGACGGAACGGCTGGGTAGACTTCGCAGGTAGGCGCTCAGTCGCCGCTGGGGCTAGGACGCTCGCTCTCGTTGCACCGCTCGCGCATCCGTAGGATGCGAAGCCTGTCCCTGTGGGCTGCCTCATTTTAGCACCTACGCCGGCTGGCGGTCCTGCGGCGCGAGCGCCTCGGCCCGTCCGCGCCTCAAGGTATTGCTCGCTGCGCTGCGCTCCACCTTGCGTGACGGTGCTGATCGTCGGCATCCCTCCGGGGCGGCCGATTTAACGGTTCGGCTCGGGTTGGGGTCCGCGTGGCGCGGCCCGCCACGATGCGCCCTCGTTGGGGCGCTTCAGAACAAGGAAAGTCATGAACTCGATTGAATCCGTCACCGTTGCTCCCGCTCGCGTCTTTAAGGCGCTTTCGTTCGATGATCTCCGCCGCTGCGCTCCGTCCGTCTTCGCCGAGCATGCCCGGCCCGGGGTGTCGGCCCGTTACACATTCGTTTCCACGGCGCAGGTCGTTACCCTGCTCGGCGCCGAAGGTTGGGAACCGGTGCGCGCATCCGAGCAACGCGTGCGACTTGAGGACCGCGTCGGCTATCAGATGCACGAGATTCGTTTCGCACGTCGCGCCGACTTGGAGGCGGGTGCGATGCAGGTCGGGAACACTCGGCCGGAGATGATTCTCCAGAATGCGCACGATGGCACTCGCGCCTATCGCATTGACGCCGGCCTTTATCGGTTGGTTTGCCGCAATGGCCTCACCGTGGCGGACGCGGATTTCGCGCACGTTTCGATCCGGCACATGGACGTTTCCGCCGAGGCTTTCGCCAAGGCGGCGCAGTCTGTCGCCGAGAACACGCCCCGCGCATTGGAGGCCGTCGCCAAGTGGCAGTCGGTGCAGCTCGCGCAGGCGTCCCGGGTCGAGTTCGCGCGACGGGCGGCGGCGCTCCGTTGGTCGCCGGACAATCCGGTGATGCAGGCGCTGAACGCGGAGAAGCTGCTCGCGCCGGTGCGCTATGGCGATGCGGCCACGGACCTCTGGACCACGTTCAACGTGGTGCAGGAGCACCTTGTGCGCGGCGGCGATCGCTACCTGGGCCGGTCGGAGCAGGCCGGGTTGCGGCGGAACCGCACGCGACCGGTCGGCGGTTTGGCCGAGGGCCAGAAACTGAACAAGGCCCTGTGGGCGCTCGCGGGTGAGTTTGCGAACACCTGAGGCGCACGCCTCCCCTTCGGAGCCGCCTTCGGGCGGCTCTTTTTTTGGGCGGATGCGGTGGCCAAACATCCATGCGAGAAATCGGCACGAAAGGGGCCACGCGATCTCCCCTATTTTCGGGAGGCCGCCTGCCGCATTCTCGGTAGGCGCGCGGCGCTGCGTTACGCGGCGCGGAGCGTTTCTTGGAGGCAGAGCGGCCCGCCGGTCGCTCCGCGGGTTCGCCCGCCACATCGCAACCATCAACGCCGGCTTGACCGGTCATCATCATGAATAGCACCACCGCCGAAGCTCCGCCCCGCACCCGTCCGACCGATTCGCCGGACGAACTCCCCAAGCTCAAAAAGGAACTGATGCAGGCCGAAGTCCGGCTCGCCAAAGCCCGCGCCACCGTCACGGGCGCTGAGATCGACATCAAGGTGCTCAATGCCCGGCTCAAAGCCTACATGCACTGAGGCAACTCTGCCTGCGAACCGGCAAAAGGCCCGCTCTCCGGAGCGGGCTTTTTCATGGCCGCGCTCACCCTCAGAAATCCGCAGGAACGTGATACGGCGGAGATGTCGCCTCGGCGGGGTCCGGCCGCGCGACGACTCCGTCCGAGATCGGCTGCCAGTGGCCGGCGACACCGTAGGTATGGCTATCGGCGGTCCGAAGAATCGTAACGAGCCCCGCTTGGGCGTGCTCCAGATCCTCCGGCGTCGGCGGACTCGCGATCTGAAACACCCGGCCGTCTTCGCGGACGAAAATATACGGCGCGATCATCGCCGGCAGCATCGCAAGGGTTGGCAGTGGGCGGCGGAGGAATGGGGCGTTTTCGTATTCATGACTAATAGCTAT
The DNA here is from genome assembly GCA_035549635.1 of Opitutaceae bacterium. Lineage (GTDB taxonomy): Bacteria > Verrucomicrobiota > Verrucomicrobiia > Opitutales > Opitutaceae > CAIUWA01. Next base: position 54,931 of record DASZQN010000077.1, read on the forward strand.
GTCGGATGCGGGCGGGAAGCCAGCCGCGATGATTGTTTCTCCTCGAAAAGAGGGTCCGTGCCGATTGGTCCGCCGGGAGGCTCGCCCGGTTCCTGACTATTGTCTGTGTCAAAAGGCGGGCTCAATTTCCTAGAATGCACGCTTGGATACGACCGAAGCATTCGCGCACGTCCTCCTGCGATTCCGGCGGGAGAAGGACCTCACCCACGAGGTCCTGGCGGAGCGTTCCGGGCTGCATCCGACCACGGTCTCGTTGCTGGAGCGGGCCAAACGTCAGCCCAGCCTCGCGACAATCTTCATGCTGGCGCATGGGCTCGAAACCGATGCCGACCGGCTGGTGCGCGAAGTCCAAAAGCTCCGGCCCAAGCTCCCGAAATAGCCGGTTCCCGCCGAACCCGCGCAGCGCCTTCGCTACCCATCGTCCCCATCGGGCGCGCAAAAAAAAGTGGAACGTGCCGAGAGGGAGAGGCAAAGTTCCTGAATGCCGGACGCTGCGTTCGACCTCGACTACTACCGCGCCCGCATCGCGGCGCTCGCGGAGCGCGGCGTTTACGTGGGCACGTCGAGTTGGACCTACCCCGGTTGGCTCGGGCTCATCTACACGGAATCGCGTTACGAGTATCGCGGGCGCTTCGCCGAGTCTCGGTTTGAGAAGACCTGTCTCCGCGAATACGCCGAGACCTTCAAGACCGTCTGCTTTGATGGCGCCTACTACACCTTTTACGGCGAGGAGAAATGGCAAGCGATGGCGGAGCAGGTCCCGGCCGATTTCCGCTTCGGGATGAAAGTGCCGGAGGCCATCACCGTGAAGCGCTGGCCCGCGCTGCCACGGTATGGCGACCGCGGCGGGCAGTTGAACCCGGAGTTTCTCAACGCGGACTTGTTCGCGGCGCGCTTTCTTCAACCGCTGGAATCGATCCGTCCGAAAGTCGGGCCGATCATTTTTGAATTCTCGCGCTTCCAGCCGGAGGAATTCCCGAAAGTGACGGACTTCGTTGAGCAATTGGATCGGTTCCTTTCCGCGTTACCGAAAACATGGCCGTTCAGCGTCGAGCTGCGCAACCGCACCTGGCTCGGGCCGGAGTATCTCGGCTGCCTGAAAAAGCATGGCGTCGCCCATGTGCTCAACAACTGGACGGCAATGCCAGCGGTGGGGGAGCAAATGGAGATCGTGAAGGACCACGTGGTTGATGAACTGACCGTCGCCCGGTTCCTCCTGAAGCCCGGCCGAAAATATGAGGAAGCGGTGAAACGGTTCAGCCCCTACAAGATCACTCAGGAAATCAACGACGAGGCGCGGACCGCGCTCGCGGCCCTGATCGAACGCGGCTGGGTCAAGCTTTCCAAGAACGGGACGCACATCTACATCAACAATCGTCTCGAAGGAAACGCGCTCCTCACGGTGAACGCCGTCCTCGATCAACTCGAAGGGCTGTTGAAAGTGCAACGGCCTCCCCCGTCTGCCAAGCCCGCGCCCCCGCCCAAACCCACTCAGGATCAATTCGATCTGGGATTGTGAATAACTCGGCCTTGCGGCTGTGTGTCCAGTTGGACACATTGCGCGCCGAGATGACTGAAAACCAAACCGCGACGCTCGATTTCATCGGCGTGTATCAGGAGATGCATGGCGCGCCGCCGTCCGTGCGGGAGATTCAACGCCATTTCGGATTGTCGAGTCACACCACCATCGTCCGGCAGTTGCACGCGCTCGCGGAAGCCGGTCATGTCGAGCAGTTGCCGAACGGCTCGTGGGGATTGAAAGGCCGTCAGACGCAGCTGCATTTCGCGCTCCCGGTCTACGGCGAGATTCCGGCCGGCATGCCGGCGATGCGGGAGCAGGAAAGTTTGGAGACCCTGTCGATCGATCCGCGCATGTTCGGCGTGAAGTCTGCCAAACCGAATCAATTCTGGGGGCTCCGCGTGAAGGGCGATTCCATGACCAACGCCGCGATCCTCGACGGCGACGTCGTGTTGCTGGCCCGCCGCGAGGCGAAACCCGGAGACATCATCGCCGCCTTGGTGGACGACACCGAAGTCACCTTGAAGCGGCTGGTCCGAGAACGAGGGCGAACGTTTCTGCGGGCGGAAAACCCGCGTTATCCCGATCTGCATCCGCGAAAAATCGAATCGCAAGGTGTCATGGTCGGGGTGATTCGACGCGCCTGAAACCATGAGGAATTCGCGTGTCGTCTCCCCTCACGGTAACCGAATTGCGGTCGCTGCTGGCCGCGCGCTTTCCCGAGCGGCACCGAAAATCTTCCGGTGCCGTGGCGACGGGGGTGCGCTCGCTCGATGACGCCTTGGGCGGCGGGCTACCCGTTGGACGACTGACTGAACTGGTTTCCGCAACTCTCGGCAGCGGCGGGCAGACTGTCGTCGCGGAAATCCTGCGGGCCACGCGCCGCGCCCGGCAGCGGGTGGCTTTGATCGACGGCGCCAACGGGTTTGTGGCCGAAGCCGTGCCCCCAGATTGCTTGCGGCATCTCGTCTGGGTGCGCGCCCACAACGCGGGCGAAGCCTTCGCCGCCGCCGACATCCTCGTGCGCGATGGCAACTACGCCGTCGTCATGCTGGATCTCCGCGGTCTCGCGGAACGAACGCTCTTGAAGACGGCCGCGACCGTCTGGCATCGCCTGCGGCACGCGACCGAGAGCAGTCCGTCCGCGGTGCTCGTCCAAACGACGACAGGCTTGGTGCCCACCGTGCCGTGCCGGCTCGTGTTGCGCACGCCGCAGCCGCTCACCCAACGCCGCACGGTGCGCGCCGCCCTGGCCGACGCGTTTGTCGTCGAAGTCGAACGCGCTCGTGTCGACGCGCTGGAAAAAATCGCATGAACTTCGCCGTCCTCTTCGCGCCCGATTTCGCACTGCAAGCGGTGCGGCGCGCCGATCCCGAGTTGCGCGGCAAACCCGTCGCGCTCGTCCTCGGCGAAGGCCGCAAGGCGGTGGTCGCGCAGGCCTCGGCCGAGGCGCGCGAGGTGACTCCCGGTTTGGCCGTGACCCTCGCGTTTGCGCGCTGTCCCGGATTGGTGGTGCGTCCGCGCGATCCCGGCGCAGAGGCGGAAGCCACCCGCCTGCTCCTCGCGGCGGCGTTCACGCTCTCGCCGCGCGTCGAGCACACGGACGACGGGTGGTGCACGATCGATCTCCAAGGCACGGACGCCGCCCGGTCCGCCGACCAACTGCGTGCCTGCGTTGTCGAGCTGGCCGCCGCGGGCGTCGCCGTGCGAGCCGGCGCCGCAGCGACCCCGCTCCTCGCCTACTACGCCGCCCAACGGGCGCAGCCCGTGTGCGTGGTGCAGGACGCGAAGGAATTTCTGCAACCGTTGCCGCTCGATGTCGCCGAGCCCACGACAACCCACGCGGAAATCCTGCGGGGTTGGGGCATCGCGACCCTCGGGCAACTGACCGCCCTGCCCAAGGACGAGATCGGCAAACGCCTCGGCACGGAGGGCGTGCGGTTGTGGGAGCGCGCCGCCGGCGAAGCGACGCGCGTGCTTCGCTTGGTCGAGGCGGAAAAAACGTTCATGGCGGAATGGGAGTATGAGCCGCCCATTGAATCGATGGAGCCGCTGCTTTTCCGCCTGCGCCGCTTTGCCGAGTGCGTCGCTCTCGAATTGCGGGGCGCGTCCGTGGTCGCGGAACGCCTCTCGCTCGCGCTCCGACTCGAGGACGACAACGAACACCGGCGCGACTTTCGGCTGCCGGAACCGAGCGCGAACGTCGAGGCATGGATGCGCGTCTTTCATGCACACTTGGAGAGCGTCACCACCGCGGCACGCGTGGTGGGCGTGCGGCTCGTCGCCTTGCCGGCCCGGCCGCCTGAGAAACAAGACGGCTTGTTCGAGACCGGGCTGCGCGATCCCGCGCTGTTCTGGGAAAACCTCGCCCGCGTCGGCGCCATCGTAGGCGACGATTGCGTGGGCACTCCCGTGGTGCTCGACACCTGGAGGCCCGATGCCATCACCTTGGAAAAGCCGGCCGAAACGGTGCCGCCACCGGAGGACGATCCCGTGCATCCGCCGCGCGGGCTCACCTTGCGACGGCTCCGGCCGCCATGGCCCGCGCGCGTCGAATGCGCGGCCGAGCGGCCAACGGCGATCGATTCCGATCTCGTGTGCGACACCATCCGCGAGTGCATCGGACCGTTTCGGCTCGGCGGCCAGTGGTGGAAACCGCAGGACGCCTGGTGCGTGGAAGTCTGGCAGGCGGAAACCACGTCCGGCGCCATCTACCAACTCGCCCGCACGCGCGCGGGCTGGTGCGTGGAGGGAGTGCTCGACTGATGGCCTACACGGAACTGCACGCCCGCAGCGCCTTCAGTTTTCTGCGCGGTGGATCGGACCCGGACGCTTTGGGGCGGGCGGCGGGCCATTGCCATTTGCCCGCGCTCGCCCTCTGCGACCGCAACGGCGTTTACGGCGCCGTCCGGCTGCACATGGCCGCGAAGGAACACGGCTTTCGCGCGCTCGTGGGCTGCGAACTTGTGATGGAGGACGACACGGTCGTGCCCGTGATCGTCGCGACCAAGGACGGCTATCACGGTCTCTGCGAACTGCTCACGACCGCCCACCTCCGCTCCGCGAAAGGCGAAGGCCGCGTGCGGTGGAGCGAGCTGGCGGTCGCGAACGGCGGCTTGATCGCGCTCACCGGCGACGAGGAGGGGCCGGTGCGACACGCCTGGCTTCGCCGCGGGGCGAACGCCGCGGACGCCGCCGGCCAAAAACTCATGCGGATTTTCGGACCCGACCGGCTCTGCGTCGAACTCCAACGGCACCTGTTGCTCGACGAAGAGGAGCAGAACGATTTCTTGATCGATTGGGCGCGGATGAACGGGCTGCCCCTCGTCGCCACCAACGGCGTCACGCATGCGACTCCGCGCGCGCGGAACGTGGCGGACATCTTCACCTGCGTCCGCGCCCACACGACGCTCGACAAGGCCGGCCGGCGGCTCGCACGGAACGGCGAGCGGCACGTGAAGGGCCACGCCGCCATGGCCGCGCTGTTTTCCGATTTGCCGGAAGCAATCACGAACACCGAGCGCATCGCCGAGCGCATCGCGTTCACCATCGACCAGCTCGGCTACCAATTTCCCGACTTCGACCGCGTGCCTCACGGCCAGACACAGATCGAATATCTGCGGCGCATGACCTACTTCGGCGCGCAGCAGCGCTACGGCTCCATTGTCGGCGACGTGGAATCGCAGCTGCAACGCGAACTCGCCCTCATCGACAAGCTCGGGTTCAGCGGATATTTTTTGATCGTCTGGGATCTGTGCGCCTTCGCGCGCGAGAGCGGCATCATGGTGCAGGGGCGCGGGTCGGCCGCGAACAGCGCGGTGTGCTATGCGCTCGGCATCACGGCGGTCGACCCGGTCGGGCGAAAACTGCTCTTCGAGCGCTTCCTGAGCGAGGGCCGCACCGACTGGCCGGACATCGATCTCGATCTGCCGAGCGGCGACGACCGCGAGCGCGTGATTCAGCACGTCTACGAACGCTACGGACGGCGCGGCGCTGCGATGACGGCGAACGTCATTTCGTTGCGCGGCAAGAGCACGATGCGCGAGGTCGGCAAGGCGTTCGGCCTGCCCGAGGACGTGCTCGACCGGTTTTCGTCGCTCTTCCACAGCGGCGATTATCCGCAGACGGTGGAGACGAAGCAGCAGTTGAAGGCCGCTGGCTTCACCGACGATGCGCGCTTGGAGGTGTTGCTCGACACCTGCCAGCAGGTCTACGCGCTCCCGCGCCATCTCGGCCAGCACTCCGGCGGCATGGTGCTCTCCGCCGGCAATCTGTCACGCTTCGTCCCGTTAGAAAACGCGAGCATGCCGGGGCGCAGCGTGCTGCAGTGGGACAAGACCGATTGCGAGGACTTGGGTTTGGTGAAAATCGATCTGCTCGGTTTGGGCATGGTCGCCGCGTTGCAGGATGCCGCGAAAATCTGCGCGGCCCGCAAGGAGCCGGTGGACTTCGCGCGCATTCCCACGGACGACCCCGCTGTCTTTAAGATGATGCAAGAAGCCGACACGGTGGGTTGCTTCCAGATCGAATCCCGCGCCCAGATGGCCACGCTGCCGCGGATGCGACCGCAGACGTTCTACGACGTCGCCATTCAGGTCGCGATTATCCGGCCGGGGCCGATTCAAGGTGACGCGGTCAATCCTTACTTGGAACGGCGCAACGGCCGACAGCCGGTGACCTATCCGGACGAACGCACCCGGCCGATCCTGGAACGCACGTTGGGCGTCGTGCTTTTTCAGGAGCAAATTTTGCGGATCGCGATGGATTTGGGCGGATTTTCCGCCGCCGAAGCAGACGAGCTGCGCCGGGCCATCGGCTTCACCCGGTCGGACGAGCGCTTGAATCGCATGAAGGACAAACTCGCCGTCGCGATGTCGCGCAACGGCGTAAGCGCGGAGGCGTCCGCCTACATCCTGAAATCGCTCGCGTCGTTCGCCCTCTATGGCTTCCCGGAATCGCACGCGTTAAGTTTCGCCCTGATCGCCTACGCGTCGGCGTGGATGAAGGTCCATCGGCCCGCCGCCTTCTATGTCGGCATCATTAACAATATGCCGATGGGCTTCTACTCGGTCGCGAGCTTGATCCAGGACGGCAAGCGGCACGGCCTGCGCTTTCTGCCACCGTGCATCGAGCGTTCCGATGAGGACTCGCGCGTCGATTCCACCGACACGATTCGCCTCGGATTAAAGACGGTGCGCGGCCTGCGCCAAAAGACGATCCGCGACGCCGTGGCGACTCGCCAGAAAGCGCCGTTCCACTCCTTGGAGGATTTTCTGCAACGCACGCGTTTCAATCCGACGGAACGGCGCGCGCTCGCGCTGATTGGGGCGCTCAACGGCTTATCCGCGCACCGGCGCGCGGCCCTGTGGCGAGTCGAAGCGCAGGATGTCGACGACGAACTGTTCCGCGGCGTGCCGATTGAGAACGAGATGAGTCTGTCTCCCCTCGAAATGATGACGCACATCGAACGCCTCCGCGCCGACTATTCGAGTTTGGGCTTTACTGTCGGTGCGCACCCGATGGCACTCGCTCGGCCGTATTTGCCGGACGCGTTGCCGGCGGAAACGTTGAAGACAACACGGGCGGGCGCGCGCGTGAAAATCGCCGGCTCCGTCGCGTGCCGACAGCGCCCCGGCACGGCGAAGGGTTTTGTTTTCGTTACGCTCGAGGATGAGACCGGAACGGCGAACGCGATCATCCGGCCGCAACTTTTCGAGCGCGAGCGCCTCGTCATCAATCTGGAGCCTGCTCTCGTCATCACGGGACGGCTGCAAAACGAGCAGGGAGTTATTCACGTCATGGCCGAGGAAATCGCGGGTCTGCCCACGCTCGGCCTACCCGAGCAGGCGAGCCACAACTACCACTAGCATCCGTTATCTTAGCCTAGAGTTCCTGTCGCAGAGCTATCACGAGCCGCCGGCGGCCTTCGGCATTTGTTCCAGATAAAGCGGATCTGACCAGCGGTGGCTGGAAAGCTCGGATGCCTTCACCACCATCGGCACCGATTTTTTTCCGCTACCTGAACCGTCTTCCGAATATTTGGACTTGAGATGAACTTCCTCCTCGCCGGCGGCGTTTTTCCCCACCGCCGTCACTATCCAGCCGTGAGCACCCGCGTTCGCCGGGTTTTCGACAATGCCAACCGGTTCGCCGGCAGCCAGCTTTGCTTTAATATCTGCCAACGGAAATTCCCAATCACCGGCGGGAATACGCCGCGCGGTCCAATTTCCCGGCAACTTGGCATTCACCAAATGTCCGACACCCTTCTTCCCAGTCGGATCGTCGTCCTGAAGTTCGCTATACGCGTCGGGCACCGCGCGCTTAAGTTTCAATAGCATCTCCACCATCGAACTCGGGCAGGAATTGAAATGTCTTTGGGCGTGCTTGTTGTCGATAATGTCGTGATCTTCCGGAGTCATAGAGACAGAGGTTTAACCCGCGTTATTTTCAATTCGTTCGCTCGGATCGGCGGAGCCGGTCGTCTCACCCCAGTTTAGGCGAGAAAACGCGTTTTCATAGTCCCGGAATTTCGGGCGCGCCTTCGCTCCATCGCGCTTAGTCTTAATCACGAAAACAATCGTGCGCTTGCCCTTGTTTTTTCCAGCACCGTCCTTGCCACCTTTGTTCACCGTCGAATTCGCGACGACCTCCTCAGAAGTCATGACCCAATACGTGTTAATCGCTTCGCTGTGAAAGATGAACCAGTAGTCCGGACGTGGTTTCCGAATCACCAACGCGGCAAAAGTGCCGGGGTGCTTTGCGTCCTTTGACCGAGCCTTGATCTGAACATCAAGGTAGCGAAGGCGGCCGTCCTTTTCCTGTCGCACCACACAATCGATCTGCTGATCGTCAACCAGCGTCATGTAGACGTCGAATCCGCGCTGCAGGAGTTGGGCGACAGCGATGTATTCCTGGCGCTTCCCGAATGAGGCGGTATTACGATGGTTCAAGGAGAGGGCAGCGCCATCACTGGCACGTCGGAAGCGTAGTCCGCGAGGACCGCATCAGCAATGGCCGCGATGCGCTGCAATTTCTGGTCACCCGAAAGCACTCCGTCGAAACAGGTGCCGTAGGCGATGTAAATGATGTCGAGATTGTCGTTCAGAAGCTTGTTGGCAGGAATCGAATTCTGCCAACCGCTTCGCTGCCAGTCGAGCCAGAGAGAGGTCAACGCGACATTATACCGGAAGGGGAACCAATACGCTTGGTCTGGTGGTTCGGGAAACGGCTGGCTCGGAAAGGTGGACTTAAAGGCGTCCATCGTTGCGAGGTTGGTGAACCAACGGACGAGGTTGCGTTGCGCAATGTCGACCGGCCCGTTTCGGCGTAGTCGGTTGATCCAATCCGGACCAACGTTCAGGTTGAGGTCATCGAACGCCGCACGTAGATGTTGATCTACAAGTTGGCGGAGCTTCGTCACGAAGTCCTGATTTTTTAGCTGCTGATCCTCGATGATCGTTAGGGTATTCGGATCTCCCGCCCGGAATCTGCGACAAAGGCCAGGGAAGTTCAAAGTCTTATTGGCGTCGATAAGGGCCTCGCGAAATCCCAACTCCAGCGGTGGCAGTCGGCGTGCTTCCTTGAAGGGTCGAAGGACCAGCACCCGATCGCAGAATTCATGGAGGAGATTGAACGACTGCCGGAAATTCGCCGTGCCGTCCCGCTTCAGACATTCGGTCGCCATATTGTCGGTAACGACAATGCGATTCTCAGGCGAGGCGCGGAAGAATTCCGTGAGTTCGCTGGAATGAAGGACATTAAAATCGGCGACCTTCAGCATCGGTCAGACGCTGACTCGCGGCAGCTACTTCCGCAATGCGCGAACGTCCTGCGAGCACCGCGCCAAGTCCCCAATTCTCCACGAGTCCGACTCACAACCGCGCACAGAAATCTTGTAAACAATCAAACGCCCCTAGTGCTGCGGAGTAGTGATTCGACGCTCGCTTCGCTCGAATTCTTCTAGCTCTGCCCCGTCCGGTAGCGCCCCATTTTATGGGCGGTCAAGGTAGTATCGCTGAGCGATCTCCACCCCGCGCAAACATTCCGCTTCCCCCTCGTTGCGGATAAATCCGCCGCCTCGGCGCTCCATCCAGCGCTTTGACTTTCGCCCATCCCGAGCGGGCGCTCAAACGGGCAGCACCCGCGATCACTCGACACAACGTTGAGTAGGGAAACGCGGCTCGCGCGAGCGCTCACCATGCGCGTTTATGAAGCGAAACTTGTCTACAACCTCATCTCCCTCGGCGAAGAGATTCAACTCGACCGGCCGGAAAAAATTGTGGCCTACCTCCGCTCCGCCTTCGAAGAGAATCCGGTGCAAGAGGCCTTCTACTGCGTTTATCTCGACCGCAAGAATCACCCGCTCGCTCGCCACATGATCACGTTGGGCACGGCGATCTCTACGTTGGCCGCACCCCGAGAAGTATTTCGCGGGGCCATCCTTGCAGGCGCTACGGCCTTGGTGGTCGCTCACAATCATCCCTCCGGCGACCCGGCACCGAGCGCCGCCGATGTGCAAATCACTCGGACGCTTCGTGAGGCCGCCAAAATCATCGACATCGCTCTCAACGACCACGTCATCGTGGGAGACGTGAAGGCCGATCCGCAGGGCCTCGGCTACTACTCCTTCCGTGCGGCGGGCCTCCTTTAGGAGGCTTTCGCCGCTCGCCTCGTCGCCCTACTTCCGCTTCTTCACGAGGCCGAGCGACTTCTTGATATTCTGCACCGTGGGCAGCGAGACGCCCACGGCCTTCGCGATTTCGCCGCCCGTCTTTCCCTCTTCGACGAGCTTCTTGACCTCCGCGCGCGTGGCGTCGGTCACGGTCGCCCGCTTGCGCCGCGGGCCACGTTTCGCGGAGGGCGTCGCCGCCCGCCTTCCCCGGCGCGACCCACCAGCGGTGCGCACGGCCTTAAGAAACGCCTGCACGTTCTCGAAACCATATCGGGCCGGCAACCCGGCGAGTTCGGCGCGGAGGTCTGCAGCCACTGCCTGTTCAAGTGCCGCGACCTTGGCGCGCGCTGCTTCCAGTTCTTTTAGTTTATCGAAGACCATACACGATCAGAAGGGAGCCCTCATGCGGAGGCAAGCGCGTCGCCTAGCGCCGCCAGTTGCGCCACGCCCGCTCATGGATCGAATCCACAAAGTGCCCGCGCAAGAAACGCCGGCCGTAACGCAGCGGGGTCTGATAAAACGTCACGCCGAGCAAGGCGTAGTCCTTGATTACAAACTCTCCCTGTTCCTGCGCGAACAGCACCGCCCAAATGCCCCCGCCGCTCATCCCCTTGTAATCGCGGTGCAAATGCGGATAGGCGCGAAAATCAACCGGACAGCGGATGTAATCCCAGGCGCCGCGGCGACTGAGATCCTCCCAGCGAAGGGAGCCGGCGCCAGCCATCAGCGTGACGTTCGCGTGCACTTCCTTCTTCGTGCGCTTAAATTCTTCGTTCCGAAATTCCGGGTAGCCCAGGTTCGCAATATACATCCGCTCGACGCAAAACTTAGCGCGCAGTTCCCTTACGTCCCGATTGAGCCGGCGGAATGAGCCGATGGCTTTCAACGCCGAGAGCGTCGGTCCGGGTGGAATTTCGATGAAGGCTAGGTCGGGGCCTGAGGACCTGCGCTGCGGAATCCCGAGCGCGTGTTCTCGCAGTTCGTGCTGAGCCGCGTGCGGAATTTTTCCGTTCTGACTGATGAAGTAAATTCGATCCGGGCCGGTGTTGCCGAGTTTCACATCGTGCTCCGGAGAATGCAGGCAGTGGTAGGCCGTGAGGACGCCATGCACGCCGTCTCGCACCACGAGCGATCCCGAGCCGAACACATGAAATGTCTCGCCGTCGCCATTCGTCATCCGGCCGAGGGCCACGCTATACACACTCAGCGCGCGACTCACCTCCCGGTGAAACGTATCGGGCACGTCGCGTTTCGCGATGCGGTTCAGTTTGGTTTTCCGCAAACGGGGCATAGGGTGCGGGGAGAATACGGTTCCGGTTTAGCAGGGCAATCGATGTTCGGACGACGGTCATCGGGGAAAGGCCTTTCCCCGCGGTCGAGCCCGAGTCTCGTCCTCCCCATTCTAGCGGGGACACCCCGCAACGCCCCGCCAATCGTGTTGAGCGCTCTGCGCTCGCTCCTGGGCCATCCAGCGCGCTCCGCAGCCCTTCGCCCTCCCTTCGGTCAGAGACGGCTGGCTGCGCTCGTCGGTCGGGCTCTGCCACGGAGCCGCAACGGCACCGAGGCAGGATCGCGCGGCGCGACACCGCCCTCCTTCTGGCGCTTCGCTGGCGCCGACTCTTCCCTCCGATCGTTCTGCGGGCCGCTCCGCCAAGGCCCGAGGCTCGATTAGAGATTCCTAGCCCGGCAGAACGCTCAAACGCCGCTGGGCTTTCCCGCTCGCTCTCGTTGCGCCGCTCGCGCCCAAGCGAAGTCAGCAAAGCCTGTCCCCGAAGGGCTGCCTCATTGTAGCGGCGGCGTCCGGCGGGCGAGGCTGCGGCGCAAACGCCTCCGCCTGTCCACGCCTCAAGGTATTGCTCGCTCCGCTGCGCTCCACCTTGACCCTCGCCGCTGATCGTCGGCATCCCTCCGGGGCGGCCGATTTAACGGTTCGGCTCGGATGGGGTCCGCGTGGCGCGGCCCGCCACGAGCGCCCTCGTTGGGGCGCAACGAAAGCAACTCCGATGTCCGACACTGATTCGCCTGTTCATGTCTTCACCGTGCGGGGCCGTCCCGTTGGTTTCCAATCATCCCGCTTCGGCGGTTCTCTTCACGCGCAGGAGCGCGGCTACTTTCCCATCTCGCCGACTGGTTATCGTTCGCTCGCGGGACACTTCGGGACCGGTCCGGCGGCAGTCGTGGACATTCCCGCTGAGTTTCTTGAAAAACTGGCGGAAGCGGACGACCGCGACCGGCGCACGCTGTTGGCGCAGCTCGCTCGTGCTCCCCGCGCGGAGTCGGACGGCCTCGGCAACTTCATCCATGTTAGTGGGCGCGCATCCGCCGCCGTGCAGGCCGCGTTGTTCGCACCGGCGGACGAGCGCGTAGCCCTGTGGTGCGGCGCGTTTCGGCTGCTCAGTCTCATCGACAGCGACCGGCGGTTTCAGCCCGCGCCCAACGGAACGGCGTGGACCGCTGAGGCGTGCGCGAAGTCGCTGGCGACCCAGCGGGCAATGCTCGCCTACGTCCGCCGCATTGCAACGGGCGACCACACGCAACGACCGCCCGGTCTCTTCATCGGAGTGAGCGCGTATTTCGAGCTGCCCCCACGACCGGAGATCGAGACGCCGTTCGCATTGCCTGCGCTAACGGGCGAATTCGCGCTCGATTTGCCGCCGTCGCCGGACTGGCGGGACGACGACGAGGACGAGCCCGAAGCGGTGCTTGTGACACGACACGAATCTGGCGGCGAGCCCGACGAGGACTCCGCGCAGTTGGATCTCTTCTAACGGAATGGATCGGGGGACGGAGCCCGCTCCAGGCGAGCGGGCTTCGTCGCGTTCGGACGTTTACACTGCAACGGCAGCGTGTTCGACGACCAATTCGTCGTCCTTCACATGGAACGTGACGGTGCTGCCCTCAGCGATCTCCCCAGAAATGAGGGCACGCGCGAGCTTCGTCTCGATGTTGCGCTGAAGGAATCGCTTCAGAGGACGAGCCCCGAAAACCGGGTCATACCCCTTTTCCGCCGCCCACTCATGCGCCTTCTTATCGAGCTTCACCGTGACACGGCGGTCAGCCAGTCGCTTGTTGAGGTCGATCAGAAGCAGGTCTACGATCTTGGTGATTTCTTCGAGCGTGAGCGGCTTGAAGAGAATCGTCTCGTCGATCCGATTCAAAAATTCGGGCCGAAACGATTTGCGGAGCTCCGCCATGACGCTCTCTCTCACGCTGTCGGGTATGGCGTCGCCCTGCACGCCATCGAGCAGGTATCGGGAACCGATATTCGAGGTCATGATAATGACCGTGTTCTTGAAATCGACGGTCCGCCCCTGCCCATCTGTTAAACGGCCGTCGTCCAGCACCTGGAGAAGTGCGTTGAATACGTCGTGGTGGGCCTTTTCGATCTCGTCGAAGAGAATGACCGCATACGGTTTCCGGCGGACGGCCTCGGTGAGTTGGCCACCTTCCTCGTAGCCAACGTAGCCCGGCGGCGCTCCGATGAGCCGGTTTACGGAAATCGGCTCCATGTATTCCGACATGTCGATGCGCACCATCGCAGCCTCGGTGTCGAAAAGGGTCTCGGCCAGCGCCTTCGCCAGTTCGGTCTTGCCGACGCCCGTCGGGCCGAGGAACAGGAAGCTGCCGACCGGCCGCCGCGGATCCTTGATGCCGCTGCGCGCGCGCAGGATCGCCTCGGTCACGAGCGTGACCGCCTCGTCCTGCCCCACCACGCGTTCGTGCAGCACGGTGTCGAGGCGAAGGAGCTTCTCCTTCTCGCCTTCGACCAGGCGCGTCACAGGCACGCCGGTCCAGCGCGCCACCACCTCCGCGATTTCCTCGGGCGAAACCTCCTCCTTGAACAGGGTCGTGGTGTTGCCCGCCTTCTCGAGTTTCTTCAGCTCGGCCTCCAGCTGCGGGATCTTGCCGTGCCGGAGCTCCGCCACCTTGTTCAGGTCGTAGGCGCGCTCGGCCTTTTCCATCTCGAGCCGCGCGGCCTCGAGGGTCTCGCGCAGCTTGCGGGTCTTGTCGACGGACGCCTTTTCCTTTTCCCAGTGCAGCTTGAGGCCCTTCGCCTGCTCGCGCGCGCTCGCGAGTTCCTGGCGCAGCGCCTCGAGCCGGCGGGCGCTCGACGCGTCCTTCTCCTTCATCAGCGCCGTCTCCTCGATCTCCAGCCGCAGCACGCGGCGCGTGAGTTCGTCGAGCTCCTGTGGCATCGAGTCCATCTCGGTGCGGATCATCGCGCAGGCCTCGTCCATGAGGTCGATCGCCTTGTCCGGCAGGAAGCGGTCGGTGATGTAGCGGTTGGAAAGCGTCACCGCGCTCACGAGCGCGTTGTCCTGGATGCGCACGCCGTGATGCAGCTCAAAGCGTTCCTTGATGCCGCGCAGGATCGAGAGCGCATCCTCCACCGTCGGCTGGTCCACGATCACCGGCTGGAACCGGCGCTCGAGCGCCGCGTCCTTCTCGATGTGCTGGCGGTACTCGTCGAGGGTCGTGGCCCCGATGCAATGCAGGTCCCCGCGCGCCAGCATCGGCTTGAGCAGGTTGCCGGCGTCCATCGCGCCCTCCGTCTTGCCGGCGCCGACGATCACGTGGAGCTCGTCGATGAAAAGGATGATCCGGCCCTCGCTCTGGCGGATCTCCGCCAGCACGGCCTTGAGGCGCTCCTCGAACTCGCCGCGGTACTTCGCGCCGGCGACGAGCGCGCCCATGTCCAGGGCGAAGATCACCTTGTCCTTCAGCCCCTCCGGGACGTCGCCCCGCAGGATCCGCTGCGCCAGGCCCTCGACGATCGCGGTCTTGCCCACGCCGGGCTCGCCGATGAGCACGGGGTTGTTCTTCGTCTTGCGCGAAAGGATCCGGATCGTCCGGCGGATCTCCTCGTCGCGGCCGATCACGGGATCCATCTTGCCCTTCCGCGCCTGCGCCACGAGATCGACGCCGTATTTCTCCAGCGCCTGGTAGGTCGCCTCGGGGTTGTCGGTCGTGACGCGCTGGCTGCCGCGGATTTCCTTCAACGCCTTCAGGACCTTCGCGCGGTCGAGGCCGAAGCTCTTGAACAGCTTCTTCAGCGCCTCGGGCTTCCCCGCCTCCACGAGGCCGAGGAACAGGTGCTCGACCGAGACGTACTCGTCCTTGAGCGACTTCGCCTCGTCCTCCGCCCGCGTGATCGCCTCGTTGACCGACTGGGTGACGTAAATCTTCGACGTGTCCACGCTGCCCGAAACCTTCGGCAGCCGCTCGAGCTCGCGCTCCACCGCCAGTTGCACGGCGCTCGGGGTGATCGCGAGCTTGTCGAGCAGTCCGGGCACGATGCCGTTCTCCTGCGTGAGCAGCGCGGAGAGGACGTGCCACGTGTCCACCTCGTTGTGCTGGAGGCGGCGGGCGATGCCCTGCGCGTCCGTGATGGCCTGACGCGACATGACGGTGAGTTTGGCGGAGTCCATGGTGCCGCAGTCTATCGCAAACTTCGCGCCACGCCAGCGCCCCGGGGAGGTTCGCCGGCGGCTGTGCCAACCGCGGCCAAAGTGTCACCTTCGGGGTGCCAGTCTGGCAGGCGCTCTTCCGACGGATCCGCCTCCTCCGCGCGCCCCGAAATCGCTTGTCGCCGGGGAGGGACGGCGCCTTTGCTCAACCGCAAATGCTGCACGACCTCGGCCTCATCGTCCCGTGGGAAAATCCCGAGCTCACGTCGCTGAACAAGCTGCCGCCGCGGGCCACCTTCGACTCGTTCCCCACCGCCCGCGGCGCCCGCGCGCGCGACCGTTCGAAATCGCCCTGGTGGCGTTCCCTCGACGGCCAATGGAGCTTCCAGCTCGCGCCCGACCCGCGCACGGCGGCGCGGTGGCTCGCCGGCGACACCACCGGCGCGCCGCCCGCGACGCCGATCGAGGTGCCGGGAAGCTGGGACCTGCAGGGACACGGCCGGCCCCACTACACCAATGTCCAGATGCCGTTCCCCGAGGAGCCGCCCCACGTGCCTTCGGCCAATCCCACCGGCATCTATCGCCGCCGCTTTTCGGTGCCCGCGGCCTGGCGCGGTCGCCGCGTCGTCATCCACTTCGGCAGCGCCGACAGCGTCCTCTGCGTTTATCTCAACGGCGTGGCAGTCGGATTGAGCAAGGATTCCCGCCTGCCGGCGGAGTTCGACCTCACCGCCGCCGTGCAATTCGGTCGGGAAAACGAACTCATCGCGGTCGTGATCAAGTGGAGCGACGCCACGTTCATCGAGGACCAGGACATGTGGTGGCTGGCCGGCCTGCACCGCGAGGTGTTTGTCTATGCGACGCCGCAGACCTTTCTCGCCGACATATTTTTCAAGCCGCGGCTCGATGAGGGCTGCACGCGCGCCGAATTCGATCTCACCGTCAGCGTGGGCTACGGCGGCAAGCTCCACGACGGCTGCACGGTGGAAGCCCGGTTGTTCGATCCCTCGGGCCGCGCCGTCCTCGCTCGGCCGCTGCGCCAGAAGGTGTCGAGCCGGCGCCAGATCCATGATCACTTCCGGATGAAGGCGTTCTTCCGGGCGTCCGTGCTGGAGGCGCGCCTCCGTCTCTGGTCGGCGGAGCAGCCGCACCTCTACACGCTGCTGGTGACCCTGCGCACGCCCGACGGCGACTCCCACACCGCGATCCGCGCGGGCTTCCGGCGCGTCGAGGTGAAGGGCCGCAATCTCCTCATCAACGGCCGCCGCGTGCTGATCAAGGGCGTCAACCGCCACGAGCATCACGAGACGCGCGGCAAGGCCGTGCCCCGCGCGACGATGCTGCAGGATGTCGTCACGATGAAGCGCTTCAACTTCAACGCGGTGCGCTGCTCGCATTATCCCGACGATCCGCACTGGCTCGAGCTCTGCGACGAACACGGGCTATACGTGATCGACGAGATGAACCTGGAGTCGCACGACTTCCACGCCCAGCTTTGCGACCATCTCCGCTACGCCACGCCCTGGCTCGACCGGGCGATGCGCATGGTCGTGCGCGACAAGAACCATCCCGCGATCATCCTCTGGTCGCTCGGCAACGAGAGCGGCTACGGCCCGGGCCACGATGCCGCGGCGGGCTGGATCCGCGGGTACGACGATTCCCGTCCCCTCCACTACGAGGGGGCCATCTCGAAATTCCAGGGCAAGCTCACCTTCGCGCACGGCAGCCGCGCGACCGACATCATCTGCCCGATGTACCCCAGGCTCGCCGACCTCGAGGCCTGGGGCGCGTTCGCCGCGAGACACGCGCCGAAAAACGCGGCCACCCAGCTCGATCCTGTCGTCCTCGCCGGCGCCGCGGCGCTTTCCGAGCACCTGAAAGGCGTCCGCCGTCCGCTGCCGCCGGTTCCCCTGCCGCTGCACCCGCTCGACCGTCCCGTCATCCCGTGCGAGTACTCCCACGCGATGGGCAACAGCAACGGCTCGCTCGCCGACTATTTCGCCCTCTTCAAGTCCCTGCCGGGCCTGCAGGGCGGGTTCATCTGGGAATGGTGCGACCATGGCATCCGGCAGCGCACCGCGGACGGCCGCGAATTCTGGGCCTACGGCGGCGACTTCGGCGACACGCCGAACGACGCCAACTTCGTCTGCGACGGCCTCGTCTGGCCTGACCGCACGCCGCATCCGGCAATGTGGGAGCACAAGCAGCTCGCGCAGCCCGTCGCGGTCGAGCCCGTGAATCTCGCGCGCGGCCGCATCCGCATCCGCAACGAGCAGGATTTCACCGGCCTCGGCTGGCTGCGCGGCACGTGGGAGCTGCAGCTCGACGGCGTGGTGAAAAAGCGCGGCGCGCTGCCGCGGCTCGATCTCCCTCCCGGGGCCGCCAAGGAGGTTTCGCTGCCGCTCGGCGCGCTGCCGGCCGGCGTCGAGGGTCACATCGTGGTCCGCTTTTTCACCCGCCACGACCAGTCCTGGGCCGCCCGCGGGCACGAGATCGCCTGGCAGCAGCTCGCGCTTCCCGTGCGCCGGCGGACGGTTCCCGCCGCGGTCCGGAACGCCGCTTCCGCCCGTGCCCGGGAAACGCTCGCCGGCGTTGTCCTGGCCGCGGGCGACATGCGCGCCGAGTTCGACCGCACGACCGGACTGCTTGTCTCGCTCCGGCGCAGCGGCCGCGAATTCCTCCAGCGCGGGCCGCTGGTGCAGCTGTGGCGCGGCGCGATCGACAACGATGGAATCAAACTCTGGGCCAACCAGCGGCACAAGGCCCTCGGCCGCTGGCAGGCGCTCGGCCTGGACCGGCTCCAGCACCGCTGCGAGGGCTTCGCGTGGCGGCCCGGACCGGACGGCTCGGTCACCGTCGAGCTGTGCCACGCCGCCACCGGGCGCGGACGCTGGCGCGACTGCGTCCACGTCCATCGCTACACGCTCGGGGCCGACGGCGCGCTCGCCGTCGACAACGTCGTGAGCCTCGGCGCCGCCGACATGATCGACCTGCCGCGGATCGGCGTGCGTCTCGACCTAGCGCCCGGCTTCGAGGCCCTCCGCTATTTCGGACGGGGACCGCGCGAAAACTATCCCGATCGGAAGTCCGCGGAGCTGATCGGCATCTGGAGCGGAACCGTCGCCTCCGAGTACGTCCCCTACGTGATGCCGCAGGAGTTCGGCCATCACACCGACGTGCGCTGGCTCGAATTGTCCAATGCCCGCGGCGCTACGCTCCGGATCCAGGGCGTCCCGACGCTGGAATTCAACGCCACGCACCTGTCCGCCGAGGACCTGTACGCCGCCCGCCACACGACCGATCTCTCGCCACGCCGCGAGACGCTGCTCTATCTCGACGCCGCTCACCGCGGACTCGGCACCGCGAGCTGCGGGCCGGACACCTTGCCGCAATACCAGTTGCGGAAATCGCGCTACACCTGGCGATACGTGCTGAACCTGCGCTAGCCGCCGCCGTCTCCGCCGGCGGCGCGAGCGGTCCGCCCAATCCGCGCTCCGCAATCCAAAATCCGCAATAAATTGGGGCTGGAATCAAAAGCCCGCCGGCCGTTGGATGAGAGCGTGGATTCACCCCTTCCCGTTCTCGACACGAGATTGGCGGACCAGTGGTTTGCCGACGGGGATTCCTCTGACCAGGAAATGGATCGCACGATGATTGCCGCGCTGCGGACGGACGTCGCCCCGCGGCTGGCCGCGATGCAGTCCACCGCCGGGACCATCGGATCGAAGGAAGCGATCCACGAATTGCACAAGCTGCGCGGGGCGGTCGCGAGTTTCGGCTTCAGCATCAGCGCCCACCACCTCGACCAGCTCGAACACCACTGGGACGAATTGCCGCTGGACCAGCGGGTCAGCGGGCTCAAGGCGGCCTACGAGACGTTCCTGGCCGGACTCGCCGAGTTGCTGCGCCGTTTTCCCCACCTTGGGCCCTGAGGCCGGGAAATGCGGGCGAGCGGCGGGCGAACCTAGAACAATTCGTCCTGCGCCAGGGCATCCCGCTTCCGGGGATCGAGCGTGCTGAAAGCGAGCAGCTGCATGATGCTCAAGCCGGCGAGCGTCGCATCCGCCGCCAGGGCCGAGAGCAGCAGCGCGCCCGCCAGCGCATCGTAGAGCGCGGCGTGATAACCGCGGCGATCCGCGGGACAATGCCGCCGCGCCAGTTCGTCGAGCTGTCCCTGCAGGCCGCAGGCGCCGACCAGCGATTCCAGCTGGCCGGAGCCGAGCGCCGGATAGAACTGCGCGTAGAGCCGGGCCGAGTCGATCCAGGGGCCCCAGTCGATCACGCTCTCACCGGGGCGCGCGAAGTCGGGCGAGGCGCGGGGATACGGCCAAACGGATTTCAGCAGCGCGTTCTCCACGCCGGCATAATGCGCCGCCAGCGGGCCGCGCTCGCGCAGGCCGGCAAAGTATTCCCAGTCGTCCGCGAACGGCGCATGCGGGGAAAGCGTCCGCTCCTCCAGCCCGTGCACGGCGCTGTCCTGCGGCCGCACCCGGCCGGTCGGCCGGCACAGCCGCGTCCGCGCCTCCGTGACTTGTCCCGCCACCAGCGTGACGACGCCGTACTCCAGGATGCCGGACGCGGAGCTGCCCTCGAAATCGATGAAGAAAATCGGCTGCCCGGTCCAGGAGTTGCCCACGGAAGACACGGAAAACACAGAAGCCGGAAAACTAAATTCCTTTTTTCGTGTATTCCGTGTCTTCCGCGGGCAATTTTTCGCCCGTGGATCTGGAGCCTTACCGCGCGTTCATGCTCGAGCTCGCCGACCGGAGCGGGGATTTCATCCGCCCGCTTTTCGGCCGCCCCGGCCTGGCCGTCGAGACCAAGGCCGACCAGACTCCGGTCACGCTGGCGGACCGCGGCGCGGAGGAGCTGCTGCGGACGCTCATCGCGAAGCAGTTTCCCGCCCACGGGATCATCGGCGAGGAGCTGGGTCCGGACCGTCCCGACGCCGAATGGGTCTGGGTCCTCGATCCCATCGACGGGACGAAAAGCTTCATCACCGGCGTGCCGCTCTGGGGCACGCTCATCGCCCTGCTCCATCGCGGCGAGCCGGTGCTCGGCTGCATCCACCAGCCCGTGCTGCACCAGCTGATGCTGGGCGACGGCCGGACGACCACCCTCAACGGCCGGCCCGTGCGCTGCCGCCCGGTCACCCGCGTCGAGGACGCCACGCTGCTCACAAGCGACCCCTTCAATCCCGCACGCCACCGCGACGGCGCCGCCTACGACCGCCTCGCCCGGCGGGCGAAGCTCGTCCGCACCTGGGGAGATTGCTACGGCTATCTCCTGGTCGCGGCCGGCTGGGCCGACATC
This sequence comes from Opitutaceae bacterium, assembly GCA_035549635.1. Classification (GTDB taxonomy): domain Bacteria; phylum Verrucomicrobiota; class Verrucomicrobiia; order Opitutales; family Opitutaceae; genus CAIUWA01. Next base: position 75,842 of record DASZQN010000077.1, read on the forward strand.
TGCCTCGACCCGATCATGAACCCGTGGGACATCGCCGCCGTCGTGCCCGTGATCCGCGGCGCCGGAGGGACGATCAGCAGCTGGTCGGGCGGGAAGGCGTATCCCGCCGACTCAACCATCGCCGCGGGTACGAAGGAACTGCACGCCGAGCTGGTCGCGGCGCTGAATCCCTAGCACGGCGCCCGCTCAGGGCGCCGCGGGCGCGGCCGCGGCGGCCGCCTTGGCCTTCTGCTGCGCGGCGAAGTCCTGCGCCATCTGCCGGATTTTCGGCATGGCCGCCATCATGCGCGGCATCATCAGCGCCTGCATCTTCTGCTGGATCTCGCCCTGTTTCGCGGTCAGCGCCTCGCCGGCCGGCGTGCTGTAGAAATCGGACAGGCCGGCCAGTTCGTCCTTGGTGAAGACGTCGCTGTAGATCTTGGCGACGTCGTCCTTCATCTCGCTCGGGTTCATCGCCGCCATGATCTCGTCCATCATCTTGCCCTGGAAGGCGACCATGTCCTCCTTGTTCACGTTCGATCGACCCGACTGCGCGGCCATCTGGTCGACCATCGAGGCCATCGCCTTCTTCTGGCCCTCCAGCGCCTTGGCGATCATTTCCTCGAAATGCATCTTGTTCAGCAGCGCCTGGGCGTCCGCGATCGTGGCCTTGGTCGGCAGCGGAGCGTTCATCGTGGCGGCGTCGCCCACGAGCTTCACCTGGACCGTCTTCCCGTCGCGCTCGAGGTCGAGCGTGCTGGTCGCCGGATCGAAGGCCTTGATCGTGTAACCCTGGAAGGTGTCGCCCAGGTTCAGCCAGTCGCTGGCCTTGCCGTCGGGCTGGGCCAGCACGAAGCGATGGGTCTTGCCCATGCTGAGAACAGCATTGAAGAGCGGAACGGAATCAGCGGCGTGGGCCGCGGCGGCGACAAAGAGGGAAACCACGAGCAGGCGGAGTTTCATGGGAAGTGGGAGGCGGGCAGTTGAGGGGACGAACGGCCAAAATGCATTTTTGGCGGCGCTTTCCAAGCCTGATGCGGTCCGGGATCAACAGCCGCCGGCCGAGGAACCGAACGGGAAAATCGGGCGCGCATTTCCATCATCATTCCCCATCCCAATCCGTCCCAAAGGGAAGCCACGGATTTCGGAGGCGGCCACGAAAAGGCACGAAGGGCTGGTGGCCGCGGCTGAGCTTTCAGCGCGCCTATAGGAGGCGCAATGGAGATTCCCGACGCAGGGGGACGGCCACTTCGTGCCTTTTCGTGGCCACCCTCCGAGGCTCGGCAGGCCGCCGCCGGCCCCACGCCGCCCGCAAAGGTGTTACCTGTTCCGCCGTGCCGGCCGCCAGTCCGCCGTGATCCGCGACGTGAATCCGCCGCGCGCCTTCCAGTCGGCGATGATCGTGAGGCTCCGCGGCTTGAGCGCCGCGCCCAGGTCGTCGCAGATCCGGTTGGTCACCGCCTCGAAGAAGATGCCCTCGTTGCGGTAGGCGTGGAAATAGAGCTTCAGCGACTTCAGCTCGACGCACTTCCGGTCCGCCACGTAGCGCACCGTGATGTGCGCGAAATCCGGATGGCCCGTCATCGGACACAGCGACGTGAACTCATGGTGCGTGTGCTCGATCACGTAGTCGCGCTGCGGCGCGGGATTGGGAAAGGTCTCGAGAAGCTTCGGATCGGACATACTGGAAAAAAGTAGTGGGTAGTGAGTAGCGGGTAGCGAGTAGAAATGCGGGGGCTCTTTTTGCGCAATGCTCGCTACCCGCTACCCACCACTCGCTCCTTCCGTCAAGTTGCCGTCTCCGTGAAGCGGCTCTCGCGGATGACCGTGATCTTGATCGTGCTCGGGTACTGCAGCTCGTCCTCGATCCGCCGGCGGAGCTCCTTGGCGATCTCCCGCGCGCGGTCGTCGGAGACCTGCTGCGGCGAAACGACCACGCGGATCTCGCGCCCGGCCTGGATCGCGAAGGCCTGCTGCACGCCGTCGAGCGTCAGCGCCAGCTTCTCGAGGCGCTCGAGGCGCTGCAGGTAGCTCGTCATCGACTCGGCGCGCGCGCCCGGGCGGACGGCCGAGACGGTGTCGGCGAGGATCACCAGGCCGGCGTAGACCGTCTCGGGCTTCACCTCCTCGTGGTGCGCGGCCACGGCGTTGACCACGATGCCGGTCTCGCCGTGGCGCTTGACGAACTCGGCGCCGATGTGCGCGTGGCTGCCCTCGTACTCGCCCTCGATCGCCTTGCCGATGTCGTGGAGGAGGCCGGCGCGCTTCGCCAGGTTGGGATCGAGGCCCAGCTCGCTCGCGAGCATCGAGGCGAGGAAGCCGACCTCGACGGAGTGGTCGAGGACGTTCTGCGTATAGGAAAACCGATACTTGAGCCGGCCGAGGAGCTTGATGACTTCGCGGTGGAGGCCGTTGACGCCGAGCTTCTGCACCGCCGCCTCGCCGGCCTGCTCCGTCGTCAGGTCGATCTCCTCCTGCGCGCGCTTGACGAATTCCTCGATCGTCGCCGGATGGATGCGCCCGTCCTTGACCAGCGCCTCGAGCGCGACGCGCGCCACCTCGCGGCGGACGGGATCGAAGGACGAGATGAGCACCAGCTGCGGCGACTCGTCGATCAGCAGCGTGACGCCGGTGGCGGCCTCGAACGCCTTGATGTTGCGGCCCTCGCGGCCGATGATGCGGCCCTTCATCTCCTCGCTGGGGAGGTGGACGATGGTCGCCGTGACGTCGTTGTTCGGCTTGCTGGAAAGGCGCTGCATCGCGGCGATGAGGATCCGCTTCGCCTCGTTCTGGATCTCCTGCTCGGAGCGCTCGAGCGTCTCGTGCCGCAGCAGGCGCAGCTCGTCCTGGCACTCCACCATCACCTCCTCGCGCAGGGCCTGCTTGATCTCCTCGCCGTCCATGTGCGCCGCGCCCTCGAGGCGGCGGCGGACATCCTTGGACAGCGCCCGGATCGCGTCGCGCGCCTGCTTCACCGCGGCGTTTTCGCGGGCGAGCTTCTCCTGCTTCTGCTCGAACTGGAAATCCAGCAGCGCCAGCGATTCCTCGTGCGAACGGATCTCGCGCAGCTTCACGTCCGACTCGATCTCGCGCCGGTCGAACTCACGGTTGACCTCGGCGCGGCGCTCCTGGATCTCGGCCTCGGCCTTCTGCTTGATTTCCTCCGCCGCGACGGCGGCCTCGCGGCGCGCCACCTCCATCAGCTCGGCCGCCTGCTCCCGCGCGACCCGGCGGGACTGACGCGTAAGGCCCCAGACGACGAGGAACCCGAGTCCTCCTCCCAAGACAAGCGCCACCGCGAGCGACCAGTCCATCGGGTCGCTCTCGGCGATCAGCAAGGCGAAGTCGGCTGCGCTTCCTGACGTCAAGGAGCGGCAAGCTAAGCGCGACGGGATAAACCTCAAGCCTTCGTTGCGCCGCAAAAGGAAGAAGGACGAAGGAAGGATTAGGAAAGCCCGGGACCCGCGATCCCGGAGGCGATTTCCTAATTCATCCTTCTTCCTTCATCCTTCGCAAAGGCCGGCAGCGTCCGGTCCAGCACGGCCTGCAGGCGCGCGAGCGCGGCCGCTTCGCCGTCGGTGGCGTCGGTCTGCATCAGGACATAGGCCCACCGATCGGCGCGCAGGTGCGCGACGCGGTTCCAGGCGTCGTGCGCGAAACGCTGCCAGTGGCTCGCGACGATCGCGTCGCTGCCCACGAACCAGTAGGCCACGAGCTGCGGCACGCTGACCCGTCCATGCGCGGTCGCGGCCTCGCGTCGCACCCGCAACAGGGTCGCGGAAAACTCCCCTCCCGGCGCCAGCGGGGACTTGAACGTCTGCCGGATTGAGTCGTCGATCGTCCAGCCCTGGCCCACGAGGCAGAGCTCCGGACGGTGGATCGAGGTCCGGTCGCGGCCGCTCAGCACGATGGACAGGAACACCGGCCGCGACGGGGAATCGAGCGGGACATAGAGTTTCCGCGAGAAGCCGGTGTCGGGCGGCAGGATGCTGCGCTCGACCGCCGTCACCTCCGACTCCCGGCCGATCCACTGCGTGCCGAGAAAAGTCGGCAACTCCACCGGATTCCGTCCATCGGCCGTCAGCCGCACGCCCGCCGCGCCACCCGGCGGCAGCGCCGCCAGTCGGGCAAGGCCCAGCATCTCGACCGCCGCGAGCAGCACCACCGCCACTCCCAGCCCGGCAGTCCGTGCCGGCGCCAGCGGCGTGACGGATTCCCGTTTCCGGGCGGGAAAGAAATCGTCGGCGTCCTCCCGCTGCCAGCGCGCCGGTACCACGCGACGCAGGACCGAGACCGCCAGCAGCAGTCCCCCGAGGACGATCGCGAAGACGATGAAGCCCAGCCATTCGTGCACCCAGTCGCCCCAGGCCTGGCCGCCCCACTGAGCGGCGAAGACGATCGACGTGATCCGCGCGACATTTCCCAGGTACACGAGGGGAAAGCACAGCAGGAAGATCATCGCCCGCAGCCACGAGGGACGAAAGTTGAGCCAGCCCACCAGCAGCGCGAGCGCCGCCAGCGCCACGAGCGAGCGCACACCGGAGCAGGCGGCCACGACGTCGTACTGGTAGCGTCCATCCGGCGCGAGGAGCTGGGTGCCGTTGCGCAGCACGCCGATGCCCGCGGCGTGCGCGAGGGCAGCGCTGGCCTTGATGACCCCGAGCTGCAGCCAGAATCCGATCGAATCGAGGACGTTCAGCGGGATGGCGAAGACCATGAAGGCGAGCGGGAAGAATCCTGCGCGCCGCCAGCGTCGCCCGCCCGCCAGCGCGAGCACGCCCCAGGAGAAGACCAGGAGCGCGACGATCGAGAGCCGCGCCTGCTGAACGGCGAAGCCCAGCAAGTGCAGCCCGAGCCCTCCGACAAGCGCCAGGCCGGCGAGCCGCAGGTTCCGCGACGCGGGTTCCTCATCCGGCTTCCCATCGCGATCCGCGAGCCGCAGGTTGCGCCAGAAAAGCCAGGCGGACAGGCCGAGGATCAGCCATCCGTGCTCGGTCTCCGATCCGGGATTCACCCACTGGTAGGTCCACCAGCGGAACAGCGACGAGGTGTCGATGTAGCCGTGGTTCGCATTCCCGTAGAACTGGAACACCACGGCTCCGGCGAGCGCCGCCGCGAGGGCCGGCAGCCCCGAGCCGCTCGCCCCGGCCGTGCCGGCGGGCGTCCGGACCGGGTCGGGGGTGCGGCTTGTCATGCGCGCGATTCAGAACTTAACTCAGCGCGCTTGGCAAAACCTTCGCAAGATCCCGGCCCGCCCCGCCTGCTCGTCACCGAGCTCTGGGGCCTCGGCGATCTCGCCCTTGCGCTTCCCTTCCTGCACCAGGCCGCCGCCCGCATGCGCGTCACGCTGGTCGCGAAGCCCCACGCCGCGCCGCTGCTCGCGCGCTTCGCCCCGGACGTGGAACTGGTCGCCTTCACCGCCCCCTGGACGGCCTTCGCCGGCAAATACCGCCTCCATCGCTGGCCCTGGCGCGAGTTGTCCCGGTTGCGGCGCGAATTGCGTGCACGATCCTTTGCGATCGGCGTTTCCGCCCGGCCCGATCCGCGCGATCACCTGCTGCTCGCCCTCGCCGGCGCCCCGCGCCGGATCGGCTTTCCGCGTGCCGGCTCCCGCCTTCTGCTCACCGAGCCGCTGACACCACCCACGCGGCCGCATCGCGCCGAACACTGGCGCGCCCTCGCCTCCGCCCTCGGCTGGGAATCCAATGAGATTTTGGATTTTGGATCGCGGATTGCGGATTCGACGATCGACCGGACTCACAATCCAAAACCCAAAACCCAAAATCCAAAATCGAGCGCGCGCCGCGTCGTGATCCACACCGGCGCCGGCCATCCGGTCCGCCTCTGGCCTGCCGAGCGTTTCGCCGCGCTCGCCGAACGCCTGCGCGCCGCAGGCTGGGAGGTCGTCATGCTCGACGATTCCCTGCGCGACCTGGACCGTCTGCTCGACACCCTCGCCGGCGCCGCGCGGTTTATCGGGAACGACTCCGGGCCCGGTCATCTCGCGGCGCTCCTCGGCGTGCCGACGTTCACGATCTTCGGACCACAGCTGCCCGAGCTTTTCTCCCCGCAGCACCCCCAGGCCGCGTGGATCGAGGGCGCGCCCTGTCCCTACAAGCCGTGCTTCGATTCCTGCCGCTTCCCCGAGCCGTATTGCATCCGGGAAATCTCCGTCGAAGCGGTGTGGTCCCGCGTCGCGCCTTGGCTGCAACGGTAGGGCGCGGAGGTGTGAGGCCGGACAGTCAGCGTAGCCGTTCCCTTCGACCGGCCCGGCCGGCCCTCGAGGTCGACCGCCGTCATCGTCCCGGACAGGGTCACAGGCGGCGGTGGCAGTCCGGGACCAACCCGAGGGCGAGCGGAGGCGCCGCTCTCCCGCTCAAGCCCGCGAACGCCCGTAACGATCGACGTGGGCTCCCGCCAGATATCCGCCGCGGAGCACAGGCCAGAGCTTGGCCCAATCCGCGGATGGATTGGCCAGGACGCGGCCGATGATCCCCGCCGCCGCCCAGGATCCGCGCCGGAGCGCGCGCCGCGCATGGTAGAGCGCCAGCCGCGAGAGGCCCTTTTCCAATCCCTGGCGCGCCGCCAGAAAGTGGATGTCGCCGACGGACCGTGCCTGTCCGCTGCATCTCTCAGCCCATTCGAGCCAGCCGGCCAGCGGTTCCTCCCTCCCAGCCCGACGCTGGGCGTGCCAGAGCCCGATTGCCGCGCCGGTGGAATACTGCGCGAGCCGTTTCCGCTGCGTGTAGCCTCCCGCATGCACGCGATAACGCGCCAGGACTTCCGGCAGACGTCCCACTTCCCCGGACTCCAGCGCGTATAAAAGCAGGACGTAGTCGTGTCCCGTGCCCAAGGCCAGCGGCGCATGCTGCCGCAGCCAGTCGGTGCGCCACGCGCTCGTGCTGTGCACGGCCGGCATGTCGAATTCCGCCATGCGCCGCAGCGCGCCGGCATCCTGCGCGATGAACCAGGAAGGGATTGGCTCACCCGCGGTGTCGATGAACTCGCAACCCCCGTAGAGGCCGATGCGCCGCGGATCCTCCTCCAGCCAGGCGAGGGACCGCGCCAGCCGTCCGGGCGCGGCGACGTCGTCGCCGTCCAGCAGCGCGACGAAGGGACTGCGCACCTCCTCGAGCGCCCGCACCAGGCCGCCGGTCTGGCGGAGATTGGCCGGCGAGAACACCGGCACGACGCGGCGGTCCCTGGCCGCCCAGGCGCGGAGGCGCTCCGCGGTGTCATCCTCGCTGCCGTTGTCGAGCACGACCCAGGAAAACGCCGGCCCCTCCTGCCCCAGCACGCTGGCCGCGCAGGCATCGAGGAACGCTCCGTGGTTCCAGACCACGGAAACGACGGAGATGGGCGGGGGCGCCTCTGCCATGGACGCGCAGGCTCGCACGGTGGGACTCGGCGCGGCAACGCCATACGCGCAAACCCGCGCAGTCCGGCGTGGACTTCGCCGCGGTTGGGCCGTTTCCTCCCGCGGAATGGCCGAGGGCACCCACTCCATTCCGACCGATGGCCAGCCGCGGGGACGCTGGAGAAAAATCGGCATGGGCGCGGGCGCGCTGCTTGCCGGCCGCGTGGTGACCGCCGCCTGCGGACTGGTCCAGCTTCCCCTCGTTCTGCGCCAGCTGGGGATCGAAGGCACCGGGCTTTGGCTGGCGCTCACCGGCCTGCTCTGGAGCCTCGGCATCCTCGACTGCGGGATTGGATTCGCGGTGCAGAACCGGCTCACCGCGCTGACCGCCGCCGGCCGCCGGGGCGAGGCAGCCGCCCTCGCCCGCCGCGCGTTGCGCTGGCTCGCGGTCGGTGCGCTCGGCGTGCTGATCGTGGCCGGTCCTCTCGCCCGATGGGGCCGCTGGCCGGACTGGCTGGGCGTCTCCGACCCAGCCCTCCGCCAGTCGCTGCCCGCCGCCTTCGCGGTCATGGCCGCCGCCGCCGCCGTCAATCTTCCCCTCGGCCTCGCGCCGCGCGTGGCCACCGCGCTGCACGCGACGTGGATGCCGGGCCTGGCCACCGCCGTGGCCAGCGTGGCCGGACTGGGGGGCGTGGCCGTGGCCGCCCGCCTGAAGTTTTCCCTGCCGGGCTTCGTGGCCATGGGCTCCATCCTGCCTCTGGGCGCCAACGCCGCGACCTGGCTGCTGCTCCTGCTGGGTGAAGGCTGGATCTGCCGCCCCGGCGCGCGGTCCGCCGCCGATCTTCGTGGGCTGGGGCGGGAAAGCGGCCTTTTCCTGCTGCCGCAGGTCGGAGCGATCTTCGCAACTTCGCTGGTCCCAATGCTCGTCGGATTTTTCGCCGGCTCCGCGGCGATCGCGGGCGTCGGCGTGCTGCAGCGGTTCTACGGACTGGCGCTCCAACTGCACAGCATGGTGCTTCTGCCGTCGTGGCCTTCGTACGCGCAGGCGGCGGCCAGCGGCGACGGAGATTTCGCCCGGCGCGTGTTTCGCGCGTCGTGGCTCGTGACCATCGGCGCCTTCATGCTGCCGCTCCTGCTGCTGACGCCGTGGGTGCCGGCGCTGGTGCGTCTCTGGCTCGGCCCCGAAACGCCCGCGATTTCTCCCGCCCTGCTCTGGACGGTCGCGCTCTGGCATCTGCTCAATTTTCCCGGGCAGGCGATCGCCACCGCCCTCAACGGGCTCGGCCGCCCCACGGTCATGGCCGTGCTCGTCTGGGCCGGCCTGATCTCCAGCCTGGGACTCTGCTGGCTCCTCGGTCCCCGCTGGGGGGCGATCGGCGTGGTGGCCGCGCTCGCGATCCCGCAGGCGCTGCTCGGCCTGCCGGTCGCGCTCCATCACGCCAACCGCGAGCTGGGCCTGCTTCCGCGCGCCGCCGCCTGACGCCGCCATGCCCTCCTCTGATGTCGTGATCGTCCCGGTGCACAACCGCCGCGAGATCACGCTCGCCTGCCTGCGGGCGCTGCACGCCGACGGCGTGGAGGACTGGGCGGAGATCCTCGTCGTGGACGATGGCTCGACCGACGGCACAGGCGAGGCGGTCGCGCGCGAATTTCCGTCGGTGTCGGTCCTGCGTGGCGACGGCAGCTGGTGGTGGGCCGGCGCCATCCGCCGCGGCATGGAGCGGACCCTGGCGCGGGGAGCGGAGCGGATTTTCTGGCTGAACGACGACTGTCGCCCGCCCCGCGGGGCGCTGCGTGCGTTGCGGGACCTGGTCCAGCGGACCGGCGGCGTCGCGTGGATCGACGCGCGCGCTCCCGGCGGCTGGTCCTACGGCGGGCACCGGCGGGGTGCGTGGGGCCTGCGCCGCTGCACGCCGGAGGAGGAGCGGGCGGGAAAAGTGGAAACGTTCAGCGGCAACTGCGCCTGCCTTCCGCGGGCCTGGATCGAACGCGCGGGATTGCCCCACGATCATCTTTTCCCGCACGGCATCGCCGATCTCGACTATGGCCTGCGGCTCCACGCCGCGGGTGCGCCGCTGCAGGCGCTGCCCGGGGTCGTGGCCGACAACGCCGATCCGTCGCGCAGTTCGTCCGAGTCATGGCTGTCCAGCCCGCGGCCAATGCGGGAAATCTGGGCCGACTTTGCCTCGCCCAAGAGCTTCCTGCATTTCCCGGCCTGGCGCCGGTTCTCCCTGCGTCACTGGGGGCCGGTGTGGGGCTGGGCCGTCTATGCGGCGCCGTATGCGCGCTGGGCGGGGATCGCCGTCGTGCGCACGTTCACCTCGCCGGCGGCGCGGGCACGGATCCGGCCGCGGGTCAGCTCACCCAGCGGCCCGGAAAAAGACCGAGGCTGACCATCATGGCGTTGGCGCAGGGGCGCCAGTCGGCGCCGCGGCTCGCCCAGAGCAGCCTGGCCCCGAGGGCGGCGCAGCGGGCGGGACGATGCGTGAGCTTGGCCACCGCCAGATCGCCCTGGAGCCGGAACCGCCGGCGGGCCTGCGGCGAATAAAAATCCGGCGGGCGCAGCGCGAGAATGCGCTCGAGCGCGAGATGGACGGGCGCCGGATTGCTGTTCACGCGGGGGCCGGGCTGGGGATGGATGTCCACCAGCGGCTGGGGCACGACCGGTGCCGCATCGCCTCCCGCCTGCGCCAGGAGGCGGTGCGCGAACTCGGCATCCTCGCCCGGACTGAGCTGCTCGTCGAAGCGCTCCGCTCCCGGATGACGGTGAAAAAGCAGCGGGGTGTTCCAGCGCGCGTGCAGGATCAACTCGTCCCGGCGCCACTCCGCCGCGGAGCACTGCACCCGGCGCTGCCGGCTACGGAGATGGAAGGTCGCGCCGCAGAGCACAAGCGGCGATCCGCTCGCCCGGGCGAGCGCCAGTTGCGCGGCGAGCTTGCCGGGACGATAGGCATCGTCGTCGTCGAGATAGCTGATCCATTCTCCGCGGGCCGCCGCGAGACCCGCGTTGCGCGCAGAGGCGGCATTGTGGGCCGAGGCCGCCCGCACGAGGCGCACGCGGGAATCCGCGAGCCAGGGCCGGGCCGCCGGCTGTTCCGCGAGCGGCGGCTCACGGCGGTTGTTGTCGACCAGCAGGAGCTCCCAGTCCGCGCCCGATTGCGCGAACACGCTGGCCACGGCCCGCGCCAGGAGCTCGGGCCGGTCGCAGGTCGGCAGGATGATCGAAACCAGGGGCACGGGAGGAAGCGGGCGGTCGCTTCGCGCAACGTTCAACGTCCAACGCCCAACGTTCAACGTTCAACATTCGGCGATCTGCGAACTGTGGATTGGTCCGACTCCGAGTTGAAGGCTGGACGTTGCGGATTGCCGCTTGCCCCTTGCCCCCTCCTCCTTTTCCGGAACTATTTCGCACGTGGAATCCGCCCTCATCCGACGTCTCCTGACCGCGGGGGCCGTGCTGGCCGCGCTGGTGCTGGGCTGGGATCTCGCGAACGGAAATTACGTCCTGCTCGCGCTCGTCGGGGCCCTGGCCGCGCTGCTCGTGGCCCATTGGCTGACGGATCTCGCCTCCGACGTGTTCCTCGGCGGGCTCATCCTTTTTGGCTACCTGGTCGGCAATCGCGGTTTCGCCCAGCTGCAGGTTCCCGGCGTGCCGCTTCTGCCGGCCGAGGCGGTGCTCGGCGTCGGCGTCTGCCTGGCGGTGTGGCGAGCGGCGCGGACCAAGACCCTGCCGATCAAGCGCGACGCGCTCAACTTCACGCTCCTCGCCTGGATCGCGGTCGGCCTGGCGCGGCTGCCGTACGACTTCCGCACCTACGGCTTCCTCGCAGTCCGGGATTTTGCCTCGGTCTACTACGCCTTCTTTTTCTTCCTGGCGCAGGGCTGGGCCGCCGCGCCGCGGAACCGCGGCTGGCTGGAGCGATGCCTGACCGCCGGACTCGCCCTGACGGTGCCGACTTTCGCCGCCTTCGACCGCTGGCCGCTCTTCTTCCTTTCGCTCACGGTGGCCGGCTCCCCGCTCATCTACGTGAAGAGCGACGTCGCGGGCGGCTTCATGGCTGCCGGCGTCTTCTGGTTCGGGTGGCGCTTCCTGCGGGACCACCTCTGGCCCTGGCTGGCGCTGGTGGCCGTCTGCGCGGTCGGCGTGGTGATCTGCAACAGCCGCGCCTCGCTGTTTGCGCTGGGCGTCGGCGTCGTGGGGCTGCTGTTTCTGCGGGAGTGGCGCTTTTTCAAGCTCCTGCTGGCGTTCGCGGCCGTGGGAGGATTGTTCCTGCTCGGTGAAATGGCGTGGCCGCGACCGCCCGGGGAAAGCAGCCAGGCACTGCGGTTGTATGAAAGCGTGCGCAGCATCGCCGATTTTTCCGGCTCGCAGACGCCGACCAGCGCCGACCTCGGCGACAAGCCGGATAACAACCGCTTCCGCATTGTCTGGTGGCAGACGGTGCTCACCGATACCTGGGACCACGGACGCTGGCTGGGGCTGGGCTTCGGCTACGATCTCGCGGACCAGTTCGTCCGCACCTATTACGCCGACAGCGACGAGGATTTCACCACGCGCAGCCCGCACAATTTTCTCATCACGATCTTCGCGCGCATGGGCCTGGTCGGGCTGGCCGTGTTCGGCGCCGTCATGGCCGTGATGATTCACCGAACTTGGCGGGCGGCCATGGTTGTGCGCAACACCGGCGGAAGCGCCCCGTGGCTTTTCTCCTGGATGATCCTCATCACCGCCTGCTTCGGCGTCGTGCTTGAGGGCCCGATGGGCGCCGTGATCTTCTGGACCATGCTCGGGCTCGCGAACGCCCGCTTCCGCGAACAGTTGGCCGAGGGTGGGGAGGCCGCTGCGGCCTTGCAGCCCGCGGAGCAGGCGAATGAGATGGCCGTCGCTCCGTGAATCTCTCCTCGCCGCTCGACTACCTCACCGTCTTCAAGACCACCACGCGCGGGCGGTGGGATCTGGTGACGCCGATCGCTCTGCTCGGCCTGAGCCTGCTGGGGGTCGCGTTCATCTACTCGGCGGTGCTGCAGTCCCCGCTGCATCACAGCGACTGGATCAAGCAGCTGGTTTTCCTGACCGTCGGCCTGGGGATCTACCTCGGCGTCTCGCTGATCGACTATCGTTTTTGGCTGAGCGTAAGCCACTGGTTCTACCTCGCCTGCATGGTGCCCCTCGTGCTGGTGCTGGTGCCGGGCGTCGGCACGGAGGTCTATGGTTCGCAGCGCTGGATCAATCTCTGGTTCTTTTCCTTCCAGCCGTCGGAGACCGCCAAGGTCGCGGTGCTGCTGATCGTGGCCAGCATCCTGATCCGCAGCGAGATCGGGACGATGCGGCAGTCCCTCGGAGTGCTGGGGAAATTGGCCCTTGCGGTGGGTGTGCCCCTGCTGTTGATCTTGCTACAACCCGACTTGAAGTCGGCGATCGTGCTGCCCCCTATGGTCTTTTCCATGCTCTACGTTTCCAAGCTCTCCGCGCGCTTTTTCGCGGGAGCCCTGGGGGTTTTCCTCCTGGTCGTGGGCCAGGTCGCCTGGGATACCTGGCGCTACGTCGACTTCATGGAGTCGCACGGCTACTCCTACCGGGAGCTCGACAAGTACCGGCCGCATTCCTGGCTGCCGTACGTCCATGACTACCAGCGCAATCGCATCCTGAGCTTCGTCAATCCGGACAAGTACGATCCCATGGGCATCGGCTGGAACCAGCGGCAGTCGCTCATCTCGGTCGGCTCGGGCGGCCTCACCGGCAAGGGCTGGATGCAGGGCACGCAGGCGCAGCTCGGCTACCTGCCCCGGGCGGTCGCGCACAACGATTTCATCTTCTCGGTCATCGCCGAGGAAAAAGGATTTCTGGGAAGTCTCACGGTCCTGGGCCTGTTTGGCTTGGTCCTGTTCAACGGCATACGCATCGCCGGTCTCGCAAGGGACCGACTCGGCACCCTGATCGCCCTCGGCGTCACGGTGCTGTTCGCGGTGCATGTGTTCGTGAACATTGCCATGACCATCGGGCTCGTGCCCATCACGGGCATACCGCTTCCCTTCATCAGCTATGGTGGCTCCTTTGTGCTCAGTTGCTGCTTGCTGCAAGGACTGGTCCAGAGCGTCTATCGCTTCCGCAAGGACTTCATATGAACGTCCCCGCCCGCGATATCGACCGCCCTGCCGGAATTTCCTGCGCCGCGACTGCGTCACCGGGGGCCGCCGCACCCAACCCACCCGATACGCACCATGAGCGTTCCATCCCAACCCCATTCCGGCGACTCCCCGGCCTCGCAGCCGCAGGATGCCGCCCAGCAGTATGACGCGGAACTCGCCAATCCTCCCGACGTCAGCGCCCCCGAGCGCATCAGCCGCGCCGAACTGAAGGCCGGCGCCCAGGAGCGTGCGCAGCAGCGCCCGTTCCTCCAAAAGATCCTCGCGGTGTTCCAGAAGCAGAAGACGTCCTTCCGCGAGCTCATCATCAACTCCGAGCCGCTCGAGAAGCGCGTCGCCCTGCTCGTCGACGGCGTCCTCGAGAAATTCGAGATCGAGCGCGACTCCGACGACCGCATGGTCGGCGGCATCTACAAGGGCCGGATCAAGAACCTCGACCCGGGCCTCAAGGCCGCGTTCGTCGACATCGGCTATTCCAAGAATGCGTTCCTCCATTACTGGGACATGCTTCCGGCCGCCGCCGATTCGTCCGTCGAGATCGTGCGGGTCAACAAGAAGAAGAACGCCCCGCCCCGCCCGGCCGATCCCACCGTCAAGGACATCCCCGGCCTCTACCCGCCCGGCACCGACATCGTCATCCAGGTGACGAAGGGCCCGATCGGTACCAAGGGCCCGCGCACCACGACGAATCTCTCCCTCCCCGGCCGCTATCTCGTGCTCATGCCGTTCTCCGACCAGTGCGGCATCTCCCGCAAGATCGAGGATCCGAAGGAGCGCCAGCGCATCAAGCAGCTGATCAACGAACTCACGATTCCCGAGGGCATGGGCGTCATCGTCCGCACCGCGGGCGAGGGCAAGAAGTCGCGCTATTTCGTGCGCGATCTCCACATCCTCCTCAAGACTTGGGCCGGGATCCAGCAGAAGCTCCAGACCGACCGCGCCCCCGCGTGCCTCTACCAGGAGCCCGACATCGTCGAGCGCACCGTCCGCGACTTCCTCACCGAGGAAGTCGACCGCGTCCTCATCGACCGCCCCGAGGACCATGCCCGCACCCAGAAGCTCGTCGGCCAGATCTCCAAGCGCGGCGCCAGCAAGATCGCGCTCTACAAGGACAGCATCCCGATCTTCGAGCGCTTCAACATCGAGCGCCAGATTGAGCAGACCTTCCAGCGCAAGGTCCCGCTCCCGTCCGGCGGCGAGATCATCATCGACGAGACCGAGGCGCTCATCGCCATTGACGTCAACACCGGCTCCCACCGCAACAAGGGCGGGGACGAGAAGAACGTCATCTACGCGGTGAACCTCGAGGCCGCCAACGAGATCGCCCGCCAGATCCGCCTGCGGAATCTCGGCGGCCTGATCATCATGGACTTCATCGACATGAAGGAGCGGCGCCACCGCAACGCCGTCTACGATCGCATGGTCGAGCTGATGGCGTCCGACAAGGCCAAGAACCACATCCTGCCCATCTCCTCGCTCGGCATCATGCAGATGACCCGCCAGCGCCACCAGGAATCGCTCTCGTCCAATCTCTACACGGACTGCCCCTACTGCCGCGGCCGCGGCATCGTGAAGAGCGCCACGACGATGTCCGTCGAGCTGCAGCGCAAGCTCTCCTCCGTCGTCCGCCGCCTCCAGCTCCGCAACGACGGCAAGGAATACTCCCTGCGCGTTCTCGTCCACCCGAGCATCCTCGAGCGCCTGCGCAGCGAGGACGCCGACCTCCTGGTCCGCATGGAAAAGCTCTTCGGCGTGAAACTGGCCTTCCGGGCCGACTCAAACTACCACGTCGAGAACTTCAAGATCATCAACGCCCTCACCGGCGAAGAGTACCGTTGAGCCACGCGGGCATCGTCTCGGTTTAAAATTTCAAAGGCGGCCATTTGCGGCCGCCTTTTTCATCTCAAATCCCGATCCGATAAATCTCCGTCCGCTTCTTCACGTCCCTTCATGAACCTGCCGCGCATGTCCTTCATTCGTCTCCCCCGCCTTCTGTCAATCCTGCCAGCATTGCTGGCTGTCCCCTGCGGCGCGATAGCCGCCGACTCCTCGCCGAGCATCACGGTCCACGCCGACCAGATCAAGGGGCCCTCCAGTCCCATCCTCTACGGGATCATGACGGAGGAGATCAACTATTCCTACGACGGCGGCCTCTACGCCGAGCTCGTGCGGAACCGCGCGTTCCTCGACAGCGCCGACGAGCCCACGCACTGGTCGCTCGTGCAGGATGCAGGCGCGGCGGGCACCATCGCCCTCGACAAGACGCAGCCGCTGAACGACGCGATGCCGGTCAGCTTGAAGCTCGAGATCACGGCGGGCGGCGCCAAGCAGCGGGCGGGCATCGCCAACGACGGCTACTGGGGCATTCCGGTCCGCCCGGCGACTTCCTATCGCGCTTCCTTCTATGCGAAGGCCGCACCCGGTTTCTCGGGGCCGCTCACGGTGTCGATCGAGAGCAACGACGGCTCCGCGGTGTTTGCGCAGGCGAACATAAGCAAAGTCACCGGCGCTTGGAAAAAATATGAAGTGAAGCTGACCACGGGTCGCGACGTGAAACCTTCCGCGACCAACCGCCTCGTCATCCGCGCCGGCGCTCCCGGCACGGTGTGGTTCGGCTTCGTCTCGCTTTTCCCGCCGACGCTGAACAACCGCCCGAACGGCCTGCGCCCCGACATCATGCAGCTGCTCGCCGAGTACAAGCCGGCGTTCCTGCGCTTCCCCGGCGGCAATTATCTCGAGGGAAACAACATCAAGGACTACTTCAACTGGAAGAAGACCCTCGGCGACGTCGCCCAGCGCCCCGGCCACATGAGCCCGTGGCGCTACCGTTCCACCGACGGCATGGGCCTGCTGGAGTACCTCGAATGGTGCGAGGACCTGAAGATGCAGCCGCTGCTGGCAGTCTTCGCCGGCCTCCTGCTCGGCCAGGGCGGCGAGATCCTGCCGGGCGAGGCGCTCCAGCCGTACGTGCAGGACGCGCTCGACGAGATCGAATACGCCACTGGCGGCACCGACACCAAATGGGGTGCCCAGCGCGCGAAGGACGGACATCCCGCGCCGTTCAAGATCAACTACGTCGAGATCGGCAACGAGGACTGGCGCGGCGACTACAACGGCCGCTTCAAGCAGATCCACGACGCCATCAAGGCGAAGTATCCCAACATCCAGATCGTCGACGCCTCCATCCGCGGCGGCGTCGGCCCGAACGGCCGCCTCACCAGCCGCGTGACCGATCTCACCGCGGACGTGCAGGATCACCACCTCTACACGAACTCCGAGCTGCAGTCCGAGTTCAGCTCGACCAGCTACGACACCTACGACCGCAAGGGCCCGAAGGTCTTTGAGGGCGAGTGGGCCACGCGGGTGCCGGGAACCCAACCGACGCCGAATTTCGGCGGCGCCCTCGGCGATGCCGCCTACATGACCGGCTTCGAGCGCAATTCCGACGTCGTCATCATGGCCTCCTACGCGCCGCTCTTCGTCAACGTGAGCAACGCCCTCGCCGGCCGCGGCGCTCCGGGTTCGTCGATGCAGTGGCCCGTGAATCTGATCGGCTACGACGCGCTCGGCAGCTACGGCTCGCCGGCCTTCTACGCCCAGGTGATGTTCAACAACAACCGCGGCGACCAGATCCTCGCCTCGGAAGCGGGCGGCGTCGGCACCCGTACCTGGCAGGCCCCCGCCGGCCGCGGCGGCGGTGAAGCGCCTCCGCCCCGCGAGGTCCCCACCCTGTTCCACTCGGTCACCCGCGACAGCAAGACCGGCGTCATCTACCTGAAGATCGTCAATCCGCTGGGCACGCCGCAGGCCGTGCACGTGGAAATCCAAGGTGCCCGCTCCGTGGCGGCGAAAGGTGAGTCTGTAATCATGAAGGCCGACAGCCCCGAGGAAACCAACTCCCTCGCCGAGCCGAAGAAGATCGTGCCCGTCACCGCGGCCGAGAGCGGCTTGGGCGCCAGCTTCACCCGCACGCTCGCGCCGTATTCGATCAATATCCTGAAGCTCTCGAGCAAATAGAGGTTTGAGGCCTGGGCTTGAGGGCGTGCGGGAGTCGGGTACGGCCTCGTTACCTCGTCCGCTACGACTGGATTCCGTAGCGCACGACGTGAGGAGGCCGGGTCTTAATTCACCTCTCGTTCACTCGGAGAATAAAGCCCCCTTCACCTTTTCCACCTCCCGGCAGATGCAGGGCATTCCCCGCGGACGCCCTGCCTCGATCCGGAATCCAGCTGTCACGGGGCAAAACACGGCGCCGGGGTCGAAAGGTCGGTCGTGCCTCGCTCAACGGCCGACCAGTTTCTGCAGGTGTTCCGGGTAGCGCGCGCCCTGCACGGCGATCTTTGCGGCGGCCGCGTTGATGTCGCGCAGGTCGTCGGAGCCGAGCTCGATGGACGCGGCGCCGAGGTTTTCCTCGAGACGATGCAGCTTGGTCGTGCCGGGAATCGGCACGATCCAGGGTTTTTGGGCCAGCAGCCAGGCCAGCGCAACCTGGGCCGGCGTCGCCTTCATCCGCGAGGCGATCGAGCCGAGCAGGTCGACCACGGCCTGGTTCGCCTTGCGGGCCTCCGGTGAAAAACGCGGCACGACATTCCGGAAATCCGTCGCATCGAACTTGGTGTTCTCATCGATCTTGCCCGTGAGAAATCCCTTGCCGAGCGGACTGAACGGCACGAAGCCGATCCCGAGCTCCTCCAGCGTCGGCAGGATTTCGCTCTCCGGCTCGCGCCACCACAGCGAGTATTCGCTCTGCAGGGCCGCGACCGGCTGGACCGCGTGCGCCCGGCGGATGGTTTTCGCCCCCGCCTCGGAAAGTCCGAAGTGCCTGACCTTGCCTTGGCCGATCAGCTCCTTCACCGCCCCGGCCACGTCCTCGATCGGCACGTTCGGATCGACGCGGTGCTGGTAGAACAAGTCGATCGCGTCGACCTTGAGCCGCCGGAGCGAGGCGTCGGCCACCTCCCTGATATGCTCGGGCCGGCTGTCCAGTCCGGCCTGCTTCCCGTTCTCGATCTTGAATCCGAACTTCGTGGCGATGACCACCTGTCCGCGGAAGGGAGCGAGGGCTTCGCCGACCAGTTCCTCGTTCGCAAATGGGCCGTAGACCTCGGCCGTGTCGAAGAAGGTGACGCCACGGTCGACGGCGGCGCGAATCACCGCGATCATGTCCTGCTTCTCCCCTGCGGGGCCATAGCCGTAGCTCATGCCCATGCAGCCGAGCCCGAGGGCGGAGACTTCGAGGTTACTTTTGCCGAGGGTGCGTTTTTTCATGGGTGATTCCTCTCTTTGGATTGAAGATCAAACCACCTTACACCTATCCGGCCCCCTTGTCGCCTGCGGGACTGCTTTCTCTGGCCGAAAGGTGGAGCGCGTCGACCCCGCAGCACGGATCTCCATCCCAAGTCGAACGCGAACGGAGCGAAACAACCCACTCGGGTCGGTGCGTTCCCCCTTCGCAGGTTCCCGGCCCGACCTGTGCGCGCCACGGCCAAACAAAAAGCGCCACCGGAAACCGGTGGCGCCTTTGATCAAACAGGCCGGAGCCTGTGAAAGGTTACTGCTTCTTGGCGGGAGCCTTCTTGTACTCGCTGTGGCCTTCCTTCTGGATGGCACCGAGGTCGGCGTAGATCTTGACGGCCTCGTCGTTGTTGCCCGCCTTCAGCGCGGCCGTGAGCTTGTCGAGCGTGTCGATCAGCTTCTGCAGCTCGGCCTTGTAGCCCTCGAGGGCCTTCGCTTGGTCGGCCGCCGGCATGTCCGCGATCTTCATCGGGGTCAGCTTGAGCGCCGCGGTGGCGTTTTCCTTGATGGTTGCGACCTTGGCCAGCGAGTCATCGTTCTTGGTGGCATCGCTCAGCTGGGCCCGGAGGGGGCGGAAGGCGGAGCTCATTTTCTGCATTTTGCCCTGCAGCTCGGTGTCGCCATCCGCGGCGCGGAGGCCGGGAATGACCGAGAAAGCGAGGGCGGCGGAGCACAGGAGGATACGGATTTTCATGGGTTGAGGCGGGGACAATAGGTAGGTTGGCGGAATTGCCGAGGCGCAAAACCAACAATCCGGCTGCCCGAGGGCAATCGGATTCTTTTTGCACTCTCGGGGGCGGAAGACGCTGCCCGGGTCAAAAGGAGACCGGAATTTTACCGGGCGGCCGGCCCCCCGGACTTTCCCCCAGGCCGAGGAAACGCGCTTCCCCTCCGGATGACATCCACCTACAACGTTTCCGCCTCACCCTTCCCCATGACAAAATCATTCCTTCCCCTGGCGCTCCTCGGCGCCGCGCTGCTGACCTCCCTCCCCGCCCAGGCCCAGGACTGGGCCAAGGCCCGCCTCGACGGCAAATCCCCGCGTCACCAGGAGTGGGTGAAAATCAAGCAGGGCTCGCGCGAAGTGCAGGCGTTCATCACCTACCCCGAGGTGAAGGAAAAGGCCACCGCCGTGGTGGTCATCCACGAGATCTTCGGCCTGTCCGACTGGGCCCGCAGCGTGACCGACGAGCTGGCCGAGGCCGGCTACATCGCCATCGCCCCCGACCTCCTGTCCGGCGCCGGCCCGAACGGCGGCGGCTCGAGCTCGATTTCCGCCGCCGACATGGGAAAGGTCATCCAGACTCTGCCCGTCGACCAGGTTAACGCCGACCTGCAGGCCGTCGCGGACTATGTGGGGAAGCTGCCCGCCTGCAATGGCAAGGTCACGGTCGCCGGTTTCTGCTGGGGCGGCGGCAAGACTCTGCTCTTCGCCAACGCCGGCAAGGGCCTCAAGGCGGCGTTCTCCTTTTATGGGCCGCAGTCGGACAAGGCCGCGGACTTCGCGAACATCAACTGCCCGGTCTATGGCTTTTACGCCGGCAACGACGCGCGCGTGGACGCGACCATTCCGCGGACCACCGATTTCATGAAGGCCGCCGGCAAGACCTACGAGCCCGTCACGTACGAGGGCGCCGGCCACGGCTTCATGCGCGCCGGGGAGGATCCCACGAACAAGGTCGAGGCCAACAAAAAGGGCCGCGACGAAGCCTGGCAGCGCTGGATGGCGCTGTTGAAAAAGGTCTAGGCCGGCGGCCCCGCCGTTCCTTTCCGACCCACCGGCCCCGAGCTCAGCCAAAGCCCCGGGGCTTTTTTGCGTCCCTGTCAGCCGTCACCCGACCCCTGTCACCTGCCTCAGCCGTCCGTCCTCCGTCATCCGTCCTCCATCCACCGTCTCCCATGCCCCTTCCCCGCCTCCTTCGTTTTCTCCTCTTAAGCGCCAGCCTCGTCCTCCCTCTCTCGTTCGCCCACAGCGCGACGATCCGCACCGTGGCAGGCAACGGCGCCAAGGGATTCTCCGGCGACGGCGCCGCCGCGACCGCGGCCCAGCTCGCCGATCCCGGCGGGATTTCCCGCGGGCCCGACGGCGCGCTCTACATTTGCGACACCGCCAATCATCGCATCCGCCGGCTCGCTCCCGATGGGAAAATCAGCACGGTCGCGGGCACGGGCGAGCCTGGGTGGAGCGGAGATGGCGGCCCCGCCACGGCGGCCCGGCTGCACGAGCCTTATGAAGTCCGATTCGACCGGGCCGGAAACATTTTCTGGGTCGAGCGCGCCAGCTACAGCGTGCGACGGCTGGATCCGAAGACCGGCCTCATCACGACGATCGCGGGCAATGGCACGCCGGGCTTCTCCGGCGACGGCGGCCCCGCCACCGCCGCGCAGCTCAACGATCCGCACAGCATCGGCTTCGACCGCGCCGGCGACCTCTACATCGCCGATGTGAAAAACAACCGCATCCGCAAGGTCGCGATGAAGACCGGCGTCATCGCCACGCTGGCCGGCACCGGCAAGGCCGCGCCGACGCCCGACGGCGTGCCCTTCGTCGGCGCTCCGCTGGCCGGCCCGCGCGCGCTGGACTTCGACCGCGACGGCAATCTCTGGCTCGTGCTCCGCGAGGGCAACATGGTGCTCCGGCTCGACCTCGCGCACGGCACCGTGCACCACGTCGCCGGCAACGGCCAGAAGGGCGCCGCCGGCGACGGCGGCCCGGCGCTTGCGGCGACGGTGAACGGCCCCAAGGGAATTTCCGTCGCGCCGGACGGCAATGTGTTCATCGCCGACACGGAGAATCACGTCATCCGCATGATCGATCCCAAGCGCGGCACCATCTCGCTCGTCGCCGGCACCGGCAAACCCGGCGACGGTCCGGAGGGCGATCCGCTCGCGTGCGCCCTCAAGCGTCCCCACGGCATTTTCGTCGACGCCGACGGCGCCATCTACATCGGCGACACCGAGGCCGAGCGCGTGCAGGTCGTCCGCCTGCACTAAAACGACGCGCCGCGGGCGGGCGATTTTTGCCAGAGTTTCACGCGAAGGCGCGAAGCTCGCGCA
>DASZQN010000078.1:0-50923 GCA_035549635.1 Opitutaceae bacterium
CGGGCACCCCTCTCTAGAGGGGAGCTCATGCGCTCGGACTCCCCTCTAGACAGAGGGGTGCCCGCAGGGCGGGGGGTGTTGTACGTCGCGGACGAATAGCGTCCGCGAAAGCGAACCCTCCCACGCCATCCAATAAAAAAGCCCCGGATCGCTCCGGGGCTTTTGGGAGAAGAGGGAAATTATTTCTTCAGGATGACCAGTTCGACGCGGCGGTCCTTCTGCATCGTGGCGTCGTCGGCTTCCTTGGCGGCCTCGAGGCTGCCCTTGGAGAGCGTCTCCAGGCGGTCGGCGGCCACGCCGATCGTGCCGAGATATTTCTTGGCGGCATTCGCGCGGCGGTCGCCCAGGCCGAGGTTGTACTCGGCGGTGCCGCGCCAGTCGCAGTGGCCCTCGAGCAGCAGGCGGACGTCGGCGTGCTCCTTCAGGTACTTGGCGGCTTCCTGCAACTTCGCGCGCTCGGCGGGCTTGATGGACGACTCGTTGAACTCGAAGTAAACGGGAGCGAGAATGCCGCGGCCGTCGGCAGAGCCTGCCATGTCCGACGGGTTGCGCGCGGGGAGGCCGAGATCGTTGAAGCCCGTGGCCACGCTGTTCGGGTTGATCGTGTCGCCGCCCGTCTGCGGGCCCATCCTCGTCTGGTCCGGAGTGGGACGCGTCGGAGCGTGCGTGCAGCCTGCGAGCAGCAGGGCAAAACCGGCGAGAGCGAGGGAAAAATTCTTGGCGACAAGGTTCATGTGAGGGCGTGAAAGGAAAAAGGGAAACGCAGGCCATCTATTGGCGCAGTTCCCAGCCGCCGCAAGGCTCTTTTACTGCGTTTTCTTCGGCTCGATCAGGCCGATCTCCAGCGCGTAGCGCGTCAGGCTCGCGACGTCGTGGAGGTTGAGCTTCCGCATGAGATTCGTGCGGTGGTTGTCCACCGTCTTCACGCTGATGCCGAGCTTCGCGGCGATCTCCTTCGTGCTGTTGCTCTCGGCGACGAGCTGGAGGATCTCGCGTTCGCGGTCGGTCAGGAAATCCGGCGCGCTGCTCGCGCTCGGGTTCGCGACGACGTTGCGGAGCAGCGCCGCCACCGCCGGACCGAAATAGGTGCCGCCGTTCGCGACGGTCTCGAGGCCTTTCTTGAATTCGAACAGGCCCGCGGTCTTCTCCACGAAGCCGTGCGCGCCGGCCTCGAGCATCTCGCGCACGAGCACGGGATTTTCGTGGCCGGAGAAAACGAGCACGCGCATCGACGGCAGCTTCTTGCTGATGCGACGGAGCAGGTCGACGCCGTTCAGGCCGGGGAGCTTGGCATCCAGGACCAGGACGTCGGGAGCGACTTCGAGGCAGAGACTGTGGGCGCTCTGGCCGTCGCCGCTTTCGCCCACCAGTTTGTAGTTGGAGTCCAACCGCAGGATTTCAGCGAGCATTTCCCGGATGGCGGTTTGGTCTTCGACGATGACAAGGCGTTTCATTAAGCAGCAGGGTTCTGGATTTTAGCCAAGTGTTTACAATTCAAACTGGATTGAAAGTCGCAATTTGCGAGCTTTGAGCGGAAAAAGGAATTTAACTACATTTTGACAGTTGGCCTTAGCGGCCGTCCTCACCTTGCACACCCGACGCCTTGTCCTGCTCACGCTCCCGGCGGCCGCTCTCTTCGGCCTGATCGGGTGCACATCCACATCGGTTCCCGCGGTTCCGACGCCCGGCGCCGCCTCGAGCCAGCGGGAACTCTGGCACGACGCGGAGCTGCTGGCGGCCCGCGAGCCGGGACGGGACGTCCTGCTCGGCGCGGGGGAGTCGATGGCGCCGGTCTATGGCGACGGCTCCGTCCTGGTGATCCGGCCGATGGCCTACGCGGAACTGCGAGCCGGAATGACCGTTGTCTACCTCAATCGTGAAGGCCGGAGGATTGCGCACCGCCTCTGGCGCCAGGAGGAAAACGGCTGGCGGGCGAGGGGGCTGAACAACGCCGAGCCGGACACCGAACTCGTCACGGCGGAGAATCTCGTCGGCGTGGTATATGCCAGCCTCGCGCGCGAACCGGCGGAGGGAACATCCGCGGCGGCGAAGTGATCTCCAGGAGCTTGGGCTTTTGTTTTCTCCTTCCGTTTTTTCCCGCCGCCAAGAATCGCCGCGGCCACGGCGAACCGGGGTTGGGACAGCGAAGAACGGAGCAGCGGAACCGGGCGGCCGGCTGCGCCGCCGGAAAGGATTGGTGGGTTGGCTGGGATTCGAACCCAGAACCAACGACTTAAAAGGACGCTGCTCTACCATTGAGCTACCAACCCCCAAGTCCGAAAGGTGCTGCGAAATAGGTTTCGGCCCTGCGCATTGGCAAGAAATTTCTCCCCGAAAACCGTCCGGCGCAGTTGACCCAGCGGAACCCGCGGTCTACGCCATCCGCCCTAAAACATTGGGAACAATACAAAAATACGCCCGTCAGAGTGAAGTTGATCGCATGTCGACCAAAGCCCAGGAAGTAGCTCTCGACCGGCTGCTGGTGAACCGCTTCAAGAGCGGCGACCAGACCGCCTTCAACGAAATGGTGTCCCGTTACTGGGACCGTATTTACGCGATGGTGAACCAGCTCCTGCGCAACCAGCAGGACGCCGAGGAAGTGACCCAGGACGCCTTCATCCGCGCGCACCGCGGCCTCGCCAATTTCCGCGGCGATTCCGCCTTCTCGACCTGGCTCTACCAGATCGCGACCAACCTGGCGCGCAACCGGTACTGGTACTGGTGGCGCCGCAAGCGGGACAAGTCCGTGTCGTTCGACGCCCCGATCGGCACCGACAATGCCACCACGCTCGCGGAGGTGATTCCCGCGGAGCTCGAGACGCCGGAGGACGCCACGGTCACGCAGGAATTCGTGACCCGCATCGCCGCCGGGATGGAACGACTGAGCGCCAAGCACCGCGAGATCCTCATCCTGCGCAACGTGAAGAACCTCTCCTACGAGGAGATCGCCGAGATCCTCTCGATCTCCGTCGGCACGGTCAAAAGCCGCATCGCCCGCGCGCGCGAAAGCCTCCGCGCCAAGATCGGCAACGATTCAAAATGAAAGACACGAAGTTCATCGAACTGCTCAACCTCTACATCGATCAGCAGATCGATCCGGCCGACGCAGCCAGGCTGGAGGAGGAGATCGCGCGCAATCCCGCCCGGCGGGTCACCTACCAGCAGTACTGCCGGATGCACCGCGCGTGCACGATGATGTTCGAGCAGTCCCGCCCGACGTCCGACGTCGGCGTGAACGTGGCGACCGCCGCCGCGATCGCGGATGAAAAGATCCGGACGTTTTCCGCCCCGCGCCGCAGCTATGCCTGGGTGGGGTACGGGGTTGGCCTGGCCGCCGCGGCCTGTGTCGCCGTCATTTTCGCCTACCGCCCGGCGCTCCCGCCGGCAGGCTCGGGCCAGGAAGTCGTGCAGGTCGCGCCCAAGCCGGCCGCTCCCGCGCCGCTCGCCCCGGCATCCCCGGCCAATTACCAGGCGGTGGCCGCCTTCTCCCAGACTCCGCGCCGTCCGGCCGCCTCGGTGGAACAGCAGCCTTCGCTCGACTGGATGCGCCAGGTGCAGTTCACGCCGATCGTGAATGTCTCCGCGCAGGAACTCGTCTTCGAGCAGGCCGCGCCGAACCAGGCCGACCAGCGCGCTTTCCACAGCCGCCTGCCGGTGCAGAACACCTCGGCGCTTCCGCTGAACGCGGAAAAGGCCGCCTGGCAGTTCGAGCGTTAGCTCGTCCCGGACGGTTGGCCGGAGGCAGGTCGGAATGTCCTTCCCGCTCCCCGGTTTCGCGAGGACGGTCGTCCTGTTCCGATCCAACTATCCCAGCGCTTTTTTGACCAGCGCCTCGGTGGTCGCTTTCGGCCCGAGCGCGAGCCCTGCGGCCCGCACGGCCTGGTCGGCATCCGCCGCCTTGTAGCCGAGGGCGACAAGCGTCGCGATCGCGTCCCGATGCGCGCTGGGGGCGTCGGTTGACGCCGGGCCGACCGACGACAAGTCCGTCGCGCCCGCCGCACCGACCTTTGCCTTCAATTCGACCACGAGGCGCTCGGCGGTCTTCTTGCCGATGCCGGGGCACTTCGCGAGCGTCGCGATGTCGCCCATCCGGATCGCGCTCTGCAGCAGCGGGAGCGACAGCTTGCTCATGATGGTGAGCGCGACCTTCGGACCGACGCCCGTGACGTGCTCGATCATCAGGCGGAAGAAATCGCGCTCCTCCGCGCTGGCGAAACCGTAGAGCGTCTGGGCATCCTCGCGGTAGACGACATGGGTGTGCAGGCGGACGGCCGCACCGGGCGCCGGCAATTTTTCGGCGGTCGTGACCGGGATGTTCACCTCGTAGCCGAGGCCGTTGAGCTCGATGACGGCGTGAAGCGGCGTGGCCGCCGCCAGGATGCCCTGGATCGAGGTGATCATCTAGCGCAGCCCGAGCACGTCCTGCATGTCGTAAACGCCCGGCTTCTGCTTCACGACCCAGTGCGCGGCGCGCAGCGCGCCGCGGGCGAAGATGGCGCGATCGCTCGCCTTGTGCGTCAGCTCGATTCGCTCGCCGAGCGCGGCGAACATCACGGTGTGGTCGCCGACGACGTCGCCGCCGCGGAGCGCGTGGATTCCCACCTCCGTGGGCTGGCGGGCGCCGGTGATGCCCTCGCGGCCGTGGCGCAGCGCCTTGGCGGTCAGCTGGCGTTCCTCCAGGATGATCTCGAGCAGGCGCGCGGCCGTCCCGCTGGGCGCGTCCTTCTTGAAGCGGTGGTGCATTTCCACGACCTCGACATCGTAGTCGCTGCCCAGCACGCCGGCGGCCCGGCGGGTGAGCGCGAACAGCAGGTTCACGCCAACGGAGAAATTTCCCGCCCACACGCACGGCACCTTGGCGGCGAGGGCGAGCAGCTTCTGGCGGTCGGCCGCCGCGTGGCCGGTGGTGCCGATGACGACGGGCTTGCGCTTCGCCACCGCCAGCTCGAGGAGCGCGGCGGTCGCCTGGTGCGAGCTGAAATCGATCACGGCGTCGCACGCCGCCAGCGGCGCCGCGAGGTCGTCGCCGGCGTCCACGGCCCCGCTGATGGCGGCGTCCAGCTCGGGTGCGGCCGCGGCGATCGCCTGGCCCATCCGGCCCTTGGCGCCATTGAGGAGGATGCGGAGGGCCATGACGGGGGCCTCAGCGATCGAGCGCCGCCAGCGTCGCCGCGAGCACGCGGGCGTTCGCCGCGGTCATCTCGCAGAGCGGCGCGCGCACCTCGGGCGAGGCGATGATGCCGGCGCGGACCAGCGCGGCCTTGATCGGCACGGGGTTCGGCTCGATGAAGATCGCCTTGAACATCGGGTAGAGCCGGCGATGGAGCGCGGCGGCCTTCGTGTAGTCGTTGGCGAGCGCGAGCCGCACCATCTTGCCGACTTCACGAACGTAGAGATTCGACGCCACGCTGATGACGCCCTCGGCGCCGACCGCCATGAAGGGGAGGGTGAGGGAATCGTCGCCGCTCAGCACGGTAAGATCGCGGCCGAGCGCCTGCTTCAGCTGGTCGACCCGGTCGACGCTGCCTCCCGCCTCCTTGATCGTGCGCACGTGGGGGTACTTCGCGCGCAGACGCTCCACGACGCCGACGCTGATCTCGATGCCGCAGCGGCCGGGGATGGAGTAGAGGACGATCGGGCGGTCGGTGACCTCCGCGAGCGTCGCGAAATGCCGGAAGAGCCCTTCCTGGCTCGGCTTGTTGTAGTAAGGCGCGACCACCAGCATCGCGTCGGCGCCGGCCTCGTGTGAAAGAGTCGTCAACTCCACGGCCTCGGCCGTCGAGTTCGAGCCGGTGCCGGCGATCACCGGCACGCGGCCGCGCGAGGCCTCGATCACGGCGCGGATCACGTCCATGTGCTCCTCGTGGGAGAGGGTCGGCGACTCGCCGGTGGTGCCCACGGGCACGAGTCCGTCGATCCCGCCCCGGATCTGGTGGCCCACCAGCTTCGCCAGGTCGTCATAGTCGACCCGGCCGCGCCGGAACGGCGTGACGAGGGCGGTGATGGTGCCGGTGAGGGAGCGGACGTGCATGGAAAAACGGGCGTCGGGCAATGAAACCTTGCTGATGACAGCAGGGCGATTTACAGAATCCGCAACGTTTTTCTGCCCTGTATTCCCCCATGACGCCACACACTGAAATGTTCAACGACCTCCTGAAACTCGCGGTCGAAAGCGGCGCGAGCGACATCGTGGTCAAGTCCAACAAACCGGGTTACGTCCGCCTCGCCGGGCGCCTCAAGCCGGTGGACATGGATCCGATCACGTGCCCGGAGGCGCAGGCGTTCGTGGACGAGAATGTGCCGTCGGTCTTCAAGTCGAAATGGGACGACGACGGCCAGGTCGACTTCGCCTACGCGGCCGACGGGGTGGGGCGCTTCCGCGTGAATGCCTTCCACCAGCGCGGGCTCGTGAGCATCGTGATGCGTCACATCAAGAGCCGCGTCCCCAGTTTCGAGGACCTCGGCCTCGGCCAGACCGCCGACGCGCTGGTCAAGCTCGCGCAGGCGAAGGACGGCATCCTGCTCGTGTGCGGCGCCACCGGCTCCGGCAAGAGCTCGACGATGGCGGCGATGATGAACTGGATCAACGTGAACCTCGACAAGCACATCGTGACGATCGAGGACCCGATCGAGTACACGTTCCAGGACGAGAAGTCGCTCTTCCAGCAGCGTGAGATCGGCCTCGATGTGCCGAGCTTCGAACTGGCGATCAAGTCGGTGCTCCGCCAGAACCCCGACATCATCCTGATCGGCGAAATGCGCGACAAGGAGACTTTCGAGACCGCGATCAGCGCGGCGGAGACGGGCCACCTGGTCTTCTCGACGATGCACGCCGCCACCGTGGCGCAGTCGCTGACCCGCCTGTTCGAATTCTTCCCGCCCGAGCAGATCGCCCAGGCGCGGCGGCAGATCGCGGGCTCCATTCGCGGGTTCATTTGCCAGAAGCT
The DNA here is from genome assembly GCA_035549635.1 of Opitutaceae bacterium. Taxonomy (GTDB): domain Bacteria; phylum Verrucomicrobiota; class Verrucomicrobiia; order Opitutales; family Opitutaceae; genus CAIUWA01. Next base: position 6,948 of record DASZQN010000078.1, read on the forward strand.
CATCCCGACGATCGAGGGCACGGGCCGCGTGCCGGCGAACGAGATCCTCAGCGCCGACGCGGTGGTCCGGAACCTCATCCTCGAGGGCCAGAACGAGAAGCTCCAGGGCATCCTCGAAAGCGGCGCCGACTCGACGAGCTTCTCTTTCAACAAGGATCTCTACCGCCTGATCAAGGCCGGCAAGATCAGCAAGAACGACGGCCTCAAGTTCTCCCCGAACCCGCAGGCGCTCGAGATGAACCTGAAGGGCATCTTCATGAAGACCGGCTGAGGCCGATCATGCACCGCCTGCGCATTCTCGTCCCGGCGATCGGTTGCTGGCTGGCCGTGGCGGCTGCCAGCCGGCCGGCGCGTGCGGCGGACGGAGACGACCGGAAGACCGGCAACGACGTTATCAGCGCAACGCGAGGCGATCTCGAGGCGTTGAAGACGGACCGCCTCCTTCCGTCCGATCCCAAACTGGCGCTCCCAAGCTTCGAAACGCCCGCGCTGTCGGTGCCGACGCCCGCGCCGGCCCCGCTGCTGCCGCAGGACGCGTCCCCGGAAAAGGCCGGGCAGTCAGGGCAGGGGAAGTCGCGCACCTGGCTGATTGACGCGATGGAGAAAAATTTCCCGGAATCCTCCACGGCACGCGGTCAGGGACAGGACCGCAACGGCCGGACCCGCACCGATGCCACCAAGTCCGATCGCGACCTCGATTTGCTGGGTCTCGCCGGCGACGCAAAAACCGGCGGCCGTGCTACCGACCCCGCGGAGCAGGGCGCCGCCGCTCGGCAGGAGCCGGCCCGGTCGTCCGTGGCCGATGTGAAGGACGCGCCCAATCCGCTGCAGGGATTCATGGCGGGCTGGATGACGCCGCGCGATTTCAACCTGCTCCTGAAGCCGGATGCTCCGGGTGGGGCGCCGGCCCTCGCGGCGCCGCCCGGAGAAAATCCTGGGCAGTCTTTCACGTCGATGAGCGTCCCGGCATCCGCGCCGGGTGGCTTGCTCCCGGGGCTGGATGCTCCCGCGAATCCGCCGGTGCGGGCGCCGGTGGAGAATCCCTACCTCCAGCCGATCGCGTTGCCGCCGTCGGGGCCCGCGATGCTGGATCTCGGCCCGCCGCCGCCTCCGGTCGTCATGCGCCCGCCTCCCTCCGCCGCCGCGCCGGAGCCGGAACCGGAGAAGCCCGCTCCCGCCTTTACGCGTCCCGAACTGCAGAAGCGTGACGACGACGCGAAGTACTTTCCCCAGTTGAAGCATTTTTAGGGCTTGGTTTTCGCCGTGCCGGGCGATTTTCTGGACGGTTCGAACATGGCACTGGCACTTTTATTCGCAGGACAGGGCGCCCAAAAGGTGGGCATGGGGAAATCGCTCCAAGAGTCGTCCCCGGCCGCCCGGGCCCTCTATGATGAGGCGTCGCGGGTGCTCGGCTGGGATCTCGCGGCGGTGAGCTTCGGGGGTCCGGAGGCCGAGCTGACTCAGACCAAGGTCTGTCAGCCGGCGCTGTTCGTCCACGGACTGGCCCTGCTGGCGGCGCTGCGGGAGAAGAACAAATTCCCTGTGGGCGAGCCGCGGCTGGCGCTGGGACTGAGCTTGGGCGAGGTCACGGCCTACTGCGCGGCCGGCGTCTTCGATTTCGCCACCGGGCTGCGGATCGTGGCCGAGCGCGGCCGGCTCATGCAGCAGGCCTGCGAGCACTCGAGCGGCAGCATGGCCGCCGTCGTCGGCGAGGAGCGGGACAAGGTCCAGCAGCTCTGCAGGGAGTTCGCCATCGAGGCCGCCAATTTCAACGCGCCCGGCCAGATCATCGTCTCCGGCGAAAAGGCCCTGGTGGAAAATGCCGTGGCCGCCGCCAAGGCCCGCGGCATGAAGAAGGTCATCCCGCTCAACGTCGCCGGCGCCTACCACAGCCGGCTGATGGAGCCGGCCCGCGCGGCGTTCGCATCGTTCCTCGCGACGATCCCGTTCTCCGCTCCGCGGTTCGCGGTCTTCACCAACACCACCGGCCAGGCGATCAGCGACCCCGCCGCCATCAAGGCCGCGCTCGTCCGCCAGGTCGTCTCCTCGGTGCTCTGGGAGGACTGCATGCGCGCCGCGGCCGCCGCCGGCGCCACGGAGTTCTGGGAACTTGGGCCGGGCGGGGTTCTCGCCGGGCTGGCCCGCCGCACCGAGAAGGCCTGGGTGGTGAAGAGCTTTGCGGAGTTCGCCGACGTCACCGCCTGACAATGCCCGCGAAGTACACCCGCAATTTCTGCATCATCGCGCACGTCGATCACGGCAAAACCACGCTCTCGGACCGGCTGCTCGAGCACACGAATACGATCGAGCAGCGGGTGATGACCGACCAGCACCTCGACTCGATGGATCTCGAGAAGGAGCGCGGGATCACGATCAAGTCGCATCCGGTCACGATGACGTACCGGGCCAAGGACGGCCACGCGTACAAGCTCAACCTCATGGACACGCCGGGCCACGTGGACTTCTCCTACGAGGTCTCGCGCAGCCTCGCGGCCTGCGAGGGCGCCGTGCTGCTGATCGACGCGGCCCAGGGCGTCGAGGCGCAGACCGTGGCCAACGCCCACCTCGCGTTCGGGCAGAAGCTCAAGGTCATCCCGGTCATCAACAAGATCGACCTCCCGAGCGCGAACCTCGAGCTCTGCACCCGCCAGCTGGAGGACATCCTCTCGATCCCCGCGGAGGAGGCGATTTTGGCCAGCGGCAAGTCGGGCATCGGCATCGAGGACATCCTCGAAGCCGTGGTCCAGCGCGTCCCGCCGCCACGCTGGGCCGACTATCCGCAGACCCGCTGCCTCGTCTTCGATTCCCTGTACGACGCCTACCGCGGCTGCATCGCGTACGTCCGCGTGTTTTCCGGCAGCATCAAGGCGCATGACATGATGATGCTCATGAGCAACGGGCAGAAGGCCGAGGTGAAGGAAGTCGGCGTCTTCATGCCGAAGATGACCAAGGCCGCCTCGCTCGGGCCGGGGGACGTCGGCTACATCGTTTCCAGCATCAAGAACACCGCCGACGTGAAGACCGGCGACACGATCACCCTCGCGGCGCGGCCCGCGACCGACATGCTGCCGGGCTACAAGGAAGTGCGGCCGCTGGTGTTCTGCGGTCTCTATCCGCTGGAGAGCGACGACTACGAGAAGCTCAAGGCCGCGCTCGGCCGCCTCCGGCTCAACGACGCCGCCTTCGTCTATTCGTCGGAAAGCTCGCTCGCGCTCGGCTTCGGCTTCCGCTGCGGCTTCCTCGGGTTGCTCCACATGGAGATCATCCAGGAGCGCATCCGCCGCGAGCACGACGTCGAGATCATCTCGACCTATCCGAGCGTCATCTACCAGGTCGTCCAGCAGGGCGGCACGGAGATCGAGGTCGACAATCCCGTGAACATGCCGGATCCCGGCACGATCCTGGAGATCCGCGAGCCGACGATCCGCGCGTCGATCATCCTGCCGAACGACTCGATGGGCGACATCCTCGCGCTGATCATGGAAAAACGCGGCGTGGTCGACCACACGGACACGCTCGACATGAACCGCGTGATGCTGCGCTGCGTGCTGCCGCTCAACGAAATTCTCGTCGATTTCAACGACCGCCTGAAGAGCATCACGCACGGCTACGGGTCGATGGACTACGAACTGGGCGACTACCTGGCGTCGGACCTCGTGAAGATGGACATCCTGATCAACGGCGACCCGGTGGACGCCTTCGCGTGCATCGTGCACCGGGAGAAGGCCGAGATGAAGGGCCGGCAGCTCTGCGAAAAGCTGGCCGAGATCATCCCGCCGCAAATGTTCAAGGTCGCCATCCAGGCCGCGATCGGCGGCAAGGTCATCGCCCGCGACAACGTCCGCGAGATGCGGAAGGACGTCACGGCGAAGTGCTACGGCGGCGACATCAGCCGCAAGCGCAAGCTTCTCGACAAGCAGAAGGAAGGCAAAAAGAAGATGAAGCAGATCGGCAAGGTCTCCATCCCGCCGGACGCCTTCATCAAGGTCCTGCAGAACAACTGACCGCGCCATGGCGGGTTTCCGCACGGAGTTCACGCTGCTGGCCCGCGGCGGAAGGAGGCTGCTGGGGATGGTCGGGCTCGGGGGCGAGGAGCACCGGATGCGGGAAAACGCCCGGAACTGGCTCGAGGTGGCGGAACGCATCTGGCACTACCGCCGCGACCAGCTGGCGGACTCCGAGCGCCGCGAACTGCTCGCGCGGAAGGAGGCGCTGCGCACGGCCCGGCGGGACCGCGCCGAGTCCGCGAAGCTCCGGCTGCTGATCGAGGAACTCGAAGGCGTCCTGCGCCGCACGGGCGGCCGCATCTATCCGAAGCCCGCCTGGGGCGAGTACGTGGAATTCTTCCTGGTGGCGGCGATCGTGATCCTGGGGATCCGCACGTATTTCGTGCAGCCGTTCAAGATTCCGACGAACTCGATGTGGCCGAGCTACTATGGAATGACGCCGGTCGTTTACCGCGAGCCCGGCGAGCATCCCGGGCCGGCGGCGAGGGCGCTCCGCCTCCTGGCGCTGGGGGCGTGGAATTACGACATCGCCTCCCCGGACACCGGGGAAATCTCCGCGGACTTTTTTCCCAACGGCCTGCTGGCCTACCGCGAAGTCCCGGGACGCCGCTGGCTGGTCCTCCCGGCGACGCGGCATGAATACACCCTGGAGGTGAACGGCACGCCGGCCAGGATCACAGTGCCGGAGGATTTCCGCCTCGACGAGGTCGTGCAGCAGGCGTTCTTCGGCGGCCCAGCCGCCATGCGGGCCCAGCTCGAACGGGAGAATGGGCGCGGGGAAGCCGAGCCGCATCTGCTGAACGTGCGCGACGGCGACGAGCCCGCCCGGGTTTATCGCTTCCCGCTGGGCCGGACCGCGCGCCGCGGCGAAACCCTGCTGTCTTTCGACCTGCTGGCGGGCGACCAGCTTTTCGTCGACCGCATCAGCTATCATTTCCGCCGGCCGCAGGTCGGGCAGGGGTTCGTGTTCCGCACGGACAACATTCCCGGGCTCGGCGAAGACGGCAGGCGGATCCAGCAGTACTACATCAAGCGGCTCGTCGGCGTTCCCGGCGACACGCTGGAGATCAAATCCCACGCCCTTTACCGTAACGGTCGGCCGATCACAGGCGCCGACGCGTTCGATCGCAACGCCCGCCAGGTCGACAGCTATCCCGGCTACAGGAATCTCGGCGACCTCGGCGTCGGCCGCACGATGACCGTTCCGGCGCACGGATTCCTGGCGCTCGGCGACAATTCGGCCAACAGCGAGGACGGCCGATTCTGGGGTTATGTGCCCGCCAAGGATGTCATCGGGACGCCGCTCTTCATTTACTACCCGTTCACAAGGCGTTGGGGTCCAGTACGCTGAGCAGCGCGTACTTCGCACAATATATAGTAGTGCAAAACTATAACTACCACCTGCTTACACGGACACTTTCTTAAATTCTCGAACTAGTAAAGAACTTTCCTGACAATTCCGATCATGGCCACCAAGAAAAAAGCTCTGACCGCTCACGTAGACGAACAGATCATAGACAATCTCTCACGCGTAGCCGCTGCGGCTCATCTCGACACTACGAAATTCGCCGCCCTTGTGCTGAGCCGCTTTTCAGAACTCAAGATCGAGCACGGGCTGGACGCTCTCACGTCGATACCCAAGGACCTCTTCAAAGGCCGTCCCGGCAGGCCACCGGCCGCCGCCAGCTCTGCCGAGACCAGCGCAGCCGCCGCGACTCAGAACTGACGCCACGACGCGCTCTGCTTCCGCCCAATGAAGCAGACTACAGTTCCACGCTCCACCAGCGATTATCCACAGGTGAAGCTTTTCAAGCTGGCGAGATGACACACGGCGACCGTCGATCTCGAGATACTCGACCTCCAATCCGAGCAACTTGGCTCGATGCCACTGCATGAGGACTCCCCACAAATTCGTGCTGGTCTGTTCGACGGGCTGGGAAAATTTCCAGCGATACTGCGGCACGGACATGTCGACAGGCCCGGCCTATCGGCACCGCAGACGAACCAGCCACGCGGGCTTAAACAGCGCCCGCTTCCAATCACGGCGCGCGCACATCATTTCCCAGTTGAGCGAGGCACGACGCGTCCGCCGGTTGCCATCATAGACGCTCTGCCCGTACGTTCGCCGCAGGACGTAGCGGAGGAAGCAATGATAGGCCCGATTGTACGGCATACATCCTTTAAACGGCCGCGGCGGCCGTTTCTTTCAACGAAGGTGCGGAAATTTCGCCTGCTGATTCGCAGGTAGCCGCCGGACATCAATCACGATCGGAGCGGGGGAAAAGCGCTGGGAGGGGGTCATGTCAGCGTCGGCTTTGATCGCTGGTCCTTGCTCGGGGGATTCCGAGGCTTCGACCGGCCCGCTTTGACCATGAGGCGGCGCGCTGCGCGACAAATCCGCCGTCCTGACATCGCCCAGCGAAGCCGAGGCTGGCCCCTCGTCGCGGGACGACGCCGCAGGATTGGCCCGGAAGTACATCACGCGGCCGTCGATGACGACGCGGTTGCGGGCGAGGGCAGTCACCGACGGATCGCCTTCCGTGCGCGTGGTGCCGTCGCTCATCGCGATCGTGAAGCGATCGCCCCGGGCGACGATGCCAGTGGGGAAGGGGACCGGCTCGCTCGACCGCGGCCGATCAGCCAGGACGATGGGTTGGAGCGTCGGCGCGGCCGCTACGGACTGCATGCGATCGCCGACGATGGCGGGTCCGGCCGCTGCGGCCGCTGGCACAACGGTCTTCTGGACCTCACTGGCGACGCCCAGCGTGCTCCGAACAACGGTTTTCGTCAGCAGACGCGGAAGGATGAACAACAGCAGGACGAGAACGAGGATGCCGACTCCGGCCGCGACCCACAGCCATCGGATGTTCAGGCCCTTCTTCTTGTGCCCGCCGTCCGCGACGCCTTTACCAGCGACACCGACGCCACCGGCCGTCTCGTAACACGTCGCGAGTCCCTGCACATCGAGGCGAAAATCGTCCTCGTCCACCGGCACGGAGGTTTCCGTGACCGGGAATTTCAAGTAGGTAGTCCGGTGGAATCCGTCGCCGCGGCGGAAGCCTCGATACGTCTCCTTGCGAAAATTCCGGATGTAGTGGAACGACTGCGCGAGACGACGCACGGCCACGTGAACGTTCTCGATGGACTGTGTTTGGAAGAAACAGCGGTCCTTCAACTTCCGGTGCTGCGAGGCCCACTGAAACATCGGATGCGCCGGAGTGAATTCCTTCGTGAACTGCGGATGAAAAAAATTGTGCGCCTCGGCGATCAAGTAGAAGACGCCACCGGCCGCCTTGTCGTCATCCTGCGATGACGACCAGTCCATGAAGACGTGCCCCTGCGCGTTCGCGGCGGGCACGGTCAGCAAAAGCTCCGTCGACCGGCGAAGATAAAACGTCGTCACCTCCTCCTTGCTCATGAGGTAGACGCGCTCGGAGACCTGCACCCGGTGGCCCAGCTGGTGCAGATACTCCTGCAGCCGGTCGAGCTTGAGCGCTTCGTTCGTCACGATTGTGCGGTGACCGTGGATCAACTCGTCCACGATGAGCTTCACGGAGTAGAACGATTTGCCGCCGCCCGGCTTGCCGGAAATGAATTCAATCGCCGTCTCGCAGGGCATCGCAGCCAGGCGCTCGGCACGGGTCTGGGGCCCGGCCCGATCCGTGCGCTCGAGCTCGAGGAGAAGATCCCGCTCCCGCCAGCGAGGATCCCACTCGAGGAAACCGCCGAACAGCGAAATGACGCCCGTGGGGCCCTCAGAGATCAATTTCACGAGCCGCCCCCTTCGTTGCCCGAATGACCATGGAGAAGGCCCCCAGCGCGAAAGAGAACGACACGCCGCCGAAGAACCAGAGGAATTCCGCCGCCAGCATTTCGGACGTCTGCTCCGAGTTGAAGAACTGGACGCCGTTGAGAAACGAGGTGATCGACGGGTCGAGCGTCGCGAAAAAATGCGGGATCATATGGAGGCGATTTTGAGAACGACGGCCGTAACGACGACCTGTGTGATGCTCGTGAGACGGACCACGAGCGTGTTGAGCGCGATCGTGATCAGCAGCACAACCGGCAGGATGATGTAGGAGTAGCTGAGAGAATTCATGAGGAAGCTCCCCGGTGAACTCGTCGCGCTGGACGCGGCCGCAGTCCCGGCCGAAACAATCGAATCGAGCCCGCCGGCGGCGGTGTAGGCCGCAACGATCGCCACCGGCATGCCGAGAATCAGCGTGCTCCAAGCGACCACCTGCAGCGCGTACAGCGTCCCCGCAGGGATGACGCCGACGCTCGTTCCAAGAACACTCGTGTTCGCAAGCAGCATCGTGCTCGTCGGCGTCGTCATCCCCGGCGTGGTCGCCATCGCGACACAGGAACGATAGACGTAGTGCGCCAGCCAGTTGAAAAACGCGATCACCGAGGCCCATGCGATGAATGAGCGAATCCAGTTGCAGAATTTCAGCGCGTTCCCGGCTCCGATCACCCGGGCCAGCGCATCGCTCGTGAATGGGTTCACGTCGAGCGACGTACCTCCAGCAACCCCGGACAGGATCGGGCCGTCCACCGTCGCCACGTGGGTCGTGGTCGCATAACCGTTATCCCCGAGCATCGGACTTGAGGCGACGAGCGTTGCGCCTCCCGTCCACATCGACGTTCCGGCGAGGGCGGAATTCGTTCCACTCGCGCCGGTCGTCGCCGTGGTAAGGCTGCCCGGGATCGCCGCGCCTGCAGCGGTACCGGCCGCCGTCGCGGCCGTCTGCCCGTCACTGACCGCCGTCGCCTTGTCCGTCTCCTTGGTGATGAGCGTGTCGAGCTTCGTGTTCGTCCCGGTCACGTCGGTGTGAAGGGTGTCGAGACGCGAGTTGGTCCCGCTCATGTCCGTCGTCCCACCGCTGCCGCCGGTAATCGAAATCGCCTTCACCGCGCGCGCGATTTGATCGCCGTTGTAGTTGATCGCATCGATCAGGCCGTTGCCGATCACCTGCATCGCCCCCTTCGTCAGCGCGTCCGTCGCAGTACCGCCCGCTCCGTAAACATTGTTGTTCGTGATGTGCGAGGCCCCGCCGATCACCACGTTATTGTTCGTGGTGTTGGCGGTCCGAACTTGGTTGGGCACGGAGGAATCCGAAGTGTCGACGCGAATAGGCGTCGTGGACGTTCCCGTTGGGTCGTAGTCGAGCGGCAATTCCCAACCGATAGAATTAAGGTTGAAGGACTGATTACCCGTTCCGTCCACCAAGTTCCCCGAACCATCGAGCGTCGTATTCTCATAGTAGGCCTGCACGTTCACGCCTCCAGAATATCGGGTCGCGTCGCCCTGAATCTGAAAGTTCGTCGTAGCCCCCGCAGGCACAATCCCGGTCTGCAAAACATCGGTCGTTCCGTCGGCCTTGATACCCCGGAATATGACGTGCAAATCCTTCGTGTAGGGATTGGTGATCTGCGCGGCTGTCGTCGACGTTTTCGGGACCGAAATCGCTACGCCAGTCTGCTGACCGAAATGGTACTTGAAGGAACTACTCGTGATCTGCTGAAAGACAGAAACGGTGATCGTACTCGGCGCAGTGCCCAAATCTGCAGTCTGACTCGGAAACAGTTCGCCGCCGGGAGAGCAGAGCAAACCCGGGTCCTTCCCGACATCCGGGGAAAAATTAATAGCCCCGCCGCGGCTACAGGACAAAACCGTAAGAATGAAATGCGTAGAGCCAGAGACCTGCTTGCGCTCGATTTTCGCGCTGTACGCGAGGGACATAACCTTGACCGTCGAGTCTTCGCCCGATGCGAGGCCCGCGCCCGCGTAGGAGAAATTGATGTACTGTTGCGCGTGCGCGATCGACGCGCCCGACAACAGGAAGAAAAGCGCCAAAAGTTTTTTCATGACTCACCGCCTCCCAGCGCCTGTACCACGACGACGAACGCGAACATCAAAACGAAGATCACCGCCACCTCCCACGGCGGAAGCCCGTCGCTGCAGATATTTTTGTCCGCGCTCATGTCACCAGCGGCCGAGGATCATGCGCCACGCGATCGCACCGCAGATGAAGCCCGCGGCGAAGACCAAGAACTCCATCCCGAAGGTGGGATTGTCGACGTGGACCACAGAGACCTGTGCCAGCGTGAGAAACATGGAAAAAGGATTGGGGCACCCGGCTCGCACCGGGTGCCCCAGACACCTCAGGTGCTCATCGAGCCCTTGGTGTACTTCTTGACGATCTTGTAGCCGACCCAGCCGAAGCCGAGGATCGCCGCCGAGACCGCCACCGTGGTGCCCGTCGTGATGTAACCGGCGCCGAGCGCGGCCACACCATCGAGGTCCGTCGGAGCAGCCGCGAACGCGGACGCACCGAGCGCGAGGAAGCCCGTCACCGGCAGGCCGTATTTCTTGATCTTGCTGTGCATTGTTGAGAACGCGGCCGTTAATTTCGCCGGATGCAGCCGCATCACCCGGGTTCCTGACGTTGTGTCAGAAAGGATTTTTCCCGCGGAAACGCTCAGCGCGTTCCCGCTCGATCGTACTGCGCACCCATTCGCTCGCAGCCCATTGCCACGCACGAGGGAGGAACCACGAAAAACCCATCTCATGGCGGACCTTGCAGCCCGTAGAGCGCCGATAGAGCCGAGCCCACCAGACACGTTCACGATCCGAAATCTCTCCGCCATTGTGGAGGTCCTGCGCGCTGAGAAGGACTTCCCGTTTGACGTAGCCCCACCAGCGACCAACCGCGAACGGCGGGGATTGCGCCCGTTTGCTCGCGTGCATCGAGAGATACCAGCTTGCCCGTCCGTCGCCCTGGGTGAGCTTAACGCCATAGTCAGAAGAATTGGCGGCCGCTCGCTTCCACCACTGGCGCAGCCATCGCTCGAAACCGCTGCGCGAACGACCGGACAACCACACCAGCACATGCCAGTGAGGCACCTTTCCGGCCGCTCGGCTTTGGAATTCAAGCCGCCAAATGCCGCACTCGGCACGTTCACCGAAGCGAGCAACAAGGAGGCTTTTTTCTGCCGCCAATTCGTCCTTAGTCCGGGGCCACTTCTTCCAGTACGTGAGCGTGCAGTGGACGCACTCGCCGTGCTTGTCCCAATCGAGACTCGACAAAACACGGGCGATGCTGAGAGAACTTTTTGCAGACATTCCGCGCAGTTCGCGCTTTGTGCCCTCGGCCGATGCTTCACCATCGCCGGGGGCTTTTTCTTCGTCCGTTCCGGGGCCGAAGAGGGTTGCCACAGGAGGGGCACCCGAACGGCTGAAACACACCAGATTTGGGGCCTGCCAAACCTCCATCGGACGAAGCTCCGGGGAGGGGGGGTGTGGGATATGGCGCATAGACTAAAGGCGCGACCGCCGCAAACGGCCTCGCCGGGGCCCGCAAACTGCGGGCCTCCGGCGAGGGCCGTTTGCTGGCGGTCTGCGCTCATCGTCAGGCCGCCTTCGTGATCTTGCCGCCTTCGGTCATGGTCGGCCCGCTGGCGGCCGCATTCTGCCAATCCGGGGCCGTCCACAGGCGTTTGCCCGGCGCGGTCCAGACCTCGACCACGCGTTGCACCGCGAGCCGCATTTGGCCGCTCTTGCGGTCCAGCTTGAGCGTGACGAGACAAACGACCTTGTGGGCCGCTCCGATTTCCACCGCGTGGCCTTCCGGCACCGCGCCGAGGATTTCGACCGTGCGACCTTCGTCGTTGATGAAGGCGACGATTTGCTTGCGCTTGGTGTCGTCGCGCAGCCAGTCGTCATCCGACGGCTTCCAAGCGTCGGTCGTGGTGAGCGTGATAGCGGGCTGGGAGCCCACGCACTGAACGGCGAAGATGGCGGATGCCACCGGGGCCGGGGATGTCGATTCGAGTTTGATCATGTTCGTTTCGTTTTTGGTTTCTGGACGCAAAAAATCCCGCTCAGCCAAGGGCTAGGGCGGGTTGTTCGGACTGCTGGCGTTCGAGGAGTTCGAGTTCCAGCTCGCGGCTACGGGCGACGGTGCGGGCTTGCTCCAGACGCTCGGCCGCGGCGATCACGAGGCGGGCGGCCTCGATGACCTGTTGTGCCGTGGCCCATTCGACGAACCCGCTCAACAGTTTGGCCTGTTCGGCGAGTTCCATTTCTGCCAGCTTCACCGCTGCATTTATCCGGTAATTCTCCAACCGGTCTGTGGATAACATTGGTTTTGTAAGACAGTGTTACGCAGGATGTTGTGTAGCAGTTTCGCACAATATATATTATGTTAAGTTAAATGATTGTTCGGCCACGCCCTTGCGACCTGTTGTTTCCGGCCTCCCGCAATCACCCGTGAACATGAATCGCCAATGGGGTCCTCACCCAATGGCTCGTTCCTTGCGAAACGGATTAGGATGGATGCGTTGGGAAAGTTCGACGTCCGAATTTTTTCATGGTCACCTCCGCCCTTTCCGCCTCAGAGCTGCGCTATCGCCGTGTCTTCGAGGCGGCCCATGACGGAATCCTCATCGTCGATCCGGCGACCCGAAAGATCGTCGACGTGAATCCCTTCCTCTCGGGTTTTCTCGGCTACGCGCCGGCCGAAATCATCGGTCGCGAGCTTTTCGAGATCGGACTGCTGCCGGACGCCGCGGCGGCGCGCGACAGCATCCAGGAACTGCGGGAACGCGGCTACCTCCGCTACGAGGATCTCCCGCTGCGGACGCGCGACGGCCGGCGGGTCTGGGTCGAATTGGTGAGCAGCCTCTACGACGAAGGCGGACAGAAGATCGTCCAGTGCCACGTCCGCGACATCACGGAGCGCAAGAGGTCCGAAAACGCCCTCCGTGACGCCAAGCGGAAGCTCGCCCTTCATGCCGTCGAGCTCGAGGCCACGGTGAGCCTGCGCACGACCGAGCTCCAGGTGAGCAACCGTCAGCTCGAGACGTTCGTGTACTCCATTGCCCACGACCTGCGCGCCCCGCTCCGCACCATGCAGGGTTTCTCGGAGCTTCTCGTCCAGGATCATGCGGCCACCCTGAGCTCGCAGGGACGCGAGTACGCGAATTTCATCAACCAGGCGGCGCAGACCATGGACCGGCTGCTCTCCGACCTGCTCGCCTTCAGCCGCGTCAGCCAGCAGAAGATCGAGCTGGTTCCGATGGCCCTCGAGATCGCGGTGCAGAGCGCACTCGCCGGCTGCGACAGCGAGATCACCGCCAGCCGCGCCCGGATCGAGTGCGTGCCGCCGTGGCCCTCGGTCATGGCCCATCCCGCCACGCTGCGCCAGGTCCTCGTGAACCTGGTCGGCAATGCCCTCAAGTTCGTCGAGTCCGGCAAGCTGCCGCAGGTGCGGCTTCGGTCCGAGGATCTTCCCGGCGGCATGGTGCGCGTCTGGATCGAGGACAACGGCATCGGCATCCCCGCGGAGTTTCATGAGCGGATCTTCCAGGTTTTCCAGCGCCTGCACACCACCCAGTACCCCGGCACGGGCATCGGGCTCGCCATCGTCCAAAAAGGCGTGGAACGCATGGGCGGCCGGGTCGGACTCGCCTCGGTTCCCGGTTCCGGCAGCCGGTTCTGGATCGACCTGGTCCGGGCCGGAGAACACGCCCGGCCTCCTGCCGACAAAGGAGACGCATCCCCATGATGATCGACGATCCCATCATCCTCGTCGTGGACGACAACCCCAACGACTCGCAGCTGATGCGCATCGTCTTCGAGCGCGCCGGTTTCGTGCAGCCGCTCCGCTTCGTGCCCGATGGCGATGCGGCGATCACCTACCTCGGCGGCCAGGGCCGCTACCGCAACCGGAAGCTGCATCCCCTGCCGACGACCGTGCTGATGGACCTGAACATGCCCGGGAAAAACGGCTTCGAGGTCCTGGACTGGATCAGGCGCCAGCCGCACCTCCGTCGGCTGCGGGTCTACATCCTCAGCGCCTCGAGCCGTCCCGAGGACATCGCCCGGGCCTACGATCTCGGCGCCAACTCCTATCTCGTCAAGCCGAGCACGCTCGGCGGCCTGCTGCACCTGGCGCAGTGCCTGATGTCCTGGCTGAAGATCAGCCACTTCGCCCCGATCACCGACGCGGCGGCCGCCGTTTCGGCGCCGGTCTCGGCGGAGACTTCCAGGACGCATCTCGTCGACTCTGCCGTGTAAAGGCCGTTCCCGAGTAGCTGGTCAAGCGATGCTCCGGTGGGAAAATGGTTCACGCGAAGCCGCGGAGAGCGCGAAGAAATGCCGTGATGGCCTTCGCGCTCTTCGCGGCTTCGCGTGAACCCTCCTAATCAAGGTTGGGACTGCACGATCGCCTGGCCGCAACAGACACCCTATCGCATCTCGTAGACCTCGATCAAGCCGATGCCGGTGGATCCGCTGAGGCCGCTGAGCTGGACCGTGTAGACGCCCTGCTGCAGGTTGAGGATCATCGCCGAGTCGGCCGAGTCCGCGGGAAGCGCAAAGGCGCCGGTCTGACTGAAGGCGGCGGCCAGTTCGCTGTCCCCGCCCCAGCCCGCGTTGGACGCCACGGGCTGCCCGTCGGAATTGTAGAGCGTGAGCTTGGTGGTCGGCAGCGTGCCGCTGATCCCGTACTGGGTGAGCGTCGGGCCGATGCCGCGGACGAGGAGTTTCTCGGTGCCGCTGCCGCCGATGATGAAGCCCACGATCAGCACATTGCTGTCGGTGCCGGAAAAGCTGCGCGCGGAGACGTTCACCAGCCGCGACCCCGCCGCGGGGTTGCCATCATAGATCTCCGCCAGCGCGACGCCGGTCGTGCCGCCCACGCCGGTGATGCCGATCGTGTAGCTCGTGTTGGCCGTGAGGGACTGGACCATCGCGGCATCGGTGGAGTCCGCGGGCAGCGGGAACGCGCCGAGGGCGTTGAACGCGCTGGCGAGTTGGGGGTCTCCGCCCCACCCGGCGTTTGTCGCCATCGGGGTGCTGGTGGCGTCGAAGATCGTGAGCTGCGGATTGGCGAGCACCCCCCCGACACCGTAGGAGGTGGCGAGCGTCGGGCCCACGGCGCGCAGGAGGACCGGCTTGGGGTCCGAGCCTCCGACGACGAAGCCGAGGGTCAGCGCATTGTTGCCGGTGCCGATGAAGGTCCGCACCGACACGTTGACGATCTGCGAGCTGCCCGGAGGTCCGGGCGTTCCGATGGTCCCGCCGCCGCCGGACGAGACCGTCAGCGTCCCGGACGCGCTGGTGCTCGTGCCGGAGGCGTTGGAGAGCTGCACCCGGAAACGGTTGCCGTTCATCGCCGCGGTCACGGCCGCGATCGTCAGGCTGTTCGAGCTTGCGCCGCTGTACGTGGAATCGTTGCCGAGCGCGGTCCACGTGGCGCCGCCGTCGGTCGAGATCTGCCATTGGTAATTGGTGCCCGGGCTCGCCGCGCCCACGGTGAAGGTCGCATTCCCGCCGGGCGCCGCGGTCACGTTCGCCACCGGGCTGTTCGCGGGCGGAGGCGGCACCGTGCTGCCGCGCAGGATCGCCTGGTTGTCGCCGTCCGCGACGTAGAGGGTGCCGGAGCCGTCGACGGCGATTCCCTGCGGATAATAGAATCGCGCCGCCGGCCCCGTGACCGTCGCCGTGTCGCCCGAGGGGGAAACGCGCCGCACGACGCGGTTGTAGGTGTCGGCGACATAGACGTTCCCGCCGCCGTCGACCGCGACCGCATAAGGCTGGTTGAACCGCGCCACGCCGCCGGGGCCGTCCGTGTCTCCGGGCTGGCCCGCGGCTCCGGCCAGGGTGCTCACGCCGCCCGTGCCCAGGGAAATCTTCCGGATGGTGGAGTTGGCGTAGTCCGCGACATAGACGTTGCCGCCGCCATCGACCGCCACCGCGCGCGGACTGCCGAAGCGTGCACTGCCGCCCGCGCCGTCGCCGCTGCCGTACTGGCCGGCGGCGCCCGCGAGCGTCGAGACCGTGCCGTTGCTCGTGATCTTGCGGATCGTGTTGTTGTTGCTGTCCGCGACATAGACATTGCCCACGCCGTCCACGGCGACTCCCTGCGGCGCGTTGAAGCGCGCGCCCGGCCCCGTGCCGTCCGCGCTGCCTGCCGAGCCCGCGGCGCCGGCGAGGGTCGAGACCTCGCCTGCGGCTGAAATCTTCCGGATCGTGGAGTTGCCGGCGTCCGCGACATAGACATTTCCCCCGCCATCGACCGCGACGCCCATCGGTTCGTTGAACCTCGCGCCCGGACCGGGACCATCGGCGCTGCCCGCCAGCCCGGCCACGCCGGCGAAGGTGCTGACGGATCCGCCCGGTGAAATCTTCCGGATCACATGATTGCCGTGGTCCGCCACGAAGACGTTCCCCGCGCCGTCGACGGCGACGCCTTGCGGATAGGAGAAGAGCGCCGCGTTCCCCGCGGCGTCCGTGCTGCCCGTCGAGCCGATGCTGCCGGCCAGGGTGCCGACCGCGCCGGCGGCGCTCATCACCCGCACCAGGTGGTTGCCGGTATCAGCGATGTAGACGATGCCCGCGGAGTTCACCGTCAGGCCGGCCGGATAGAAGAAGGTCGCGGCCGCTCCCGATCCATCGGACCGTCCGCCGAGTCCCGGATGGCCCGCGCGCGTCGAAACGGTCCCGTCCGGCGAAACCAGGCGGATCGTCTGGGCCGAGGTATCCGCGACGTAGATGTTGCCCGAGACATCCACGGCGATGCCCATCGGATGGTCGAACCGGGCGCCGCCGCCCTGCCCGTCCGCGTTGCCCGCCTGCGACGCCGCGCCGGCCAGCGTCGAGACGGAACCGCCCGGCGTGATCTTGCGAATCGTGCTGTTGTCGAAATCCGCGACGTAGACGTTGCCCGCCGCGTCGACCGCGAGGCCCGCCGGGTAGTTGAAGCGCGCGGAACCACCGTTGCCGTCGGCGGAGCCGGTCTCCCCCGGGGAACCGGCGAAGGTCGTGACCGATCCGTTCGGGGCGATCCGGCGGATGGTGCTGTTGTTCGTGTCGCTGACGTAGACGTTGCCGGCGCCATCCACCGCGATTCCCTGCGGCGCATTGAAGAGCGCCGCGGTGGTGATGCCGTCCGACCGGCCGGCGATGCCCGGTGTGCCTGCGATCGTGGTGACCCCGCCACCCGCGATCCGGCGCACAGTATGGCTCCCGGCGTCCGTGACGTACACCGTGCCCGCGCCATCGACCGCGACGGCGAAGGGATAAAGGAAGCGCGCATCGCCCGCCGCGCCGTCATTCGTTCCGGCCTGACCCGAGGCGCCGGCGATCGTGGAGACCGAACCGTCGGGCGCGACCCGGCGGACCGTGTGGTCTCCGCCGTCCGCGATGTAGATGTTGCCGGCGGCGTCGATCGCGGCGCCGGTCGGATTGAGGAAGCGCGCATTCGAGCCGTTCCCATCGGTGTGATCGATCGGGGCGCCGCTGCCGGCGAGGGTGTTGAAATAGAACGTCTGGGCCGCGGCGGACGGACCCAGGGCCGCGGTCAGGAGCGACAGCACGGGCATGGCGGCTTGGCGAAGGGAGAATTTTTTCATGAAAGTTCGAGGGAGAAAGGGACGCGGCTCCGGTCGTCGGTCCGCAGGGCGTGGGATTGGATGCCTCGGCGATTCGCCTGTTGCTGGGGTCGACTCCTACTCCCCGCCATCCCCGGACCTACCGGACGGAAACGGGAATCAAGAGCGATGAAGGAAGAAGCGCCGCGGGACCCGGCCCGCCCGTTTCCGATTTATTCCTTCCTAGTTCCTGCTTCCTGCCTCCTCAAAGCGGGTCCCGCGGCGGATAAATCCCGGTCCGCCTGCGAGCGTCGACGCCGATCCCGCCTGAGCCTCCGGCGGTTCTCCGCGGGTGATCCGGCCGTAGTCGAGCTTCACCAGGCGGTCCGCGCAGGAGAAATACCGGTCGTCGTGCGTGATCGCCAGGACGGTCTTGCGGCGCGATTTGAGCTCGGGGATGAGCTGGGTGTAGAAGACGTCCTTGAACAAGGGGTCCTGGTCGGACGCCCATTCGTCGAAAAGGTAGAACGGACGGTCCTCGAGATAGGCGCAGAGCAGCGCGAGGCGCTTCCGCTGCCCCTGGGAAAGCTGCGTGGTCGAGAACACGCCGTCCTTCATCGAGACCTTGTGGTCGAGATGCAGGCGCTCGAGATACCCCCGGGCGCGGGCGTCGACGCCGTCGCGCGTGGCGCCGATCATCCGGTCGAAGAGGAAATAGTCCGCGAACACCGCGGAGAAGAGCTGGCGGTAGTCGTCGCGGTTGTGGTCCCCGATCACGCGGCCGTTCAGCCGGATCTCCCCGCCCGCCGGCGGATAGAGTCCGGTGATCACCTTGGCGAGGGTGGACTTGCCGCTGCCGTTGCCGCCGATGAGGAAGACGACCTCGCCCGCCTGGAAGGAGAGGTCGATGGGCCCGAGGAGAAAATTGTCGTCCTCCCGCTCGCGGTGGTAGTGGTGGCTGACCTGCACGAGTTCCAGCCGGGAAAAGGCCGGTGCGGCCTCCCGCGCGGCCGGACGGTGGTCGGGAGCCTGCGCGGTCAGCGCGAGTCCGAGCTCCTCCACCTTGCGCAGGGAAACGTTGGCGCGGCTGAACACCGAGAGGCTGCCCAGCAGCCCGGCCAGCGGCCCCATCAGGTAGAGGGTGGCGATGATGTAGCCGGTCAGCGCCCGCGGGGTGATGTCCTGCAGGCGCGGCACGAGGAACAGGATCATTCCGATCAGCCCGAGGAACAGCAGCTGGTTCCAGTTTTGCGCGAGGATGAAGCGGAACTCCGCGGCGACGTTGTGGCGCCGGCAGGAGGCCGCGGCCTCGGCGACATCCTCCGCGAGGAAGGCCTCGCGCCGCACGCGGTGCAGCTTGAGTTCCTTCACTCCCTCGGTCAGCGCCCGGAAATGGCGGAACAGCCGGTCCTGGCCGTCGCGCGCCGCGGCGAGATGTCCGAAGCCGGACCGGATCATCAGCCGGTAGCTGATCGCGCCGACGAGGCCGAACGCGAACATCGCGAGGAACACCGGCACCGAAAGCCAGGCCAGATAGACCGCGCCGCCGAGCAGGACCGCGAAATTCACCGCGAAGATCGGGATGCTGAGCGTGGCCTGCGTGATCTCGAGGATGTCCTCCGTCAGCGCCACCATCAGCCGCGGGGTGCCGAGCTCCTCGAGCTGGCGCAGCGGCACGGCGAGGATCTTCCCCACGAGGTCCTGGCGCAGCCGCGCCGTCGTGTCCTGGGAAAAGTGCGCCAGCGTGATCTGCGCCGCGGCGTTCGTCAGGATCCGCCCGAGGCCCAGCGCGACGAACGCGCCGAGCAGCGCCATGCCGGCCGCGCCCGGGCGGGCCAGCGCGGCGTTGATCATCGCGATGAGGCCGGCGTTGCAGGCGCCGCTCAGCAGCGCCACCAGGGACGTCCAGAGCACCATCGCGGGGGAATAACGCAGGAGAAAACGGAGGAGAGTCATGGTTCGTGGCGCAGGTGATCGCGATTTGGTGCGTCCACTTTAGCCTGGATCGCTGCCGCCCCGAAATTGGGTGCGGACCCCAAAGGGCGGGAGGGTGCGACCCCCGGCCGCGTTTTCTGCGAAAGATCGGCAGATGAGGTGGAACGCGGTGACCCCAACGCGTTGTCTGGCTCCGTCGAGGCCATTGGCGTTGACGGCGTCTCCAACGCGCTGGGTCAACGCGTTCCACCTCGGACTCGCTCCTTCATCAAACGTTGTCGCGCACCCGCGCGAAGGGACGGTGTTCAACGATTTGGAGGGTGAGACCCCACTACCCTCCTGACGCTTGTTGCGGTCCGAGCCGTCCGTGTCTTCCCGTCTTCACGCCCTTCCCTTTCCGTCCGCGGCTCCGGCTTCCGCTGCGCCTCCCGCCGGGTCCGCTTCCGTCGCGGCCGCACCCGCGAATCTTCCGGTCTCCATTCTGGGTGTTGCGTTCGACCCGCTGACATTGTCCGGCACGGTCGACCGCATCGGCGAGATGATCGCGGCCGGGGAGTCCCGCTACATCGTGACGCCCAACGTCGATTTCCTCGTCCAGGCCCAGCGCGACGAGGAACTCCACGGCATCCTCGCCCAGGCCGACGTCGTGCTGTGCGACGGCCGTCCGCTGGTGTGGGCGTCGCACTGGCTGGGCAACATGCTGCCGGAGCGCGTGGCTGGCTCCGATCTCGTGCCGCTGCTGCTGCAGCGTGCGGAGGAGCGCGGCTGGCGGATCTTCCTGCTGGGCGGCGCCCCGGGCGTCGGCGCCGAGGCGGCGCGGCGGATCGCCGCCACGCATCCATCGCTGCCCGCGGTCGAGCACTATTCCCCGCCCTTCCGTCCGCTCGCGGAAATGAACAATGCTGAGATTGTCGCGCGAGTCCGTGCGGCCCGCCCGGATATCGTCCTCGTCTGTTTCGGGTGCCCGAAGCAGGAGAAGTGGATCTTCCGGCACCACCGCGAACTCGGCGCCCCGGTGACGATCGGTGCGGGCGGCACGATCGACTTCCTCGCCGGCCGCCTGCGGCGCGCGCCGCCGTGGATGCGGCGGTCGGGCACCGAGTGGCTTTTCCGCCTGGCCCAGGAGCCGCGCCGCCTGTTCCGCCGATACGCCGACAACCTGCTTCATTTTCTTCCCGCGCTGGTCGCGCAGCGCGTGCGCCTGCCTCCGTCTCCCGGCCGCTCGCGCACCGCGGCTCCGACCTGCGCATCGACCCTCTATGGGTTGAAGATCGAAGTCGCCGGCCGGCTCGACGGCGACGCGCTCGGCACGGGTCCCGGCTGGTGGACGAAGGCCGCGACTCAGACCGGGCATTGCGTGCTCGACCTGTCCGCGGTCACCGCCATCGACAGCACGGGCCTCGCTTTTCTCGCGCACTGGCAGCGCCGCCTCGCCCGCCATCGGCGCAACCTCATCCTCCTGCGACCGAGCCCCGGGGTCCGGGCCGCGCTCGCGCACATGCGGCTGACCGGGCAGTTCATCATCACCGAGGGCGATCCACCGGGATCCCCGCAAACGGCTGGCCGATGAGGATCGCGCTTTCCACGTCCGTCATCCAGCGCGGCCGCTCCGGAGTCGGCCAGTATGTGCGGGAGCTGGTCCGTGCCTTCCTGCCGCACGCCGCGGCCCATGAGTTCACGCTCTATGTGCTCGAGGAGGACATCCCACTCTTCGATTTCGCCCGGGACTCCATGCGGATCGTGTCGGTCGCCGAACGTCATCGCGCACCGGTGGCCAACATTCTCTGGCATCAGGCCGTGCTGCCGGGGCTTCTCCGCCGGGACGGCGTCGAGGTCCTCCATGTTCCCAGCTACCGGCGGATGCTCTGGCGCCGGCCCTGCGCCCTCGTGGCGACGATCCACGATCTCGCTCCGTTCCATGTGCCGGAAAAATACGACCGCGCCCGCATGTTCTACGGGCGGGTGATCGCCCGCCGCCTCGCGCGGCGGCAGGACGAGATCATCGCCGTCAGCCGGCTGACCGCCCGGGACCTGGCGAGCGACTTCGGCCTGTCCGGCGAACGCGTGACCGTGATCCCGAACGGCCTCGACCACCAGCGATTCCGGCCCGGCCCGCGGGAGGCAGCCAAGGCGAAAGTCGCGCAGCCGCACGGAGTCGCCGGTCCGTTTTTCCTCTATGTCGCGCGCCTCGAGCATCCCGCCAAGAACCACGCCCGCCTGATCGAGGCCTTCAACCGGTTCAAGGCCGCCCGGCCGTCCCCCTGGCGGTTGGTGCTGGCCGGCAGTGACTGGCATGGAGCGGAGGTCATCCACGCGCTGATCCGGGAGTCGCCCTTTGCCACGGAGATCCACTCGCTCGGATTTGTCGGCGCGGAGGAGCTGCCGGACTGGTACCGCGCCGCGGACACCCTGGTCTTCCCGTCGCTCTACGAGGGCTTCGGCCTCCCGCCGGTCGAGGCGATGGCCTGCGGCTGCCCCGTGCTCAGTTCGAGGTGCGGAGCGCTGGAGGAAACGGTCGGCGCCGCCGCCGGCCTGCTCGACCCCGGGGATGTCGGCCAGATGCAAGCGCAGCTCACGCGCGCCGCCGACGATCCCGCCTGGCTGCGGCAGCTGCGCGCCGCGGGCTTGTCCCGCGCCGGCAGTTTCGACTGGGACGCCACCGCCGCGGCGACCCTCGCCGTCTATGCGCGCGCCCGCCGGCATTGGGGTAACGCCGGGGCCCCGGAACAGGTGTCCACCTACTCCTCCGAATCGGCGCAGTGCGGTACAGTAGCCCTGCGCGCCGCGCTTCCCTCCTGTTCATGAAACCGCTCCCTTCCCGCCCCGAGTTCGGACCCCGGCCGTCCGGAACCGAACGCCCTCATCCCGCGCGCGGCCACCCGGCGCATCCGTCGCGGGCGGCGACGCCGTCCGCCGATCCGCCCGGGGCCGCGGAGCGGCTGCCGCCTCCGCCGTCGGATCCGCTGCGGATCCTGCTCGTGGAGGACAGCGTTCCGGACGTGGAAATGATCCGGCATATCCTGCGCGGCGCGGGCCGCGAGGTTGCCGTCACGGCGGTCGAGACGCGCGAGGCCTTTGAAGGCGAGCTGAGCCGTCATCCGCCGCATATCATCCTTTCGGACTATTCGCTGCCAACCTTCGACGGCAGCAAGGCGCTCGAGATCTCCAAGCGGATCGCGCCGCACATCCCCTTCATCTTTGTCACGGGTGTGCTCGGCGAGGAGGTGGCGATCGAGATGCTGCGCGAGGGTGCGACCGACTACGTCCTCAAGAACCGGCTCACGCGCCTCGCGCCGGCGGTGAGCCGCGCGCTGCGGGAATCCGAGCAGCGCCGCGAGCGCGAGAAGGCCGAGGAACGGCTCCATCGTTCGCACGACCAGCTGCGCGCGCTGACCGCCCGCCTCCAGACGGTCCGCGAGGAGGAGCGGACGCGGATCGCCCGCGAGGTGCACGACGAACTCGGCCAGGCGCTGACCGGCCTGAAGCTCGATTTGTCCTGGCTCGCGGGAAAGCTCCCCGCCACCCGCGCGCTCCAGGACAAGATGAAGGCGATGGCCGCCCATCTCGATGAGACAATCCACGCCGTGCGCCGCATCGCGACGGAACTGCGTCCGGGAGTCCTCGACAGCCTCGGCCTCGCGGCCGCGATCGAGTGGCAGGCGGCCGACTTCCAGGAACGCACCGGGATCCGCTGCGAGGTGAAGATCGACGTTCCCGAGACACTCCAGGACCGGGAGCTCGCCACCGCCTGCTTCCGCATCTTCCAGGAAACGCTCACCAACATCATCCGCCACGCCAAGGCCACGCGCGTCGATGTGCGCCTGGCGCGCGACGACCACGAGCTGCTGCTTACCGTGCGCGACAACGGCCGCGGCATCTCCGAGCGCGAGATCATCCACGCCCGCTCGATCGGCCTGATCGGGATGAAGGAACGCGCCGCCCAGGTCGGCGGCGAAGTCTTCTTCTTCGGCCTGCCTGGCCGGGGCACCACCGTCACGCTGCGCGTCCCGCTGCCCGCGGGCACCGCGGCTGAAAAACCGGGCGAAGCATGAGGATCCTCATCGCCGACGACCATGCCGTGGTCCGCCAGGGCCTGCGCCAGATCCTCAAGGAGGCGTTCCCGCGCGCGTCCTTCGGCGAAGCCGCCAATTCCCAGCAGGTGCTCGAGCGCGTCTGGAAGGAGGCGTGGGACATCGTGATCCTCGACCTGACGATGCCCGGCCGGAGCGGCCTCGAGGTGCTCAAGGAGATCAAGCAGTCCAAGCCCGCGCTGCCGGTGCTGATGCTGAGCATGCATCCCGAGGACCAGTTCGCCGTGCGCCTGCTCAAGGCGGGGGCGGCCGGCTACATGACCAAGGAGAGCGCGCCCGAGGCGCTGGTCGGAGCGGTGCGCAAGGCGGTCGCCGGCGGGCGCTATGTCAGCGCGGCGCTGGCGGAGAAGCTCGCGTCCTTCCTCGTCCACGATGTCGAGGTCGCGGCGCACGAGACGCTTTCCGACCGCGAGTTCCTCATCCTCCGCCTGATCGCCGGGGGAAAATCCGTCGGCATCATCGCGCGCGAGCTCTCCCTCAGCGTGAAGACGATCAGCACGTACCGCAGCCGGCTGCTGGAAAAAATGGGGCTCTCGAACAACGCGCAGCTCGTCCACTACGCATTCCAGAACCATCTCGTGGCCGACCGCGCCCACGAACTGGGTTCGGGTGCGCCGACAAAGTAGGGTGTCGCCCTACCCCCTCCGGCGGAGCCAATTCGCCGGCGCCGCGTCCAAGCCGCTCTTCGCTCCCTTCCCTTCTTCCTCTCTCATGAAGCTCACCCACGCCGATCAGCCGCCCCCTCCCGCCCCGCTCAATGCCTGGACCGTCCTCGACCTCCTCGCCCATCGCTGGCTCGCGCTCGCCTGCTGGACCCTCCTCGGGGCCGCCGCCGGCGCCGCCCTCGCCTTCGCGGTCTGGGGCCGCTCCTTCACCTCCACCGCGCAGCTCGTGCACTACGAGCCGTCCACGATCGACGACACCTACCATCCGCGCGCGCTGGTCACGCCCAGCCTGATCGTCATGCTGCAGTCGCCCGCGCTGTTCTCCCAGGTCGGCTCGCACCTGCAGCCGCCGATGTCCGAGAAGGAGCTCGCCCGGCACCTCCAGATCACGCTCGACCGCAACAACGATGTCGCGACGGTGACCGCGACCGCCGCGACCCGCGAGCAGTCGATCGATCTCGTCAACCGCTACTGCGACGCCGCCATCGCCTACACCCGCGAGATGCAGCGCGCCGAGGCCGTCGAGGCGGGCGACACCGTGACCCGGGAGCTTGGGCTCGTGGAGAACGAACTCGCCGCGACCCGGGCGGAGAATCCGGCGGGCGCCAGCGCCGCCGCCGCCGCGCTGGCCCTTGCCCCCGATCCCTCCGCCGCCAGCGACCTGCCCAAGCGCATCCAGGCCGCGCGCGACCAGCTCGACGACCTGCTCGTCCGTTACACCGACGCCCATCCGCTCGTGCGCGAGCAGCGCGCCCGCCTCGCCGCACTCGAGCAGGCGCAGAGCCAGGCGAACGCCGCCGGCGCGCAGGCTGCGCGCACGCCCGCGGCCCCGGCGGTCGCGCAGGCCATGTTCGGCCGCATCACGCCGGAGGAGGTCGCCGTCGGCGAACGCCTCCGCAGCCTCGAGAGCAACCGGGCCGTCCTCCTCGCCCGCCAGCGCGCGATCCAGCCGTTTCGCGACAACCCTCCGGGCTACTTCAGCGTCCTCTCCTCGGTCACCGCCAATCCGACCTTCCAGTACAACCACCGCCTCGAGATGGTGCTGTGCGGCTGTCTCGGCGCGCTGTTCGCGCTCGTCGGCGCCGCCGTGCTGATCCTCGTGCGCGAGCTGATGGACAACCGCCTCAAGACCCGCGCCGACGTGCAGCGGGTGACCGGGCTTCCCGTGCTCGCCACCCTCGGCGAGGTGAAACCCGCCCCCGCCTCCGACGCGGAACAGGACCAGGGGGCGTTCCGCGCCTGGACCGCGGTCCAGAGCCGGCTGCGCGCCGCGCCGCATCGCGGCGTCATCTGCGGCATCACCTCCGCCCGGCGCGGCGAGGGCCGCTCGACCTGGGTCGACCTGCTGGCGCGCGGCGCCTGCCAGTCGGGATTCCGCGTCCTCACGATCACCACGCAGCCCTCCTCCAAGGCCGGCGCGCGCACGGCCCGGGCCGGCTCGATTCCCGTCGAGGGCACCCCGGCGCCGACCGGCGAACTCGCGGCGCCCGACCGCATCGCCGAGCAGCTGATGGGTCCGGACTGCCCGTCGCGCATCAACCTGCCGCTTTCCGGCTGGGTCTGGAATCTCGAGCACCGCCGGCAATGGCAGGCGGCCCTCGACGTCTGGGGCGCCATCGAGCACGTCGCGATCTTCATCGAACTTCCGCCCGCCTCCGAAACGGAGACCGTGCTCCTGGCCGAGAACATTCCCAATCTCCTCTGGGTCGCCGACGCCGGCGCCTCCGACGCGGCCGAGACCCATGCCGACCTCGAGAATCTTCGCTGCGCCGGCTGCAACCTGGTCGGTGCGGTGCTGAACCGCGAGCACGTGCGCCCGCTCCAGGAACGCTACAGCCGCTGGTTCGGCACGATGACGACCGCGACCGCCCTGCTGGTGGCGGGATTCCTCCTGCCGGCGCCGAAAAGCCGGGCCGCCGACCCGGTCGTGGCGGTCCCCGCCACCTTTTCCGTGACGGATCCTTCGCAGCGCGCTGGCTGGCAGCAGCACCTGACGCTCGGTCCGGGCGACCTGCTGCGTTTCCAGCTCTACGGTTCGCCCGATCTCACCCGGGAGGATGTCGCGGTCGATCCCGACGGCCGTGTCTCCTACCTCGAGGCCGAGAACATCATGGCAACCGGCCTCACCGTGGACGAGCTGCGCGACAAGGTGAACACGGAGCTCGGAAAATTCCGGCGCACCCCGCAGGTCTTCATCACGCCCGTGGCCTACCGCAGCAAGCACTACTACCTGCTCGGCTCGGTCGCGCAGCGCGGCGTCTATCCGCTCGACCGGCCCATCACGATCATCGAGGCGGTGGCGCGCGCCCACGGCTTCGAGACCGGCGTCTCGCGCGGCAACGTCGTCGAGACCGCCGACTTTTCCCACAGCTTCCTCTCGCGCGACGGCCACCGGCTGCCGATCGATTTCGAGAAGCTCTTCCTGCACGGGGATCTCTCGCAGAACATCCCGCTCGAGCCGGGCGACTACCTCTACTTTCCCGGGGCCGCGGCCGGCGCCGTCTACGTCCTCGGCGAAGTCCGCTCCCCGGGGGCGGCCGCCTACGACACCGACGCCAACGTGATCGGCGCGATCGCCAGCCGCGGCGGCTTCAGCGAGCGCGCCTGGAAGCAGCGCGTGCTCGTCGTGCGCGGCTCGCGGGAAAAACCCGAGGCCTTTGCGGTGAACACGTTTGGCATCCTCGAGGGCAAGGGCACGAATTTCGCCCTGCAGCCCGGCGACATCGTCTACGTGAGCAGCCGCCCGTGGATCAAGGCCGAGGAGATCCTCGATCGCGCCGCCTCCGCGTTCGTCGAGTCCGCGGTCATCACCTGGACGAGCCTTCACGTCGGCGGCGGGGTGCCGGACAACGCAACCATTTCCGCGCAATGAGCCCCCGCCTCCGCCTTTTCCTTCCAATCCTCGCCGCCGCGTTCGCGGTGGCGGGCACGGGCTGCTTCAACAATCCCATGCCGGTGGCCCGTCCGGCGACTTTCACCGCGCTCGGCACGGAATCCGCCGCCCTCCAGACCGCGCCGGTGGCGCCGCTCGATCCGGCGCTCCTGCGGCCGACCGACACCGTGTTTCACCTCGGGCCGGGCGACCAGCTCGACATCGAGGTGATGGGCGAAGGGCCGACGCGCTCGACCGTCACGGTCGGCCCCGACGGCAAGATCTATTACTATCTCCTGCCCGGCCTCGACGTCTGGGGGCTCACGCTCCCGGAGGTGCGCGACCGGCTCGCGACGGAGATGCAGCATTTCGTCCGGGAAAAGCCGGTCGTCGCCGTCACCCTCCACGCTGCCGCCAGCGAGCGCGTGTGGGTGCTCGGCCGCGTCCAAAATCCCGGCATCTACTCCCTGGCCGGTCCGACGACCCTGCTCGACGCGGTCGCGCAGGCGGGCGGACTCTCCGCCTCGTCGCCCTACGCCGCCTTCGCCGCCAGCCTCGGGGTTCCGATCCCGCCCGGCGCGCCCGCCGAGGCCGCGGACCTCTCGCACAGCTTCATCATCCGGCACGGCCAGGTGCTGCCCGTCGACTTCAAGCAGCTGCTGCGCGACGGCCAGCTCTCGCAGAACATCTACCTGCAGCCCGACGACTTCATTTTCCTGCCGTCCGTGCGCACGCCGCAGGTGCACATCCTCGGCGCGGTCAACCAGCCGCATTCGGAGATCATGGCCGGCTCGCTGACGGTCATCCAGGCCATCGCGCTCGCCGCCGGCACCGAGCCCGAGGCCTGCCTCTCCAACGTGGCGGTCCTCCGCGGTTCCCTCGCCCATCCGCAGATCGCGATCGTGCCGGTGGACGAGATCCTCGCCGGCCGGGCGCCGGATGTCCGGCTCGAGCCCGGCGACATCGTCTACGTGCCGTATCGGCCCGAGCGCATCCTCGACCGCTATGTGAACCTCATCCTCGACACTTTTGCCCGCACCGTCGGCATCAACGCCGGCGCACGGATCGTTTCCGGCAACTCCACGCCCATCGGGATTGGAGTCACGGTCTCAACCTCCGGCGTTCGCTGACGGCGACGGGCAGAAATTCGTCCAGCTGAACGGCGGGCTCGCGCCCGCCGTTTTTTTGCGTCCCGCGAGGGCGCGGACTCCGTCCGCGCCGGATCCGCGTTCAGGCGCCAATCCGGCGGCGAGCGGAGTCGCCGCCCTACCGGCGAAGGCCATGGCGGCATTCTTTGCCAGACAAACACCTACAAACCCGCTCCCCGACTTCTGACAGGGTAATCAGCGAGGCGCCGCTACAGGGAAATCCCCGGGGCCGGTAGGCTGGCGGGCATGCATAAAGCCGCCACCGCCCGTGCCGCCCTGTTCCTGCTCCTCTCCGCCGCCGTCCGCTGCCTCGCGGGCGACGTGATCTGGTCCGACGACAGCCTCCCCGCGTCCGCCGCGCCGCTCGCCGACGGCGGCGACAGCTGGAACTGGATCTCCGCCGATCCGGCCCCGGTCTCGGGCGCGCTCGCTCATCAGTCCAGCCTCGGCGCGGGCCTGCACGAGCATTTCTTCAACTACGCCAATCCGGCGCTGGCGATCGATGCGGGCGATGTCTTGTTCGCCTATGTCTATCTCGATCCGGCCAATCCGCCGAGCGAGCTGATGCTCAGCTGGAATTCCGACGGCTGGGAGCACCGCGCCTACTGGGGCTCCAATGCGATCAACTACGGCACCGACGGCACGGCCGGCCGGCACTACGTCGGGGCGCTTCCCGCCGTCGGCCAGTGGGTCCGCCTCGAGGTCGCGGCGAGCCAGGTCGGCCTGGAGGGCCAGTCGGTCACCGGGATGGGCTTCTCCCTGTTCGACGGCCGGGTGACGTGGGATGAGGCCGGCAAGGGCAGCGCGGGGGCCTCTTCCGGCGATTCCGGCGGGACTGCGCCGATCATCACCGTGCCGGGTGCCTCCGTCGCGGGCACGCCGCTCGGCACCGCCCCGAGCGTCATTTCGAACATCGATCACACCACGCTCCAGCCGGCGGCGCCCGGTGAAAGCCTGCTGCGCATCCTCTCGCCGACGCTGCTCGAAGTGAAGCTGGTCGACTCCAAGCAGCAGGGCGCCGGCTCGCTCCGGTACTGGAATTTCGTGAATCTCAACGCGCAGATGAACCGGCCGTCGGCCTCTGCCTTCAGCGTCGTCGTCGATGGGCGGGCGGTTGCCGTCTCCGCGGTCGGTTTCAAGCGCCGGGTGCTGTCCGCGCCGCTGCAGCAGTACGACCTGCGCATCGAGAACAGCCTCTATCTCCAGCTCGCGGCGCCGGTGGCCGAGGGCCAGCAGGTGCAGGTGTCCAATCCCGATCATTCGCTCTGGACGGAGGCCGCCCAGTTCAGCGCCACCTCCGACGCCCGGCGCTACAGCCCGGCGATCCACGTCAACCAGGAAGGTTATGTGCCGTCCCTGCCGAAGAAGGCGATGATCGGCTATTACCTCGGCGACATGGGCGAGATGCCGATCCCCGCCGAATCCGGCTTCAACGTGATCAACGCCGTCACCGGCGAGGTCGTCTACCGCGGTTCGCTCGCGCTCCGCGCGGATGTCGGCTACAATCTTTCGCCCGCGCCGTACCAGAAGGTGCTCGTGGCCGACTTCAGCGACTTCCAGGCCTCCGGCGAATACCAGCTGCAGGTCCCCGGCCTCGGAGTCTCGCTGCCCTTCCTCGTCGACGACGGCATCGCGATGGGCTTCACCCGCACCTACGCGCTCGGGCTGTACCAGCAGCGCTGCGGGACGACCAACGAGCTGCCGTTCACGCGCTTCGTCCACGATGCCTGCCACACCGCCCCGGCGCAGATCCCGGTGCAATCCGATCCGCAGTTTGCCTTCACGTGGGCCACGATCGCCAGCTACGGCAGCCAGCCCGGTGCCGACAACCCGCCGCAGGTCGCCCCGGCGCTGACCAGCGAGGCCGCGCAGCTCTATCCGTTCGTCAACCAGGGCACCGTGGACGTCTCCGGGGGACACCACGACGCCGGCGACTACAGCAAGTACACGATCAACAGCGCGGAGCTGATCCACTACCTCGTCTTCTCGGTCGACTCGATTCCCGGCATCGCGCAGATGGACAACCTCGGCATCCCCGAGAGCGGCGACGGGATCAGCGACGTGCTGCAGGAAGCCAAGTGGGAGGCCGACTATCTCACGAAGATGCAGGACGCCGACGGCGGATTCTACTTCCTGACCTATCCGAAGAACCGCGAATACGAGTCCAACGTGATGCCGGACCACGGCGACGCGCAGGTCGTCTGGCCGAAGAACACTTCGGTCACGGCCGCGGCCGTCGCGGCGCTCGCGCAGTGCTCGTCGTCCCCGCAGTTCAAGGCGCACTATCCCGAGGCCGCCGCGAAGTATCTCCGCCAGGCGCGCCTCGGCTGGCAGTTCCTCACCCGGGCGATCGCGAAATACGGCAAGGCCGGCGCCTACCAGAAGATCACTTTCTACAGCGACCACTACACGCACGACGACGAGCTGGCCTGGGCCGCCGCCGAGATGTACCTCGCCACCGGCGAGGCCGCCTACCAGCAGGCGCTCTTCGCGTGGTTCCCGAATCCGGCTGATCCGGCGACGTTCCGCTGGGGCTGGTGGCGGATGTCCGAGAGCTGGGGCAACGCGATCCGCAGTTACGCCTTCGCGGCCCGCAGCGGCCGTCTGCCGGCCAGCGCGCTCGACGCGGGCTACCTCGCCAGCTGCGAGGCCCAGATCGTGGCGGCGGGCGACGACGCCCTCGACTGGTCCGCGAAGAATGCCTACGCGACCCCGTTTCCCATCGCGACCAAGGCCGTGAAGGGGGCGGGCTGGTATTTCTCCCTCGACCAGGCGTCGGACATGGCCGTCGCCTACCAGATCGATCCGAAGCCCGCCTACCTCGACGCGCTCGTCGGCGCGCTGAACTACGAGGGCGGCACCAATCCCGTCAATGTCACCTACCTCACCGGCCTCGGCCTCAAGCGGCAGACGGAGATCGTCTCCCAGTACGCGCAGAACGACCGCCGCGTGCTGCCGCCGTCCGGCATCCCGCTCGGCAACATCCAGGCGAGTTTCGATTACCTCGGGAACTATGGCTCCGATCTCAACGCCCTCTCCTATCCGTCCGACAACGCCGCCACCGGGTCCTATCCCTTCTACGATCGCTGGAGCGACACGTTCAACGTCACGACCGAGTTCATCGCGGTAAACCAGGCGCGGAGCATCCTCGCGGCCGGCTTCCTCGCCGGCCGCACCGCCAGCGCCGCCACGCCGTGGAAGGCGGCCGCCGCCCACATCACGGTTCCGTCTGGCGTCGCGTTGCTGCACTCGCCGGTCACGCTCAGCGTGGACGTCCCCGGCGCCGACCTCGGCAACGCCCGCATCGTCTGGGAGGCGCGCGACCAGTCACCGGCCTACGGTGCGACGTACGTCATCTCGCCGAAAAACAGCGGCGCGCAGTGGGTCGAGGTGGAAGTGGAGTGGCCGGACGGCCGCCGTGCGGTCGGTGCGAGCTCCTTCGCGGCGAACAGCCCGGTCATCACGTGGGTCGAAGGCGCGCTGCCGGCGGGTGCCAATCCCGGCGCGGACGGTGGCGACGGATGGAACTGGTCGTCCCTCACCCCGCCGCCGGACTCGGCCGCGCAGCCGCACGAGTCGAATCTCGCCTCCGGCCTCCACGAGCACTGGTTCACCGGCGCCACGGCGACGCTCGACGTCGGCACCGGCGACACGCTCTTCGCCTGGGTCTATCTCGACCCGGCGCATCCGCCCACCGAGATCATGCTCATGTGGAACGACGGCTCCTCCTGGGAGCACCGCGCCTACTGGGGCGCCAACGCGATCACCTACGGCTCGAACGGCAGCGCCGGCCGCTTCCACGCGGGCGAGCTCCCTCCCGCCGGCCAGTGGGTGAAACTCAGCGTTTCCGCGCGCGACGTCGGCCTCGAGGGCACCGTGCTGAGCGGCATGGCCTTCAGCCAGTTCGACGGTCGCGCCACGTGGGCCGCCGCCGGACGGGCGTCGGTGTTCTGAGCAAGACCGCAACGTTCAACCTCCAACGTCCGGCGCTCAACGTTCACTGACTGACGTCGATGGTTGATGTTGTAGGCCAGGTCGTTGACCTGGCCGGCCACCTCAACGAGGTGGCCTACAACTGCTGTCCCACGCTCAGGCCGGCTTCACCCGGTGAGCGTTGGTCGTCGACGGATGAATATTGGACGTTCCCGGGCGCACCGCTTCCGGATCCGTCCGGCCGCGATTTTCCACGACGCCGCGCGAGATCGCGTAGCGGGTGAGTCCGGCGATGTCGTGGATGCCGAGCTTGTTCATCAGTTGCTGGCGGTGTTTCTCGACGGTCTTGATGCTGATGAAGAGCGCCGCGGCGATCTGCTTGTTCACGTGGCCCTCGGCGACCAGCTGCAGGATTTCCTGCTCGCGGCTGGTCAGTTGCTCGCCGGGCTGCTGCAGCGGACGGCCGTTGGCGCAGGACTCGCGGTAATATTCGAGCAGCCGCTTCAGGACCACGGGGCTGAAGAACGCGTTGCCCTCGTTCACCTCGCGGACGGCGTCGATCAGGTCGTCGGCGGCGGTCTGCTTGATCAGGTAGCCGAGCGCCCCCGCGGCGGTGAGCTGGTGGACATATTCGCTGTCGGCGTACGACGACAGGATCAGCGGCTTGCAGGCGAGCCCGTCGGCCACGATCTGGCGGGTCGCCTCGAGGCCGTTGAGCAGCGGCATGGCGATGTCCATCACGACGACGTCGGGCTGGAGCTGGTGCGCCATCTGCACCGCCTGCCGGCCGTTTTCCGCCTCGCCCACGACCTCGATGTCCGGCTCGGAGCTCAGCAGCGTGCGCAGGCCCTGCCGCACCACCGTGTGGTCATCCGCGAGCAATACAGAGATTTTTTTCATGATTGATTAGAGGAGGACGGCCAGCTGGCGCAGGGCCAGGCCCGGAAGGATGGGCGCCGCGGAGCCCGCGGGCGGGGGGCCGGACGGGGGCTCGGCGGCCGGGGCCGCGAGCGGAATCTCGACGTGGATGCGCGTGCCCGTGCGCGGCGCCGACTCGATCGCGAGGCTGCCGCCGAGATGCCGCACGCGCTCCTGCATGCCGAGCAGGCCGAAGTGACCGGTGCGACGCGGAGGAAATTCGTCCGCCACGTTGAAGGCCCGGCCATTGTCGGTGATGTCGAGACCGAGGGTGCCGTCCTGCACCGTGAACTCGACCTTGGCGGCCGTGGCCTGCGCATGCCGCTGGACGTTCTGCAGCGCCTCCTGCACCACGCGGAAGAGGGTCTCGCCGCGGTGGGCGTCGAGCTGCCCGAGGCCGGGATGCGCCACGAGCTGGGTCCGGATGCCGGTCTGGCGGGTGAACTCCGCGATGTGGTCGCTGAGGGCGGACTGCACGCCGAGGTGATCCAGGACGGACGGACGGAGATCGCGGGCGAAGCAATGCACGGTCTCCATGCTGTGCGCCAGCAGCTGCTCGGCTTCGGCGACATTGCGCCGGAGCGCCGGATCGGTGCCGGCCTGTTTCTTGAGCAACGCGAGCGTGACGGTGACAGCCGTGAGGGCCTGGGCGATCTCCGCGTGCAGCTCGCGGCTGATCCGCTTGCGATCGTCCTCCTGGGCCGACAGCACCTGGGCCGACAGATCATGAAGGTTCTCCTCCATCGCCTGCGCCTGCTGGAGAAGTTCAAAATAGCGGTCCTTGCTCTCGCGAAGCGATTCCTCGCTCTGCTGGCGGAGGGCGAGCTCCTCCTCGAGCTCTGCATTGCTCATCGCCAGCGCCTCGTTCCGGTCCGCGAGCCGGTGGTTGAGCCCCTCGAGCTTCTCGCGGGCGCTGCGGATGCCGCAGTTGGCGGCCTCGAAGGGAGCGAGCGCCTCGAGGAGGAAGAGCTCCAGCGCGGGCGCGAGCCGGGCGGCCGCGTGCCGGTCGTCGGGCAGCACGCCGTCCGTCAGGGCCTGGTGGTGCAGCCGGATAAGATCGAACACGCCGAGGCCCGCCGTCAGCGCCGCCCGTCCGAGTTCACGCGCCGTCCGCAGGGTCGCCTCATCGGGATGACAGAGATACTCCCGAAGGGCCCCCTGATAGGTCACGGGCAGGCGGGAATGGGATTCGGTCGGCACACGAGTGGCAACAATGGTGGAAGGCGCGGATTGGCACGCCGATAGTAGCCGTGAACCCGCCGCAGTTCCACCCCTGATGGGGAAACTCCAAACGCCAATGGACAAATCCCAAACTTAGTCCCGCGCCGCTGCTTCTTGGAACTTGAGATTTGTCCATTTGGAACTTCCGCACCCGGGAAATTTCCCGGGTGCGGTGGTGGGTCCCCCGCCCCTCCGGCTACGGTACTCACCCCCCAAACCCCTGTGGCGGACGCGTGACAAAAGGCGCTGAGACCTTTTCTCCCCCTGTGACCACGCCGCGCCACCCCCTTCCCTTTTCGCCATGAGGCTGCTCTTCGTCCACGAACGGATCGGCGCCCTCGGCGGCGCGGAGGCCAATGTTCTCCTCACGGCGGGCGAGCTCCGACGGCGCGGGCATGCCGTGGCCCTGGTGCACGGCCGCGGCACGGACCGCGGCGAGGCGGAGTGGCGCGAGACTTTCACGGAACGCTATCCGCTCGGGGCTGCGCCCGAAGCCGGCGCGACTGCCCGGGCGATCGCGCATTTCCGTCCGGATGTCGTCTACCTGCACAAGTGGTCGGATCCCGCCGTGCTCGGCGATCTCGCCGCCGGCGATGTGCCGGTCGTGCGCATGGTCCACGACCACGACCTCTGCTGCATGCGCGGCTACAAATACGCCTACTTCAGCCGGCGGATCTGCGAGCGCGCGGCGTCGCCCTACTGCGTCTTTCCGTGCGGCGCCTCCGTGGCCCGCGGGACGTCCGGCGGTTTTCCCCTCCGCTGGGTGAGCTATGCGGCCAAGCGGCGCGAGCTCGAGCTGAACCGCCGGTTCCACCGTCTTGTCGTCGCGACCGACTACATGCGGGCCGAGCTGCTCCAGAACGGATTCGCCCTCGACCAGATCGAGGTGCACGCCCCCGTGCCGCGGTCGGCTCCGGCGGCGGAGCTGCCCTCGTTCGGCGGGCGCAACCTGCTGGTCTACGCCGGCCAGATCATCCGCGGAAAAGGCGTGGACGTCCTGCTCGAGGCGCTTGCCCGCGTGGAAATGCCGTTCGAATGCGCCATCCTCGGCGACGGCAGCCAGCGCGCGGAGTGCGAACGCCTCAGCCGGCGCCTCGGACTCGCGGATCGGGTCCACTTCGCCGGCTTTGTCCCCCAGGCGCGCATCGCGGACTACTATCGCGATGCCTCGCTCGCCGTGATGAGCTCGCTCTGGCCGGAGCCCTTCGGCGCGACCGGACTGGAGGCGATGCGCTGCGGCCTGCCCGTCGTGGCCTTCGACGCGGGCGGGATCCGCGAGTGGCTCCTCGACGGCGTGAACGGATTCCTGGTGCCGTGGATGGACCGCGCCACCTTCGCGCGCCGCGTCGACACGCTCCTGCGCGACAAGCCTCTCGCCCGCCAGCTCGGCGCCGCCGGCCGGCAGTTCGCGGACGAGCGCTTCAATTTCGACTCCTACATCGACGGCCTCGAGGACCTCTTCACCCGCTCGTGCCGCCTCTCCGCCGGGGAGATCGCCTCCAACCTGGAGCACTTCGGATGAAAACCCGCGTCAGCCCCCTCCTCCTCGGTCATTTCGCCACCTTCCAGAGCCGCCTCGGCCTCTGGCGGCTCCAGCTCCGCTTCCGCCTGCGCCGGCTCGCGTGGCGCTGGCTCATCGGCGGCGGCGATTTCCTCAAGCGTGCGCTCGACATCGCCGGCGCCAGCGCGGCCCTGGTCGTGCTGAGCCCGCTGCTGCTGCTGATCGCCCTGCTCGTCCGGCTTGACGGCGGGCCGGTGTTTTTCCGCCAGCTGCGCGTCGCGCGCTTCGGCCGGCCGTTCCGGATGTACAAGTTTCGCTCGATGCGGGTCGATGCGGAGCGCCAGCTCGCGGGCCTGCTCGCCACCAACCAGCACGGCACCGGCGTCACCTTCAAGAGCAGGAACGATCCGCGCATCACGCCCCTCGGTCGCTGGCTCCGGCGCTTCTCCCTCGATGAGCTGCCGCAGTTCTACAACGTCCTGGTCGGCGACATGTCGCTGGTCGGGCCGCGCCCGCCGGTGCCGCGGGAGGTCGCGCTCTATTCCCTCGCCGACCGCCGTCGCCTCCTGGTCAAGCCGGGCATCACCTGCCTCTGGCAGGTGAGCGGACGCGCCAACATCGATTTCCCCGGCCAGGTCCGGCTCGACGTGCAGTACATCGAGAACCAATCCCTCTCCCAGGATATCCGCATCCTGGCGCGCACCCCGCGGGCCGTGGTCTTCGGCTCGGGCGCCTACTGATGAAGACGCTCCTCATCTGCCCCGCGCTCCGTCCCGCCGTCCCGCAGCTCGCGGAGGACGCCCCGCTCGCCCTCGCGCCGATCCTCGGCGAGAGCCTGGTGTGCCATTGGATCGAGCATCTCGCCCTGTGCGGCGCCACCGAGGTGCGGATCCTCGCCTCGGATCGCGCCGCGGACGTCGGCGCGGCCGTCGGTGACGGCGCCCGCTGGGGCGTGAAGGTCGAGGTCGTGCCGGGCGCCTACGAGCTTTCGCCGGCGGAGGCCGCCGCCGCGCACCGGCCGGCGGGCGAACCAGGCTGGCTGCCCGCGCCCCACGACATCGTGCCGATGTCCCATTTGCCGGGCGCGGCGGGATTGCCCCTCTTCGAGAGCTACGCGGGCTGGTACGCGGCGCTGCTCGCCTGGATGCCGCAGGCGCTGACGCCCGCGCGCGTCCGGGTGAGCGAGATTCTGCCCGGCATCTGGGTGGGCCGCCGCGCGCGGGTCGCGCCCACCGCCACCCTCGTCGCGCCCTGCTGGATCGGCGACCAGGTCTTCGTCGAGCCGCACGCCGTGGTCGGCCCGGGCGCCATCGTCGAGGACCGCGCGGTCGTCGAACGCAATGCGCGCGTGATCCAGAGCTGGGTGGGGCCCGACACCTTCGTCGGCCGCCTGACCGTGGTGGCCGGCTCGCTCGCCTGCGGAGGTACGCTCACGAACTGGCAGACCGACTCTTCCCTCCGCGTGCCGGATCCCTTCCTGCTCTGCTCCCTCGCGCATCCGCAGCCGGCGACGACGGCAGCGGCGCCGCGCGCGGTCCGGGCGGTCAGCGCCGCTTCCCGCGCCCCCGTCCTGCCGGGACATGCCCTTGACCAACCACTATGAAAATCGCCAACACCGGACAGTGCCTCAGCATTTCGGAAATCCCGGAGCTCACCGCGGTGAACTCCGCCGACTTCCGCGAGGAGGTGCATTCCAGCCTGCAGCCCGAGTTTCCGGCCGTGATCGAGATCGACCTGTCGGACACGCGTTTCGTGGACAGCAGCGGGCTCGGCGCGCTGTTCGCGCTCTACCGGACGATCGGGGAGGACGGCGCCGTCGTCCTCCGGCTGCTCAATCCGAAACCGGAAATCCAGCAACTGCTCGAGCTGACGCAGATGCAGGAGCTGTTCGAAATCGTGCAACGCTGACTCCCGTGGCCGTCCCCGCCTTCCAGCCGGTCCGTCCTGCCACCCTCCGCCTCGCCTTTGCGCCGGACCTGGCCTCTGCGCGGGCCGTCGCCCTGGCGATCCGGGCCTTCCTCAAGGACCAGGGCGTGCCGGAGCCGGAGCTTTTCGCCTACGAGCTCTGCCTGGCGGAGGCCGCCAACAACGCCGTCGAGTACGCGACGGGTCCCCAGCGCTCCCAGCGGCCGGTGGCCGAGGCTGTGATCACGGCCGAGGAGGTCGAGCTGCGCATGACGGACCACACCGCCGGATTCGTCCTGCCCGAAGCCGGAGCCCGGCCCTCGCCCCGGCAGGACCGCGGTCGCGGACTTTTTCTGATCCGGACGATGATGGACGACGTCCGCTATTTCCGCGGCGCGGCGGAAAACGTCCTCGTCATGCGCAAGCGGCGCGCCCCCCGCCCGGCTCCCGCCGCCGGCCCGGCGCCGCACGGGATGGGGAGCGGTCTGCGCGCGTTCCCGGCGACGGAGCCGTCCTTCCGCTCCGAGACGTTTTCCGCGATTTTCCGCCGCTGCGCGGAAATGGGCCACAGCACCGAGCTCGCCGCCGGGTTCGGCGACCGGCTGCTGCTCGACCTGCTCCAGCTCTCCTCCGCCGACTGGTGCGTGTTGCGCGTGCTCTCGGCCGACAACCGCCAGCTCGAAGTCGCCGCCGTTTCCGAGCCCGGGCTCGTCACCGCCCCCGTCGTCCTTCCCGGCAAGAAGGGAACTCCCCCGGGGATCGAGGCTGCCGCCGCCCTGCGCCGCGCCGTCACGCGGTTCGACCTGCCGGCCGGCACCGCCGCCGGCGAGCCGCTTCGCGCCGTGGGGCCCGAGGCGTCCGGGCTGGTGTGCCCGCTGTGCGTGGGCGAGACGCTCGTCGGCACCCTCGCGATCGGCTGCTACCGCGGGGAGTTTCCCAAGGGCAAGCTCCAGGAGGAGGTCATCCGCGCCTTCGCGGAGTTCCTCGCGATCCAGACCGTCAATTTCCGCCATTACCAGCAGGAGGTCCGCAACCGGGTCCTCGCCCGCGAGCTGGAGATCGCGCGCGAAATCCAGCACCTCCTGCTGCCGCGCACGCTGCCCCAGCTCGCCGGCTTCGGCCTGGCGGGCGGATGGCAGAGCGCGCGCGAGGTCGGCGGCGATTTCTACGACGCCATTCCGCTGGGTGAGCGCTCGCTGCTCCTGATGATCGCGGACGTCATGGGCAAGGGCGTCCCCGCTGCGCTCTTCTCCACCACCATGCGCGGGCTGCTCCGCGGCCTCGCCGCCCGGAGCAACGATCCCGCGCAGCTGCTCAGCGGGCTGAACCGCCTGCTGCACGCGGAGCTCTCCACGGTGGACATGTTCATCACGGCGCAGATCGTCCATCTCGACCTCGACAGCCGCCAGGTGACCGCCGCCAGCGCGGGGCAATGTCCGCTGCTCTTCCGTCCGCGCGGCTCCAGGAACGTCACCTCGCTGCCGACGCGGGGACTTCCGCTCGGCGTGTTGCCGGGCACGGCCTATCGCAACGTCTCGGCCGTCCTCGGCGAGCCCGCCGTGCTGCTGCTGCACACCGACGGCCTGACCGACGCCCGCAATCCCGCGGGCCGCCGCTACGGCGAGCGCCGCCTGACCGCCTGGCTCCAGGCCAACAGCCAGGACGCCGACCATCACGCCGGCGACCTGCGCGACCGTCTCGCGTCGGAGCTCGCCCGCTACCGCGGCGACGCCGTGATGGCGGACGACCAGGCCTTTCTCGTCCTGAGCGAGGAGGAATGCGCCGCACCCCGCGCCGCCGAGGCCGAAGGGCTCCAGCCCGAGACCGCCTTCCTCCTTCCCGCCGTCGCCGCCCCCCTCTCCGCATGAAGCCATTCCTTTCCCTCTTCGTCTTCATCGATGCCTGCGGCTGGGAGATCATCAAGGACCGCCCTTTCGCCCGCACCCTCGCCCCGGCACGGCGGCCGCTGCGTTCCGTCTTCGGCTACAGCTCCGCCTGCATCCCCTCGATCCTTTCCGGCCGCTGGCCCGAGGAGCACCGCAACTGGTGCTATTTCGTCTACGACCCGCCGCACTCGCCGTTCCGCCAGCTGCGCTCCCTGCGCTGGCTGCCGCGGGCGCTGACCAGCCGCCGCTTCTTCCGCCACCGGCTGTCGAAGGCGCTGAAGACGCACCTGAAGTTCCGCGGCTATTTCGACCTCTACAACATTCCCTTCGAGCACATCTCGCTTTTCGATTTCTCCGAGAAGAAAAACCCCCTGCAGCCCGGCGGCCTGAATCGCGGGCCGAACATCTTCGACCACCTGCAGGAGCATGGGGTGCCGTACCACGTCAGTGATCCCACGCGCGATGAGCGCTCGAATCTCGACCGCCTGCAGGCCGAGATCGCGGCCGAGCGCATCGACTTCGGATTCCTGTACTGGCCCGACCTCGACGGGCTGCTGCACCGCGTCGGCAACACCTCGCCCGACGTTCCCGCCAAGCTCGATGCCTACGAGCCCTGGCTCGAGGAGCTGATGGCCACCGCGAAGGCGCATTACGGCGAGGTCCGGCTCACGATCTTCAGCGACCATGGCATGGCGAACTGCGACCGGCTGCTCGACCTGCGAGCGCGAGTCGACGCGCTCGGCCTCCGCCAGGGCGAGGACTATGCCGTCGTCTACGATTCGACGATGGCGCGCTTCTGGTTCCTGCGCGAAGGCGCACGACAGAAGGTCGAGGAATGCCTCTCTGGTGTCCCGGAAGGATATGTGATGTCCGATGCCGAGCTGCGCGAGCTCGGAACGCTCTTTCCCGACCGCTATTTCGGAGAGCTGATCTTCCTCGTCGAGGAAGGCGTGCTGATCGTCCCCAGCCACATGGGCGAGCGCCCGATCCGGGCGATGCACGGTTATCATCCCGACGCGCCTCACAGCTATGCCAGCCTGCTGACGAATTACGCCGACGTGCCCGAGGACATCACCGCGATCCCGCACGTCTGTCATCTCATGACCGCCCACGCCGCCATCGCCGCCGAGCGCAACCGTCCACAGCCGGCGGTGGTGGTCTAGGGAAAGATCAAGTTTCGTCCGAGCCGCCCGCGGATCCACCCGGCAGATTGGCGACCTGCCCGGCCGGCATGAGCAAACTCAAGGCGGGCGCCTGGGCCAAAACCTTCCGCTCGAGCCCGGAACCAAAACGTATCGTGTAACCCAATGGGTTACACCATGCCAGATGGCACCAGAAAAGATTCTCCGGTGCAGCGTGGCTGATTTTAAGCCAGTGGCACGTGGCCTTCGGCGAGGTCGCGGAAGGTGACCATCCGGATGTCGGAGCGGCTCCGGAGCCAGGCGGCGACCTCGTGCAGCGCGTCGATGAATTTTTCGTCGGGCGCGCCGTCGCGGAAATATTCCCACCAGTGGGTGACGAGCACGGTCAGCGCCGCGCCCTCGACCGCGCGGCGCACCGTGGCGAGCATGTCGGCGTAGGGCCGGTGATACGACAGCAGACAGCCCGGATGGCTGAGCAGCGCGGTGCGCCCGACCCGCCAGTGGGCGCGATGCCGCAGTTTCCGCAGGGCGTATTGCGGCCACCAGGAGAGCGGCACGCGGCCGGCTTCGAACCAGCCGGTGGAAATGACGCGAAAGCGCGCCGCCACCTCCCGGAACGCCACGCGTGAAAGCCGATCGTACGGCGCGACGAACGCCACCGGCGGCGTCAGGCCCGCCTCGCGCAGGCACTGGGCGCCGCGTTCCAGTTTCTCCACGAGGGAGGCCGGGCTGGAGTCCTCGAACTCGAAGTAATCGTGATGGCAGCCGTGCTGGGCGATCTCGTAGCCGGGTTCCGACAACAGGTAACGCACCAGCTCGGCGGCCCCGGCCAGCGGCGCGAGCGGGGTGTCGGGACCGCGCCCGGACGTCAGGAAACCTTCGAGCCGCCCATCCGGCGTCCGCACCGTCGTGCGCACTTCGGGGATCGCGGCCAGATTGACCGGCAGGCCGTGCTGGAGAAAGGGACGGTAGAGTCGCTCGAGGCAGGCGGGCGGCGTGAAGGCACAGGTATCGTCGTCACGCAGGATAACGTAGTGCATGCTTCTCCTCCATGAGCTCCTCGTAGAGCCGCTTCATGCGTCCCGCGAGGACCGCGGTGTCGTAGCCGGCCAGCACCGTCGTGCGCCCGGCGGCCCCGGCCCGCGTGCCCTGCTCCGGCTGGGTCGCCAGCAGGTCCACGGCCCGGTGAAATCCCGCGGGCTCCGCCAGATCGAAAAGCCAGCCGTTTGCGCCGTCGCGCACCAGGGCCGTCGCGCCCGAGGTGCGGCTGGAGATGACCGCGGTCCCGGCCGCCCAGGCCTCGAGGATGACCAGGCCGAAGGTCTCGGAGATCGAAGGCAGGAGCACCGCCCGGGCTTCCTGGAAAAGTCCGACCAGCCGCGCGTCCCCCGGTGGCAGCGGCCCGGTCAGCAGGACGTGGCCGGCGAGGCCCTCGCGGGCGACCTGCGCGCGCACGGCCTCGCCGTATTCCGGATGCGTGCACGGGCCGGCGAGCACCAGCAGCACCTCCGGACGGCGGCTGGCCAATTCCGCGAGCTGCCCGACGAGCCAGCCCTGGTTCTTCGTCGGATCGATGCGGCCGGGCGCGAGCAGCACCAGGCGGTCGCGGATCGCGGGAAAGGCGTCGCGGGCGGCGACGCGCCGGTCCGCGGCGAAAAGTGCCGCCGGCACGCCGTGCGGCTGGACCTGCACGCGACGGCCCGGATGGCGCTCACGGATGAGGTCGGCTTCCCGGCTGTTGCAGGTGATGATCGCATCGGCCTCGGCAAAGAGATGACGCGTGCGCAGGAGAAGTCCGAGCGGCTTGCCCCAGTCCCAGCCGCCCGCCGCCGGCTCGGCGAGCTCGCGATGGATCGCGGGCGGCAGGTCGTAGACGCCGCCGTGCACGCTCAGGACGAATGGCATCCGGCGCCGCCGGGCCACGGTGCAGCCGATTCCGCCCAGGCGCCCGAGCGCGTGCGAATGGATCACATCGAGGTCGGGATCGCGCCACAGCGAGCCGAAGAGCTCGAAGGAAATCATGTTGCCGCCCAGCGCCACGAGCTGGCGCCGCTTCTCCTCCGAGATGCCCCACACGGGAACGGAGGCGCGGAAGCGGCGCACCTCGTCCTGGTCCGACGGCGCCCGCGTCAGCCGCGGGGCATAGACGACCGACTCCACGCCCTGCGCCGCGAGGCCGGAAGTCAGCCGCTGGATGGCGGTTTCCGTGCCGCCCCATTCGGAGCGGTCGTATTTGCGCAGGAGGTGG
This sequence comes from Opitutaceae bacterium, assembly GCA_035549635.1. Taxonomy (GTDB): domain Bacteria; phylum Verrucomicrobiota; class Verrucomicrobiia; order Opitutales; family Opitutaceae; genus CAIUWA01. The sequence goes on from DASZQN010000078.1 coordinate 49,797, forward strand.
GTGACGCGCATGATCAGGCCTCCCCGGCGACCAGCGCCTCGTCGGCCCGCGTTTCCGCGGCGACCCGGGCCCGGGCCTCCCTCCGCTCCCATTGCCGCCGGGCTGCGAGGCTCGCAAGGGTTCCGACGAGGAGGTTGCAGAGGAAAAAGATCGGCGTCTGCCGGTACACCCATTCGGTCAGGCTCTGGCCAAAGAGGCCGGCCAGCCCGAAGAAGATCCCGACCGCGAGCGTCCGCATCGGCAGCGCCCGGGAGAGCGGCAGGAAGGCCGCGCCCATCCCGAACCAGCGCAGCCAGAGCAGGGTGAAGAGAATCAATCCGGGCACGCCGAGCTCGCCGAGGGTCAGCGCCGCGAGGTTGTGCGCGGGCGCCGCGAGGTAGGAATCGCCGAAGAGCTGGCTGTCCTTCGTGCCGTAGACCGAGGTCAGGTAGTCGTAGTCCGCGAACCTGTACCCGAGGCGCGGCCCGTAGGTCCGGCTGACCTGGTAGGACCAGTTGTTGAGTCCGACGCCGAAGAAATGCTCCTGCGCGATCATCCAGCCGAGGCGCAGGTAGATGCCGCGTCCATCGACGGTGGGATCGAAATATTCCTCCTCCAGCGAGGTCCCGGCGTAGCGGCCCTCGATTTGGGTCCACAGGCCGGCGACCATGGCGGCCAGGCCGAGCAAAATAGCGGCGCGCACGGCGAGCGAACCGGGACCGACCCGCCACGAAATGCAGGTGAGCACGGCGCCCGTCACCGCCAGCGCGAAGATCGGGATGCCTGCGCGCGACAGCGTCATGAGGACGCCGACCGTTCCCATCGCCGTGGCCAGGCCGCAGAACCAGCGGAGCCACCGCGACCAGCCCGCACAGGCGCAGGCCACCAGCACGGGCACGGTCAGGCAGTAGAACATCGAGAGACTGTTGGCATGGGTCAGCGATCCCACGGCGCGGCCGAGATGGGTGATGAAATGCTGCTTCAGGCCCCACGTGCTTTCGAAGATGACGGCGCCGGCGAGCGCGACGACCAGGAGGGTCCATTCGCGCCGCGACCGCACGTACGCGGCCGTCGCGAGGAAGATGAGCATTCCCGCCAGCATGCGGGAGAGTTCGAAGGCGCCGAACAGCCGCGGTTCCTCGGCGACC
>DASZQN010000079.1:0-40943 GCA_035549635.1 Opitutaceae bacterium
AGCTGACTATCGCCGCAGGTCGATCACGAGGTTGCTCCCCGCGATCTCCTGCTTGAAGGGCCGGCCGCGGAGCGCGTCGTACAGGGCCTGGGCGCAGGCCGGCACGATCCGGTCGTGCAGCTCGATCACGAGGACATCGACATCGCATTTCAACGGGCTGGTGAAACAGCAACTCGTTCTCGTTCTTCGTTCTCATTCTCGTTCTCGCATCGAGATGGCCGAGAATGAGGAACGAGTACGAGAACGAGTACGATTATTTCGGAGGAGTGGGCGACATCCGATCACCTCCGATTGACCTCCCGCCGCTTCTGCGGCACGAACCGCGCATGTCCGCTCCGCTGCCGCCCTGTCCGCACCTGCCCGCCCCGCGCGCGGGGCTCGACTGGCGGACGCTGCACATCCACCGCGAGGACGAACGGGGAGGGGAGTTTTACCACGATTGCCTCGAGTACGCGCATTCGCTCTGGCAGCGGGGCCTGGCGGCCCGGGCGGTCCTCTGCCTCGACCGGGCGCTGGGGGCCGACCTGCGCGGCGACGAGGAGATCCTGCACGCCTGGCCGCTGCCGTACGGGGCGATGGTCTGGCTGCTGCGCCACACCCCGGCGGAGGTCTTTCTCGGCAACCCGCGCGTGCACTTCCAGCATTACGCCGACCGCATGAACGCCCCGCGCCGCGAGCAGCGGGCCTGGCGGGCCTGGGCCTGCTGGGCGCTGACGCGCGCGCTGCGCCCGGAATTTCCCCACGATCCACGCCATCCGGTCGTGGAGCCCACCCTTGAAGCGATCGCCACCGGCCTGCGCACCCACGGACACCCGGGCGAGGCCGAACTGTGGCGCAGCGTCCTCGCCGCGACGGAATAGCTCTGAAGGCGGAGGTTGGCTTCAACGTTCAACGTCCAACATCCAACGTTGAACGTTCAACTCGGAAACGGACGGCTCGGGCGTTGGATGCTCAATGTTGAACGTTGGACGTTCAACGTTGCGTGCCCGGTGTGCCATACCGGGCTAAGCGACCGTCTTTTGCCCTTGTCGGGCTTGGCGCCAGCGGCTACTCGTGCCGGCACACGTGCGGTGGTAGCTCAGCTGGATAGAGCAGCGGTTTTCTAAACCGCCGGTCGGGTGTTCGAGTCACCTCCACCGCGCCATTTCCCGCGATTTAGAGGAGATGAAATCGCGGATTCGGACTCGGCTGCCTCGCTTTGGGCTTGGAGAGCGGAGCGGGGGACCTAGTTTTCCATCTCTCCCTCTCCAAGGGTGTTCCCCTTCATGGTCGCGCTTTACGCCCTCACGATCTGCACCAGCGCGGCGCTGCTTTTCCTGATGGAGCCGATGTTCGCGCGGCTGGTGCTTCCGCTGCTCGGCGGCGCGCCCGCGGTCTGGAACACGGCGATGGTTTTTTTCCAGTCCGCCCTGCTGGCGGGCTATGCGTACGCCCACCTCCTGACCTCGCGGCTCGGGACGCGCGCCCAGGCGGCGGGGCACCTGCTCGTGCTGCTGCTGCCGCTGGCGGCGCTGCCGCTCGCGATCCCGGCCGGCTGGACACCGCCGGTCGCGGCGAATCCGGCGTTTTGGCTGCTCGGCCTGATGGGCGTCAGCGTCGGGCTGCCGTTCTTCGCCGTCGCGACCAGCAGTCCCCTGCTGCAGAAATGGTTCGGGACTTCCGGCGGGCCCCGCGCGGCCGATCCCTATTTTCTCTATGTCGCGAGCAACGCCGGCAGCATGCTCGCGCTTCTCGCCTATCCGCTGTGGATCGAGCCGCGACTCACGCTCCAGCAGCAAAGCCGCGCCTGGATGTACGGCTATTGGCTGCTGGTGGTTCTCACCGGGATTTGCGCGCTTGGACTTTGGCGGTCGCCACCGCCCACGGCTGCGCCCGCGCCCACGCCGCTCCCGTCCTCACCGCCGCCGGCGTGGCGGCGGCGCCTGCGCTGGCTGCTGCTGGCCTTCGTGCCGTCGAGCCTGATGCTGAGCGTCACGGCCTATCTTTCCAGCGATGTCGCGGTCGTGCCGCTGCTCTGGGTCGTGCCGCTGGCGATCTACCTGCTGACGTTCATCCTCGCCTTCGCCCGCCGGCAGCTTCTGCCGGCCTGGCCGCTGTCGCGCACGCTGCCGATCCTGCTCGTGGGCCTGGTCCTGGTCTTCAACCTGCAGGCGACCCAGCCGATCGGCGCCCTGATGCTGCTGCACCTGCTGACGTTCTTCACCGCGGCGATGCTCTGCCACCTGCGGCTGGCGGCGGATCGTCCGTCCGCCGGGCACCTGACGGGATTCTACCTCTGGCTGGCCGCCGGCGGCGCGCTGGGCGGGGTGTTCAACGCGCTCGTCGCGCCGCACCTTTTCAACTCGGTGATCGAGTATCCGCTGCTGCTGCTGGTCGCGTGCGTGGCGGCGATGGAAATTCCGCCGGACGCCGATCCGCGCGCGCGGCTCCAGGACTGGCTCTGGCCGCTGGCGCTCGCGGGCATCACGGCCGGCAGCCTGCTGGCGATCCAGGCCCTGCGCTTCAAGGCCGACTCGCTGGTCCTGGGTGTGCTCTTCGGCCTGCCGGCCATCATCTGCTATTTCTTTTCCCGGCGCCCGCTGCGCTTCGCCCTCGGCGCGGGGGCGCTGCTGCTGGCCGGCAGCCTGCTGGAGCGGGAGCAGGGCCGGCTGCTGTATGCGGACCGGAGCTTCTTCGGGATCAACCGCGTGACGCTCGACCGCACCGGGAAATTCCACCTGCTGGTGCACGGGGTGACCCTTCACGGCATGCAGAGCCTCGATCCGGTCCGCAGCCATGAGCCCCTGACGTACTACACCCGCAGCGGACCGGCCGGCCAGGTGCTCGCGCTCTACGGTGCGGATCCCCGTGAAACGCTGGGCCTGGTGGGCCTGGGCACGGGTTCGCTCGCGGCGCTCTCCACGGCCGGCCAGTCCTGGACCTATTACGAGATCGACCCGGCCGTGCTGCGGATCGCGCGCGACGAGCATTTCTTCACGTTCCTGCGCGACGCGCCGGCCAGGGTCCAGGTCACCCTCGGCGACGCCCGACGGTCGCTCGCGGCGGAGCCGGACGCCAAATTCAACCTGCTCGTGCTCGACGCCTTCAGCTCCGACGCGATCCCGGTGCACCTCGTGACCCGCGAGGCGCTCGCGCTCTACCTGCGCAAGCTCGCTCCCGGCGGCCTGCTGCTCTGCCACATCTCCAATCTGCACCTCGACCTCGAACCGGTCTTCGCGAACCTCGCGAAGGATGCGCATCTCGTCTGCCTCCTCCGCGACGACACCGACGTCTCCCCCAAAGAGTATGAGGCCGGCAAGTCGCCATCCGTCTGGCTGGTGATGGCACGCAGCGAAAGCGATGCCACGCAACTGGCCGCCGACCCGCGCTGGCGGCCCGCCCGCGGCAACGGGCGGCAGGCGGTGTGGACCGACGACTATTCCAGCCTCTTCAGCGTCTTCCGCTGGGAGTGATTTTCGCCGCCGATCCGTTGTAGGCCAGGTCGTTGACCTGGCCGGCCAGCTCAGCGAGCTGGCCTACAACCAATCCGCAATCCGCAACCCAAAATCCGCCATCGTCTCAGCCGGTCCCGCCCGGCAGGGGACCGATGACGATGAAGCGCGACTCATGCGGCGCGAGCGTCAGCGGGACCTGCGCGGCGCCGTTGGCCGGGCCGGTCCCGGCGGCGGCGTGGATCGCGCCGGTGGCGGGATCCCATACCTGCACCTGGCCGCGGCCATCGAGCGTCGCGGTGCGGGTCTGCGGCTGGTCGGATTCGTTGAAGAAGAAATACACCTCGCCGTCCTTGAGCGTGCGATGGATGTATTTCAGGGGCGCGCAGGCGGCGTCGAGCTTCACATCCGACCGCGGCAGCGACGCCAGGACCCGCGGCGTGATGTCGCCCGCGGGCTCGAGGACGGCGAAACCGAGGTCGGGCGCGCCGGTCGCATTCAGGAAGGTCCGATCGACGACCATCGTCGGCGTCTTGCCGACGAAGATCACCCGGCCGCTGGCGAGCGCGAAGGCCCGCAGGCGGTCGAGCACGTTTTTCTCGATCACCGTGCAACTCGGAACGACCACCGCCCGGTAGGCCTGGCCGCTGAGGTTCTTCAGGGTGCCACCCTCGAGCGTGCAGATCGAGGCGAGCGTGTCGTGGTCGATGTGGTCGAAGTCGACCTGCGCCTCCATCAGCTGCGTCGTCAGCTTCACGGTCGACTCGTCCGCGTCGATCGCCCGCTGGTCGCCCAGCCAGTAGGTGTCGGACGGATGATAGAGCGCCACGTGCGCCGCGGGACGGCCCATCGTCAGCAGGTATTGCGCGCGGCTGATGTACCAGCCGTTCGCCGAAGTCGTGTCGCCGGCCGAGGTCGGCGGGATCGGGGCGTTGAGCCCGCGGATATTCATGAAGTTGATCCCGCGCACGAGCTGGTAATCCATCACGAACTTGCCCCCGCTCGCGACGCTGCCGCCCGACTCGGTCCAGGCCTGCGGCCGGCCGAAAAGGTGCGCCGCCGAGCCCGCGATCTTCGGGAAATCCGCCACGATGCCGGGCCCGATCTGGTTGAGGTTGTCCACGCCGGGGACGCCCACGTAGCGCATGTCGCGGAAGAACGAGCCCTCGTTCTTGGTCATGTCGCCGCCGCCCGGATTGCGGTTCACCATGAGCTCCTCGTGGTTCAGGTGCATCATGTAGTCCATGCCGTGCGCCCGGCACCATTCCTCCATCGGCTTGAAGAAATTGTCGCGGAACATCCCGCTCCAGACGTCAAAGTAATCGGCCTTCGCGCGGGTCGCCTCCGGTGAAATCGGGGAGCCGAAAAATTGCGCGATGTAGGGCTTGAGATCGTAGCCCTTCAGACGCTGGAAGGTCTCCAGCAGCTTCGGCGTCCAGGGAATGAAGCCGGTGAAGTCGGTCTCGTCGCCGCGGAAGCCGAGGATCGTCTTGCCGAACTCGGCGCCGAAATATTTCCCGTAGGTCTCCGGGACGAGCTGGATGTACAGCGCCGTGGCTTCGGGGTCGAGGTAGTCGATCAGCGAGTAGAAACTGTCCTTGTCCCGGGTGCCGTCCTCGCGCTGGCCGAAGCGCGTGGGCGAGCTGCGGTAGATGTGGCGGACAAACGTCACTTCCCACGGACCGCTCCCGGCGGGCGCGGTCCACGTGAGCGGGCCGCTGGCGGGCAGGGCCAGCAGCGTGGTCGTCGGTGCCGGGGCCGCGCCGCCGCGGCGGCCGCCGCCGGGCGCCTGGACGTGCAACTGGGCCTGGATGTGTTTGGTCCCCTCCGGCAGCGGGATCGCGAGGGTCTGGCCCGAGGTCACGTTGTAGCGCGCCTCGCCGACGCTGCCCTCGAAGATCACGTCCCAGTTGCCGCCGGGCGAGCCGATCCACTTGAACTGTCCGTCGGTCGGCACCGCCACCTCGTGGTCCGGCGGGATCGACGCGAACATCGGCTGGCCCGGGCGCCGCTGGCCATTGGGCGCGAGCCCCGGGGCCGGCGCGGGAGCCGCGGTGCGCGGCTGGGGCGGAACCTGCGGCGGCTGCACATTGGCGAAGGCGCCGAGCGTGTTCGCCGGGACGGGAATGGTCAGGGTCTGGCCTGCCGCGACCGTGTAGTGCGCATCCGCCACGATCGCCTGCATGCCCAGCTCAGGATGAAGCTTGCTGACCATGCCGCCGGCGAAGCCGTCGGGATAGCCGTCGTCGCCGTCGATCCACATCTTCATCCCGTGCTTCTTCAGCTCGTCGATCGCGACCTTCATCAGGTCGAAGTACTCGGGCGAAAGGTATTTCACCGTGCGTCCGCCGCTGTTGATCATGAGGACTCCGCCGCCGTTCGCGGCCGTGTTGTCGATGTCCGCGATGAGACGTTCCTTGGGCGCGGGGAAGCCGGTGGCCCAGTGGATCGCGGAATATTCCTTCGGCGGCTGGGGAAACGCGGCGGCGACCTCGGCCACCGTGGGCATCTGGATCTGCTGCCACGGCTGGGGAGAGGACGCGGCGGATAGCGCGGGCGGGAGGAAGGCGAGCAGGGCGAAGCGGGCGGAGTTTTTCATGGGGTGGGAAACGGGAGCCAGCGTGAAGCCGGCGGGGTAATTCGCCAGACGCATTTCCCCGGCAATCGGACCGCTTTTTTGGCCAGGGGCGGAGGTTTCCCGCAGAGACGCGGAGGCGCCGGCGCTGCGCGCAACGTCCAACGTTCGACGTCCAACGTCCAACACTCAACTCGGAGTCGAAGGCGAGTGATCAGGCTCACACCGGCAACCTCTTTTGTCCGCGCGTTGGACGTTGAACGTTGAACGTCGAACGTTGGACGTTGTGCCTTGTTCGCGGTCGAAAAACCACCCTTGACTTGCCTACCTCGGATTCTACGTTCCGCCTCTTTCCCGTTTCCACGGGGTGGTAGCTCAGCTGGTTAGAGCGTCTGCCTGTCACGCAGAAGGTCGCGGGTTCGAGTCCCGTCCATCCCGCCAGTTTTGGAACCCGCTTTTCTGAAAAGAGAAGCGGGTTTTCTGTTTCAAAAAGTGACGTTAGTGGCAACGAGAGTGGCAACACGTCCACCTTTGTTGATGAGTGTTTCTGGACGCATTGATGCGCGAAAACAGGACGAAGCTGTCGAACCCACGGCGAGGTGGACTCCGTGTTCACCGTGGATAAGAAAATGCGGCCCCGAGTCCTCGCGAATTTCGACCGTGCTCCGACCAGCCTTGACACAGTCAGATTCGATCCCGACTCTTCCCGCGCACTTGGGGTGCGTCCGGGTCCGCGGAAAGGGTATAACCCACCCAGTCAGACCACTATTACCGAACCGTTTCTTGCCCGGTTACTGCGGACCGCGGGCGCAAAAGAAAAGGTTCCCATGAATACGCCATCGCAGCGCAAGAAGCTGCCCGTCAATCCGAGTTTGGAACACCTGCAAAAGCAGGCGAAAAGGCGCGCAAAGCAAGATTCGAACCTGACCTTGGCTGCGGCCCAGCATCAGCTCGCGCAGGAGTATGGCTGCAAAACTTGGGCCGAGCTCGCTCGGATGGTAGCGGCCATGTCCCGCCGCCACGACCGGCCACCGGTGAATGGAGAGCGCTACACTCCGCTGCCCAAGGCCGCGCGCTATGGTGGTATTGAGGACGTTCGGCCGCTGCTGGACAGCGGCGATTTTACGCCGCACGAACTCGACCAGGCTTTGGCACATGCGCTTTGGTATAGCGGGCCAACCCGGCCTTGGTCGATGCGCCGGGCGCTGGCGGACCTGTTCCTCGAGCACGGCGCCGATCCCGACGGGCAATACGGCTCCGGCGGATCCGGGCCGATCATTTTTGGCACAGGGGAAGTCGTCGACCCAGACGCGCTTCAATACCTCATCGATGCGGGCGCGGACGTCACCGCTCCGCCGGTCGCGACGAAATACGGGCCGCAATGTCCTCTCGGGGGCATCCTGGGCACCTATGTCCGTGGCAAGAACGAAGCTAAACACCGGTATGTGGAACTTCTGCTACAGCACCATGCCTGGATTCCGCCAGCCGTCACGCCGCCGATTCTGGCGATTCACCGCGGCGACGCGGCCCAGCTCGGCCAACTGATCGCGGTCGATCCGGCACTCCTCCACCGCCAATTTCCCGGCATGCCCTACGGCAACCTAGAACTGCGCGGTGCCACGCTGCTCCACTGCGCCGTCGAATTTGGAGAGGACGACTGCATCGAGGAACTGCTCCGGCGCGGCGCCGAGATCAACCAACCGGCGGCTGTAATCCGCGGGGTCGGCGGTCAGACCCCGATCTTCCATGCCATCGCCACAAACTGCTTCGGCGGCTTGCCGACCCTGGAATATCTCGCCCGGCGCGCCGGACCGGCCATCAATATGTCGGTCCGCGCCACGTGGCGCCGCTTCGGCGAAGTCCAGCGCACTCCCCTGACGCCGCAGGAATTTGCCGCGCAAGCCGCCCAAGGGGGCGAAGCCCGCTGGCAAGCCAAGGTTGCTGAGGAAGCGGCCCTACTGGAAGAACTCGCGCGAACCTCAAAACCATAAGTGCCTCGCCACCACGATCCGCCCGCGACAGAGGAAGGTTCCAACGATTCTCGATCTCTTCTTTTAGGGTCATAGGTGTTGTCGGATTCCTTGATGTTCCTGTTGCCGCATCATCCACTCGTGGCGGATGGCGAGTTCACGAAATTGCCGCTGCCGCGCGCGCCACGCGATGGCCTCGCGTTCGGCACGGACGCGCTCACGTTTTTCTTCCAGCGCCAGTTCGCGCTCGCTGCTGCGCTGAATGTTTTTCCGAAGCGCAGTCCGGTCCGGCGTCAAGACAACGACATTTTTGCGCCCTCGCGAGATGCTGACATACCACTGTTGGCGGCTCGTCGCCGCCCGATTGCCGGCATCGGCGACGATCACGGTGTCGGCGGTCTTGCCCTGAGAAGCGTAGGACGTGACGGCGTAGCCGCGCACGAGCAACCGTTGAGAGGGGGCGAGCGTTTTTGTTTCCCCGCGTTCATCATTGACCACCAGCTCACCCGTGGACCCGACATGCGCCACGGTGACCAGCTCGCCGTTGAACAGCCGCGCCCCCTCGACGCTGCGCCCGTTGGCTTTGAGTTGGAGTCGGTCGCCCGGTGCGATTTCCATATCGGTGCGTTTTACCACCGCGAAGCGGTCGGCGTAGCGGTAGCCGACGGTTGAACGCCGGCCATCTTTCACCACGACCACGCCGCGTTCACTCGCCCCGGCGACCTCGCACACGTCGCCTTTGGCGTGCCGGCCGTAACGCTTGAGGAAAAACACAGCCTGTCCGGCCTCGTAAAATCGGGCATCGCGTTTCTGGGCCTCGCTGCGGTCCACGGGCTGAAACGTCATTAGTGTCTTGCCGTCGCCAACTTTTCCCGCCGACCGCAACGCCGACCGAATCGCATCGTTGGCCGCATGAACTTCGCTCCAGGTCTGCGCTACGACCAGCGGGCGCTCCCCGCGCTGCAATGCTGTGAGATACTCACCGGCAATCGCGGCGCGACGCGGTTCGTCGGGCAGTTCGCGGACGCAGCCGATCTTTTCGAGACGGTCGTAAGAACGCGCGATATTACCCGCCGCCGCCTCTTTCACCGCCGCGCGGTATTCGCGGATAAACCGCTTTTCTTCCGCCGAGCGTGCCGCTCCCGGATTCTGCCGCCGAATCTCGCGCAGTTCAGCAGTGCGCTTGCGCGGAACATGCTCCTCGATCCAACGGAGTGCGTCGCCTGCCGACACCGCGCCATGCTGGCGACTATCGCCCGACAGAATCAACCGGCCTCGGACCTCCTGCAATGCGCGCAACAATTCCCGCATGTCCCGAACACCAACCTGCCCGGCTTCGTCGAGAATGACGACGGAGTGAGGCGCGAAATTTTTCGCCGTCAGTGCGTGCGCCAACGTCTGCGCTGGCATCCCGGCGGCTTCCAAATCCTGCACCTGCTGCCGTTGCGGGGCGAGGACGAGCACGGGCGCCGGATGCTCGCCGGCGCCGATGGCCCGAGCTACTTCCTGCAACGTATGGCTCTTGCCGGTGCCCGCACCGCCACGAAACAGCGTCACGAAATCCTTGCTCGCGAGAATTTTCGCCGCTGCCCGGGCCTGCTCTTTCGACAGCTCGGGGTCTGGTTGATAGTCGCGCCGAAATGCGAAGCGGGTCGCCATCCCGGTCTGCACCGCCCGGATAATTTCGCCCTCGCATCCCGCGTTGATCCGCGACGAGAGCTTGTGCACCTCGTATCGCGGATGAAAATAGTCCCGCTCTTTGATGGCGTGGCTCAGGTCTGCCAGGTCGAAATTCTCCCCGCGACCGCGCGCCAGCGCGAGGGCCTTCAGTTCATAGTCGTTCACTACTGACCGGCGCGCGAAAACGTGTTCATCGGCCCAGCCCACGATGGCGCGCACGTCCGCCGTTTGCACCTGTTTCTCGCCCGGCTGCCGTAGATTTTCCATCGCCGCCTGCTCGGCTGCCGCAAGCTGACTTTTCCAGTAGGACCGCAGTTCATCTGCCGTGGAGTTTTTCATTTTCCGCGCGCGATGCTCATGTGCAATGCGGGTGCGCAGTTCACCCATGTCGCCATCGTATCCCTGTGCCGCCTGACGTTTCGCCTCGGCATCAATCTGGGCGTGGCGCTTCGAAAAACACGCGACGACACTCTGCGGCACGCCTCGAATCTCGAAATCCCGCGCATTGTTTTCGATCTCGTAGCCGAGGGAGCGAAGGCCACGGCACAGCTCGTGGTAATACACGTTTTCCGCGAACTTCTGGGCCTTATACATGCCCTCCGTCTGGAGGGCCTTCCATCGTCCCTCGACGGCATCGTGCGTCGCGTTAAACGCGGCGCAATGGGTGTGCAAATGTGGGTCTAATTCGCCGCGGGCCGTCTCGTGCCGGAACATCGCGACGACCAGATTCCCGGTCGAGCGCGACCCATGCTGCCTCGATTTCCGCACGCGCGTTTCCGCGAACTTTTCCAGTTCCGTCATGGCGACTCGCACGGCGCGATCGTGCTGGTCCACGATGCGTTTGTCGTAGCACAGCGCGACAATCGAGACGCTCTTGGGCGGACTGATCGTGAAGTCATGAAAAATCCGGCGATTGGCCGTGAGCTTTCCATTTTCGCTGCGCATCGTATTTAGGCGCTGCGTCAACCGGCCACCGGTCTCCGGATTCCGGCCTTCGCATAACGCGAGGAAATCCCGCTCGGCCACCGCACCAGCCAGCCCCAGCTTGCGCGCACCTTCGCCCAGCCACTCTCCGGTGACCTTCTGGCCTTCCGAGTAGTAGTCGCCTACGCACAGGTGCTCGCGGAAATACTCCCGCGCGTTCTGCAAATTCAACTGTGGTTTCGGCCTCAACATGACATCCCTCCACATATAGGGCCGTTGTCAGCGGAAAAATCTGCGTGGCGATTTTCGCACGCGACAACGTGGAAAGCCTGACCAGACACGCGGCACTTGCCGTGGTGCAAAAATTATTCTCCTGAAATCACGGTAGTCGCGTAAGTGTTCCGCAGCCCGCGTGACCTCGGAGAAACGCATTCGCGTTTCTCTATTTCGGCAGACGCATTACCCCTTGCGAGAAATCGCAACGAATCGCATACGCGGATACTACATCGGTGAACAACAGTGAACGGCGCGACGAATCGCGGCGCTTCACACTTACAAAAGCCGACGACCGCGAAAAAATGCGGCCGTCGCGTCCGCTCCGACCGCATTCCCTCGCGGAGATCACGGCCAACGGCACAGATTACGGGACGGCGTGCGCTACGGCTCCGCTGCGCTGCGCCTCCGGCCCGCCGACCCGTGTTGCAGGCCGGACGACTTCCAGAAATCAGCTCGCAAAAGCGTTACTGCACCTCATCCAAGACAGACATGCGCTCAACTCGCGTTTCCATCGACGGCGTGCCCTATGCCCACCTGAAAAGCAAAGGGGATGTCGCGGCGCCACTCAGATGGACGGACCAGATCAAAAAACAAACCGCGCATTTGCCCAAGATTGTCCACCCGTGCCTCGTCCGCGTGACGTTCAGACTACCGCCTGATAAATTCCCCAAAGATCATCCCTACGGTAGCGATCTGGATAATCTGCTGAAGCGATTTTTTGATGCCCTGATTGAAACGGTGTTCTCCGATGCGCCAGGCAAAGACGGCATCGTCATTTCCATCGAGGCCACGAAGGTAAGAGTAGCGAGTTCGGCCGAGGCCGGCGCGGATTTGGAGATCATCGAGATTGAAAAAGTGACGGGGCAGAATTGCTGATTGCGGCGGCTCGGCTTCGCCTCGGGGGTTGCCGCCGCAAAGACGCGGGACGCTCGCCGCCGCCCCCGCACCCCCGGCTCGGGGTAACTAATAAGAAAGCAATCGTTGCGCGCGCTCGCTGGCGCGCGTCGGTCGGGCGCGTGTGTGGCTTCTCTGTCGCTGGCTGTCACTCGCTGCCGCTGCCTGCATCTGAAAATGGGAATCGCGGTGATTCCCATTTTTACAATCGCGCCGGAAAAACGAATCACGTGGTTCGTTTTTTCGGTGGGGCCACTCGTGGCAGCAGCTTCCGACGGTGCGGGTTGACGCGCCGCAATGGGTGCTGATGAACACCGATGAACCATGGATCGCAGCCGAACCGGAGGGACGCGACACGCGTGTGTCGCGGGCATCTACTAAAAACGCAGTAGGCGGGCTACGACGATTTCAGCAGATGCGCCGCCTTGTCGGCCATTGACGCGGAAGCAGACAGTAGAAGCGAAAGGAGCAAACATGAACTCAGGTGCATTTGGCGTCATCGCTGAAACCGCAGGAAACTACCCCCTTTAGGGTAGAGGAACTGCCGCAAAGAGGGTAGATGCGCGCGCTTGTCGCGCGCAGGGGCACACATGAACAGTAGCAACGAAAGGAATGTTTATGAACTCAGGATTACTCACTCCACCAAACACCGTGGCTGCGTCGCATCGGGTCGAGTTCTTCCGGCTGCCGGCGCCGGGCAAGCGCGATCCGTTTTTTGGATTGTCTCGTGGCTGGTATTACAAGGCGGCTGCGGCTGGCGAAATCAAGATGGTAGCGCTCCGGCAGCGTGGCGCTCTTCGTGGCGTGCGGCTGGTGGCCTACGACTCGGTTTGCGACTACATCCGGCGGGCGGCCGAGGCCGCGCATACCACGTTGACCGCAACAGCATCCAGTTTCGCGCAGCTACCGGCAGACTCGCAGGTTGAGGGCGCCCAAGGCTGACTTCGTTTCTCGGGACTTGACGAAAAAGAGCCGAGGCATACAAATGTCATACATGTCCGCAATCCTCACCGTCCGTCTCACCAAGGAAGAGCAAGGCATTCTGTCTAAGCGGTCCAAGCGGGCCGGGATGAAAAAGGCTACCTTTGTGCGCAAGCTGATCCGTGACGAGGAAATCGTTACCGGAGCGGACGCGCTCGCCTGGAGTGAACGGCATTGGGGCGACTCGTCGCTCCGCATCGAACGCCGCAAGTAATGCGTTTCCTCTTAGATTCGTCGTTCGTCATCGACTATCTCAACGAGATTGCCGACCGCCAAGCCGGGCCTGCCCATGCTTGGTTTCGGCGAAATCGCGGGGCCGAGCTTTGGATTTCGCCGGTTACGTCCGCCGAGGTGCTGGAAGGCGCCGCCGATCCCGGCGCGGTGCGCGAGGCGTTTCGCGCGTTCCGTTGGCAGACTATCGGGCGTCAACACGCCGAGCGTGCGGCCTTACGTCAAGGGCGTGCCGCCCAGCGCATGGGCGAGAATGACGCTTGGCAGGTCGCCGTTGCTGAGTGCATGGACGCAGTCATTGTCGGCCACGACCCACGGGCGTTTGAGCGGTTGGGCGAAGGCTACGAGGACCACCGCAGGTCTTAACGTTTTCCATCTTGAGTAGCCAACGCTCGACACTTCGTCGATTTACCGCGTCACGGAAACATCGACGAGAACGTCCATGAGAAGATTACGGCCCGCCGGGCGGTAGAGATTCAGATCTAAATAATCCATCACGATCGCTACGGCAGCATTCAGTTCATTTGGATCGACGGGAGGATGTCCGCTGCCACGAGTTGGATGGCTAGTTGCTTTGGTGCACCCTAACCAAACATCCGCTAGCTTCCGCGCGTTCGGATCGGTCAAAGGAAAGGACGCCGAGCCCATCTGCGCGATTCGCCAATCGTGAGGCTTACTGTTTGGGCGGCTCGGGTTGCCATTCTTGTCGCAGCTCACGTCCACGAAGTCGATTAGCCATCGCGTTGCTGTCATCCGTCCTTCCCAAATTGCGTTTCCGACGCAATAAAGCGCAACGGCGTCAGCCGGCAACTGCACATGCACTTCGACGCCAGCCGTCCGAACATTCCCCTTTCCGAAACGATCTTCGAGCTTACGCGCGAGCATTTCAGTTCCAGCAATTGCGGCGCGCACACGGTGCGGAATGTGTTCGGTGAACCAATCGATGTAGGGGTGAGGCGTGGCTGAGGCCGGAGTAGTTGGAGTGCTCATTTTCTTTGCTGGGCAGTTGTTGGCACTGTGCGCCCCTGTCATGTGTGCTTTTTCCACGCGACTCAACGATGGAGCGGCCTCCACGCTCGCCCGCTGTCCAGTCGCTACCGCTGTTCTTTCGATTGTTTTCCAGAGGCAAAGATATCCGGCAGCTTGGCGAGAGCCTTTCGCTTGGCAGCTTCGTCAATGTGGGTGTAATGCCGGGAGATCGCCGCGCTCTCGTGACCGATGATGTCGCGGGCGACGGCCTCCGACACGCCGGCATTCTTGAGCAGGGACGTTGCCGTGTGCCGCAGTGAGTGAAACGTGACCTCGCTCCGCACCCGTGCGGTTTCACGCCCTTTGCCTTGGGCTTTCCACTTTGGTGGACGTGGCGCGGCCAGACCCGCCGAGACGAGCACGTCATGGAATTGCTGACTGAGGGCCGACGTGTCGCGGTTGCCGGTCGCAATCCGGAATGCGTTTGGGAAGAGCGGGGCGCGGGGATCGTCGCCAGCGGGCAACGCCTCGATGTGCCGCCGCAGCGGGCGCGCAATGGGGATCACCTGCCGGCGTCCGGTCTTGCTCGTAGCCAAGCGCAGTTCCTCGCGTTCTAGGTCCACGTTCGCCCACGTCAAGGAGGCAATGTCCTTGAGCCGTTGGCCGGTATATAGGGCGGTCAAAATCATCCCGCGCCACTCCGGCGATGCCACGTCCAGCAGGATTTTCAGCTCATCGAGCGTGAACGGGCGGCGATTGCCCTCGACGGTCTTGAGCGTCTGCACCTTCGCAGCGGGATTTTCAGGGATGAGTCCATCGCGCCACGCCGTTTGAAACAGATTGCGGATGATCTTCAGCTTATTGTTGGCCGTGCGTGGCGTGGACTTTGCGGCGGCCTTGTCACGCCAGGACGCCACTGTGCCCGCCGTGATGTAGTGGAGTGGCTGGGTGGCTTTGTCGCCGAGCCAAGTGCGGAATTCGGTCACGGCGTGCTCATAGAGCTTGTAGGTCACGCCCATCGTCTCGCCCTTCTTGCGAGCAAGCCACTGCGTCACGTAGTCGGTCACGCTGGGCGACGACAGCGGCTCACCGTGGACCAACTCGTGAATGTCAGACAGGACGCGGCGCGCCTGCGCCTCGGTCAGTCGCCGCCGCGCCGCCTCTTCCCATTCTGAAACGATTTTCTGCGCTTCCCGGCGATTGCTAGTCTTCGTGCTGCGCTGGGTGCGCCGGCCATCGGGCAGCGTGAAGCACCCAAACCAGAAGGGCGACCGAGGTTTTTTGCGAAGGGCAGGCATTGGGTTTTAGTCCCGCAGTTAGTGGCAACGCCAGTGGCAACGACCACAACCACTTTTTACTGTTCCCTGTGTTCCTCTACCTCTGAGAAATTTTTTCTGAGAGGCAGGGAAACTTTTCGCGGGTTCGAGTCCCGTCCATCCCGCCACTTAACGCGCGAAGCACTCGCGGGTTAAGTTTTCGTCGAAGCTAAGTTGCCCGGTTGACGCGGCAACCTAAGCATGAATCAGACAAAGTTCGCCGTCAGCCGGTTCGAAAACCGGAACGGCTCGACCTCCTGGCGCGTCGATGGTCGCCTGTATGGGGTCCGCATCCGCAGGAACTTCAAGACCAAGGAAGAGGCCGCCGCAGAAAAGGCCGCGCTGGAATTGAAGGCCGTCCAGGCCGCCGCCGGCCTCCGAACGGCAACCACGTTCCTGACCGATGCCCAGCTCCGGGAGGCGGAAGACGCCTTCCGCCGGCTCGATGGCCGGCCCTGCTCGCTCCTGGTCTACCTCGACCATGCCTTCGCGACCTTCCGGGTTCCCAACCAGCAGAAGCTCCTCGCGGACGCCGCCGCCGAGTATTACGCCTCCAAAAAGACGGCCCACGACCGCACCCTGCTTTCAATGCGGCAGCTACGCTCCATTGAGAACGAGCTGAACGCCTTCAAGGCCCGCTTCCCCAAGGCCCTCGTGTCCGACTTCACCGCCGCCCAGCTCCTGCCTTACCTGGAGCGCGGCAAGCCGTCCCTCAAGACCTACAACAATCGCCGGGGGCTCCTTTCCACGTTCTTCAAGTTCGCCTTTCAGAAGGACTGGATTGCCCTGAACCCGGTCGAGAAGACGCCCCACCACCGGATCAACCATCGGCGCGGCTCGGCCGTCACGATCTCCGCCGAGGAGGCCGCTAGGCTCATGGCCCACGTCGCGGCCTACGAAAAGGGCGAGATGGTGCCTTATTTCGCCCTCTGTCTCTTTGCGGGCATCCGGCCCTGTCTCCGCTTCGGCGAAATCTCCAAGCTGAAGGCTGAATCCGTGAACCTGGAAACCGGCTCGATCCGCATCGAGCCGGACGTTTCCAAGGTCCGCATGCCCCGCCTCGTGACCATCCAGCCCAACTTGGCGGCATGGCTCCGGGCATACCCACTGGAGCGATATGCGATCCTCCCGCCGAACGCGGTAAACATGCACCGTAGAATCTGCACCGAGTTCAAGCTCACCCACGACGTGCTCCGTCACACCTTCATCTCGATGTTCGTCGCGAAATTCCGGTCCATGGGCGAGGCCGCCCTCCAAGCCGGCAACTCCGAAAGCATCATCCGCAAACACTACCTCGACCTGCGGAGCCCGGCGGAAGCGGAGCGGTTCTTCGGCATCCTGCCGGCAATTCGGCAATTGGATCTGTCTGCTGCATAGGATTGACGGTTTGACTCAATGCTGCCGTTCGATTGGCTAGCGGCGTGAGACCGGAACTGAAAACGACCTTGGATAGCGCCGTTAGCCACCTGAAGGCTGCGGGCGCGAGGGAGGTCTATGTCTTTGGGTCCGGCGCCCGCGATTCGGGGCCACCGCCGCGCGATTTGGACCTGGCAGTTAGCGGGCTGCCGTCCGGTCAGTTCTTCCATTTGCAGGGCATCTTGCTGGGGCTCGACCGTCCGGTCGATTTGGTCGATCTGGATCGCAGCACTCCTTTCACCCGCCATTTGCGCGATGCCCACGAACTCGTCCGGGTGGGCTAGATTCCGTTCCCAGGCGGAGACAGAATTGGCCCAACTGCGCCAATTGCTCACGGCGCATGCTCCGCTGGTGGCGAAATGCCGCCAAACTCCGCCCGACTTCATCGAATGCTCGGCGCTCGCGACGATGCTGCATTCGTTTTACACTGGAATCGAAAATGTCCTCTCCCGCGTGACTCGGGAAATCGACAACGACCCGGTGAAAGGCGAGCGTTGGCACCGCGACTTGCTCCGGCGAATGACCGAAGTCCGGGCTGAACGTCCCGCTGTCCTCTCGGACTCCATGCGCACCCGCCTTCAGGATTACTTGGGCTTCCGGCATTTCTTCCGCAGCGCCTACAGCATTCATTTCCATTGGCAGGAGATGGAGACTCTCGTGCTGGACTCCGAACGCACGTTCCAGCGGTTCAGCGGTGAGATTGCGGAGTTCCTCGCCAAGGAGCCTCCCGCAGAAAGCCCGTCAGTCGCCGGTTGACGCGCGATGTGGGGCATGGACCTCCTCGCGGGTCTGGGCCACTACAAGGGCCTTCTCATCACGTTCGACGGCGGCCAAGTACTCCGCAGCCAGCAGATGATGCCGATCTTCGCCGGCTTCCCGGATGCAGCCGAGCCGGTCGAGGGCATCGAAGGAGGCATCTATTCTGCCTTCAGCTGCCGCTTTCACCGCCCTTCGGTAAGCGCGGATAAATGCCCGCTGGCCGGGGGTCTCTCCGAGATTGGGGTCCTGCCGCCGGATCGTTCGTAGCACCGCCGGCTTCAGCCCAGCATGCTTTTCGATGACCCGGAGGGCATCGGAGGCGGCCACGGCGCCGTGCTGGCGGGTGTCGCCCGACAGGATGAGCCGTCCATGGCTCGCCCGGACCACCCGGATCAATTCGGCGAGCTGCCGCGCGCCGACCTGGCCGGCTTCATCGACGATGACGACGGCATCCTGGGCGAGCTGATTCTGCTTCAGGAAATGAGCAAGGGTGTTGCCCGCCAGTCCGTCGGCTTGCAGATCCTGGACTTGCTGGCGTTGGGGAGCCAGCACGACCACCGGGCGCTTTGCCGCCGCCAGGCCGCGCTCGACCTCCTTCAGGGTGAAACTCTTGCCGGTGCCGGCGCCGCCTCGAAACAACGTGATGAAATCCCGACTTCGCAGGATTTTCCCCACGGCTGCGCTCTGCTCCGGCGAAAGACTTGGCGAGACTTGGTAGCCGAGGCTCAACGCTGCATGCCGGTTGCGGCCAGCCTCAGAGCGGCTGTCTGGTTCAGCGGTGCTGAGCACGCGTCCGCAGACTAGCTCAAGTCTTCTTCTTGAGATTGATTGTCGTCTGACCGCAATCGCACCGCAGCGACTCTGGAGTTTCACGGTCGGGTGATACATGCATGTATTCGTTGCATTTCGGGCAAGTAAAGGCGCTAAGCAATGCTTGGTAAGCCTTCACCACCGGCACGAAATCCTCCTTCTTGAGATTTTCCCAGGCATTGAAATGCACGGCGACGTTCACCTGCCACTGTTCCACCTGCGAGGTCTGCGCTGCGAGCGCGAAGGCTGCTTCGCGCTCGGCCAAGGCGGCGACGGTTTCCTTTTGATTCCAGCCGTTTGCGATCTCCTTGGCGTTCTTGTAGAGCTTGCGAAGTTGAGCGACGGCCGGAGGGAGGAGTTCTCCGAGCTGGTATTGCCCATCGTAGCGATATTCGACCGGCACCCGCAGGCGATGGCATAACTCGCCACCAGTGTACTCTAGGAAATGTCGCAGCAAGGCAGCGGCGCTCCGCACATCGTTCTGCTGAAGGTACTCGTCGATCTCCGTCCAGACATCACGGTCGTGCCATTCGGCGGGGCCGTGCTCCACGCTCCATTTGCGGAACTGCACCCCGTTTTTTCCGCCGAGGAGTCCGACGGTTTTCATGTGCCGGAGCCAGACAGGATCGTGGGTCGTGACGATGAACTGCGTGTGGGGGAACTCCTGCTTGAGCAATGCGCAGACCTCGCGGCGGTGTCCCGTGTCCACCGACATGAGCACATCGTCGAGGACCGCGAAGGTGAAGTTCGGTCCTTGCAGGTGGCGCATCAGTGCGAGGTAGAGGCACAGGCCCATGCCGTCCTGATGGCCCTCGCTGTGATAGGCTCCCGGCGGGAAGAAGCCTCGACCGTAGAAATCGACATCGAAGCCGAGTTTGCCGATTGAAGGCACCAATTTCGCGGTAAAGGCGTTCTCGTCGTTCTTGTTAATGAAGCGATACAGGGCGGCGAAGTCCTTTTGCACCTCGGCGTAGAGGCCGATGAGCACCGTGTCGCTGGTGGCGACGTAGGTGTCGGAAATCTTGCGCGCCCGGACTGCCTGCTCGCTCGACGCCTTGTGCTTACGGCGTGCTTCCCGCCACGTTTCCAAGCGCTCCTGTGCAAGGGTGAGATAGTCCCGCGCGGAGTCTTGCTTACCGGGTTCGGGCAAGGCGGTAACGACCACCTCCAAGGCCGCAATCGCGTCTCGCATTTCCGGCGGTTCGGTCCTCACGCGGCCTAGGACTGCAATCGTATCTAGCAAGGGCAACAAGGCGTTCAACTGCATGCTGCCGGCCTGGCAGGCCGTCGCGAATTCGGTGACCGCGGTCAGCTGCAGAGGCGGGGTCGCCAGTGCCGCGTGGCGGGCCAAGGTTTCAAGCGATGCCCGAACCCGGGCCAGCGTCGCGTTCAGCGGGCTGATCTTCCGCTCGATTAGCTTCCGCTGGCGGGAGAATTCCTTGAGACCGTCGAGCTTGGCTTGGAGCTTCGCCCGGAGTTCCGCGACATCCCAGGCGGTGTCACAGAGAGGACAGGCTTCGGCCTCGATCAGCGAAAGCCCAGTGGCGTAGAAATTCTCCACGGCAACGCCCGTCGTGCCGGCCCCGTCGGCCGCGAGGTTGCTGATGTCGGTGGTAAGTTCTGCCACCAGGGTCGCGAGCGCCGGCGCCGCCAATTCGTCGAGCGCGTCGCGTGCCGCCTTGAGGTCAGCGAGCGCCTGCGCTTTCGGGATCGACTGGGGCTTGGCGACCGTTGGCGCGCCCAGGCCGTCTTTCAGCGAAGTGGTCGCCGTAACCTCGGTAAGCGCGGGTAACCCGAGGATTGCCCGCTGGACGTTGGCGGCGGCCAGAAGTTTTTCCGCCGTCAGTTCCGTGATCGCCAATGCGCGCAGAAGGTTCTCGCTGGCCGCCTTGACCGCTGCGACCAAAGCCGGGAGCTGGCGTTCGGCACTATTGGCGATTTTCTGTAGGCCCACGCGCACGTTTTCCACTCGGTCGAGATGGAGGAGAGCCTGCACTTCGCGCGCCCGGTCCCCGGGGGTGGCCAGCACGTAACGGATGAGTTCGCGGCGCGAGAGCACGATCTCGGGATGGGCGGCAACCCTGGCCAGCAACGCCAGCACGTCCGGGGTGCTCGGGGTCACCTGGGCCTGATTGGGTGTCTTGGCACTCCGCTCGACGGTGACGGTTTTCCCGAGGCTGGGAATGGTGAGTGTGACACTGACCCGAGCTTTGTCCGGGTTGTTGCGGAAATCGACGTGAGGGCCGTGCTGCTTGAGAGAGACCTCTCCTTTGCCTTCGCCGGACAGGCGCGAGACATTGCCGGTAAGGGCAAACTCCAAGGCATCCACGACGCCGCTTTTACCGGTGCCATTTGGCCCACAGACGGCGAAGTTCTTCCCCTTGAAGGTTAGGGTCAGGTCGCGAATGCCGCGAAAATCCTTGATCGTGATGGCATCGACGAGAATCACGAACCGGGTTCCTCCCCAAATATGGCCTGCTTCAAGGCGGCGTCGGTGAAGAGCTGGTCTTCCATCAGCGTTTTGCGCAGCCGAGCCACGACCTCCGCGGAAACCTCGGCCTTGGCCAGGTCAGCAAGGAATTGCTCGAAGACCTGCGCGGGCACGTCGGTTGCTTTGGGGACTGGGGTCGGGCCGGACACGCCAGGACCCTAGATTGAGAGTTCGTGAAGTCGAGATTGGTCCGGGAGCGCGGATGCAAGATACAGCGTGGACGGGTCACTATCCCGTCCGCGCTCCGGTTGCCCAAAAGTTGTCCGAATCCCTGTTTTTGATTTCACCTTTTCGCACTTCGGTGCTTTTGTTTGCGTCGTTCTAAACCACACACCCTCAACTAAGTCCGCGTCGGTTCGGCGACTTAGCTTCGAGGCGGCAAAACGGTTCGAGTCCCGTCCATCCCGCCATTTAAATTGCGGGCCTGTTGGAAGTTAAGTTAGCCCGCGCCGGGTCGCCCGCTGGGGCGATCCCGCATGGATCGGACGGGATTCGCCGCCGCCGCTGCAAAAATTCCTACGGCGCTGCGTCGGACCGTGGTTGCGCGAGAACGCCGTCTGCGAACGGCCGTAGCCTTCAGGGCTCAGCGCCCATGCGGGTGGCGACGGAAGAGCTGTCCGCGGCCGAAGGCTCTCCTACGGCGGCGGGAACTTCATTTCCCGCCACGAGGGTGGTCGGGCTTCTCGCCGGTCCGCGCCTGTTCCTGGTCCCCCGGGCCGGAAACCTGCGCCGATTTGTGCATTCCTTTCTTTCTTCAAGCGGGTGCGGCGGGATCCGGGGTGATGATTCGGATCTTGCGGGGCGGAAGATCGAGCGGCGGGACAGCCCCGGCCGCCGGCGTTCACCGGTATGCTCTCCCGGGTTTGACCCCATGCTGCCGCACGGCACTGCGCCGGAAGGTTGCGGTCCGTTTCCCGTGAGCGGTCGCAGACGCGGAAATCCATGCGGCGGGCATCACGCAATCATGGATTCATCATTTCCCAATTTGGCCGTGGGACGGCCCCCTTGGGCGATGGCAGAGGGTTCCATTTCCGCGTGGAGCCACGGGCCGGCCGGGAAGCGAACGCCGTGGTTCGATCCGATGGCTTCCTCGCCGCCCGATGTGAAACCCCGAGCATTTACCGGAGGAAAATCAACATGACAAAAACCGCCGGCGACGTCCTCGTCGCGACATTGATCGAATGGGGGGTGGAGATCGTCTTCGGCCTGCCCGGTGATGGCATCAACGGCATCGTCGAATCCCTGCGCAAGGCCGAGAAGCACATCCGCTTTATCCAGGTGCGCCATGAAGAGGCCGCCGCGTTCATGGCCTGCGGCTATGCGAAATATACCCGGAAGCTCGGCGTCTGCCTCGCCACATCCGGGCCGGGCGGCATCCACCTGCTCAACGGCCTCTATGATGCCAAGCTCGACGGCCAGCCCGTGCTGGCGATCACCGGCCATCAATTTCATGACGTCATCGACACCCACTCGCAGCAGGACGTCGATCTCGACCGGCTCTTCATCGACGTCTCGATCTATAACGCCCGCGTGATGGGGCCGGAGCACGTGGCGAGCATCACGAATCTCGCGTGTCGGACGGCGCTCGCGCGCCGGGGCGTCGCCCACATCAACTTCCCGGTCGATTTCCAGTCGATGCCGGTGAAGACCGGCCTCCGGTCCGAGCGCAACGTGCCGGGCCATGCCGACACGCAGGCGATCGGCCACCGGGCGGGACTGCCCGCGCCGGGCGACCTGCGTCGCGCCGCGGCGGTGCTGAACGAGGGGGAAAGAGTCGTCATCCTTGCCGGCCAGGGCGCTCTCGGCGCCGGCGACGAGCTCGAGAAAATCGCGGAGAAGATCGGCGCCCCGATCGTCAAGGCGCTCCTCGGCAAGGCATGCGTCCCGGACGACTCGCCCTACACGACCGGGGGCATCGGGCTGCTGGGCACCGAGCCATCCCTCGAGGCGATGGAGAACTGCGACACGCTCCTGCTGGTCGGAACCTCGTTTCCCTACGTCGAATTCTATCCCAAGCCGGGCCGGGCCCGCGCGGTGCAGATCGACCTGGATCCCGCGCGCATCGGCCTGCGTTATCCCGTCGAGGTCGGACTGGCCGGCGATGCGCGCCTGGTGCTGGCGCTGCTCGGGTCGCAGCTGAAACCGCGCGGAAAAAAGCGATTCCTGGAGAAGGCGCAGAAGAGCATGGGCGCCTGGCGGAAGCTGATGGAGGAGCGCGGCACCCGGCGCGACAAGCCGATGAAGCCGCAGGTCGTGGCGTGGGAAATCGGGAAACAGATTTCCGGGGATGCCATCGTGAGCTGCGACAGCGGCACGATCACCACCTGGTTTGCGCGCCAGATTCCCGCCCGGCGCGGCCAGATGCATTCGCTTTCCGGCACGCTTGCCACCATGGCGCCCGGACTGCCGTATGCGATCGCGGCCCAGGTGGCCTATCCCGCCCGCCAAAGCATCGCCTTCGTGGGGGACGGCGGCTTCACCATGCTGATGGGCGAATTCGCCACCGCGGTGAAATACCGCCTGCCGATCAAGGTGTTCGTGATCAAGAACAACACCCTGGGGCAGATCAAATGGGAGCAGATGGTGTTCCTCGGAAATCCGGAATATGTCTGCGAACTCCAGCCGATCGATTTCGCGGGCATTGCCCGCGCCTGCGGCGGCACCGGCTTCACGATCGACGATCCGGAAAGATGCGGGGCCATCGTCGCGCAGGCTCTGGCCACGCCCGGTCCCGTGCTCGTCGAATGCGTCGTCGACCCGAATGAGCCGCCGATGCCCGCCCGGATCAAGCTGAAGCAGGGTTTGCACCTCGCCGAGTCGATGGCCCGCGGAACGCCGGGGCGCCTGAAGATCGCCACCACCATCGCGGAAGACGTCGTCCGCGAACTCGTCTGACCATGCACGCCGCGTTGCTCGATCCCGTGGCGGCACCCATCGAGAACGTGCGAGTGGCCGCCTTTCGGATCCCCACCGAGGCCCCCGAATCCGACGGAACGCTGCGCTGGGACGCGACGACGCTGGTGGTCGTGGAAATTTCCGGCGAAGGGACGACCGGGCTGGGCTACACCTATGCGGATGCCGGCGTCGCGCGCGTCATCGAGGATTCCCTGGGCGACGTCGTGCGCGGCAGGGAGGCGGTGGAATCGCCGGCGTTGTGGACGGAAATGTTCGCCCGCCTGCGCAATGCCGGGCGCCAGGGCGCGAGCGCCCTGGCCGTGTCGGCGCTCGACATCGCGCTCTGGGACCTGCGGGCGCGGTGTCTGCGGGTGCCGCTCGTGCGGCTGCTGGGCGGCGCGCGCGCGGAGCTGCCGGTTTACGGCAGCGGCGGCTTCACGTCCTCCAGCGATGCGCAGCTGCGGGCGCAATTCACCGGCTGGGCGGAGCGGGGCGTCACTCGTTTCAAGATGAAGATCGGGCGCGACCGTTCGCGCGATCCGGAGCGCGTCGCGACGGCGCGGCGGACGATCGGAGCCGAGGCGGAATTGTTCATCGACGCGAACAGCGCCTATGCCCGGCGCGAGGCGCTCGAGCTGGGAGCGCGCCTTGCGGAGGAGTCCGATGTGCGCTGGTTCGAGCAGCCCCTGGCGCCGGAGGATTTCGCCGGGCTGCGCTGGCTGCGCGAGCGGCTGCCGGCGAAAATGGAGGTGGCCGACGGCGAGTACGGCTACGATCTCGATTATTTTCGCCGCGTCCTCGCGGCGGAGGCGGTCGACGTGGCGATGGCGGACCTCACGCGCTGCGGCGGCATCACCGGCTTCCTGAAAATCGCCGCGCTGTGCGAGGCCGCCGCGATCCCGCTCTCGTCGCACTGCGCGCCCGCCCTCCACGTGCATCCCGGCTGCGCCGTGGCCCCGCTGCGCCACGCGGAGTACTTTCACGACCATGCGCGGATCGAGGCGATGCTGTTTGACGGCGTTCCGGAGTTGAGCGGCGGGAAACTGCGGCCCGACCTGACCCGCCCGGGTCACGGCCTGGAATTCAAGTGGGCCGACGCGGAGCGGTTTGCCGTCTGAATCCCGCTCCCTTTCATGCCAACGCCTGCCGCCAACGCCGACCAGCCGAAGCCCGCGCGCGCTCCCGCGGCGGCCGGCACGCTGGAGGCCGATCTCCGCGCGGCGGTGAAGGGCGAGGTGCGGTTCGACCCGGGCAGCCGCGCGCTCTACGCGACCGACGCCTCCAACTACCGCCTGCCGCCGATCGGCGTCGTGATTCCGCGCGACCGCGCCGACGTGATCGCGACGGTGCGGGTCTGCCGGGAGCACGGGGCGCCGCTGCTCTCGCGCGGCGGCGGCACGAGCCTCGCCGGGCAGTGCTGCAACACGGCCGTCGTGATGGACCATTCGAAGTTCTTCAACCGCGTGCTGGCGGTCGACGCCGGGCGCCGGACCATCACGGTCGAGCCCGGCATCGTGCTCGACGAGCTGCAGAAGGCGGCCGCGCCGCACGGGCTGATTTTCGGGCCGAATCCCGCGACCCACAATCACTGCACGCTCGGCGGCATGCTCGGCAACAATTCCTGCGGCATCAACTCGATGCTGGCGGCGAACCACGGCAACGGGTACCGCACCTCCGACAACCTCGACGGGCTCGAGGTCCTCACTTACGACGGCGAAATCCTGCAGGTCGGGGCCACGAGCGAGGCGGATCTCGCGCAGGCCGCGTCCGCCGGCGGCCGGCGGGCCGAAATCTACGCCGGCCTGAAGCGCCTGCGGGACCAACACGGCGCGGCGATCCGGGAGCGGTTTCCGAAGATTCCCCGGCGCGTATCCGGCTACAACCTCGACGACCTCCTCGCGGAGAAGGGCACGAACGTGGCGCGCGCCCTCGTCGGCTCGGAGGGCACGCTGGTCACGATCCTCTCGGCGACGCTCCGACTGGTGCCGAAGCCGGCGGCCCGGTCGCTGCTCGTGCTGGGCTACCCCGACGCATTTCTGGCGGCCGACGACGTCACGGCCATCCTTCCCTTCAAGCCCATCGGGCTCGAGGGCATCGATCGCCGGCTGGTGGAGAACATGCGCCACCACCACATCCATACCGATGCGCTGGAGCTGCTGCCGGACGGCCACGGCTGGCTCCTGGTGGAATTCGGCGGCGGGACGAAGGCGGAGTGCGACGACCAGGCGGGACGCGTCATGGCCCGGCTGCGCGCGGTCGGGAAACCGCCGAGCATGAAACTCTACGATGATCCCGAGGAGACGAGGAAAGTCTGGGAGGCGCGCGAAGCGGGGTTGGGCGCGACGGCGTTCGTGAAGGGCGAGAAGGACACGTGGCCGGGCTGGGAGGACAGCGCCGTCGCACCGGAGAAGGTCGGCGCCTATCTGCGCGACCTCCGGACCGTGTTTGCAAAGTTCGGCTACGATCCGTCGCTCTACGGGCATTTCGGGCAGGGCTGCATCCATTGTCGCGTGAGTTTCGACCTCGTCACCGCGGAGGGACTGAAAACCTTCCGCGCGTTTCTCGACGAGGCGTCGGATCTGGTCGTCCGCCACGGCGGGTCGTTCTCCGGCGAACACGGCGACGGCCAGTCGCGCGCGGAGCTGCTGCCGAAAATGTACGGCGCGGAAGTGATGGGAGCGTTCCGCGAGTTCAAGGCCCTGTGGGATCCCGCCGGGAAAATGAATCCCGGCAAGGTGATCGCGCCGAATGGCATCACCTCCGGGCTCCGGCTCGGCCCGGACTACAATCCCGCGCGCCCGAAGACGCATTTCAGCTTCAGGGAGGACGAGGGTGATTTCAGCCGGGCCGCGCTGCGTTGCGTCGGCGTGGGCGAATGCCGGCGGCACGAGGGCGGCACGATGTGCCCAAGCTACATGGTGACGCGCGAGGAGAAGGATTCGACCCGCGGCCGCACCCATCTGCTGTTCGAGATGCTGCAGGGCGACCTGATCAGGGACGGCTTCCGGAGCGAAAGCGTGAAGGACGCGCTCGACCTGTGCCTTTCGTGCAAGGGCTGCAAGGGCGACTGTCCCGTGCACGTGGATGTCGCGACCTACAAGGCGGAGTTCCTCGCGCATCACTACCAGGGGCGGCTCCGGCCGCTGCACGCCTATGCATTTGGAATGATCGGCCGGTGGGCGCGGGTGGCATCGGCGTTTCCGCGGCTCACGAATTTCCTCCAAACCGCGCCCGGGCTGGGACGGCTCATGAAGGGGATCCTCGGTGTCGCGCCGCAACGCGAACTTCCCCAGGTCGCGCCGCGCACGTTCAAAGCCTGGTTCTTCGGCCGCGCGGCGCCGAACCCGGCGGGGCCGCCGGTGATCCTCTGGCCGGACACGTTCAACAACCACTATCATCCCGAGGTGGCGCAGGCGGCGACGGCGTTCCTCGAACGCGCGGGCTGGCGGGTGATCGTGCCGCGGGTCGCGCTCTGCTGCGGCCGGCCGCTCTACGACTACGGCATGCTGGACCGGGCGAGGGACTGGCTGGAAAAAATTCTCGCCGCGCTGCGGGCGGAAGTCCGCGCGGGCATCCCCCTGGTGGGGCTGGAACCGAGCTGCACGGCGACGTTCCGCGATGAACTCACGAACCTGCTCCCGCACGACAACGACGCGCAGCGGCTGAGCCGGCAGACGCTTTTGCTGAGCGAGTTCATCGACCAGAAGATGCCCGGCTACCCGCTGCCCAAATTGCCGCGCCGCGCGATCGTCCACGGGCATTGCCACCACAAGGCCGTGATGAAGATGACGGCGGAGGAGAAAGTGCTGAAGCGGATGGGACTCGACTACGAGCTGCTCGATTCCGGCTGCTGCGGCATGGCCGGCGCGTTCGGGTTCGAGCAGGCGCATTATGAGGTTTCGATCCAGTGCGGGGAGCGCGTGCTGCTGCCGCGCGTGCGCGAGGCGGCGGACGACACGCTGATCATCGCGAACGGCTTCAGCTGCCACGAGCAGATCCGCCAGACCACGCGGCGCGCGCCGCTGCACCTCGCGCAGGTGCTGGAGCTCGCGCACCGCGCCGCGACCGGCGGCCAACCCGCGCCGTTTCCCGAGCGCGATCCCGTGGAACACCGATGAAGGAAAAGAAACTCAGTTCCCATGGTGGGGAGACGCACGCCCTGATTTTCGAGACGGGCGACGAAGTGATGGCGACATTGCTCGCCTTCGTGAAACGCGGGCGGGTGCGGGCGGCGCACTTTTCCGGCATCGGGGCCTTCCGCTCCGCCATGCTGGCCTATTTCGACTGGGAAACGAAAAAATATCTGAAGCTCCCCGTCGACGAGCAGGTCGAGGTTCTCGTGCTGACCGGCGATATCGCCTGGCAGGGCGACAAACCGGTCGCGCACATCCACGTCGTGGTCGGGCGGCGCGACGGCTCGACACGCGGCGGTCATCTCCTGAAGGCGATCGTGCGGCCCACGCTCGAGCTGATGTTCAGCGAGGCCGGCGCCCTCGAGCGCCGGCCCGATCCGGCGAGCGGCCTGGCGTTGATCGCGCCGGAGAAGGACCCCCCGAAACCGGGGTCCGGCGGAGTCTTGGGGAAGGCCGGAACCCCGATCCCGCACCGGGGACGGAGGGGACGATGACGCGCAAGGATTCCAGTTCCCGGGCTCCGCACGGCCCGGTGGGAGCGACCAAGCTCACGTCCCATCACCACCGCGTCGTGATTGCCGGCGGCGGCTTCGCCGGGGTGACCCTTGCGCAGGCGCTCGAGCGGGCGTTGCCGCCGCCCTGGGAGATCGTCGTGATCAGCGCGGACAACCACCTGGTTTTCACCCCCATGCTCCCCGAGGTCGTGGGGCGGACCATTTCGCCGTTGCACGTCGTGGTGGCCGGGAGGGAATTGACGCGCCGGACCCGCTGGCTCGAGGCGCGGATCGAGCGGATCGATCGCGAGGATAATCTGGCCCACTACGAACTCGCGGGCGGGGAAAAAGGGTCGATCGACTTTTCGCAACTGGTCTTCGCGTGCGGATCCGTGGTCGATCTCTCGGCGATCCCGGGCCTGGCGGCGCGGGGTTATCCGCTGAAAACGCTGATGGATGCCCTCGCGATGGGAAACGACCTGATCGGAAATTTCGAGGCCGCCGCGGCGGAACCGGCGGTGGAAGCCCGCCGCCGGCTGCTGACCACCGTGGTGATCGGCGGCGGTTTCAGCGGCGTGGAGGTCGCCGGCCACATCGCGGATCTCATGCGGGCGATCCACGGCTACTATCCGGAACTCAGGGGCGTGCATCCCAGGATCGTGCTGATCCAAAAGCGCGATCGCATCCTGCCCGAGCTGGAGCACGAGGGCCTGTCCCGGTTCGCCCTGAAAAAACTGCGGGAAAACAAAATCGACGTGCGGCTGGAAATGTCGGCCCGCAAGGTCACCGCTCAAAGCGTCGAGCTGAGTTCCGGCGAGGAAATCGCGACGGGGATGGTCGTCTGCACGGTCGGCACCGACACCGCACCCCTGATCAAGGCGCTCAAGCTCCCGTTGACGAAGGGCCGCCTGCCGACGGACCCCGACATGAGGGTGAGCGGGACCCGGAATCTCTGGGCAATCGGCGACTGCGCGCTGATTCCGAATGCGCAGACCGGCGCGACGTGCCCGGCCACGGCGCAGTTCGCCGTGCAGCAGGCGGGACAGCTCGCGAAGAATCTGGGACGGGTCGCCGCGGGCCGGCCGACAACGCCGTTCTCATTCCGGCCCCGCGGCCTGCTCGCGGCGATCGGCCACCGCAACGCGGTCGCGGAAATCTACGGCGTGCAGCTCTCGGGCTTCCTCGCGTGGTTTCTCTGGCGCGGCGTCTACCTGTGGAAATTGCCC
This sequence comes from Opitutaceae bacterium, assembly GCA_035549635.1. GTDB lineage: Bacteria > Verrucomicrobiota > Verrucomicrobiia > Opitutales > Opitutaceae > CAIUWA01. The sequence goes on from DASZQN010000079.1 coordinate 29,472, forward strand.
ACGCTCGGACGCAAGATCGAAGTCGCGATCGGTTGGGCGTGGAGCCTGTTTTTCTCCCCCAACGTCGTGCAACTGCAGTTGCGGCGCTCGGGCTTCCCGGCGGAACCCGCCAAGGGGCCGTCCCATTCCCCGTCAAAAGACCCATGAAAATCGATCTCAAAGGAAAACGGGCGCTCGTCACCGGCGGCAGCTCCGGCATCGGCCGCGCGATCGCGCAGGCCCTCGCCGGGGCCGGCGCGAAAGTCGCGCTCACCTATCGCAGCCACCCGCGCGCCGCGGAAGCGATCGTGCGCGCCATCCGAAAAAGGCGCGGCACGGCGATGGCGCTGGAAGCGGACGTTGCCGACCCGGCCGCGGTCGCCGCGATGTTCAGGCGGATCGACGAAGCGTGGGGCGGCCTCGACATCCTGATCAACAACGCGGGGATGGACGGAGAACGGGCGCTTGGCTGGAAGGCGGATCACGCGGCCTGGACCCGGGTGGTCCAGGTGAATCTGTTCGGCGCGTTTTACTGCGCGAGCGAGGCCCTGAAGCGCATGGTGCCGCGGAAAAGCGGCGTCGTGCTCGGCATCAGCTCGGTGCACGAGGAGATCGCGTGGTCCGGCTACAGCGCCTACACCGCGAGCAAGGCGGCGCTCGCGATGCTGACAAAAACGCTCGCGCAGGAGGCGGCGCCGCACGGCGTGCGGGTCCTGGCCGTGGCGCCCGGCGCGATCCGGACGCCGATCAACCGCGGCGTGTGGAGCAGCCCGAAAGGCCTGAAGGATCTGTTGAAGAAAATCCCGCTCAACCGGATTGGCGAGCCGAAGGACATCGCGGACATCGTGGTCGTCCTCGTCTCGGACGCCGCCTCCTACGTGACGGGCCGGACCGTCTTCGTGGACGGCGGCATGACCGATTATCCCGACTTCGCCCGCGGCGGCTGAAAATGAAGCGCGCGCGTCCAGCCTCCGCGGGTCCGGCCAGCTTCCGCTGCGACCTTGCCGCCCGCCCGATCGCGCTCCCGCACTTCTGGGAGCACACGGTCGGCAGCGGCCATGCGCCGCTGGCGCTCCGCGCGGACTGGCAGGGCCAGCTGCGGCGCTGCCGGGAGGAACTGGGCATTCGCCATGTCCGGTTCCACGGCATCCTCAGCGACGACATGGGCACGCTGATGAACGAGCGCAACCGGCTGCTCGACTCGTTCTTCAACGCCGACCAGATCCTCGACTTCCTGCTCGCGATCGGGATGAAGCCTTTTGTCGAATTGAGCTTCATGCCGACGGCCCTGGCGTCGGGCGACACGAGGGTGTTCCACTATCGCGGCAACGTGACGCCGCCGCGGGACTATGCCGCCTGGGGAAAGTTCATTGGCCGTCTGGTCGGACATTGGACCGAGCGGTACGGCGTCGCGGAAGTCCGCACCTGGTTTTTCGAGGTTTGGAATGAGCCGAACCTGAAGGCCTTCTGGACCGGGACCCAGACCGGGTATTTCAGGCTCTACCGCTGCACCGCGGAGGCGATCAAGGCGGTGGACAAGGAGCTGCGGGTGGGAGGCCCGGCGACGGCGAACAATGCCTGGATCACCGAATTCATGGAGTTTTGTGCAAAAAAGCGCGTGCCGGTCGACTTCATCAGCACTCATCACTATCCAACGGATGCGCTGGGGTCCGTCGGGGACGACACGGAAACGCAGCTGGCGCACAGCCAGAGGAGCATCCTGCGGCGATGGGCCCGGGCGACGCGCCGGAAAGTCCGGGGGAAGCCGTTGTATTACACCGAATGGAGTTCCTCTTCGAATCCCCGCGATCACTTTCACGACGAACCGTACTCGGCCGCCGTCATCGTCAAGACGATGCTGGAGGCGCGCGGGCTGGTCCAAGGCTACAGCTATTGGGCGTTCACCGACATCTTCGAGGAAAACTACATGCCGGCCACGGCGTTTCAGGGGGGATTTGGCCTGCTGACCATGCAGGGGGTGGCGAAGCCGGCCTACCGGGCCTTTCAGCTGCTGCACCGGCTCGGCGTCGAGGAGTTGCCCGTGCGCGGCGCGCACCCGACCGTCGACGTCTGGGCGGTCCGCCGTCCCGGCTCCGTCACCCTGCTGGTGACGAACCACGCCCTGCCGCGGCATCCGATCAAGACCGAGAAGGTTCAGCTGCAGCTCTCCGGACTGCGGTCTCCCCGGAACGTCCATGTCGAGCGGATCGACGCCGATCACGCCAACGCCGTGCGGCTCTGGGCCGAAATGGGCCGGCCGCAGCTTCCGACGCCCCGCGAGGTCGAACAGCTGCACGCCGCCTCCCGGCTCGTGCGCGAGCCGCAGCCGTGGCGCTACCCGGCCGGCCGCCTGCACCTCGCGATCCGGATGCCCGCGCAAGCCGTCGCCGCGATCACGATCGAGCTGGCGGCGACGTGAATCCCGGCCGTATTCTCGCCGCGTGACCCGATCCAAGATCAGCGCCCGGCTCCTGGGGACGCTGCAGCGCGAGACGTTCAACTACTTCGTCCACGAGGTGAATCCGCGCAACGGCCTCGTGGCGGACCGGACGAAGGCCGGCGCACCGGCCAGCATTGCCGCGGTGGGACTGGCCCTTTCGTCCTATCCCGTGGGGGTCGAGCGCGGATTCATGCGCCGCGCCGCGGCCGTCGCGCGCACGCTCGCCACGCTGCGGTTTTTTGCGGGCAGCGAGCAGGGCACCGCTCCGGACGCGACCGGCCACCGGGGATTCTATTATCACTTCCTCGAGATGGGCACGGGCCGGCGCACCTGGCAGAGCGAATTGTCGACGGTGGACACGGCGTTCCTTCTCGCCGGCGGCCTGACCGCCGCCGCCTACTTCGATGCCGACACGGCCGACGAACGGGCGATCCGGGAACTGGCGGACGAATTATACCGCCGCGCGGACTGGAACTGGGCGTGCAACGGCGGAGCCGCCCTGACCCACGGTTGGAGGCCGGGCCGTGGCTTTCTCCGCTATCGCTGGCAGGGATACGACGAGGCGCTGTTCATGTACGTCCTGGGGCTCGGTTCGCCGACGCATCCGCTGCCCGCGTCGAGCTACCGGCAGTGGGCGTCCAGCTACGTCTGGAAGGAAATCTACGACACCGGCTTCGTCTACGCGGGACCGTTGTTCACCCACCAGATTTCCCACCTTTGGATCGATTTCCGCGGGATCCAGGACGCCTACATGCGCCGACGAAAGCTCGACTATTTCGAGAACAGCCGCCGCGCGACCTGCGTGCAGCGGCAATATGCGATCGAAAATCCCCGGGGGTTCACGGATTACGGCGCGACGTGCTGGGGCATCACCGCGACCGACGGTCCCGGGCCCGAGACCCGCACGATCCACGGGCGCAAGCGCCGCTTTTTCGGCTACAAGGCGCGCGGCGTGCCGGACGGTCCCGACGACGGCAGCATCGCGCCATGGGCGGTGATCGCCTCGCTGCCGTTCGCCCCCGACCTGGTGCTGCCGGCCCTGCATCATTTCGAGACCCTGAAACTGCGGGAAAACAATCCCTACGGTTTCAAGGCGACGTTCAATCCGACCTACGGCCAACGCTCGTCCCGGTCGAAACCGTGGGTCTCGCCTTATCATTACGGGATCAATCAGGGCCCGATCGTCATGATGATGGAGAATTTTCGCTCGGGCCTTTTGTGGAAGCTCATCCGCGGGTGCCCTTATTTCACGACGGGACTGCAGCGCGCCGGATTTGACGGGGGCTGGCTGAGCGCGTCGGCCGCCGGGAAAAAACGCCGATCGGCCGCGATGGCTCGGGACCGGTAACACGCGGATCGGCTGGCGCGGAACCGTCACCAAGGGGCGGGACCGTTCCGGACTTCGGCGGCTAGATCATTGTCCACATCGCTGTCGCCATCGCGGCCATCCCAAGGTCCTCGACCAGGGCGACCGTGGACAGGGGAACGTGCAAGACCGTGCCCATGCAGGCGCATTCGATGTCGAGCTTGCGCCGCAGCGCACGGGCCACGCCGAGGGCGCCAAACCCCATGACCACCACTGTCATCCCGTACAGGATGGGGCTGCCCGGCCACGCGAGGTATCCCAGCCCCAGCCCGAGTTCGAGGAAGGGATAGAGGTGAGCATACGGGCGGAATGGCTTCGCGAGCAGGTCGTACATCTGGAAACCGTCGGCAAAGCCGCTCAGGTCGAAAAATTTGAACATGGAAAAAACCACGAGAAAGAGCCCCATGAAATCGGGCATCCATTTTCGGAATTCCCACGGCCCGGCGTAGCCGATCTGTTTTGCGGTCGCGGCCAGTGCGGTGAGCACAACGATCACGATCAACGGCAGATAGTCGGCCAGGCGCCGCCCGCGACCCTTCTGGCGGTGATGAACGACGGAGTCCGTGCGGGCGTCCCCACCGGGCGTGGCATGGGAGGAAGATTGGGAGGAGGCCTTCATCTTTTCACCGACGTTGCTCGCTGCGCGATCCGGCGCCCGTGCACATCGGTCTACTGATGGAACCTTTCTTTGGCCATCGGTTCCGCGGCTGCCGGCCGCGGGACCTTCGGTCGTCCGGGGGCCCTTGGGTGAGATTTCCGGCCTGCGGCCGCGCGCTTCCCTCCATTCCTGGATTTTCCGCCGCGGCTAGGCGGGATCTTTTCGGTGGAAGGTGGCTGGCGGCCATCCGCCGCCACCGTCCGGCGAAGTCACCCCGCCCCCGGAGGCAGCGGGCCGATGACGATGAAGCGCGACTCGTGCGGGGCGAGGGTGAGCGGGACGGCGATCGAGCCGGTGGCGGGGGCGAGGTTCGGGACGGCCTGGATCCTCGCGTCGGCGGCGTTCCAGGTCTGCACCTGGCCGCGGCCGTCGAGGGTGGCGGTGCGGGCTTGCGGCTGGTCGGATTCGTTGAAGAAGAAGTAGACGTCGCCGTCCTTCAGGGTGCGGTGCATGTACTTCAGCGGCGCGCAGTCGGCGTCGAGTTTCACGTCGGGGTGCGGCAGCGCGGCGAGCACGCGCGGGGTGATGGCGGGCGTGGGCTCGAGCAGCGTGGCGAACTTGAGGTCGGGCGCGCCCGTGGCGTGGAGGAAGGTTCGGTCGACGACCATCGTCGGCGTGCGGCCGACGAAGATCACCTTGCCGCCCGCCGCGGCGAAGGCGCGCAGGCGGTCGAGGACGTTCTTCTGGATCACGGTCGAGGTCGGGACGACCACCGCGCGGTAGGCCTGGCCGCTGAGGTTCTTCAGCGTGCCGCCTTCGAGCGTGCAGATTGACGCGAGGGTATCGTGGTCGATGTGGTCGAAGTCCACCTGGTGCTCCATCAGCTCGGTCGTGAGCTTCACCGTGACGTCGTCCGCCTCGAAATCGTTCAGCCAGTAGCTGTCCGACGGGTGGTACAGCGCGACCTGCGCCGCCGGGCGGCCCACCGCCATGAGATAGCCCGCGCGCGTGACGTACCAGCCCGTGGCCGCGCTCGCGTCGCTGGCCGAGGCGGGAGGCGTCGCGATGTTGAGCCCGCGGATGTTCATGAAGTTGATCCCGCGCACCAGCTGGTAATCGATGACGAACTTGCCGCCCGCGGAGAGGCTGCCGCCCGATTCCGTCCAGGCCTGCGGATGGCCGAACAGGTGGGCCGCCGAGCCGGCGAGCTTGGGGAAGTCGGCGACGATGCCGGGGGCGATCTGGCTGAGGTTGTCCACGCCCGGGACGCCCATGTAGCGCATGTCGCGGAAGAAGGAGCCCTCGTTTTTCGTCATGTCCTCGCCGCCGCCGCGGTTGAGCATGAGCTCCTCGTGGTTGAGGTGCATCATGTAGTCCATGCCGTGCGCGCGGCACCACTCCTGCATCGGCTTGAAGAAATTGTCCCGGAACATCCCGCTCCAGACGTCGAAATAATCCGCCTGGGCCCGCGCCACCTCCGGCGAGAGCGCGGAGCCGAAGAACTGCGCGATGTAGGGCTGCAGATCGTAGCCTTTCTGGCGCTGGAAGGTCTCGAGCAGCTTGGGCGTCCACGGGATGAAGCCCGTGAAGTCCGTCTCGTCGCCGCGGAAGCCCAGGATCGTCCGGCCGAACTCGGCGCCGAAATATTTCCCGTAGGTTTCCGGGACGAGCTCGATGTAGGCGGCGGTGGCCTTGGCGTCGAGGTAGTCGATCAGCGAGTAGAGGCTGTCCTTGTCCCGCGTGCCGTCCTCGCGCTGGCCATAACGGGTGGGCGAGCTGCGGTAGACGTGCCGGACAAAAATGACCTGGTAAGGTCCGCCGGATGCCGGCGCGGTCCAGGTGAACTGGCCGTTGGCCGGCAGCGGCACCGGCGTGGTCGTCGGTCCGCCCGGCTTGAATTCCGGCTGGCCGGGACGCCAGTCCGTCCGGAGGTCGGCCTGGATGCTTTTCGTCCCGGGCGGCAGGGGCATCGTCAGGGTCTGGCCGGAGAAAACGCTGTAGCGTGCCTCGCCCGCGCTGCCCTGAAAGGTCGCGTACCACAGACCACCGGCCGGGGCGGTCCATTTGAACGGTCCGTCGGCCGGCACCGGCACCATTTGCGGAGAGGCGGCGGGGACCGTGGCCGGCCGGGCGGCGCGGCCTTGACGGCCCGCCTGGGCTCCGGCGCGGGCTCCGCCGGCGGCCGGAGGAGTGGCGGCGGCGCCGGCTTCGGCGGGAACGGGAGCAGGCGCGGGAGCCGCGGCCCGGGCGCCACGGCCGGAAGCGGCCGCGGTGGGCTCCGGGCGCACGCGCGAAAGGATGCCGAGGGTGTCGGGCGGAAGGGGAATGGAGAGCGTCTGTCCGGCTTCGACCGTGTAGGTGCCGTCGGCCACGATCGCCTGCATGCCGAGTTCGGGATGGAGCTTGCTGATCATGCCGCCGGCGAAGCCGTCCGGATAGCCGTCATCGCCGTCGATCCACATCTTCATCCCGCGTTTCTTCAGCTCGTCGACGGCCACCTTCATCAGGTCGAAGTATTCCGGCGAAAGGTATTTCACGTTCCGCCCGCCGCTGTTGATCATGTAGACCCCGCCGCCGTTGGCCGCGGTGTTCGCGATGGCGGACACGATCGTTTCCTTCGGCTGGGGAAACCCGGTGGCCCAGTGGATCGCGGCGTATTCCTTCGGCGGCTGCGGGAAGGCGGCGGCGGCCTCGGCCACGGTCGGCATCGTGACCTCCTGCCAGAACTGGGCGGCGGACAGCGCCGGTGCCAGGCCGGTCGCGAGAAGGATGCAGGAAACTCTTTGGGCGAGGATCATGGGGAAGGGGAGGTTTTGCGGGAAGAATCGTTCGGGGAGACGGCAGCCAGACGAATCGCAGGGGCAACCGGACCAAATCTTTTGGCAGCTTCCTGCCGGAGGTGGCCGCGAAGAGGCACGAAAATTCCCCGGCTGCGACGAGAATGCCCCGCGCGCCTATAGGCGCAATGGAGACACCTCCGCAGCCCCGATGCCTTCGTGCCTTTTTGTGGCAAAAATCCGAGGGATCGGCTGCTGCTTCATCGGCCCGCCATGCCGATCTTTGTAGTCGGGGTTTTTCCTTGCGATAGTCTTTTAGATATATCTAGAAGACATAATGCCGCGCATCCAACGCACCCCCTTCGTCATCCTCGGCCTCCTCGGGCTTTCCGACCGGGAGCCGCGGTCCGGCTACGAGATCAAGAAGGCGATCGACTCGGTCATCTCCCACGTCTGGTCGGAAAGCCACGGCCAGCTCTATCCCGTGCTGAAGCGACTCACGGCCGAAAAACTCGTACGGGCGCAGGACCGGAAGGACGGCCGGCGGAAGAAAGTCGTCTACACGATCACGGCGAAGGGCCGGGAGCGGCTGCGCGCCTGGCTGGACCGACCCGTGGAATTCAGCCGGCCGCGCGACGAGCTGATCCTGAAGCTTTTCTTCGGCAGCGAGACGGAGGCCGCGGTGCTCATCCGCCACCTCGAGCACCAGCGCGACCGCGCCAAGGCGGGCCTGGGCCAGCTCCACCATTGGCAGCGGGAGAACGAGGCGCATCCGGAGCGCTACAGTCCGTTTCTCCTGATCACGATCCGCGCCGGCATCGCCATGTCGGAAGCCACCCTGCGCTGGGCGGAGGAATCCATCGGCACCCTGTCCAAGCTGTCCCCGGCCGCCGCCAAATGAACACGCTGCCGAACCGCCTGCTGTCCCTGCTGCGTGATCCGCTCGACCATTCACCGCTCGAGCTGCGGGAAGGAGGCCTCGTCAGCGCCGCGAACGGGCGCCGCTATCCGATCGTCGACGGGATTCCCGCGCTGCTCGATGAAGCCGACGTCGGCCCGCAGAACGTGCGGCTGCGCGACATGTACCGCTGGATGTCGGGCGGTTTCGACGTCGTCGACCGGATCGGCAACGTGGTTTCGCTGGGATTCATCACCAAGGCACGGCGTCAGCTGGCGGCGGAGCTCGACCTCATGCCGGGCGAGCGCTGCCTCTACACCTCGATCGGCACCGGGCTGGACCTGCCCTTTCTCGCGGAACGGGTGGCGCTGGACCGGATGGAACTGGTCGGCCTGGACCTTTCGCGCGAGATGCTCCGGCAGTGCCAGCGCAAGCTGGCGCGCTGGCCCGGGCCCGTCCTCGTGCAGGCGAATGCGGAGCGGCTGCCGTTCGCCGCCGGCGCGTTCGACGCGGTGTTTCACCTCGGCGGGATCAACCTGTTCGACCGTCCGGCGCTCGCGGCGCAGGAGATGGCGCGGGTCGCCCGGCCCGGTGGCCGCGTGCTGATCGCGGACGAAACGGCGGCGGTCGTCCGGTCCCAATACCAGGGATGGAATCCCTTCACGCGGAAAGCCTGTCGCGGGATCAGCACCGATTTCGACCCGCGCGACTGGGTGCCGGCGGGGGTCGAGGCGGTGCACTACGAGGAGACGTTCAAGGGGAAGGGCTATCTTTTAAAGTTCCAGGTATCAGGGGCCAGGTAACAAGGTGGGAGGCGGCCTGAAAATTTGGAGACCCGGCACTTGATACCTGGCCCCTGGCACTTGGTACTTAGTTCGGTTTTGGATTGGGCAACCGCAGTCCAAAATCCAAAGTCCAAAATATGAAACTCCCCCTGCTCCCCGCGGTCCTGTCGTCATGCGCCCTCCTTTGCCTCGCGTTGCCCGCTGGACGGGCGCAGACGGAGCTGAAGTTCTCCTTCGGGCCGAAGCCCGTGCCCGGCTACACGCAGGTGAAGGCGGAGGACGCCTACAACGTGAACCGCAGCTACGGTTTCGACCTGGGCTCGAAGGTGAAGGTGGTCGCGCGCGAGGGGGAGGGACTGCCGGCGGGCGGCTTCGTCCTCGGCGACGCCGGCCGGCCGTTCTTCTTCTCGGCGCGCCTCGGCCCCGGGGCCTACCGCGTGGACGTGACGCTCGGGGATCCGGCGGAGGAATCGGTCGCCACGGTGAAGTCCGAGACGCGCCGGCTCATGCTGGAGGCGGTCCGCGTCCCGGCGGGGCAGCCGCGGAAGCATTCATTCCTCGTCCACGTCCGCGTGCCACAGATCCCGGGCGGCGGCATGGTCGCGCTCAAGCCGCGCGAGAAGGAGCCGATCCTCTACGTGCAGTGGGACGAGAAGGACGACAGCACGCGTCTGCCGATCCTCGAGCTCGACTGGGATGAGCGGCTGACGCTGGAGTTCAGCGACGCGCATCCGGCGCTCGACCTGGTCGAGATCAGCGACGCCGGCCCGCACACGACGGTTTATCTCGTCGGGGATTCGACGATGACCGACCAGATGATGGAGCCGTGGGGTGCGTGGGGCCAGCAGCTGCCGCGCTGGTTCGCGCCGCCGGTGCTGGTCGCCAACTACGCGGAGTCGGGCGAGACCACGGCCAGCTTCCTCGGCGAGCGCCGCTGGCCGAAGCTGCTCAGCGAGGTGCACGCCGGCGACTACGTCCTGATGCAGTTCGGCATCAACGACCGCTCGATTCCCCTCGACCGGTTCAAGCAGTACTTCGTGCAGTTCATCGGCGACCTGAAGCAGCGCGGAGTGATTCCCGTTCTGGTCACGTCGCAGAACCTCCGGACGAAGGCCTTCGACGAGAACGGCCGCGCGCAGCAGACGCTTGGCGGCTATCCCGACGCGATGCGGCAGGTGGCGAAGGAGCAGGATGTGACGCTGATCGATCTCAACGCCATGAGCATGACGCTGTACCAGGCGATCGGCGCGGAAAACCTGCCGAAGGCCTTCGTCGACGGCACGCACCAGAACGCGTACGGCAGCTACGAGCTGGCGAAGTGCGTGGTGAACGGGATCGTCGCGGCGAAACTGCCCTGGGCGCAGAACCTGGTGCCGGATTGGAAGCCCTTCGATCCCGCGCATCCGGATCCGCTGGAGAATTTTCACCTGCCTGCCGACCCGCAACTCGATCCCGCCCGCCCCGGCGGCCCGGGCGCGCCGAACCAGCGTGGGCCGATGGCGGGCGATATCCCGCGCGCAAATGCGCCCAAAGCGCCTCCGGCGGCGAAGTAGGTTCGCGCGCGGGCGGAACGTCCAACAGCCAACGCGGGCGGACGCGGAGACACACCCCGCCCGTTGGGCACCCCTCTTTCTAGAGGGGAGTCTGATCGCCCAAGCTCCCCTCTAGAAAGAGGGGTGCCCGCCAGGGCGGGGTGTGTGGTCTGTCGCGCCGCGTTATTTCTGACTTTTATTCATCCAGTCCACCGTCCGATCGAGCGTCGGCGTGGGCAGGCGCGTGTAATCCTGCGGCTCGTAGAGCGAGAGTTTGTCCTCGGCGTGGTAGAGACCGTAGACCTTTCGCGCCTGGTCGACGGCGGCGCGGACGTCGGCGGGCGTCGAGATCCGGTCCATCGTGGGTTCCACGACGAGCACGGGGCGCGGCGCGATCGCGGCGATCAGTTCGTTGTAGTCGTAGGGAATCTGCGCCTCGTGCCCGGCGAAGAAACCGAGCCGCGGGATGAGGCCGCGGACTTCGCTGTAGCGCGCGACGCCGCCGGTGCCGCGGTCCGCGGTGTCGGTGCGCATCGGCGTGAAGCCCGAGATGCAGACGACGCTCTTGACGCGCGGGTCGAGCGCGGCGGCGTGGAGCGCGACGGCGCCCCCGAGGGTGTAACCGTAGAGCGAGATGCGGCTGGCATCGATGGCGCCGTCGGCCGAGAGGGCGTCGACGGCGTGGCGTACGTCGGTGACGAGCTGGCCCATCGTGGACCAGTGCGGATAGCGTTCATAGAACGGCGCGGCCTCGCCCATTCGGCTGCCGAAGCCGGACTGGTCGTAGGCGAGCACCGCGTAGCCGGCCTGCACGAGCGCGAGGATCGGGTGCATGTCGGTCCGGTAAACCCACATGTAGCCGAGCGGATAGCTGAAGCCGTGCAGCCAGACGACCGCCGGCAGCTTGGTGTTCGGCGGCGTGTTGTTCGGATAATAGAGCATGCCGCTGATGTTGTAGCCGAAGTTGATCGGCCGGCTCGCCGCGAGGCTCTTGGCCGGCTCGATCCAGCCGTAGGAACTGCCGCCATTCTGGATGACCCAGGCGGGGACGTCCGGCTTGAGCGGGCCCGGATTCGGACCCGCGGACGCGGCTCCGC
>DASZQN010000080.1:0-27765 GCA_035549635.1 Opitutaceae bacterium
ATTTCCCGCGCCAGCCCGACGACGTGAACGAGCTGCCCGACGGCGTCGAGGAGCAGTAGGCGGACCGCCCGGGCCTCCCGGCCCATTCTCATCTCCGGAGTTGCACTTGGTCCGCTCCGCGGCTCTGTGTTCCGCCAGCTCCCATGTCCTCCCCTGTCGAAAACGTCGTCATCGTCGGCACCGGCTGCGCCGGCCTGACCGCCGCCATCTACACCGCCCGCGCCAGCCTCAACCCGCTCGTGCTCGAGGGCCCGATGCCCGGCGGCCAGCTCACGACCACCAGCGAGGTGGAGAACTTTCCGGGCTTTCCCGAGGGGGTGGACGGGTTCCAGCTGATGGAAAACCTGCGCCAGCAGGCCACGCGCTTCGGCACGCGCTTCCGGCAGGCGCTGGTGACGTCGGTCGACTTTTCCTCGCGCCCGCACCGGCTGGTCACCGCGGAGGGCGACGTGCTCGCCAAGGCCGTGATCATCGCGACGGGCGCCTCGCCGCGCATGACCGGCATGCCGGGCGAGCGGGAGCTGTTCGGCGGCAAGGGCGTCGCCACCTGCGCGACCTGCGACGGCGCGTTCTATCGCAAGATGGACGTGGCCGTGATCGGCGGCGGCGACAGCGCGGCCGAGGAGGCGCTGTTCCTCACGCGCTTCGCCAGCAAGGTTTACCTCGTCCACCGTCGCAACGAACTGCGCGCCTCGAAGATCATGGCCGACCGGGCGACGTCGCATCCCAAGATCCAGTGCGTCTGGGACAGCGTTCCCGTCGCCGTCGAGGGCGTGAAGGAAGGCGCCGTCAGCGGGCTCCGCGTCCGCCACGTGAAGACCAACGCGGAATCCGTCCTCGCCGTGAAGGGAATCTTCGTCGCCATCGGCCACGTGCCCAACACCGGACCCTTCGCGCCGCCGCTCGACGTCGACGAGGGCGGCTACTTCAAGCCGGCGAACGGCTCGCACATCCAGACCAACGTCCCCGGCGTGTACGTCGCGGGCGACTGCGCCGACCACGTCTACCGCCAGGCGATCACCGCCGCCGGCATGGGCTGCGCCGCCGCGATCGAGGCCGAGCGCTGGCTCGCGGAACACGGCGGTTAAAAAAGCCCGGAAGGGTTCACGCCGAGGACGCCAAGAACGCAGAGATGAGGCGTTTCTTCGCGTCCTCCGCGTTCTCAGCGTGAAACCCGGATTGGTTTGACGGGGCAAAGAGCCGGCTCCGACCATGGAAATCCCATGCTCCCGCCCCTTCTCCTCCGCCTTTTCCGTCTCCTTGCCCTCGGTGCCGGTCTTGGGCTCGCGCTCGTCGCGTCGGCCCAGCCCGTGACGGTCGCGCCGGTGCGCGAAGGACCGTGGAGCCGGTCGCTCAACGGCTCGTGGCAGTTCAAATATCTCGCGGGCTCCGATGTCGGCGCGGACGCCAATTTTTTTGCGCCGTCCTTCGATGCCGCGGCGTGGAAAAGCATCCCGGTGCCGAGCCATTGGGAGCTGCAGGGCTTCGCGGAGCCGAAATACGGCAAGCTGCTGGAAGCGGGGCTCGGACTTTACCGCACGAAGTTCCGCGTGGCGCGCGACTGGGCCGGGCGCCGGGTCTTCGTGCTTTTCGACGGCGTCCTCTACGGCTTCGACGCGTGGATCAACGGCGTGAAAGTCGGCTCGTGGGCGAGCGGCTACAACCCCGTGACCTTCGACATCACCGACGCCCTGCGTCAGGACGGCGACAACGTGCTCGCCGTCCAGGTCACCACGCGCAGCAAAGGCTGGGAGTTCGATACGAACGACTGCTGGTCGCTGTCCGGCATCTACCGCGGCGTCACGCTCTTCTCGACGCCGGTCACGCATTTCCAGGACTACACCGCCCGCACCACGCTCGCACCGGACGGCAGCGCCGACGTGCAGCTCGAGGTCCAGGCCGAGCGCGCGTCCGGCTCCCCTGCCGCCAGCGTGAACGGCCGGCTGCTGTCGCCCGCCGGTCGCACCGTGCGCGAATTCCAGCTGGCGCTGGCGGACGACGGCCGCGGCGAGACGGCGCTGAAGGTCGCCCAGCCCGAGCTGTGGACGGCCGAGACGCCCAGCCTCTACCGCCTTGAACTCGACCTCGTCGCGGGCGGAAAGGTCGTCCAGCAGGTCCGGGAAAAGATCGGGCTGCGCCAGGTGACGATCGAAGGCGGCGTGCTCAAGCTCAACGGCCGCCCGGTCAAGCTGCGCGGTGCCGACCACCACGACATCTTTCCCGACGTCGGCCGCGCCCTGACCGAGGAGCTCATGTGGAAGGACCTCGCGCTGATCAAGGCGGCGAACATGAACTTCATCCGCACCTCGCATTACCCGTCCCATCCGCGATTCATCGAGCTGTGCGACGAACTCGGCATCTATGTGCTCTGCGAGGTGCCGTTCGGCTTCGGCGACGAACATCTCACCGACCCGACCTACCAGGACAGCCTCCTGACTCGCGCCCGCGCGACGGTCGGCCGCGACAAGAACCGCGCCTCGATCATCGCCTGGAGCGTCGGCAACGAGAACCCCAACACGCCGTTGACGTTCGCGACCGGCCGCGAGGTGAAGCGCCTCGATCCCACCCGGCCGATCTGCTTCCCGCAGGTTGGCTCCTATTTCGGCCGCACCTACAACGAACTGCCGGAATTCGTGGACATGTATTCGCCGCACTATCCGGTCGCCAGCACGCTGCGCGACTACGCCCAGCGCCTGAAGCGGCCCATTCTCGTCACCGAGTACGCCCACGCCCTCGGCCTCGCCTCGGACCGCATCCAGGAAGAGTGGGACATCATGCAGAAAAACGAGCGCTTCGCCGGCGGCGCCGTCTGGATGTTCCAGGACCAGGGCATCCTGCGCACGTCGCCGACCCCGCTCGAGGCCAACACGCCCAGCCACTACGTCTGGCTGCATTCGCGCCACTATTACGACACCTCGGACATGGATGGGGTGGATGGCATCGTCTACTCCGACCGCACGCCGCAGGTCGACTACTGGGAGGTGCGCAAGGTCTACTCGCCGGTGCAGATCGCGAAGTCCGGCGAGGAACCGCAGGGGAATCGCCGCACGGTCTCGCTGGACATCGAGAACCGTTATGACTTCCGGTCCCTGGCCGGCATCACGCTCAACTGGTCGTACCAGGTGAATGGCAAGGATCGCCAGACCGGACGCCTGCCACTGCACGCCACGTCGCACGGCCGGGAGACCGTGGCCCTGAGTCTCGAGGCGCCGCCTGCCGCCGCCGGCAGCGTCCGCGCCCTGCAGCTGCGCTGCGTGGACGAGGCGGGACAGCAGTTCTATGAGCGAACCTTCCGCCTGGAGAGCGGGACCGGTGCCCTGATCCCGGAACTCGTGGCCGCGCAGGCGCCGCGCGAACCCGCGGCAACCCTCAGCGAGGACAACGGGGAGATTCGCATCGCGCGGGCTTCCTATGAAATCCGCGCCAATCGGCAGACCGGAGCCGTCACCCTGCGTGACCCCGCCGGCCGCGTATTGGTCGCCGGCATCTATCCCCACGTGGGCCGCAAATACACGATGGCCGAGGAGCTGCGCGCGAAGCCCAATCCGCTGGCGCTCTGGAAGGGCTCGTTCCTCCCGACGATCTCGGAGCCGAAGGTGGAGGCGGAGCGCACTGCGGACGGCGTGAAGCTCACGGTCCGCGGCCGGTATGCGCGGCCCGACGCACCCGACCAGTCCCTCGATGGCGAATACTCGCTGCTCGTCACCGATCGCGGTGAAATCGATGTCGCCTACAACTACGTTCCCACCAAGGCGACCGGCGCTTTCCTCGAGGCCGGGCTTTCGCTCGTCGTCCCCCAGGCGTCGGAATTCCGCTGGATCGGACAGGGCCCGTACCCGGCGTATCCCGGCAAGGATGCGTTGGACGAATACGGCATCCATCATCTCAACCGCGAAGATCTCAACTTCCAGGGCAACCGCCGCCAGGTGGAAGCCGCGGTCCTCTCGGACGCCGCCGGCGTTGGTGTGGTGCTCGGTGGGGATCAGCTGGATATCGCGGTGGAAAACAGCGGACCCGATACCGTCGTGCTCAGCCAGAACGCGTTGATCTCCGGACGCGGCAACAAGGGCAGCGGACCGGAAGTCTCCGTCAACTCGGGCTCCGTGAAGCAAATCTCCGGAAAGTTCGAGCTCCTGCCGGCCAAAGCCGCGTGGCCGCAGCTCGAAACCTGGTTTGGCCGGCCGAATCAGCGGGTGGCCGTGCTGCATCCCTTCTTCCAGAGCTACGATCAGTGAGCTCGGACTGATTCACATTAGTGACTGTTTGGCAGTGAGTTGACGATGTCATCGGCCGCTATTTGGAATAGTTCCAATTCTCACTTGCTACTTAGAACCATTCCAATTCGTTGTCTGCTCCCTTCCTTCCATGTCCACCGCCCTCCCCACCGCCCCGGACGCTCTCGCGCAGCGTCTCGCCGACAGCGGCCTGCGCTCCACCCCGCAGCGCGAAGTCGTTTACGACGTGCTCCTCAAGAAGCGCGATCATCCCACCGCCGACGAGGTCTTCGTCCGCGTCAAGGCCGAGCTCCCGACCATCTCCCTCGCGACGGTCTACAACTGCCTCGAGACCCTCGTCCAATGCGACCTGGTGCGCGCCGTGAACTTCGAGCGCGGGCCCACGCGTTACTGCCCCAATCTCCGTCCGCACGCCCACTTTCACGACGAGCGTTCCGGCGCCACGCACGACATCGACCTCCCGCCCGAGCTGCTCGAACGCGTGAACGCCATCCTCCCGCCCGACTACGACGCGAAGTCCGTCGAGATCATCTTCCGCGGGAAGGCGGCCGCTCCGCGCAGTAGCGAGCATCGAGTAGCGAGTAGCGAGCATTCTGCCCGCTGATTCTCGCTCATCCGTCTACTCACTACCCGCTACTCGCTACCCACTACTTTCCAGCTATGTCCTCGCTCGAAATCCAAAACCTGCACGTTGCCATCGGCGAAAAGGAAATCGTCAAGGGTCTCTCGCTCGTCGTCCGCACCGGTGAGGTCCACGCCGTCATGGGGCCGAACGGCACCGGCAAGTCCACGTTCGCCAAGGCCATCGCCGGCCATCCGGATTACACCATCACCGGCGGTGACGTGCTGCTCGACGGCAAGTCCGTCCTGGAGATGGAGGCGGATGAGCGCGCCCGCGCCGGACTCTTCCTGGCGTTCCAGTACCCGAGCGAAATTCCCGGCGTCAGCATCGCCAACTTCCTGCGCGCCGCCGTGCAGGCCCGCCTGACCGAGGGCGAGGAGCTCGACGCCACCGCCTATTACAAGCGGCTCTACGCCAAGATGGACCTGCTCAAGATCGACCGGAAATTCACGTCGCGCGCGGTGAACGACGGCTTCTCCGGCGGCGAGAAGAAGCGCTGCGAGATCCTGCAGATGGCGATGCTCGAGCCGAAGTTCGCGCTGATGGACGAGACCGACTCCGGCCTCGACATCGACGCGCTGCGCATCGTCGCCGAGGGCGTCAACGCCCTGCGCGGCGGCGACCTCGGCGTGCTGATGATCACGCACTACCAGCGGCTGCTCGGCTATATCGTGCCCGACTTCGTCCACGTGATGTACGACGGCCGCATCGTGAAGAGCGGCGACAAGTCCCTCGCCCTCGAGCTCGAGGCCAAGGGCTACGACTGGGTCAAAAAGGAACTCGTGCCGGCCTGACGGCCGGCAACATCCAACTTCCAACGCTCAACTTCCAACTCTCCATGCGAGCCGCCACTTTTTCCCTTCAGCGTTCAACGTTGAGCGTTGGACGTTGAACGTTGGACGTTCCGCGGTACTCAGCCGGACCCTTAGTCATGAAATCACTCTCCGACACCGATGCGTTATCCGCCCCCGCCGATGAGGCCGCGGCCAATCCCGTCGTCGGCATCGACCAGTCCGCCGGCAACTTCTCCTACAACGTCAGCTACGAGTTCGACGCCGGCACCGGCCTGAACGAGAACACCGTCCGCTACATCAGCGGCGTGAAGAAGGAGGCCGCGTGGCTGCTCGAGTTCCGCCTCAACGCGCTCAAGAAATTCCTCGAGATGCCCCTGCCCACGCACTGGGCGACGAAGGACCTCGAGAACATCAATTTCGACAAGATCCGCTATTACCTCTCGCAGGGCCAGAAGCCCAAGCGCACCTGGGACGAGGTGCCGGACGACATCAAGAAGACCTTCGAGCGCCTCGGCATCCCGGAGCAGGAGCGCAAGTTCCTCGCCGGCGTCGAGGCCCAGTTCGACAGCGAGGCCGCCTACTCGAACATCAAGGACCTGGTCTCGAAGCAGGGCGTCATCTTCGTCAACTCCACCGAGGGGCTGCGCGAGCACCCGGAGATCTTCCGCAAGTTCTTCGGCAAGGTCATCCCGACCGGCGACAACAAGTTCTCCGCGCTGAACAGCGCCGTCTTTTCCGGCGGCTCCTTCATCTACGTGCCGAAGGGCGTGAAGGTCGCCCAGCCGCTGCAGGCGTACTTCCGCATCAATGCCGAGAATTTCGGCCAGTTCGAGCGCACGCTCATCATCGCCGACGAAGGCTCCGAGGTCGTCTACATGGAGGGCTGCACGGCGCCGAAGTTCTCGACCTCCACGCTGCACAGCGCGGTGGTGGAGCTGGTCGCGCTCAAGGGCGCCAAGATCCAGTACATCACCGTCCAGAACTGGGCGAACAACGTCTTCAACCTGGTCACCAAGCGCGGCGTCGCCCACGAGGAGGCCGAGATCAAGTGGATCGACTGCAACATCGGCAGCCGCCTCACGATGAAGTATCCCGGCGTCGTCCTGAAGGGCCGCAAGGCCCGCGGCGAGGTGCTTTCCATCGCGCTCGCCAACGACGGCCAGCACCAGGACACCGGCGCGAAGATGATCCACGCCGCCGACGAGACCACCTCCAACGTCATCGCCAAGTCCATCTCCGTCGGCCAGGGCCGCAGCACCTACCGCGGCATCGTCCACATGCCGAAGCACCTCAAGGGCTGCAAAAACAACACCGAGTGCGACGCGCTCCTGATCAACACCAACAGCCGCACCGACACCTATCCCGCGATCACCGTCCGCGGCGACCGCAACGCCGTGCAGCATGAGGCCAGCGTCTCGAAGGTGAACGAGGAGATGATCTTCTACATGCAGCAGCGCGGCCTGACCGAGGGCCAGGCGATGAGCCTCGCCGTGAACGGCTTCGTCAACGAGCTCGCCCGCCAGTTTCCGATGGAATACTCGGTCGAGCTGAAGCGCCTCATCGATCTCGAGATGGAAGGATCGGTCGGCTGAGCCGATTGCGGATTTTGGATTGCGGATTGAAAAATCCGATCCGTCCCAATCCAAAACCCAAAATCCAAAATCCAAAATTTCCATGGCTCCCCCTTCCATCGAAACCAAGTCGTCCGTGGGCAGCTTCACCGCCGAGGCGTCCGCCGCGCATCTCGCGGCGCAGAAGGCCGCGCCGGCCTGGTGGCTCGAGCGCAAGCGCGCGGCCTACGAGAAATTCGCCTCGCTCCCGCTCCCGCGGCGCACGGACGAGGCCTGGCGCTTCAGCAATCTCGGCACGCTCACGCTCGACGGTTTTGCCCCGCAGGCCGCGGCCGCCGCCAAGTCCGTCAGCCCGTCCGCCGTCTTCGCCCAGGCCAAACCCGGAGCCTCCCTGGTCTTCACCAACAATGTGCTCTCTTCCCGCACGGTAGCGCAGGAGCTCGAGACCCAGGGTGTGATCGTCACCACGCTCGCCGAGGCGGCGGCGAGGCATGCCGACCTGCTGAAGGCCCATTTCATGGCGCAGCCGCAGAAGCTGGGGTCGGAGAAATTCGCCGCGCTTCACACCGCCTTTGTCGGCGACGGCGCCTTCATCTATGTCCCGAAGAACGTGACGGTGACGGATCCGATCCTGGTCACCCATGCCGCCGCCGGCCCGCGCGCCGCCGTCTTCCCCCACACGCTCGTGATCGCCGAGGAGAACGCGAAGGCGACCGTCGTCGACTACTTCGTCTCGCTGGATTCCGGCTCTCAACCCCCGGCTCTCAACTCTCCACTCGGCGAGCATCAGCTCGCCGTCGGCGCCAACGATCTCTACGCCGCCCACGGCGCCCAGCTGACGTACCTCGCCGCCCAGAACTGGTCGGGCGACATGCTCTCCTTCCAGTTCAACTCGACCGTCGTCCGCCGCGACGCCCGGGTGCAGTCGTTGAACCTTCACCTCGGCGCGCGCCAGGCCCGCCACGAGTCCCTTTCGCAGCTCCAGGCACCCGGCGCCCTCTCCGAGATGCTCGCGCTCACCGTCGCCGACGGCACGCAGGAGTTCGACCAGCGCACGCTCCAGGTCCACCAGGCGCCGAACACCAAGTCCGACCTGCTCTACAAGAACGCGCTCCGCGGCCGGTCGCGCACGATCTTCTCCGGGCTGATCGTCGTCGATCCCGACGCGCAGAAGACCGACGCCTACCAGAGCAACCGCAACCTGATGCTGAGCGACGATGCCGAGGCGAGCTCCCTGCCGGGGCTCGAGATCCTCGCCAACGACGTCCGCTGCACCCACGGCGCGACGACCAGCCGGATCGATCCCGAGCAGGAATTCTACCTGCAGACACGCGGAATCAACCGCCAGGACGCCGACGAGCTTCTCACCTTCGGTTTTTTCGAGGAGGTCCTCGGCCGCCTCGACCACACCCCGCTCCACGACGCCCTGGCCGAGCTGATCAAGACGAAGTTCGAGCGGAAAACAGTAGCGGGTAGTGAGTAGCGAGTAGCGAGCATTTGTCTTCAGACCAAGACAGCCCAGCCTACCTGCCAACAAGACCCTCCTGCTATCGTCCGCGCTCGCCGCCTACTCGCTACCCACTACCCGCTACTCGCTACTTTCCCTTTCCCCATGAATCCCAAGGACCGCACGCTCGCCCGCGAAATCACCGCGACGCAGATCCCGTCCGGTGACAAGACTCCGCTGCCCGCCGGCACGAAGGTGATGATCCACCAGACACTCGGCGGCAGCTTCACCGTGCAGACGGACTTCGGGCTGTTCCGCATCGACGCCAAGGACGGCGACGCCCTGGGCGAACAGGTTGCCGACACGACGGTCAAGGCCGCCACGCTCGCGGACGGCGCCCCTGATCCCGAGGCGCTGTGGGATCAGCTGCGCATGGTCTTCGATCCGGAGATTCCCGTGAACATCGTGGACCTCGGCCTCGTCTACTCGATGGACGTCGAGAAGAAGGAGGACGGCGGCCACAAGGTGAACGTCGCCATGACGCTCACCGCCCCGGGCTGCGGCATGGGTCCCGCCATCGCCGAGGATGCGAAGGGCAAGATTCTCCTCGTTCCCGGCGTGAGCGAAGCCGACGTCCGCATCACCTGGGATCCGCCGTGGAACCAGTCGATGATTTCCGAAGAGGGAAAAATGAAGCTGGGGCTGATCTGAGCCGGATTCCCGCGGCCCCGGCGCGCCTCCCGGCCGCCGATCCTCAGCCCTGCCGCGACTTCGGCTTCCAGATCCGGACCGGCGAGTGGCCGAAGTAGGTGTAATAGTCCACCTGCTCGATCTCATCATAATTCTGGCGCAGCAATTTTTCGTCGCAGAACATCGGGCGGTCCGCCTCGGTCAGCACGACCTCATACGCCCGCGCCGCGACGTTGCTCCGCACCTCAGCCTCCGTCTCGTGGAATTGCCGGTCGATGATCGCCGCCAGGGGATCCCACGTCGCGCGATTGTCCGCCAGCGCCGATCCCAGGAACATGGTGTTGCCGTCGTGCAGCACCCGGCGGCTCTGGCGCTCGAAGATATCGGTGACGCAGGGCAGCCCGAGCACCTCGCCGTGGGTGTTGAAGATCAGTTGCTCCAGGCGGCGGTAAGGGCCGGACGCATCCGGCACCGACGGAATCCTCGCCCAGGAAAAAACAAAAACCGAGAGGAGGACACCGAAGCCGATCCGGACCCACGGGCGGCGCAGCACGAGCGCCGCCAGCACGAACATCGGTGGAAACAGCAGGTGCAGATGATAGGTAAAATAAGCCCCGGCGCTCCGTCCCATGTAGAAATAGACCAGCGCCAGCAGCGCCAGAAACGAGAGGCTGAGCGCCTCCTCGCGCGTTCCCACGGTCCAGTCGGGGGCCGGGCCCGCCGCCTTCGTCTGGACGCGCTCCCCGGTTTTCTCCCACCGCCACAGCCAGGCCGCGAATCCGCCCGCCATGAGCAGCAGGAACGGCCAGCTGCGTCCGAGGAACATCCTCGTGTGCATGGCCGAGACACTGTCGCTGAAGGTCAGGGCGGCCGTATTGTGCTGCGCGACGACGGTCTCGATGTAGTAAAACGGGAAGGCCAGCCAGAAGCCGAGAAACGAGGCACCCAGCGCGATGAAGTACGCCAGCGCGAGCCAGTATCCCTCCCGCTTCGACCGGACCAGGAACACGCCGAGCAGCGTCGCGCAGCCGCCCACTGCAAAATAGAATTTGCATTGGAACGCCGCCACGGAGCACGCCAGGCCGAAGATCGAGGGCCACCGGGCGTAGTTGCGCTCCCAGGGAACGAAGACGCCGAGCAGGAACAGGAAGAGCCCCATGAGATCCGGCCGGGCCGTGATCATGATATTGCCCAGGCACATCCAGTAATAGAGCGCCGCCGAAAGGAGCGCGATGCCCAGGCCGGTGCCCAGCCGGCACATCAGCCGCACCAGCAGGAACAGCGAGCCGGCGAGGAAGAGAAGGTTCACCATGCGGTGCGCCGGATAGTCGGTGCCGAACAGCGGCTTGAACGCGATCACCACATAGTTGTAGAGCGGCCCGAAGCAGTAGGCCGCGCCGGGCAGTTCCTTCATCGTGTAGGGATTGCGCCCGTGATCGAGGAGGTAGGTGGCGTTCCAGATCGCCGGCTCGTTGTACTCCACCGGCCCCGGCTGGCTGATGATCTTGAGGTGCGGCAGCAGGAGCGTGACGAGCCAGCCGGCCCCGATTGCGATCCCCGCCAGGTTCACCGTGTGGCCCAGCAGTTCCACCTTTCGGTTCCGCCAATGCCGCGGTGAGATCCAGGAGGCGCGGGCCGGGGCGGCATCCGCGGGCGGGAGGGGATCTTGGGTGTTCACGGGTCGGGACAGCGACGCCCGAGAATCGCCGTGGGGGCGTTCGAATGGAAGCCAAACCCGGACAAACAGATCGAAAAAGAAGACCCCAGCCAACCAGGCCGGACGACCCTAGCCACGAAAAGGCGCAAAAAACTCCGAGGATCCGGCTCGGATCATCTGCGCGCCTATAGGCGCGATGGAGATGTCGCCGCAGCCCCAATGCCTTCGTGCCTTTTTGTGGCAAAAAAATCCGAACCATTGGCAAAGGCGTTTGCCATCCGCCGCGCGGGAATTTCTAGTCGATCCGTGCTTTCGCCCATTTCCCCCGCCCTTCGCACGCTGGGACTCGTCTTCGCGATCGCCGGATTTTCCACGGCCATCGGCTTTGCCGCCGGCACGGCTCCGGCCTCGCCCGATCCTCGCTGGCGGGTGGGCCGGCTGCTCGCGTCGGACGATTTCGACCGCGGCCTCGACCATTGGAAGGCCGAGCTGGAAAAGGGCGGAACCGTCACGGCGCAGGGAGGCAGGCTGGAGATCGAGGTGCCGGGCGGCGCGACCCTCTGGTGGAAGGCGATGCTCGAAGGCCCCGTGCTGATCGAGTACGAGGCCACCGTGCTCAAAGGCAGCGGCGCCAACGACCGCGTGAGCGACCTGAACTGCTTCTGGATGGCGCGCGACGCGCGGAGCCCCGCGGACATCTTCGCCGCGCCGCGCACCGGGGCGTTCGCCGACTACGACCAGCTCAAGTGCTACTACGTCGGGCTCGGCGGCAACGGCAACACCACCACGCGTTTCCGCCGCTATATTGGCGAAAAGGGCAACCGTCCCATCCTGCCCGAGCACGATCTCGCCGCGAAGGAGTTCATGCTCGTCCCGGACGCCGCGCAGAAAATCCAGCTGCTGGCGGCCGGCCCGGACATCGCCTACTATCGCGACGGCCGCCGGCTTTTCGCCTACGAGGATCCCGAGCCCTACCGGAGCGGCTGGTTCGCCTTCCGCACGACCTGGAATCACATGGCCGTCCGCCATTTTCGCGTCTACGCCCTCGAACCCATTTCCGCCCCCAATCGTCCAGCCCCCTGATCCCATTCTTGTTCTCGGTTCCCTGTTTTCTGTCCTCCGTCCTCCGAATACAATGCCCTCCTCCCTCACCGACCTCCTCCGGCTCGACCATGCCGGTGCCTCCTGGCCCCTGCTCTGCGCCGCGCTGCTGCCGCTCGGCGCGACCGCCGCGCACGCCGCGGCTGGCGCCCCGGCCGCGACCGAACGCAAGCCGAACATCATCTGGATCATGGCCGACGACATCGGCTACGGCGACCTCGGCTGCTACGGCCAGAAGCGGATCGCGACGCCCAACATCGACCGCCTCGCGACCCAGGGGACGCGCTACACCCAGTTCTACGCGGGCTGCGCGGTCTGCGCCCCGTCCCGCAATGTCCTCATGACCGGCCAGCATACCGGTCACACCCAGATCCGCGGCAATGCCAAGGTCGATCTCCGTCCGCAGGACATCACCGTCGCGCAGACGTTGAAGCAGGCGAACTACGCCACCGGCCTGATCGGCAAATGGGGCCTGGGCTCAGAGGGCTCGGACGGCGTTCCCACCAGGAAGGGCTTCGACTATTTCTTCGGCTACATCGACCAGACCCACGCTCACAACTACTACCCCACCTTCCTCGTTCGCAACGAGCAGCGGGTCCCGCTCCGCAATGTCGTGCCCAATCCCGGCCCCTACGGGCAGGGTGTGGCGACCAAGAAGGTCGACTACAGCGCCGACCTGGTCGGCGCCGACACGATCAAGTTTGTCGAGGACCACAAGGACGTGCCGTTCTTTCTCTATTTCTCACCCACCCTTCCGCACGCCAACGATGAGGAGCGGCCGAACGGCCTCGAAATTCCGGATTACGGCCGTTATGCGAAGGAGGACTGGCCGGACACCGAGAAGGGCTACGCCGCCATGGTCACGCTGTTCGACCAGGAGGTGGGCGACATCCTCGCGAAGCTGAAGGAACTCGGCCTCGAGGATAACACCGTCATCTTCGTCACCTCCGACAACGGGCCGCACGCGGAAGGCGGACACGATGCGAAGTTCTTCAACTCGAGCGGGCCGCTGCGCGGCATCAAGCGCGACCTCTACGAGGGCGGCATCCGCGAGCCAATGATCATCCGCTGGCCGGGCCACGTCGCCGCCGGCGCCGTCTCCGACCAGGTCGGCTGGTTCGCCGACTTCCTTCCGACCGCGGCCGCGATCGCCGGCGTCCGTCCGCCCGGGAATCTCGACGGCATCAGCCTGCTTCCCGCCATCCTCGGCCATCCGGCCCAGCAGCAGCCCCGCGACCATCTTTACTGGGAATTCTACGAGGGCGGCTCGTCGCAGGCGGTGCGCCTCGGCGACTGGAAAGGCATCCGGATGCCGATGCTCACCGGCAAGATGCAGCTTTACGACCTGGCGACCGACCTCGGCGAGCAGCACGACGTCGCCGCCGCCCATTCCGACGTGGTCGCGAAAATCGCGGCCCTGATGGACAAGGACCACGTGCCCTCGCCGCTGTGGAAGGTTCCCGGCCACAACTGAGTCTTCCCTCCGTCTCCCTCAACCCCAACCCGCTCCCGCCATGCGCCTGCTTCCGCTTCTCGCCCTGCCCCTCTGCCTCGTCGCCTCCGTCCGCGCCGAATCCGCCGCCACCATCGATCTTTTCGCGGCCAAGGACTTCGCCGGCATGCAATACGTCGTCTCGCCCGCCACGGACATCAAGGCCGTCTGCACCCGCAAGGCCGACGGCTCGATCGCCGTGACCGGCGCGCCGATCGGCTATCTCGCCACCACGGCGAGCTACGAGAACTACCAGCTCCACGTCGAGTGGCGCTGGCCGGTCGACGCGGCCAAGACCAGCAACGGCGGCGTCCTGCTCCACATCGCCTCGGGTCCGGTCAACGGCACGCAGTGGCCGATCTGCTTTCAGATGCAGACGAAGCCGACGCGCGCCGGCGACATCCTGCCGATGGGCGGCGACGCCAAGTTCGCCGAAAAACTCTCGACCCCGCCCGGCGCCCCGATACCGCAGCTGGCCCGCCAGCCGGCTGACAGCGCCGAGAAGCCGTTCGGCGAGTGGAACAGCTGCGACATCACCTGCCGCAACGGCACGATCGAGGTCACGATCAACGGCGTGTTCCAGAACAAGGTCACCCAGTGCTCGCCGGCCAAGGGCCTCGTCGGCCTGCAGCTCGAGGGCACGCCCTACGAGCTGCGCAACATGCGGCTCACGCCGCTGAAGTAAGGCCCCTGTAGGCCGGGTCGCTGACCCGGCCGGCCACCGCTCCGAGGTGGCCTGCCATCGGCTCTTCCCGCTCCGCTATTTCCGCGCCTGGATCGCCGCAAAGATCGCCTCGCCGGTCGCCGGCGAGGCCAGGCGGACTTCTCCACCGGGCGGACCGAAGGCCGCGATCGCATCGCGAATCGCCTCCCGGACGGAAAAGGCCAGCATCAGCGGCGGCTCGCCGACGGCCTTGCTGCCGTGGATCACGTTCGCCTGCGGGGCGTTCGGCAGCAGCGTGACGTGGATCTCCGCCGGGGCGTCGCTGAACGCCGGAATCTGGTAGGTGCTGGCGCTGTGCGTGAGCAGCCGGCCCTGCCGGTCCCATTTCAATTCCTCGCGCGTCAGCCAGCCCATGCCCTGCACGAAGCCGCCCTCGATCTGCCCGCGGTCGACGCCCGGATTCAGCGACTCGCCAACATCGTGAAGGATGTCCACGCGGCGCACGCGGTGCATGCCGGAGTAGCCGTCGACTTCCACCTCGGCCACCGCCGCGCCGTTGGCGAAATAGTGGAACGGCTTTCCCTTGGCTGTCGCCCAGTCCCAGTGGATGCCGGGAGTGCGATAGTAACCCGTCGCCGCGAGGCTGATCCGGTCGGCGTAGGCGCGGCCGCAGAGCTTGGCGAAGGGCACCCGGTTTTGGGTGCCGCGTTCGGCGGCATGGCCGTTCTCGAAGACGATCTTATCCGCGGGAACCTCCAGCATCTGCGCCGCCACGGGCAACAGGCGCTCGCGCAGCGTGACGCAGGCGGCCGCCACGGCGGCGCCGTTCAGATCCGCGCCGGCCGAGGCCGCCGTCGCCGAGGTGTTCGGCACCTTGTCGGTGCTGGTCGTCATCAGCCGGATGCGGTCCGCCGGCAGCCCGAGCTCGCGCATCGCCACGCCGAGCACCTTCGTGTGCAGGCCCTGCCCCATCTCCGTGCCGCCGTGGTTCACCTGCACGGTGCCGTCCTGGTAGATCAGCACGAGCGCCCCGCCCTGGTTGTAGGGAACGTGCGTGAAGGAGATTCCGAACTTCACCGGCGTGATCGCCAGTCCGCGCTTCACGCCGGGGTGCTCCCCGTTCCAGTGCGCGACCGCGGCCCGGCGCTCGGCAAATTTCACCTGCGCCAGCAGCCCGCGCCAGCAGTCGTTGAGGCGGTTGTCCGCGATCTCCTCCCCATAGTGGGTCGTGTTGGTGGCGCCGCTGCCGTGATAAAGGTTCCGCTCGCGCACGGTCTCCGGCGGCAGGCCGAGCCGGCGCGCCACGCGGTCCATGATCTCCTCCATCACCAGCATGCCCTGCGGGCCGCCGAAGCCCCGGAAGGCCGTGTGGGAGGTGACATTGGTCTTCGCCACGCGGCCGGTGAAATTCACCGCCGGCAGGTAGTAGGCGTTGTCGAGGTGGAACAGCGCGCGGTCGAGGATCGCCTGGGACAAATCGAGCGACCAGCCGCCGTCCGACACCAGCTCGACCTGGGCGGCGAGGATCTTTCCCTCCCGGTCGTACCCGACGGAAAACCTGCTCCAGAAGGGATGCCGCTTGCCGGTCAGCGTCATGTCGAGGTCGCGGTCGAGCTGCAGGCGCACCGGCCGGCCCGTCTTCACCGCCGCCAGCGCGACCAGCGCCGCGAAGGGGTTGCCCTGGGTCTCCTTTCCGCCAAAGCCTCCGCCCATCCGCGGCGACTGCGTCACGACCTTGTTGCGCGTGATGCCGAGGACCTCGCTCACGATCGCCTGGATTTCCGAGGGATGCTGCGTCGAGGAGCAGACAAAGACGCAGCCGTGGTCCACCGGTTCCGCCCAGACCGCGTGGGTCTCGAGGTAGAAATGCTCCTGCCCGCCGAGCTCGAACTCGCCGTCGCAGCGGAGCGGCGCCGCCGCCAGCGCGGACGCGCAGTCGCCGCGCACGATCGTGTGCGGATCCGTCAGGTAATTGCCCTGCGCCACCGCCTCCCGGAGTCCGACCAGCGGCGGCAGCGGCTCGTACTCGACTTCCACCAGCGCGGCCGCCGCCCGGCACGCCGCAATGGAGTCGCCGACGACGAGCGCGATCATCTGTCCGTGGAAAAAGACCTCGTCGGCGGCGAGCAGCGGCTCGTCGTGCCGCACCGGCCCGATCAGGTTGTGGCCCGGCACGTCCTCCGCCAGCAGGACGGCGGCCACGCCCGGCGCCTGGCGCGCCTTTGCGGCATCGCGGCGCTTGAGCCGGGCCCGCGCGTGCGGAGCCAGCACCGGCCAGACGTCGAGCATCGGCCGCCGATGGGCCAGGTCGTCGGCGTATTGCGCCGCGCCCGTCACGTGCAGCACGCCGCTTTCGTGCGGTAGCGCCCGCGATCCATCCTCGATCTGCCAGCTCGCACCGTGTCCGAAACCCAGGGCCTCATCCTGGCCCTCGCTCCGCTCGCCCGCCGCGAACTTCCGCCACAGGCTCGCCACCAATCCGCGGCGGTAGTCCGCGCCGCTGCGGACGTCGTCGATCGGCCTGAATTCCTCCGCCAGTACAGCCGCGACGATGTCTGCCGAATCCGCCAGCTTCCGGCCCGCGAGCGCCGCCTCCGCCCGCACCGCGCGCAGCGAAGTCGCCGCCACGCCGCCATAGGCGAGCCGGGCGCGCCGCACCACGCCCGCTGCATCGCAATCGACGCAGAAGGCCGCGGCCACGATGCTGATGTCCAGCTCGCGGCGCTTCGACACCTTCAGGAAATCGACGCGGCGCGTGAGCCCGGCCGCCGGGCCCGCGCGGGGCAGCAGGATCTCGCGGATGATCTCCCCCGGCCGCAGCCCGGTCTGGCGGTAGCCGCGGAAAAATTCCGCGAGCGGCACCGTGCGTTCCCCGCCGGCCGACGCGAGCACGAGGGCGGCGTCCAGCGTGAGCAGCACCGGAGCGCTGTCGCCGATCGGCGAGGCCGTGGCGAGATTGCCGCCCAGCGTCGCCCGGTTGCGGATCTGGCGCGACGCGAACACGCGGAGCATCTTCGCCAGTGAGGGATATTCCCCCGCCAGCGCCTCCTCGACGACGGTGAGCGTGGCGCCGGCGCCGATGCGCCAGGCCTCCGCGGTTGCGCTTACGCGCGTCAGCTCCGGCACGCCCTCGGTGGAGATCAGCCGCGGGAAGGGCTTGAATTTCTTGTTCAGCTCCACGCCGATCTCCGTGGCCCCGGCCACGAGCCGCGCCTCGGGATGCGTCTGCAGCAGCGCGAACATTTCCGGCAGCGAAGTCGGACGGAAGAAACGCTCGGTCTGGTTCCCTTCTCCGGCGCAATAGTCCAGCGGACCCGGCGCGGAAACCGGGGACTGCAGGCGGCGCTGAAACAGGTCGGGCGCGGAATCATCGCCGGCGGGGCGCGCCTTCAACGCCTCCATCGCCGCGTCGCGGATCGGGCGATAACCGGTGCAGCGGCAGAGGTTGCCGCAAAGCTGGTCGCTGATCTGCCAGGGTTCGAGGCAGTCCTTGCGGTAATACGCCTCGAACATCGAGACCACGAACCCCGGGGTGCAGTAGCCGCACTGGGAGCCGTACTTCTCCACCATCGCCGCCTGCACCGGATGAAGTCCGGCCGGGTCGGCCGCGCCGGAGCCCGCGGACGGCGACGCCAGGCCCTCGACCGTCACGACCTCGCGGCCGGCGAACATCGGCAGCAGCGCAATGCAGCTGTTGATGGCGCGATAGGTGGGCTGGCCGGCCGCGTCGCGATCCACCAGCGCCACGGTGCAGGCGCCGCAGTCCCCCTCCGCGCAGCCGCACTTGCTGCCCGTGTGGCCGCGGGAGCGCAGCCAGTCGAGGAGCGTCGTCGTCGCCGGCACGCTCTCCACCTTCACGGGCCGGCCATTGAGCGTGAAGTCGAAGCCCTGCTGGGCGGGAGTCGTCGCTCCGCCTGAAGAATCACCCGTCATGCAGACACGATGTCAGCAGGTCCTGCGCCGGGCAAATGAAACCTCGGAACCAAACCGGGTTCGCGCAGAGGCACGGAGTGCGCGGAGATCGGACTCCTGGGACCGCTCTCTGCGAGCTCTGCGTCTCTGCGCGAAACCGGGTCGGTTGCGATCGGAAAAACGCTCGGCAGTCGCCCACGAGCTACAGCGCGGGCCGGTTGATGTCCTTGTAGTAGAGGTAACTCGCCGCGGCGCGGCCCTGCGCGACGAACCATTGCGGACAGTACGGGGCCATCCAGATCACGTCGCCGGTCGCAACGGCATACCTCTTGTCCTCCAGGCGATAGGTGCCTTTCCCGGAGAGCATCAGCAGGCCGTGCTCCATGATGTGCGTCTCGACGAACGGCAGGGTCGCGCCCGGCTGGAAGGTGAAGCGGTTCATCGCGAGGTCGAAGGCCGGCACGTCGGGCAGCAGGACCTGGAGCCGTGCGTTCGGATCGCCGAGGAACGGCTCGCCCTTCACCCGGGCGGCGTCGCCGATGATGGCCCGCGGCGTGCCCGCCCCGCGCAGCGGGACATAGCGTTTCTGGAAAAGCGTGAGGCGCGTCCCCGCGGCCGGGGCCGTGATCGACCAGGCCCGGCCCGCCGGGGCGAAGAAGAAACCGCCCGCTTCGCAGCGCTTCCGGTCGCGGCCGATCGTCACCACGCCCGCACCCGTCTCGAAATAGCCCGCCGTCTCCACGTCGTTCGCCGGCAGCGCCGCCCGGCCGTCGGCCGTGAACGTCACCAGCAGCTGGGCGAACTTCGCGCCCATCGCCTCGGAGATCAGGATGACCGTGGCCGCGTCCGTGATGCCCGGCACGCTGCTCCGCACGTGCCCGTCGGGCGCGATCAGGGCGTGCCGGATGCCGATGTGGGTGCGGGTCTGGCCGAGGCGGGGATTCATTTTGATTGCGGAGTGTGGATTGCGGGACGCGGATTTCCAGGCGGGCCGCAGAGCGGATTTCAACCCGCAATCCGCACGCCGCAATCCGCAATCGTATCAGTGCGGGCGCAGAAACTGGCCTTTTTGCGGAAGGTTCACCAGCCGGCCGTCGGCCCAGACGGCACAGCCGCGCACATACGTGTGCGTCACACGGGCGCGGCTGCGGCGGCCGACATACGCGCTGAAGCGGTGGCGCGTCCACAGTTCGTCCGCGGTGATCCTCCGTTCTTTCTCGCCGAGGGAGACGAGCGTGAAGTCGGCATCGAGTCCCTCGGCCAGCAGGCCTTTCCGGCCGTCGAGGCGGAAGCGGCGCGCCACGTTGCGGGCCAGCACCGCGGCCAGGCGCGGGCCGTCCTGGGCGAACGAGTCGGCGGTCTCGGAGAACAGCAGCTCGAATCCGTGCTGGCAGCCCGCCACGCCGCCCCAGATTTCGAAAAAGTCCCTGGACCTCTTCATCTCCGGCGGCGCGGGAGAATGGTCGGAGCCGATCGTCTGGATCTCCCCCGCCCGCAGCTCGCGCCAGAGCGCCTGCCGGCGCTTTTCGTCGCGGATCGGCGGGGAGCATTTCGCCGGCGCGCCCAGGCGGACGACGTCCTTGTCGTTGAGCAGCAGGTAATGCGGGCAGGTTTCCGCCGTGACGTCCACACGCTGCGACCGCGCCTCGGCGATGAGCGCCAGTCCCTCGGGACTGCTGACGTGGACGACGTGGAGCGCACAGCCCGTCTCGCCCGCGATCTCCAGCGCGGTGCGGATGGCCGCGAGTTCGACTTCGACGGGACGCGAGGCGAGGTACGCCTTCGCATCGGTGCCACCTTTCGCCCTCTGCGCGGCCGTGAACTTTCGGGCGAGATCGTCGTCCTCCGCGTGGACCGCGACGAGCAGGCCCAGCTTGGCGGCGCGTTTCATTCCCTCGCGCAGCACCTTGGCGTCAACGTGCGGAAAGCTGGGGATGCCGCTCTCGCACATGAAGGCCTTGAGCGCGATCGCTCCCGCGTCGCGCAACCCGGCGAGCTGGTCGAGGTTGCCCGGCACGAGGCCGCCCCAGAGGGCGAAGTCGAGGCACGACTTTTCCTCCGCCAGCGCGCGCTTCTCCCGCAGGCGCGCGGCGTCGAGGACGGGCGGCTCCGAATTGAGCGGCATGTCGAAGAAGCAGGTGCCGCCGCCCGCCGCGAGCGCCGCCGAGCCGCTCGCCAGTCCCTCCCACTCCGTCCGGCCCGGCTCGTTGAAATGGACATGGGCGTCGATGATCCCCGGGAAAACGTAGCTTCCTTTTGCATCGAGCACCGCGTGCGCGTCCCCCTCGATCCGCGGCGCGATCTTCACGATGCGCCCCAGGGCCACGGCAAAATCGGCCCGCACGATGCCGTCGGGCAGCACCAGGTTTCCCCCGCGCACCACGAGTTCGAACCGGCTTTCGGGCGGAGGAAACGTTTTCTTGGCAGTTCGCACGGCGGTGCACGGATAAGTCCCCTGTCCCCGCGCGCCGAGCAAAAACGGCCGGCTCGATGTAGGGGCGTCCCTTGCGGGCGCCCGGATCGCGAACCGCCATGGCCGAAGGGCGTCCGGGCGACGGGCGTCCGCGAGGGACGCCCCTACCTGGCCATCCTCTCGAGAAAGTCGATCACCACGCGCAACGCGACCTCCAGGTCGCGCGGCGAGGCATATTCGTCGGGATGGTGGCTCAGCCCGTTGCGGCACCGGACGAACAGCATCGTCACCGGCGTCAGCGCGGACATGACGACCGCATCGTGGCCGGCGCCGCTGACCAGGGAAAGGCTCCGGCCCTGCACGGCCCGCACACTCCGGCCGAGCAGCGCACCGAGCTTTTCCGAGCAGGCGACCGCGCGATGGTCCATCGTCGGCTCCCACCGCAGCGCGAGTCGCCGGCGGCGGGCGATGCGGCGCGCCCTCGCCAGGAGGCGGGCCTGGGCCGCGTGGCACCGTCCGTCGAGCGGATGCCGCACGTCGAGCGAGAGGACGGCGGACCCGGGAATCACATTGGCCGCGCCCGAGGGCACCGCGAGGGTTCCGACCGTCGCCACCAGCTGCGGCTGGCGCCGCGCGAAAGCCTCGACCGCGAGCACGAATTCGGCGGCGCCCGCGAGCGCGTCGCGCCGCAAACCCATCGGGGTCGTGCCGGCGTGCCCGGCCCTGCCGGTGAAGGTGAGGCGGCCGCGCTTCTGGCAGGCGATGGCGGAAACGACGCCGACCGCCAGCCCCTTCGCCTCGAGCACCGGTCCCTGCTCGATGTGCACCTCGAGATAGCCGAGCAGCTCCCGTGGCGCATGGGCGCGGGCGGGCGGGACGAATCGTCTGCCCGATCCCACGTGCGCCTCGATCACGGCGCGAAGCGTGTCGCCGCGCGCGTCGCGCCGGGCGAGGTCGGGGGCCTTGAGCCGGCCGGTGTAGGCCTTGCTGCCGATGTAGGCGCCGGAGAACCGCACGGCTTCCTCCTCCGAGAATCCCAGGACCTCGACGGCGAAGGGCAGCGCCACCCCGCGCCGGCGCAGTTCCATCAGCGCGACGATCGGCAGCAGCACCCCGAGGGGGCCGTCGAACCGGCCGGCATTGCGCACCGTGTCGAGATGGGAGCCGAGCAGCAGCGTCCGGGCGCCGGGCGGACCTTCGAGTCGCCCGATCAGGTTGCCCGTGTCGTCCTCGCGGACGGCCAGGCCCGCCTGCCGCATCCAGCCTCCGACGGCCGCATTGGCCCGCTCCATCGCCGGGGAAAGGAAGGTCCGCGTGAGCCGGCCGCGCTCGTCGCTGATTCGGCCCAGTTCGTCCAGCCAGCGCGCGAGCCGGCCAGCGGCGGCGGCGAAGGAACCGGATTTCATGCGCGTCAGCTCCCGCGGTACGTGCTGTACGCCCACGGCGTGACGAGCAGCGGAACGTGGTACGATCCGTTCGTATCGGCGATCCCGAACCGCACGGGCACGCGGTCGAGAAACGTGCACTCCACGCCCCGCGCACCGAAATAATCCTTCACCAGGAAAACGAGCTCGTAGCTTCCTGCCGCCATCTCACCCACGGCCAGCAGCGGCGCATCGGTGCGGCCATCGGCGTTCGTCACCACGCTCTTCAGCAGCGCCGGCTTTCCGTCGTGGCGCCAGAGTTCGATCTTCATTCCCGCGGCCGGACGGCCCGAGACGAGGTCGAGGACGTGGGTGCTGAGCTTCGCAGGCATAAGGAGGAGGATTCACCACGAAATACACGAAACACACCAAATGAGGAGAGCTTTTCCTGATTCGTGTTTTTTCGTGCCTTTCGTGGCCCTCACGTTTTCAAGGCATCCTGCAGCCGCAGCGCGGCGATTTTCTCGATCTCGGCCAGCGCGGCGGCGTGCTCCTGCGCCGGCGTGTGGAGGAGGCGCGTCTGCATCGCGGCGAGGATCGCGGCGCGGGCGTTCAGCCGCGCGCAGATGATGAAAGGAAAGCCGAAGCGGGCGCGGTAGGCGTCGTTGAGCCGCTGGAAGGCCGCCAGTTCCTCCGGGGCGAGCCGGTCGAGCCCCGCCCCCGCCTGCTCGCGCTTCGATTCCGCCGTGAGCCCCCCCGCCAGGGCGAGCCGCCCGGCCAGGTCGGGATGCGCGCGGATCAACGCCAGCTGCCGCTCCGGGTCGGCGCGACGCATCGTCGCATTCAATTCGGCCTGCAGGTGCGCGACGTCGCGAAACGGCCGTCGTGGCCAGGTCTCTTCCGCCACCCAAGGTGAGTGCTCGAATAGGTGACCGAGTGCGGCGGTGAAAGCCGCAGGGTCGCAGGTATTAAGTTGCTCGAGAGTCACCGGTGGCAGAAGTTCCAGGTGCCAAGTTTCAAGTGCCAAGTTTTAGCGCTGCTTCATTGGAACGTGAAACTTGGACCTTGGAACTTCTGCTGCCGTCACGGCAGCAGCTCGTACGCCGGCAGCGACAGGAACTCGTCGAAGGCCTTGTTCTTCACCATGCGCATGAAGAGCTCCGTCGCCTCCTTGAAGTGGCCGCCGTCGTACACCGCCGCGCCGTATTCCGTGCGGATCTTGGCCAGCTCCTCGTTCAACAGATTCTCGTAGAGCCCGAGCGTGATTGCGCGTCCGTCGTCCAGCTTCGCGCCGAAATGCAGCCACTGCCACAGCTGGGAGCGGGAAATTTCCGAGGTGGCGAGGTCCTCCATCAGGTTGTGAATCGGCTCCGCGCCGGAGCCGCCGAGCCAGGCCTCGAGGTAGCGGATGCCGACGTGGATGTTCCAGCGCACGCCGTTCTCCGTGATCGGGCCGTGGAAGGGCGCGAGGAGGTCGGCCTCCTGCACCTTCACGTCCTCGCGCAGGCGGTCGAGCTGGTTCGGACCCTTCATGTGCTTCGCAAAGGCGTCGAGGGCGGTCTGCACGAGCCCCGGGTGCGCGACCCAGGTGCCGTCATGGCCGTCGGCGGCCTCGCGCTCCTTGTCGAGCCGCACCTTCTCGAGCGCGGCGGCGTTGGCCGCCGGGTCGTTGCGGATCGGGATCTGCGCCGCCATGCCGCCCATCGCGTAGGCGCCGTGCCGGTGGCAGACCTGGATCACGTGGAGGCAGTACGCGCGCAGGAACGGCACCGTCATGGTAATGAGCGTCCGGTCCGGGAAAAGGTACTCGGGGCGGTTGCGGAGCTTCTTCACGACGCTGAAGATGTAGTCCCAGCGCCCGCAGTTGAGGCCCGAGGCGTGCTCGCGGAGCTCGTAGAGGATTTCCTCGGCCTCGAAGGTGCCGAGGATCGTCTCGATCAGCACGGTCGCGCGCACGCTGCCGCGCGGGACGCCCAGCGCCTCCTGCGCGTGGATGAAGACGTCGTTCCACAGGCGGGCCTCGAGGTGACCCTCCATCTTCGGCAGGTAGAAATAAGGGCCCGACCCGCGCGCGAGCAGGGTCTTGGCGTTGTGGAAGAAGTAGACGCCCCAGTCGAAGAGCGACGCGGACACGCGGCGGCCGTCGAGCAGCACGTGCTTCTCCTCCATGTGCCAGCCGCGCGGGCGGGCGATGATCGTCGCGCCCTTGCCCTTCAGCGCGTAGGCCTTCCCCTCCGGGCTCGTGTAGGTGATCGTGCCGCGCGCGGCGTCGCGCATGTTGATCTGGCCCTCCATCACGTTCTCCCAGGTGGGCGAGTTCGCGTCCTCGAAATCGGCCATCCAGCACTGCGCGCCGGAATTGAGCGCGTTGATCGCCATCTTGCGGTCCACCGGCCCGGTGATCTCGGTGCGGCGGTCGACGAGGTCCGCCGGCGGCGGCGGGACGCGCCAGTTGCCGCCGCGGATGTGCGCGGTCTCCGGCAGGAAGTGCGGGAGCTTGCCGGCGTCGAATTCCTGCTGCCGCGCGGCCCGGCGGGCGAGCAGCTCCTCGCGGCGGGCGTTGAACTTGCGGAACAGGCCCGCGATGAAGGCACACGCCTCCGGCGTGAGGATTTCGGCGTAGCGGGGATTCATCGGCCCGCGGATTTCGAGGCCGGAGATGACGGGATGGGAACTCATGATGGGGGAGACGGAGCAAAAGGGGCGCCGTTGCGGGTGTCAGCACGTTATTCTCCCGCGCGCGGCGGTATAACCTGCAGCGCAGATCGCGATGACGACAGCTTCCGGCAGGGGAGTTTCGCGCAGAGACCCGGAGGCGCGGAGGACGGAGGATGATCCGGCAACGGGGATGAGAATCTCGCGCCATTGCCGACGCGGGCCGCAGGTCGCACCCTGCGCTCTACCTCCGATCTCCGCGCCTCCGCGCCTCAGCGCGAACCCTTCCGCCTCCGGCTCCCAACAGGCTCGCCACTGCGGCGCCTTTTGCTTTAGACCCCGGTCATGAGCCAGGAACAATTCATGCGCGAGGCCATCCGGCTCGCGGAGGACGGAGTGAAGGGCAGGCGCGGCGGGCCGTTCGGCTGCGTCGTCGTGCGCCGGGGCGAAATCGTCGGCCGCGGCAGCAACCGCGTGACGTCCGCCAACGACCCCACGGCGCACGCCGAGGTCACGGCCATCCGCGACGCCTGCAGCCGGCTCCAGACCTTCCAGCTCGCGGACTGCGAGCTCTACACGAGCTGCGAGCCGTGTCCGATGTGTCTCTCGGCGATCTATTGGGCGCGCATCCCGGAGATCTACTACGGCAACACGCGGGCGGACGCCGCGGCGATCGGCTTCGACGACGATTTCATCTACCGCCAGGTCGCGCTGCCGCCGGAGCAGCGGAAGCTCCGGATGACGCGCCTGCTGGGCGACGCCGCGCTGCCGGCCTTCCGGGAGTGGACGAAACTGGCCGACAAGGTGCTCTATTAGGCGCCATGGATCCGTACTACGTCGATTTCCTCGGGATGCTCGTGCGCTGGCTGCACATCGTCGCGGGCATCGCGTGGATCGGCTCGTCGTTCTACTTCATCTGGCTGGACAACAGCCTCGAGCGGCCGGCGCTGGACTCCGACGCAGCGCGCAAGGGTGTGGGCGGGGAACTCTGGGCGGTCCACGGCGGCGGGTTCTACAATCCGCAGAAATACACGGTGGCGCCCCCCGCCCTGCCGGAAAAGCTGCACTGGTTCATGTGGGAGGCGTACACCACGTGGCTGTCGGGCACCGCGCTCCTCGTGCTGACCTACTGGATCCGTGCGCAGGCGATGATGGTGGACGAGAACGTGGCCCATCTCGCACCCTGGCAAGCCGTGGGCGTCGGCGCCGCCAGCATGGTGGCATCCTGGATCGTGTACGACCTGCTCTGCCGTTCGCCGCTCGGCCGGAACAACGCGCTGCTCGGGGTAATCGTCTTCGGCCTGCTGGCCGGCCTGACCTGGGGTCTCACGCACCTGCTCGGCGGTCGCGCGGCCTATATCCACGTCGGCGCATGCATCGGGACGATCATGGTCGCGAATGTCTTTTTCCTCATCATCCCCGGGCAGCGGCGGATGGTGGAGGCGATGCGGGCCGGCCGGGCGCCCGATCCGCTCGACGGCCAGCGCGCGAAGCAGCGCAGCGTGCACAACAACTATTTCACGCTGCCCGTGCTGTTCACGATGATCAGCAATCATTACGGCGCGACCTACAGCCATTCGCAGAGCTGGCTCGTGCTCGTCCTCATCGGCGCCGCGGGCGTTTCCATCCGCCATTTCTTCAACCTGAAGCACAAGCACGTCTATCGCTGGCAGTATCCGGCCTTCGGCGTCGCGCTGCTCGGCTTCGTCGCGTGGTGGACCGCCCCGCACCTCGCCCCGCTCCCGCCGGTGGAGGGCGAGGTCAGCTTCAACCGCGTGCGCGCGATCGTCGGCCAGCGCTGCGCGGTGTGCCACTCGACCGGCCCGACCTTCCCCGGCATCACCGCGCCGCCCGCCGGCGTGGTGCTCAACAACCCGGCGGATATCCTGAAGAACGCCCCGCGCATCTACCAGCAGGTGGTGGTGACCCGCATCATGCCGCTCGGTAATGTCACGCAGGTGACGGACCAGGAGCGCGCGGTGATCGCCGCGTGGGTCAAGGCCGGGGCGAAAGCCGAATAGCAGGGGGATCGGCTTCAACGTTCAACGTCCAACATTCAACGTTGAAAGTTCAACTCGGAAACAGACTACCTGAGCGTTGGACGTTCAACGGTGAATGTTGGACGTTGAACGTTGCCTGCCGCAAAGCGGCACGAACTTCCATTTCCGGCCCGAGAACAACCCGCGATCGCTGAGCTTGAGGTCCGGAATCACCAGCAGCGCCATGAACGCGAGCGTCATGAACGGGGCGTCGAGACGCGAGCCGAGGCGCTTGGCGAAACGGTCCAGCCGCGCGTAGCGGCGCGCCACCACGCGGCCATCGGCGTCGGACATGAGCCCGGCGATCGGCAGCGGGAGCACGGCGCTCCGTCCCCGCCCCACCGCGGCGACGCCGCCGCGGTGCCGGATGACGAGATTGACCGCGGCCGCGAGCGACGCGTCCTCCGCACCCACGGCGACGACATTGTGCGAGTCATGCGCGATCGACGAAGCCAGCGCGCCCGCGCGCAGGCCGAAGCCGCGGATGAAGCCCAGCGCCACCGGCGCGGCGGGAACGTAGCGGTTGACCACGGCGATCTTCAGGAGATCGCGCGCGCCATCGGCGACCAGTCCCCCGTCCCCGATGAGCGCACGCAACCGGCGGTGTCGCGTGATGAGCTGGCCGTTGAGCGCCTCGATCACATTGATCCGAGGGACGCGGCCGGCCGGGGCCGCGACGGCAAAATCCGCGACCGTTCGCGGTCGCGCGCGAAAGCGGTTCACGCGCCGCGCGGGACGGCGAGGCAGCAGGCTGCGGCCGTCCGCGGCCACCAGGCGGCCCGCGAGGTAGGTGCGCCGCACGCGGAAATTCCTCCAGCCATCGACCACGATGAAATCCGCCGGATCGCCCTCGCGCAGCAGGCCGACGGCGAGGCCGTAATGCCGCACCGGATTGACCGAAGCGCAGGTCAGCGCGTCGAAACGATCCACGCCCAGGGCCAGCGCCCGGCGCACGTGGACATCGATGTGACCCTGCATAAGCAGATCGGGATGGAGGTCGTCGCAGCAGAACATGCAGCTCTCCGGATGCGTGCGCAGGAGCGGCGCCAGCGCGGCGTAGTTGCGCGCCGCCGATCCCTCGCGGATGAGGATGTGCATCCCGCAGCCTA
>DASZQN010000081.1:0-4617 GCA_035549635.1 Opitutaceae bacterium
CGCCCCGACAAGATTTCAAGGCCACGCCCAGGGTGAGGGGCCCATCGCGTTCAGGAGGTCCGTCCCCTCGTATACGATTGGGATTTCACGCCGCGGAGACGCCCCGGATCTTCAGGACGCACGCGTGGTCGGAAGGGGCCCGCTCGGGCAGTTTCACGGCGAGGCCCTGCGCGCCCTGCGTCCACTCGATGCGGCCGTCGTGGCCGAGCAGGGAAACCTCGGTGACCTTGAGGCCGGCGGCCTGCGGGGAATGGGAGGCGAGGCTGGCGAGGACCGCCTCGCGGTTTTCGGGCCATCCCATGAGGAACGCGTAGACCGCGTCGCCCTTGGCGGTGAAGCGCACGTCCCGGGCGGTGTAGGGACGCACATCGCGCGCCCCGCCGAACTGGCCGGCTGCCACCGGTCCGCTGACGGACGGGCCCTCGCCGTAGACCTTCCAGGGACGGGTCGAGAAAATGCCCTCGCCGTTCACCGCCATCCAGCGGCCGATCTCCTCGACGCACGCGACCTCGTCGGAATCGATCGTGCCGTCGCCCCGCACCGGAACGCTGAGCATGAGGTTGCCGTTCTTGCTCACGATATCGACGAGCATCTGCACGACCTGCTGCGCGGTCTTGTACTTGTGCTGCTCGAACAGGCTGCGCTG
The DNA here is from genome assembly GCA_035549635.1 of Opitutaceae bacterium. GTDB lineage: Bacteria > Verrucomicrobiota > Verrucomicrobiia > Opitutales > Opitutaceae > CAIUWA01. The sequence goes on from DASZQN010000081.1 coordinate 647, forward strand.
GTAGTGCCACGAGCCGATGCAGGTGTCGGTCTGCCAGGGTTCGGGCCGGATCCCGGTGGCGACGCCGCGCTCGATGTCCTCGACGACGGCGGGCCGGTGGGCCTCCGCCATCTTCTTGCCGGTGATGATGCAGTCCAGCCGGCCGCCGTTGCGCCGGAGGTTCGCGTTGTAGAAGTGCGCGGCGACGTCGAGGCCGGCCTGGCCGAGCGGCAGCTCCGTGTTGTCGAAATAGACGACGTCGGGCTGGTACTGGTCCATGAGGTCCTGGCAGCGCAGGAACCATTTCTCCACGAACGCGGGATTCTTCGGCGGCTGGTTCTCGTTCCACACGCGATCGTTCGCGGCGTGCCAGTCGTTGGCCGCCTTGATGGACGTGAGGCCGTCGGGCATGAGGATGTTCCGGCCCGTGTAGAGATCCTGCGGATCGAGGCCGTCCCACCACTGGCCCTTGCCGTCCGCCTTGGTCAGGCGGAACGCGTCGTAGCGCACGCCGGCCTGCGGGCCCTCGGGATCGTAGCCATAGGCGGTCTGGAACCAGTGCCAGGCGTGGGCCGAGTGGTTGCTGACGCCGAAGCGGAGGCCGGCGGCCCGCGCGGTCTTGGCCCAGATGCCGATCAAATCCTTCTTCGGCCCGACGTTGACCGAGTTCCACGCGTGGTGCCGCGAGTTGAAGTTGTCGAAGTTGTCGTGGTGATTCGCGAGGGCGAAGAAGTATTTCGCGCCGGCCTTCTTGTAGAGGGCGATGAGCTGCTCCGGATCCCAGCGCTCGGCCTTCCAGAGATGGTCGATCTCCATGAAGCCGAACTTCGACGGGTGGCCGTAGTGTTCGACGTGGTATTTGTTCTGCGGGTGTCCCTGCGTGTACATCTGGCGCGCGTACCAGTCGCCCTGCTCCGGCACGCACTGCGCGGACCAGTGGGCCCAGATGCCGAACTTCGCGTCGCGGAACCACTCGGGGCACTTGTAGCCCTGGGTGAGCGACTCCCACGTCGGCTGGAACGGCCCGGCGGCGATGCGGCGGCCCGAGGGTGCGGCGACCAGGTCCGGCGCCGCGGCGCGGGGACCGAGGCAGGAGGAAGACAGCAACGGCAGGCTGAGGCTGGCGCCCGTGGCCAGCATGCCCTTTTGGATGAACTCGCGGCGGGAGACGGATCTTTTCATGGCGGGGAAATGCGGCGGACGGGGAGGGAAGTGTCCCGGGGGCAGGCGCGAAGATTGCGCCACCCGGCCCGGGCGGAGGCGAGGCTTTTAGCCTCACCGGTTCCTGCGATTTTTTCCACGTGACGGTTCCGCGGCGGACGGGCACCGTGATCCCGGCCGTCCCCCGTTTTTTCGGCTCCGCCCCGTTTCCTCCGCGCCCCACGGCTCGTCATTCCCACCGTCCTCCCTCCATGATTCCCTCCCGCCTGTCCGTTTTCCTGGCCTGCGGCCTGGCCGCGCTGGTTGCGCTTCCGCTGCGCGCCTCGATCCCGGAGCCGATGCCGGTGCCCTCGATCCTCGAGGAGCTGCGCAGCTTCCGGCAGATGGGCAGCGTGCTGATGATCGCGGCGCATCCCGACGACGAGAACACGCAGCTGATCGCGTACCTCTCCCGCGGCCGCAACTACCGGATGGCCTATCTGTCGGTGACGCGCGGCGACGGCGGCCAGAACGAGATCGGCCCGGAGCTTGGCGCCGAGCTCGGCCTCGCGCGCACGCAGGAGCTGCTCGCGGCGCGGCGGGTGGACGGCGGCCGGCAGTTCTTCACCCGTGCGCTCGACTTCGGCTATTCCAAGAGCCCGACCGAGGCGCTCGCGATCTGGGACCGGCAGCAGGTGCTGTCCGACGTCGTGCGGGTGATCCGGACCTTCCGGCCCGACGTGCTCGTCACGCGCTTTTCGCCGCTGCCCGCCAACACCCACGGCCATCACACCGCGTCGGCGATCCTCGGACTGGAAGCCTTCAGGCTGGCCGGGGACCCCAAGTCCTTTCCCGAGCAGATCGCGGGCGGCCTCGCTCCCTGGCAGCCGAAACGCATCCTGATGAACGGCGGCGGCGGCCCCCGCGGCGGCGCGATGTCGGCCCCGAGCACGCCCGGTCTCGTGCGGATCGACATCGGCGGCAACGATCCGGTGTCGGGCGACTCCTTCAGCCTCATCGCGGCGCGCAGCCGCGGCATGCACAAGACGCAGGGATTCGGCGTCAACGGCGCGCTCGCCGGCCGCAGCGGTCCGCAGCTGGAATCCTTCCAGCTGCTCGACGGCGACCCGGCCTCGGGCGACATCATGGATGGCATCGACACGACCTGGGCGCGCGTGCCCGGCGGCGCGGAGATCGGCAAGGCGATCGATGACATCGTCACGAAGTTCAACCAGCAGGATCCCGCGGCCAGCGTCCCGGCGTTGCTGGCGATGCGGACGAAACTGGCGGCGCTGCCGGCCGACCGCCTGCTCGACGAGAAACGCCAGCAGCTCGACCGCATCCTGCAGGCCTGCCTCGGGCTCTCGGTCGACACCGAGCTCGACCAGGCCGAGGTCGTGCCCGGCGAGCAGTTCAAGCTGCACCACGCCGTGATGGTGCGCTCCCAGGTTCCGGTCCGCTGGGTCGGCGTGCGCTATCCCGCGCTGGGCGAGACGCTCCCGCCTGCAGCGGCGGTGAGCCTCGTTCCCGGACAGGCGGCGACGCGCGAGGCGACCGTGGCGCTGCCGCCGGGCACGCCGGTCAGCCAGCCTTACTGGCTGCGGCACCCGCCGACGGCCGGGATGTTCATCGTCGACGATCCCAAGCTGATCGGCCGCCCGGAGAATCCACCGGCATTTCCGGTCGAGCTGGTCTTCGAGACCGGCGGGCAGACCTTCTCCGTTCCGGACGAACCCGTGCTGGCCACGCCCAATCCCGGCAAGGCCGAGACCCGCCGCCGCCTCGATGTGATCGCGCCCGTCACGCTGCATTTCACCCCGGAGGTCAGGTTGTTCGCCCCGGGCGCCTCGCGGCCGGTCGAGGTGGCGGTCAAGGCCAACCGCCCGGGCGCCGAGGGCACGCTGCAGCTGGATGCGCCCGCCGGCTGGAAAGTCTCGCCGGCGCAGCCCTTCCGGCTCGCCGCCGTGGGCGACCAGGCGAAGCTCACGTTCACCGTGACCGCGCCCGCGACGCTCGGCACGAAGGACCTCACCGTCGAGGCGACGATCAACGGCCAGCATTTCAACACCGATCGCGCGGAAATCCGCTACGACCACATCCCGCTCCAGCTCCTGCAGCCGCCGGCGCGGATCCCGGTCGTGAGCATCGACCTCGCCGTTCGCGGGCGGAAGGTCGGCTATCTTCCCGGCTCGGGCGACGATGTCGGCGAGTGCCTCGCCGAGATGGGTTACGAGGTGAAGCCGCTGACCGGCGCGGACCTGACGCCGGCCGGGCTGCTGGGCCTCGACGCCGTGGTGATCGGCGTCCGCGCCTTCAACGAGCGCACGGACCTCGCGGCGAATCTCCCGGGACTCTTCGCCTACGTCGAGGCCGGCGGCACGGTCGTCGCGCAGTACAACCGGCCGGAGCGCCTGCGTACGACGAAGCTCGGACCTTACGACCTCAGCATCGCGGGCGACGCACCGAGCCATCGCGTGACGGACGAAAACTCACCCGTGTCCTTCCTATTGACCGATCATCCCGCGCTGACGACGCCGAACCGCATCACACCGTCCGATTTCCAGGGCTGGGTGCAGGAGCGCGGCGCGTATTTTCCGAGCAGCTGGGACAAGCAGCATTACCAGGAGGTGATCGCGCTGAACGATCCCGGCGAGGCTCCGCTCACGAGCGGCATCCTCGTGGCGAAGCACGGCAGCGGCTACTTCGTCTATACCGGCCTGGGTTTCTTCCGGCAGCTGCCGGCCGGCGTGCCCGGCGCCTATCGCCTGTTCGCGAACCTCGTGTCGCTCGGGAAATGAGCGCGATTTTCGGCCGCGCCGGAATGTTCGGACAATGTAGGGGCGTCCCTTGCG
>DASZQN010000082.1:0-15358 GCA_035549635.1 Opitutaceae bacterium
CGGGTGCGGCGAGCCGTCGGGCTTCAGCGTCTCGGTCATCACGAGGAAGCCGTTCTTCCGCGTCACGTCCGGGTACAGCGCCACCGGCTTCAGCAGGATGTCCGAGCTCTTGCCCTCCGCCTGCTGCGTCGAGCTCCCGTCGAAGCCCCACATCGGGATCTCCCCGAGCGCCAGCTTCGCCGCATCGCCTTCGATGATCTTCGTCTTCGACCGCAGGCTCGCCAGGGGCGTGTACCCGTCCAGCCAGATGTATTCCAGTTTCAGTTTTGCCATGTTGGGATTGGTTTGGGTTTAAGTGCCGTGATCCTGAAGTTTGGATTTTTAAGGGCGGACCAAGGCCAAAAACTCAGCGCCAATTCAGCACCTTATATGCCAGAGGCAACCAGAAGTTTCGTTCATGCACTCGTTCCCTTTCATCGGTTTCATTCGCAGGTCTTTTTGCAAAAAGCTCGCGCTTGCCAGATGAAAAACCCCGGGGAACTGTTGCGCCGCTCTTCCCATGCACGAAATGAAGGACACTGCGCGCGCCTTGGTGCGCATCGGCTATGACGGGCGGGTGCACAAGACCTTCCGCGGGCACATGGCGAAGGAGCGCTTCGACCACGAAGTCCGTGTGCTCCGCCATCTGGAGGAGCGCGGCTGCACCTTTGTGCCGCAACTCCTGGAAGTGGAGCCGGAGAGCCTGAAGATCGTGACCACCAACTGCGGAACCAGGGTCGATCAGCTCAATCCGGAGCGGCAGCGGGAGATTTTTGCCGAGCTCGAGCGCTACGGCGTGCGCCACGAGGACCGGGAACTGCGCAACATCACCTACCGGGTGTCCGATGGACGTTTCTGCGTGATCGATTTCGAGTTCGCGACGCTGCTGGACGACCCTGGCAGCTCCGCTTCGCTCAAGCCGACCGTCGCCCAATGATGAATCCGCCCCCCGCGTCCGCGCCGCCGGGCGCCGCCCTGCCCCCGCCAACTCCTTCCCTCGCCTGGTCCGGCCTGACCGACCGCGGCCGCGTCCGCGCCAACAACGAGGACTCCTTCCTTGCGCTCAAGTTCGATGGGCGCGACGCGACCTATCTCGGAAAGACCGGTGAGGCGTCGCTCGGCGACGGGGATTTCGTCTTCGCAGTCAGCGACGGCATGGGCGGCGCCAAGTCGGGCGAATTCGCCAGCCGGATCGCCGTGGAGCGCATCACCAAGCTCCTCCCGCCCAGCTTCCGCCTGTCCGCCGCCGGGCTCGCCAGCGGATTCTCGGATATTCTCTCCGAGCTCTTTTCCGCCATCCACGCCGACATGCTCAAGCTTGGCTCCGCCTATGAGGAATGCGCCGGGATGGGCGCCACGTTGAGCCTCTGCTGGTTTCGTCCGGAATGGATGTACTTCGCCCACCTCGGGGACAGCCGGATCTATTATCTTCCCTCCGACGGCGGCCTGACGCAGCTCAGCCACGACCACAGCCACGTGGGCTGGCTGCGGCGCAAGGGCGAGCTCAACGAGCGCGAGGCCCGCACCCACCCGCGCCGCACGGCGCTGCAGCAGGCCCTCGGAGCCGGCCATCAGTTCATCGACCCGCACATCGGTGCCGTCGGTCATCGGGCTGGCGACCGGTTCCTGATCTGCTCGGACGGGCTCGTCGATGGCTTGTGGGACCGCCAGATCGAGGAGATCGTCCGCTCCGCTCCCATCGCGGGCGTGGCGGGCCGGCTGGTCGAGGAGGCCGTGCAGTCCTCGGGCCGCGACAACACGACCGCGCTCGTGATCGAGGTTCCCCGCCGCTCCCGGCCATGAAGCTGATTTTCGTCTACGGCACGCTCAAGCGCGGCGGCAGCAACCACGCCTTCATGGCCGGCCAGAAACTGGTCGGCGAGGCCCGCACGCAGCCGGGATTCCGGCTTTTCGACCTGGAAGGTTTTCCCGGCATGGTGGCCAAGGCCGACGACCGGAATGGCGTGAGCGGGGAAATCTGGGCCGTGGACGCCGAATGTCTCGCGCGCCTCGACGTGCTCGAGGGCACGGCGGAAGGCCTCTATCGCCGGGAACCGGTGCCGCTGCTGCCGCCCTTCGACGGCCGCGGCGTCGAAACCTATCTCTACGCCCGCCGGGTCGAAGGACGACGCGATGCCGGCGGCAGCTGGCCGGTCTGAGGCCGCCGTTTTATTTCACTGGCCGCTCCGGCGCCTTCAGCACCTTCCGCGGCATGCGCTTCACCGTGGTGAATTTCGCCCGGAACAAGTCGTCCAGGGCGTTGCGCACCTCCGCGGGGATGCGTTTCACGAGATCGTCGAGCGCCGGCAGGTTGCGGCTGTCGCCCTCCTCTGCGGCTTCGCTCGGCGCAGTTTCGGCCGCCACCACCCCGGGGGGCTCGCCCTTCTCGCGGGCGTCCGAAAGGAAGGCCGCCTCGGCCGCTTCGTCGGGCCAGACATTCGTACTTTCGGCCGCGACCGTCTCCGCGGCCTCCGGGACGGCGGCATTTTCCCGCCCGGCCCCGGCTTTTTCCGGCTTCTCGTCCAGCGCGGCCACGAGGCGCGCCTCGAGCCGCTCAATCAGTCCTTTTTTTTTTCGCCGCCGTCGGCGGCGGCTGCGGCCGGGGCCTCGTCGGCCAGCGCCGCCAGTTCCTTGATCAGGCTGTCGATCGCACGGGCGCGGCTGGCCTCGACGGCCTTCAGCAAGGTCACCTCGAAATTGATCTTCTCCGCCAGGCCGAGCTTCACGCCGCCTTCGCCTTCGCGCAGGCCGTCGAGCAGCCGGGTCAGTTGCTCCGTGGTCATGGCCGTGCCTCCCAGCCGCTCGCTCCGGCCGCCCTTCGCGATCGCGTCCAGCAGCGCCTCCCGCACCAGTGCCTGCAGATCCGCCAGCAGGCGCACGAGGTCCCGGCCGTTGGCATCGCAGTCGTCCACGATCCCCACGATCTTCCGGTGATCCCCCGCCGCCAGGGCGCCGGCGAGCTCCGCGATCTTTTCCGCGGCGACCAGCCCGTAGACGTCGAGCACGTCGGGCTCCGCGATTTCATTCCCGCAGAAGGAAATCATCTGGTCGAAGATGGACTGGGCATCGCGCATGCCGCCGTCCGCCATCCGGGCGATGCAGGCCAGGGCGGCGTCGCCCGCCTTGATCTTCTCCGCCTGGGCGATCTTCCGCAGCCGCTCCACGATGAGCTCGGCCGGGATCGGCTTCAGGTCGAAGCGCTGGCAGCGCGAGAGGATCGTCGGGAGCACCTTCTGCACCTCGGTCGTGGCAAAGACGAACTTCACGTGCGGCGGCGGTTCCTCGAGGGTCTTGAGCAGGGCGTTGAACGCCGCGGTCGAGAGCATGTGCACCTCGTCGATGATGTAGATCTTGAACTTCCCCTGCGCCGGCGCGTACCGCGCGGTGTCGCGCAGATCCCGCACCTGGTCCACGCCGTTGTTCGACGCGCCGTCGATCTCGATCACGTCCAGGTGCGTGCCCTCGGCGATCGACACGCAGGCCGGATCGGCGGGATCGAAATCCACCTTCGGCCCGCCGGTGCAGTTGAGCGCCTTGGCGAAGATCCGCGCGGTCGAGGTCTTGCCCGTGCCGCGCGGGCCCACAAAGAGGTAGGCGTGCGCGATGCGGCCGCGGGCGATCGCATTCTTGAGGGTCCGGACCACGTGATCCTGGCCGACGACATCGTCGAACGTCTGCGGCCGCCACTTTCTGGCGATGACTTGATACCCGGGGGAGGACACTGCGCGCTAGTGCAGACCGTCACGCGCGCGGTGCAACCGAAAATATGGGCGCGGCGAAAAAGCCTTCATGCGCCGTGACGGAGCTGGAACCCACCTTCGCGGAGCTACGGCGGGTTGTTTCCGCGCCCCGCGCGGAAACAAAAAGTGGCCAGGCACTCCACGGCACTGGTAGGACGTCGTTACCGTTGCTGCCTTCCGGCCCTGGCGGGGTTCACGCGCCTGCCCATGCATGGCACCTGGCCGGTGCGGAACATGCGTCGCACCCCTGCGCGCGCAACTCTTATTTCGGAGCGTCCGCCGGCGACGGGGCCGGGGATTGTGCCGGCGCCGGGGCGGGCATCGGGACGCCGGGATCGCTGCCAGGACCCTGCATCTGCCGCGGATGCTGCCCCTGCGGGCGGCCGCCCATCGGGCCCGGACCGCGGTAGCCGCGATTGAGGAACTCCTGGTATCGCCGCTTCTGGAACTCCGCAAATTTCTTCTGCTGCTCCGGCGTGAGCAGGGCCGAGACCTGGTCGTCCATCCGCGCGATGACATCGTGGGTCTCCTTCTGACTGTCGCGGCTGAGCTTCCGGAGATCGTCGCCGGTCTTCTGCGCGATCGGCCGGATCTTCTCCTTCTGGTCGTCGGTGAGCTCCAGCTGGCGCGCGAGCCGCTGCAGTTGCATCGCCCCGAACTGCTCCACCACCGCCCCGGGCGGCCGCTGCGGCGGCATGAAGCTGCGGGCCACCCGCAGCGCGATGACGCTGCCCGTCACCGTCCCGGCCATGAAGATGACCACGAAGGCGAGGACGACTTTCCAGGTTTTCTCCATGCGTCAGGAGCCGCTGCCGTCGAGCATCTCGGCGACCGGGTCGCCCGGCACCAGCGAATCGTCGGTGAAGGCGCCGGCGATCGCGGAATAGTTGGCGGCGAAGATCGCCACCATCAGCAGGCAGGCGATGCCCATCGCGCGGAGCGAGAAGCGCTCGAGCAGGGAGACGCGCACGCGCTCGGATGCCATCGCCAGCGCGGCCACGCGCGTGGCGAAGCCGTAGGGCGCCGCGGTGTCGCGGTCGTCCGGCAGGCGGCGGGCGGCGGCAGCGAGGCGCTGCCAGGGATGGCGGGAATCGGAGGGATTCATGAGCGTTCCTTTCGTTTAAGTTCTTCGAAGAGTTTACGCAACTTCCGTCGCGCGCGAAAAGCCCGGACTTTGACCAGGGAGGTGTTCCACCCGGTGAGGGCGCAGATCTCGGCGATGGTCTTCTGCTCGAGGTCGAGATACTGGATGACCAGCCGGTCGTCGGGCTTGAGCTGGCCAAGCAGCTTGTGAACGAGCTCGTGCGCCGCGAAGGAGTCGTTGGCGGCCACGTCGTTCTCGTTCGTCATGACCGAGTCCAGCACCTCCGCCTCGTTCTCCGACAGGTCCGCCCAGCGGAACTCCGGGCGGCGTTTCTGCGCGCGCAGGTGGTCGATGCAGGTCGTCACCGCGATGCGGGAGACCCAGTGCGGAAAAGGCACCGCGCCCTGGTATTGGCCAATGCGGGTGAACATCTTCATGAAAATTTCCTGCGCCAGGTCTTCCTCGGCCACGCGGCGGGGCAGATGGGAGCGCACGATGCGAATGACCAGCGGGTGAAGGTGTTCCACGAGCTCTCGCGCAGCCGCCTGATCGCGCTGGCGCACGCGGTCGAGACAGCCGGCCAGATCGAACGACTGGTCGTCAGCCATAATGAGAAAGAGATGGAGGCAAGGTCGCCCACAACATGCAAGACGGGCTTGGAAGTGACACGGTTACGGAAGGTTCCCGGGCCTTCTTGACACCGCCGGGATGGCCTGCCTCACTCCGCCTCCCTTGATGCGAAACACATCCCAGGCCCTTCGACTTACGAACACGCACGACCGCTGAGCGCCGCCTAGCGGCCGGTCGTGCGTTGGCCTGACGATTTTTCCCGCCGCCTCGGCGGCGGTTTTATTCTATCTGGTTCCGTCCCGCTTACTTCCGTCCAACCTGTTTCGTCTCGTTTCGCGTCATGCAACCCGCTCCCGTCACCAAGTACCGCCCGTTTCCGCCCGTGACCCTGCCAGATCGGCAGTGGCCCAACCGCACCTTCACCCATGCGCCGCTCTGGTGCAGCGTCGATCTCCGGGACGGCAACCAGGCCCTCGCCCAGCCGATGAGCGTCGAAGAGAAGCTCGAGTTCTTCGAGCTGCTGGTCCAGATCGGCTTCAAGGAGATCGAGGTCGGTTTCCCGTCGGCCTCGCAGATCGAGTTCGATTTCTGCCGCCGCCTGATCGAGGAGAACCGCATCCCGTCCGATGTCGCCATCCAGGTCCTCTGCCAGTGCCGGGAGGAGCTGATCACCCGCAGCATGGAGGCGCTCCGCGGCGCGAAGAACGCGATCTTCCATCTCTACAATTCGACGTCCCCCGCCCAGCGGAAGTACGTCTTCAACGCCTCGCGCGCGGACATCAAGGGCATCGCCGTCCAAGGGACCAAATGGGTGAAGCAGTACGCCGCCCCGCTGGTCGCCGCCGGCACGAAGATGCGCTTTGAATACTCGCCGGAAAGCTTCACCAGCACCGAGCTGGATTTCGCGCTGGAGATCTGCGAGGCGGTCACCGACGTCTGGCAGCCGACCGCCACCGACAAGATCATCCTCAACCTGCCCGTCACGGTCGAGTACTCCACGCCCAACGTCCACGCCGACCAGATCGAGTGGATGTGCCGGCACCTGACCCGCCGCGACCGCACGATCGTCTCGCTGCACACGCACAATGACCGCGGCACCGGCATCGCCGCGACCGAGCTCGCGCTGCTGGCCGGCGCGGACCGCGTCGAGGGCACGCTCTTCGGCAACGGCGAGCGCACCGGCAACCTCGACATCGTCACCGTCGCGCTGAACCTCTACACGCAGGGCATCCACCCCGGCCTGGACTTCGGCGATATCAACCGCATCCGCGAGGTCTACGAGCGCTGCACGCGCCTCGAGGTCCCCGCGCGCGCGCCCTACGCCGGGGAGCTCACGTTCACCGCGTTCAGCGGCTCGCACCAGGACGCGATCAAGAAATCATGGGCCGTCCAGAAGCCGGACGCCCCGTGGGACGTGCTGTACATCCCGATCGACCCCGCCGACATCGGCCGGAGCTACAAGCCGATCATCCGCATCAACTCGCAGTCGGGCAAGGGCGGCGTCGCCTACGTGCTCGAGGACGAGTTCGGCTTCCAGCTGCCCAAGCTCATGCACAAGGAGATCGGCAAGATTGTGAACGACGTCGCCGACGAGAAAGGCACCGAGCTCACGCGCGCCGAAATCCACGAGGTCTTCCAGCGCGAGTACCTGGGTCGCACCGCGCCGGTGGCGCTGGATCATTTCAAGACCGCCGAGCAGGACAGCGCGGTGACCTGCGAGGTCGCGCTGAGGATCGACGGCCAGCCGCACCGCCTCTCGGGCACCGGCAACGGACCGATCGCCGCCTTCGTGCGCGCGCTCGCCGGCACCGGCCTGCCGAAATTCGAGGTCCTCAGCTACGCCGAGCACTCCCTCGGCAAGGGCGCCGAGGCCCGCGCCGTGAGCTACATCCAGATCAAGACCGACCGCGGCCTCACGCTCTTCGGCGCCGGCATCGACACCAACATCGAACTCGCGTCGATCAAGGCCGTGGTCAGCGCGCTCAACCGGGCCCTGGCGAGGAAATAGCAGCCGGGAACGGCGGCAAGGTGCAGGTAGCAGGTGCCAAGTTCCAAACGGAGAGCGGCGGCTCCGCCGCGGGCGATTCGGAACTCCAAAATCCGACGGTCCCGATCACCTGCGACATGGAAACGGATCTGTCATCGTCGTCCGCGCGGGCGTCTGCGCCCGCGCGGACGCGTTCCCCGCTCGCCCCCGCCGCACTGCAATCCATCGTTGGAGCCAGGCTACATCCAAACATGAAAACCGAAGACTATCGCGAGGTCGTGCTGCGGGAATTCCGCGGGATCAAGAAGCTGGCGGACGGCGCGCTGGCGCAGCTGGATGAAAAGGCGTTCTTCGCCGTGCCCGGCGAAGGCGACAACAGCGTTGCGGTCATCGTGAAGCACGTGACGGGAAACCTGTTCTCCCGCTGGCAGGATTTTCTCACCAGCGACGGAGAGAAGCCCAACCGCCGGCGCGACGACGAATTCCTCGTCCTCGGCGACGATTCCCGCGCCCACCTGATGGCGCGCTGGGAGGCCGGCTGGCGGACCTTGTTCGAGGCGATCGAGCCGCTGCGACCCGGGGATTTCGCACACTTCGTGACGATTCGCGGCGAAAAACTCTCCGTCCTGATCGCCGTCAACCGCCAGCTCACCCATTACGCCTACCATGTCGGCCAGATCGTCTACGTCGCCAAGCACCTCCGCGGCTCCGCCTGGAAAACGCTGAGCATCCCGGTCGGCAAGTCGGAGGAATTCAACCGCGCCCCGGCCAAATACGTCGAGCCAACCTAGCCGCCGGCTGTTACTCCGCGCCTTTGCGCCTTTGCGCGAACCTCCTCGCTGCAGCGACGCCCCTGACTTCCACGCTCAGCTCGCGCGCGGGTCCGAGGTGATTTCCAGCTGCACGCCGCGCGTCGCCGCGGGATCGAGAAAGGCCGAGGCGCGGCCGTTGGGGCCGCAGCGCGGGGCCTTGTCCCGGACGGTCAGGCCGAGGCCGGGGAGGGTCTTCATCGACCCGGCCACGTCCTGGACCTTGAAGCACAGGTGCTGCAGGCCCTCGCCGTTCTTTTCCAGCCAGGCGCTCAGCGGATGCTCGGGCTTCAACGGCTGCACGAGTTGCAGATGGACTCCGTTGCCGGCGTCGAGGTGCGTCAGGCGGATCGGCGCGTCGGGCATCACCTGGCTGAAAAGCAGCGGCAGGCCGAGCTGGTCCCGGTAGAACTTGAGGGCCTCGTCGGTGTCGCGCACGACGATGGCGATGTGGTCGAGATGTTGGAAGGGAGCGGACATAAAGCGGGGCACCGGGCCGTTCAGGGCGCCGCGGCGATCGCCGGGATGACCCACGGCGTGACGTACTGCTGGATGGCGACGAGCGCGACCAGCACGAGCGTGAGGACGATGCTGTGCAGGAAAGTCCGGGCGAAGACCGCGCCCTCCTGCCCCTTCAGGTTCGTGACCGACACGCCCGTGGCGATGTTCTGCGGGGAGATCATCTTGCCCATGACGCCGCCCGAGGAGTTGGTGGCGGCGAACAGCACGGGGTTGAGGCTGAGCTGCTTCGCCGCGACGACCTGCAGGTTGCCGAACAGCGCGTTGCCCGAGGTATCGCTGCCCGAGAGCATGACCGCCACCCAGCCGAGGAATGGCGAGAAGAGCACGAACCAGCGGCCGGTCGAGGCCACGCCCTGGCCCAGCGTGTAGGCGAGGCCGGAGTAATTCATGAGGTAGGCCAGCGCCACGATGAGCATCACGGTCACCACGGCCAGCCAGGCCTGGCGGAACGTGTCGGCGACGCAGCGGAAAAACATTGCCGGCGACAGCCGCACGATGACGGCGGTGACCAGGCAGGCGACCAGGATCGCCGTGCCGGTTCCCAGCGGCTCGAACTTCCAGACCGCGGCGTAGGGCTTGTCGTTGTAGAGCGTGATCGAGATCGCGTTGTGCAGGCCGGGCCACGCGATGTTCTGCACCCCGTGCGCCGCGACCTTCAATTCGGTCCAGAGAATCACGGTGGCCGTCACGATCACCCAAGGCAGCCAGCCCTGCCACGGCGCGACCGCCGATGCCGGCGCGCCCTCCGCGAGCGGCTTCGCGCTGATCGTGAACTCCGGATCGGGCGCCGGACGCCAGATGCGCAGGAACAGCAGCGTGAAGATCAGCGAGCCGAGCGACGAGAGCACGTCGGTCAGGGTGTAATCGAGATAGTTGGACGCCACGAACTGCGACACGCCGAAGCTGCCGCCAGCGACCAGGAGCACGGGCCAGAGCGCCCGCAGTGACCGCCAGCCGCCGTACAGCACCATGACATAGAACGGCAGGATCAGCGCCATGATCGGGAGCTGCCGTCCGATCATCGCGCCGAGGGCCGTCGGCGGCAGGCCGGTCACGGCGCCGAGCACCGTCACCGGCGTGCCGAGGGCGCCGAAGGCGACCGGGGCGGTGTTGAAGATCAGCACGAAGACCAGTGCCTCCAGCGGCGGCAGGCCGACGAGGATGAGAAGCGAACTCGTGATCGCCACGGGCGTGCCGAAGCCCGAGATGCCCTCGAGGAGCGCGCCGAAGCAGAAGCCGACCACGACCAGCACCACCCGGCGGTCGTTCGGCAGGTGCGTGATCACCCACGCGCGGAAGGCCTCGAACCGGCCCGAGTGCACCGCGATATTGTAGAGCAGCAGCGCCGCGACGACGATCCACATCACCGGCCAGAGCGCGAAGACCGAGCCGTTCATCGCCGACCGCGCCGCGAGCGCGAAAGGCATCTGCCACGCCGTGACCGCGATGGCGAAGCCGACCACCAGGCCGGCCAGCGCCGCCTGCCAGGCGGGGCGCCGCATCACTCCGAGCAGGACGAGGATCGTGATGACGGGCAGCGCCGCGACGAGAAAGGAAAGGCCGAGGCTGTTGCCGACCGGCGTCAGGAGTTGTTTAAACATGTTGGTTTCCTCCGTGGGAAAGTGCGCGCGACGCCAGGATCAAGGCAAGGATGTGGGACCGGGACATGGGGACGGGGGTTGAAGGGACAAGGGACGCCGCCGCGAAAGGGGTTTCGCGACGGGCAATCAGGTGAAGCAAGACCTCTACCGCAGGCTAATAGGAGTTCGTCCCATCGCGCCAACCAGAATCGACGCAGCGGACCCGGGTTACGTGACGGCCGCTCTGATTTTTTCTCGCCTCATCGGGGTCGGAACACACATTCGGTGCATCGTGTCGCGGTTCCCCAACGGAGTTTTTCTCCGTGCCGCCCACTCCACCGACCCCTCCGCGAACCCCTTCGCCTCCGCGCCATGAAAACCCCGCTTCGCCTCCTGCCGGCCCTCCTGCTGCTCGGCGCCGTTCCGCTTCACGCCCAGAATGTCCCGCCGGCCGTCGCCACGCCCGCGTCCGTCCCCGGTCGCGCCACCGAGCGCCCGGGTCCCGAGCGGATGGCCAAGCTCAGGACCGGTCCCGAGCTCCCGTACAAGGTCGATGCCAGCTGGCCGCAGCTGCCGAAGGGCTACAATTTCGGCGAGGCGACGGGCGTCGATGTCGACAAGCAGGGCAACGTCTGGGTGCTCAACCGCAGCCACTGGCCGGTGATCCAGTTCAACCGCGCCGGAAAGATGCTGCAGTCCTGGACAAGCGATACGCTGCGTCTCGTCTCCACCCACGGCCTACGCGTCGGTCCGGACGGCAATCTCTGGATCGTGGACGTCGACGGCCACATCGTCCTCAAGGTCAGCACCGAGGGCCGCATCCTGATGATCCTCGGGCAGCGCCAGGGCGTGCCGGGCAACAATGATGCGACCGACGCCTTCAACCGTCCGACCAACGTGAATTTCCGCGCCAACGGGAACATCTACATCTCCGACGGCTACGTGAACGGCCGCGTCGTCGAGTACACCGCCGACGGCGACTACGTCCGCCACTGGGGCAAGCGCGGCACGGGCGACGGCGAATTCAACCTGGTGCACGACGTCGCGGTCGACAAGCAGGGCCGCGTGTACGTCGCCGACCGCTCCAACGAGCGCGTCCAGGTCTTCGATGCCGACGGCAAGTTCATCACCAAGTGGGTCGGCCTCGGCTCGCCGTGGGGACTCTATTACATCGAGAAGGAGAACGCGCTCTACATGTGCGACGGCACCTATGCCCGCATCCTCAAGCTCAGCCTCGACGGCGAGATCATCGGCCAGCTGAGCTCGTACGGCCGCGCTCCCGGCAAGGTCGACTACGTGCACAGCATCGCGGTCGATCCGACCGACCTGAGCATCTACACCGTCGAGATCAAAAGCTGGCGCGTGCAGAAATGGGTCAAGCAGAAGTGACCGCGTCCGTCCGGTTTTTCATGTCTCCCGTCCATCGACGCCTGGCCGCCTGCCTTTGCGTGGCCCTGGCCGGCGGATGGGCGCTCTCGCACGCGGCGGAGTCCGAGGCCGGCGCCGGTGCGCCTCCGCCGGCGGCCCCGACGCGCTCCGTGTGGAGCGGCGTCTATTCGGCCGAGCAGGCTGCCCGCGGGCTGAAGGGCTATAATGCCCAGTGCGCCCGCTGCCACGGCGAGACGCTCGGCGGCGGCGAGGATTCCCCCGCGCTCGTCGACCAGGATTTCCTCGGCGACTGGAACGGCAAGTCGGTCGGCAGCCTCGTGGAGTACACGCGGAAAAAGATGCCGTCGGACGGCCCCGGCAAGCTCAGCCGCCAGCTCTGCACCGACATCGTCGCCTATCTCCTCAGCGCCAACGGCTTTCCGGCCGGCTCCGCCGGGCTCGAGCCCGATGTCGACGTCCTCAACCGCATTTCCATCGAACCGAAAAAATGAAATCACGCTCCCGCCGGCTGCTTCCGCTCCTCGCGTTCCTCCTCCCGGTGGCGCTCGCGCCAGTGCAGGCCCAGCAGGGCACGACCAACGGCGAGTGGCGCTACTACGGCGGCGACGCCGGCAACACCAAGTATTCGCCCCTCGACCAGATCAACGCCTCCAACGTCAAGCAGCTGGAAATCGTCTGGCGCTGGAAGGCGGAGAACTTCGGCCCGCATCCGGACTATCTCTGGGAGGTAACGCCGCTGATGGTGAAGGGCGTGCTCTACTTCACGGCCGGCTCGCGCCGCGATGTCGTCGCCGTCGACGCCGCCAGCGGCGAGACGCTGTGGATGTACCGCCTCGACGAAGGCGAGCGCGGCGACCGTGCGGTGCGCGTCCAGAACCGCGGCCTCGCCTACTGGACCGACGGCAAGGACGACAACCGGATCATTCTCATCACCCCGGGATTCCAGCTCGTCGCGCTCGACGCGAAGACCGGCCGGGCGATCCCGGCCTTCGGCAAGGACGGCATCGTCGACCTGACGGAGGGGCTCGACCGCGACGTGGTGAAGCCGGGCCAGATCGGCTCCAGCTCGCCGGCCATCGTCATCCGCGATGTCATCGTCACCGGCGCGGCGCTTCTCGCGGGCACGGCGCCGGCGTCGAAAACGAACGTGCCCGGCTACATCCGCGGCTTCGACGTGCGGACCGGCAAGCGCATCTGGACCTTCAAGACCGTGCCCCACGCCGGCGAAGAGGGCGTGGAGACCTGGGAGAACGATTCGTGGAAATACAGCGGGAACACCGGCGCCTGGGCGCCGCTGGCCGGCGACGAGGAGCTCGGCTACGTCTACATTCCCGTCGAGTCTCCCACCGGCGATTTCTATGGCGGCACCCGCCTGGGCAACAATCTGTTTGGCGACAGTCTGGTCTGCCTCGATGCGAAGACGGGGCGGCGCGTCTGGTATTTCCAGATCATCCATCACGACATCTGGGACTATGAGCCGTCGTCCCCGCCCCTGCTCGGCGACGTCACGGTCGACGGCAAAAAAATCAAGACGGTCTCTCTCGTCACGAAGTTCGCCTCGCTCTTTGTGTTCGATCGCGTCACCGGCAAACCCGTCTGGCCGATCGAGGAGCGGCCGGTGCCGCAGTCGACCGTGCCGGGTGAGCGGACTTCGCCCACGCAGCCCTTCCCGACCAAGCCCCTGCCGTTCGACCGTCAGGGCGTCACGGTCGACGACCTGATCGATTTCTCCCCGGAACTGCGGGCGCAGGCGGTCGAGATCCTGAATCAGTACGACTACGGTCCGCTCTTCCTGCCGCCCCGCCTGCGCAACAGTGGTGGCAAGATCGGTTCGCTGATCCTCCCGCACCACACCGGCGGCGCCAACTGGCCCGGCGGCGCCTTCGATCCAGAGACGGGCATGCTCTACGTTTCCTCGCTGACCAATCCCGACGTGCTCGCCGTCGCGCCCGCGGATCCCAAGCGATCCGACATGGGCTACGTGGGTTCCCTCGGCGCAGGACGCGTCGCGGCCACCAAGCTCGGCGGCGACAATCCCGGCGGCCAGCCGCCGATGACCGGCGAAGGTCCGGCGCGCCCGAACATAGGCCCGCAGGGCCTGCCGCTGATCAAGCCACCCTGGGGCCGCATCACGGCGATCAATCTCAACACCGGCGACCACGTGTGGATGATCGCCAACGGTGACGCGCCCGATGCCGTGAAAAACAATCCAGCCCTGAAGGGCCTCAACGTCGATCTCAGCCACGCCGGCAAGCCCGAGCGGTCGCCGCTGATGGTCACCAAGACGCTGCTCTTCGGCGCGGACGGCTCCGGGCTCTTCAACGCCGGGCCCGGCGGCGGCGGAAAAATCTTCCGCGCGATCGACAAGAAGACGGGCGCCGTCCTCCACGAGATGGCGCTGCCCGCCAGTACGACCGGCATTCCGATGACCTACATGGTCAACGACCGCCAGTACATCGTCGTCGCCACCGGCGGCCGCGGCGTGCCGGCCGAGCTCATCGCCCTCGCCATCCCGTAGCGGGTCACGTCCTGCGCGGCGGTGCGTCAATCCTTCGAATCCCCAACCCCGCCCCTGCCATGTCCCTTCGTGTTTCCTCCCTCCTCGGCCTCGCCTTCCTGGCAGGTCTCCCAACTCTGGCCGCCGCCGATGCGCCGGCGATGGACGCCGCCGCGACCCGCGCCGCGTTCCTCAAGCTGATCGACCGGCCGCGCGTGCCGCTGGCCGCCGAAGCCAAAGCTCCCGTCGCCAAGGACAACCTCGTGCGCATCGATTTCAGCTATGACGCCGCTGCGGGCGAGCGCGTGCCCGGCCTGATCCTCAAGTCCGCCGCCTCGACCGGCCGCCGGCCGGTCGTGATCGATCTCCACGGCACCGGCGGAAACAAGGAGGGCGACATGGCGTTCCTCACCAGCCTCGCCAACGCCGGCTTCGTCGCCGTCGCGATCGACGCCCCGTTCCACGGGGCCCGCACCAAGGCCGGCAAGGGGTCGGTCGAGTACGTCAATGCGATCCTCGCGACCTACCGCACCGGCCAGGGACACCCCTTCTTCTACGACACGGTCTGGGACACGATGCGGCTGATCGACTATCTCGAGACGCGCCCCGACGTCGACGCCAAGCGCATCGGGCTCTTCGGCATCTCCAAGGGCGGCATCGAGACCTACCTCACCGCCGCCGTCGAACCGCGCGTGGCGGTCGCGGTGCCGTCCATCGGCGTGGAGAGCTTCCGCTGGGCGACGGAGAACAATTCCTGGCAGTCGCGCGTCAGCACGTTCCAGGCGGCGTTTGACACCGCGGCCAAGGACGCCGGCGTCGCGAATCCGGGCGGCGAGTTTCTCCACTCCTTCTACGCCAGGGTCGCCCCGGGCCTGGACCGCGAGTTCGACGGCCCGGCGATGGTGCCGCTGATCGCGCCCCGTCCGCTGCTGTCGATCAACGGCGACTCCGATCCGCGCACGCCGATTCCCGGCCTGAACATCGCTGTCAATGCCACGAAGCAGGCCTACGCCGCCGCCGGCGCGCCGGAAAAATTCGCCCTCTACCTCCAGCCGAACACCGGCCACAAGACCACGCCCGAGGCCTTCGTGCGCGCGCAGGCCTGGTTCGTCCAGTGGCTGAAGCCCTGAGCCGGACACGATCCGGTTTTCGCGCAGAGACACGGAGCACGCCGAGGAGCGGACGTCCGGTCTCCGTTCTC
>DASZQN010000083.1:0-41541 GCA_035549635.1 Opitutaceae bacterium
CGGGTGCGGCGAGCCGTCGGGCTTCAGCGTCTCGGTCATCACGAGGAAGCCGTTCTTCCGCGTCACGTCCGGGTACAGCGCCACCGGCTTCAGCAGGATGTCCGAGCTCTTGCCCTCCGCCTGCTGCGTCGAGCTCCCGTCAAAGCCCCACATCGGGATGTCCCCGAGCGCCAGCTTCGCCGCATCGCCTTCGATGATCTTCGTCTTCGACCGCAGGCTCGCCAGGGGCGTGTACCCGTCCAGCCAGATGTATTCCAGTTTCAGTTTTGCCATGTTAGTGATGTGTTTGATCCGACAGTTGCCTGCGGGGTTTACCGGACTGAGGCCCGACCCCGCTGCCGGGGAGCGAAGGACGCCCGGCCCGGCGGAAAATGATTTGATGGTAGATGGGTTGGTTGAGAGAGAAACGCGGCCCCCTTTCGAGAAAGGGGGCCGCGGGATGATTCGATGGAAGCGACGGGGCGCCTGGGCGGGATCAGACCGCCTGCTCGCCCGCCTCGCCGGTCCGGATGCGGACCGCCTCGGCGACCGAGAGCACGAAGATCTTGCCGTCGCCGATCTTGCCGGTCCGCGCGGTCGTGATGATGGTATCCACGACCTTGCGGGCGACTTCGTCGGCCACGACGATCTCGATCTTGATCTTGGGGAGGAAGTCCACCGTGTACTCGCTTCCGCGGTAGATTTCGGTGTGGCCCTTCTGGCGACCGAAGCCCTTGACCTCGGTCACCGTCATGCCCTCGACCCCGATGGGGGCGAGCGCGGCCTTAACCTCCTCAAGCTTGAACGGCTTGATGATGGCAATGATGAGTTTCATATGTCAGCGCGGGTGTTGTCCGTGGCTCAGGACTTCGTCTCGAGGATGTAGCCCTCTTCGCCGTGGTCGCTGAGATCGAGACCGGCTTCCTCCGCCTCCGGCGTGGGCCGCAGGCCGATGACCGCCTTGACGATGTAGGCGATGATCACGGTGCCGACCACCGCGAGCGCCAGCGTGAGCCCGATCGCCTTGAGCTGCTCGAGGACGAGCTTCTGGCCGGCGGAGTCGGTGACGTAGTCCTTCAGGTTGCTGGCGAGATTGCCGTTCGCGCTGTTGCGCGCCAGCACGCCGGTCAGGAAGGCGCCCATGGTGCCGCCGACGGCGTGGACGCCGAAGGTGTCGAGGGCGTCATCGTAGCCGAACCAGCCCTTGACCTTGAAGCAGAAGAACCAGGGCACGAGGCCGGCGGCGATGCCGATGATCACGGAGCCGTTCGGCGTGATGAAGCCGCAGGCGGGCGTCACGACGACGAGACCGGCGACGGCGCCGGAGCAGAAACCCAGGATGCTGGGCTTGCCGCGGGTGAACCACTCCATCATCGGCCAGACGAAGGACGCGACCGCGGTGGCGATGGTGGTGGTGGTGAAGGCGTTGGCGGCGACGACGTCAGCCGCGACGGCCGAGCCGGCGTTGAAGCCGTACCAGCCGACCCAGAGCATGCCGGTGCCGACCATGCAGAGCACCATGCTGTGCGGGGGCATCGGCGTCTTGCCGAAGCCGATGCGGGGTCCGAGGATGATGCAGAGGATCAGCGCGGACCAGCCCGAGCTCATGTGCACCACGGTGCCGCCGGCGAAGTCGATCGCCTTGATGGCCGCCTTGGCATTCCAGACGCCGTTCATGAAGCCGTCGATGCCCCAGACCATGTGCGCGAGGGGGAAGTAGACGACGAACATCCAGAGGAACATGAAGGCGAAGATCGCGGAGAACTTCATGCGCTCGGCGATGGCGCCGACGATCAGGGCCGGCGTGATGATCGCGAACATCAGCTGGTACATCGAGAAGACGTTCTGGGAGACCCAGGCGGAGTAGTCCGTATTGGGAG
The DNA here is from genome assembly GCA_035549635.1 of Opitutaceae bacterium. Taxonomy (GTDB): domain Bacteria; phylum Verrucomicrobiota; class Verrucomicrobiia; order Opitutales; family Opitutaceae; genus CAIUWA01. Next base: position 1,860 of record DASZQN010000083.1, read on the forward strand.
CGCCACCGACGTCCTTCAGCATCGCGAAGTCCAGGCTGCCGAGGAACGGCCCGCCGCTGTGGAACACGAGGCTGTAGCCGACCGCCCACCAGAGGATCGTGACGAGGCCGGAGAGCAGGAGGCACTGGGCCATGACGGAGAGCACGTTCTTGCGGCGCATCAGGCCGCCGTAGAACAGGGCGAGGCCGGGCAGAGTCATGAAAAGCACCAGGGCGGCGCTCGTCATCTGCCAGGCATTATGGCCCGGGCCGGGCACGCCCACGGAGGGCGTCGTCAGTCCGGCGGGAATGTTGCCCTTGGCATCCTTGAGGGGTGCGCTCGGATCGGTGTTGCCGAGATAGGCTTCAAGGCCGGCGACACGCTGTTCGAGCGTCGGCGCAGGCGGCGGGGTGGCGGGCTTCGCGTCTTCGGCGAAAGCTGCGAGGTTTAACAGCAGGCCGAGAACGCTGCCTGCGGCCAGGGTCCTGATCACTCGAGGAAGGATGTACATGAGCTTGCGATGGATTACGGTGGAAGCCCCGGAGGTGGAAATCCCGGGGAGTGGAAACCCCGGGGTGGAAATCCCAGGGTGAAACGGGGCCTTTTCAGCAGGCGCAATGCCAACATCGTGGGATTTAGGCTTACAGTGGTCGCCGCTCCGCGCTGGCTTCCCGCCACCATGTCTGGCAAATCTCTAACAGATTGGACAGCAGTTGTTTTTATTCCTATTCCACGGCGCTGGACCGCCGCTTCCGCTCTGCGAGCCGCTCGAGAATGAGCTCGATCCGGGCCTGCCGGGTCTCCATGCGCCGGGCCTCCTCGAGGTAGCGCACCATCCAGCGCCGCAGGAAGGGAGGGGCGGCTCGGTAGGCCTCGGCTGCGCCCGGACGGAAACGGAGCGCCCGCTGCAGGTCGGGCGGCACGACCGGTTCGCGCGCGTCGGTCGAGCGCGTGAGCTCCACGGTGAGGCGGTCGCCGATGTCGAGGCCGGCGGCGCGAAGGATTTCGGTCAGCACGGTCAGCCGGCCGCGGCCGCGCCCGGCCGGCATCAGCGTCGTGACCACAGTCTCCCCGGCGTACCGCGCGACCACCGGAATACGGACGCCGCCGCCGAGCGCCCGCACGACCGCGGCGGGCGCGATCACGCAGCGCATCATCCAGTTCTTTTCGATCCGGGCGGTGAAGGTGGGCATGGCAGGGCCGGAGAGGCGCGGGCCTTCATGCCTGCTGGCGGAGGAAACGGCGGATCTCGGCCCGCGTCGGCATCGCCGGCGCCGTGCCGAACCTGGTGACCGACAGCGCCGCGACCGCATTCCCGTGACGGGCGGCCGCCACCATGTCCCCGCCCGATTGCACAAAACCGGCGGCGAAGCCCCCGACGAAGGCGTCGCCTGCACCCGTGGTGTCCACGACCTTGATTCCCCGGTAGGCGGGAATGAACGTGGGCCCGCGGGCTTCGGAGAGGAGGCAGCCGCGGTCGCCCAATGTCACGATCACCGTGGGCACGCCGAGCCGGCGGCACAGGCCGTGAAGATGAGCGGGATCGTCGGGCCGGAAGGTTTCTCCGAGGCCGAGGATTCCGGCCAGAGCGGCGAATTCGGTCTCGTTCGGGATGAGGACATCGGTCAGCCGGAGGATCGACGGATCGAAGTCGCGCCGCATGGGCGCGGGGTTCAGCACGGTCAGCGCGCCCGCCTGGCGCGCGAGGCGGAAGACATGCGCGTTGACCGGCAGGTTGGCCTCGTGCTGGCAGACGACGACCCTGGCGCCGCGGATGAGCCGCGGGTCGACGTCCCGGGGGCGCAGCTCGGCGCTCGCGCCGAGGGCGACGACGATCTCGTTCTGCGCGGCGGCGTTGAGCAGGATCGCGGCCGTGCCGGTCGCCCGGGCCGGCTTCTCGACGAAGCGCGCGGCGATTCCCTCGTCGCGATAGAACTTCCTCGCGGCCCCGGAGAACACGTCGCGTCCGACCGCGCCGATGAACACAGTGGGCGCGCCCGCGCGCCCCGCGGCCACGGCCTGGTTGGAACCCTTGCCGCCCGGACCGGTGGCGAAGGTGCCGATGACGGTTTCGCCGGCCCGGGGGAACTCGGTGCATTTCCAGCAGAGGTCCTGCACGAAACTGCCGACGACGACGACGAGGGGTTTCATGGCCGGCAGGCTAAGCGCCGCGCGCCGAGGCTGACAAGTCACTGCCGTGGCAGCCGACGTGGGGAGGCTGGTTCTGGCGGCTGGCGGGACCCGGCCTCGTCACGTCGGCCACCACCCGCACCATCACCGCTCGCTTGGCTGCGCGTGGGCCGTCACCCATGCCTCGATGCCCGGCAGCTCGCGCCGTTTCACAGCGGCGGCGAGGCGGATGAGATCCGCGGTCTTCGCCGCCTCGGCGAGGGCGTCCGGCGGGGAATGCTGCCGGACGTAAGCTTCCAGTTCGTCGGCGCGGCGGGCGTCGGTGAACGAGGCCATGATCCCGGGGATATAGTTGTTGCTGCCGAAGGAGGTCATCTGCCGCAGGAGCGCGTCCAGGTGCTCCCGGGCGAAATCCCACGCGAGCGCGGCGTGCTCGTTGGCGGCGACGGCGGCGACGTTGGAGGTCGATTCGCTCGTGGACATCTCGTCGCCGAGGCTGAGGGCGAGCGTCGTGCGCGCGAGGTCGGGATCCAGCGCGGCCTGCATGGCTCCGTAGAAGCGGCGCTTGTCTTCCGTGGTCCGGGCGGCGCGCGCCTGGGCGTGCAATTGCTCGTAGGTGGCGCGCGTGGCGTAGCGGCCGACGACGGTGAGCACCGGGCCGCGCAGTTCGCCGGGCAGCGTCGAGGGATCGCGCAGGAAGGCCGCGAACCGGGGGGTGCATTCGGCGACGACGGCCGGATCGCCGTAGCGGCCGAGAATCCCGATGAGATCCCCGCGCAGCGAGGAATCGAGCGGCGATTCCCCCGGGACGGCGGACCAGCCCAGGCGCGCGAGCTGCGGGCCGAGGAACCGGACGGCCCAGTCGTCGTAGGCGCGCCGCCCGGGCTCGTCCACTTCCAGCCGGTCGATCGCGCCCAGCACATCGAGCAGCTTCCTCCACACGGGCTGGCTGCGGCTGCCTCCGAGCTGCACGGCCAGGTCCAGCCAGGCGGAGGCGGGCACGCGGCCCGCCTGGACCAGCGCCCAGGTGTCGGCGAGCAGGTTGAGCTGGTCCGCCACGGGCAGGGTGGTGATCTGCGCCCGCACGGCCGCGGTGAGATTGTCGTCGTAGAGCACGCGGTAGTAGCCGGTGTCGCCGACATTGAGCTTCGGCGCGCCAGGGCCGGCCGGGAACGGCACCGTCGCCGGTCCGTCGAGGAGCACGGTGGTCACCGACGGCAGGTCCGCGGTGTTCGCGAGCGTGACCGGGATTTTCCAGGCGAGCGGGGCCGCCTGGGGATCGTTGAGGACGAAGCGCGACGGCTCCAGCCGCAGCGTGCGCCCGGCGCCCGCGCCCTGCGCGGAGACCGCCACGACGGGAAAGCCCGGCTGCTCGGTCCAGCCGGTGGCCAGCGCCGCCACGGGCCGGCCCGACGCCTCGCCCAGGGCGGTCCAGAGGTCCCCGGTGGTGGTATTGGAATATTGATGCGCGGTGAGGTAGCGCCGGATGCCGTCCCGGAAGGTGTCCGCGCCCAGGTAGGCCTCGAGCATGCGGAGGAGGCTCTGGCCCTTGTTGTACGAGATGGTGTCGAAGGCGTCCTCGGCCTGGCTCTCGTTCGCGATCGGGCGCAGGATCGGATGGGTGCTCCGGTGGGCGTCGAGCGACATCGCCGATTCCTTGACGGCGTTGGCGCGGACCCACAGCTGCCACTCGGGATTCAGGGCATCGGAGCACTTCGTCCCCATCCAGGACGCGAAGCCCTCGTTCAGCCAGAGGTTGTCCCACCACGCCATGGTGACGAGATCGCCGAACCACTGGTGCGCCATCTCATGGGCGACGACCTCGAACACGCGCTCGCGCCGGCTTTGGGGGCTGGCGGCGGGATCGTAGAGCAGCGCGGTGTCGATGTAGGTGATGCAGCCCCAGTTCTCCATCGCGCTGAACGAGGCGAAGGCGTTCGGCACGGCGACGAGGTCGAGCTTCGGCAGCGGGTAGCGCGTGCCGAAGTAGCGGTTGTAGTAGGCGAGGATGCGCTTCGCGGCGTCGAGCGCGTAGGCCATCGAGGCGCGCTTGCCCTCCGTGGCGAGGATGCGGATCCGCACCCCGTCCTGCTCGCCCTCGGCGGCCTCGAACTCGCCGGCATAGATCGCCACGAGGTAGCTGGCCATGGCGGGCGTGCGCTCGAAGGTCACCGCCTTCCTGCCGGCCGCCTCCGGGACCTCGCGCCGGATGGGCATGTTGGAAACGGCCATGAGGTTGTCCGGCACGACCAGCGTGATGTCGTAGGTGGCGCGGTAGACGGGCTCGTCCCAGCACGGAAACACGCGGCGGGCGTCGGTCGGCTCCATCTGCGTTCCGAGCAGGAGCTTGTCGCCGGAGGCGGTGGGATAGCGGTCGAGGAAGAGTCCCTGGGCCTGGGTGCCGATGTTGGCGACGTAGGTGAAGGTGACGACGTGGGGGCCGGGGGCGAGCTCGGCGGGAAGCGCGACCGTCAGCGTCTGGCGGGCGGCATCGACGCGCACGGGCAGGTCGCCGCCGCCCGCGTCGACTCCCGCCGAGATGATGCGGAGATCGCGGGCGTTGAGCACGAGTTCGCGCACCGGCTGGAGCACATCGACCTCGATGCGAGCGGTCCCGGCGGCCCGATGCCCGGTGAAGTCGGGGGCGAGGCGCAGCGCGTAGTGGCGCGGGACGACGCTCTTCGGCAGCTGTCCCGGCGTGTCCGCGAAGGTGAAGGGCTTTTCCGCCCTCAGGCCGGGCAGCCCGGCGATGCCGCCGGCCAGGATCAGCAGGAGTCCGCGGCGAAGGGGCATGCGTTTTTTTTGCCGGCGGCGATGGGGGAGTCAATGGCTCCGGCGGAGCGGCCGGCCGGCGGCGCAATTCCGGAGATTCAACCGCCGAGGGATAAGGAGCGGGGAATCGATTGTGAGCCGGGGCTTTTTCACGGGCGCTGTATTCCGATCTCTTCCGTCCCCCCGGATCGTTCTCCTGTGAAGACTTCCGATCCATCGCACAGGAGGAAAACCGAGGGAGATCCGAGGCGGCGGACCGGGACCGCGCGGGGATTGCTTCGCCCGGCGAGCCCCGTCAGCGTCCTCCGCCGGTGCCCCCATGATCGAAGCCCGCGCCCTCACCAAAACCTTCCGCGATCGGAAACGTGGAGAAATCCGGGCGGTCGATGCGGTTTCCTTTCGCGTCGAGCCCGGCCGGATCTACGGCCTCCTCGGGGCCAACGGTGCGGGCAAGACCACCGCGCTCCGGCTGCTGGCGACGCTGCTGCAGCCCACGGCGGGCACCGCGACGGTCGCGGGCTTCGACGTCGTGCGGGATCCGGAGAAAGTGCGCGCCAGCGTGGGTTTCCTCGCCGCCAGCACGGCGCTGTACGGACGGCTCACGGCGCGGGAGATGATCGCCTATTTCGGACGGCTGAACGGCCTCGACGAGGCGGAGATCGGGACGCGCCTGGACCGCCTGGCGGACGAGCTCGACATGCGGGAGTTCCTCGACCGCCGCTGCGAGAAGCTCTCGACGGGCATGAAGCAGAAGACCTCCATCGCCCGCACGCTGATCCACGACCCGGCGGTGATGATCTTCGACGAGCCGACGCTCGGCCTCGACGTGATGACCGCGCGGGCGATCGTCCGTTTCGTGCGCGAGTGCCGCGACCGGGGCAAGACGGTCATCTATTCGACCCACGTGATGAGCGAAGTGGAGAAGCTCTGCGACACCGTCGGCGTCATTCACGGCGGCCGCCTGCTCGCGGAGGGCACGCCGGCCGAGCTCCAGGCGCGGACCGGCCAGCAGGACATGGAGGAGGTTTTCGTCCGGCTCGCCGGCATCGAGGAATCTGCATGAACGCCCGCAATCTCCTCACGGTTTACCTCAAGGAGCTGAAGGACTCGCTCCGCGACCGCCGCACGCTGCTGTCGATGGTGATCATCCCGGTGTTTGTGATGCCGACCCTGGTGTTCGCCATCGGCCGGATTGGCTCGCAGGCCTATGCACGGGCGCGCGAGGAGGTCCCGGCGGTGATGGTGGTCGGCGGGGAGGATTCGCCCGACGTCGTCGCCGCGCTGCGCCGGTCGCCCCGCTTCCGGATCGTGCCCGCCACCTCGGATTACCGGCAGCTGATTTCCGACAAGAAGATCCGCGCCGCCGTGCGGATCCCGGCCGGCTTCGAGGCGGGCCTGCGGACGGGAATGGGTGGGCCGGTGGTCATCCTGCATTACCAGGGGGAGCTGAAGTCCGGCTTCGCGGTGGGCGAGCTCGAGGCGTTCTTCCGCGACCTGCGCGACCGGACGGTCGCGGCATCGCTGGCGGCGCACGGCCTCCCGCCGTCCATCGTGGCACCCTTCGCCGTGCGTCGCGAGAATGTCGCGGCGCCCGAGAAGGTCGGCGGCAACGCGGTCGGCGGGCTGGTCCCGTATGTGATCATCATGCTCTGCTTTTCCGGCGCGGTTTATCCGGCGGTCGACCTCACCGCCGGAGAAAAGGAGCGGGGCACAATGGAGACGCTCCTCTGCAGCCCGGTCGCACGGATCGACATCGTGCTCGGGAAGTTCCTCATGGTCCTGACGAGCTCGCTGTGTGCGATGGCGCTTTCCTTGGTGTCGATGACCCTGACGCTGCTGATCGTGGGATCGATGTCCGGCGGCGTGGCCCGCGCCGCGTCGACGATGGTGGCGCAGGCGGACGGCGGCGCGCTGGCCCTCGTCGCGCCGGCCGGCATCGCCGGCGTGCTGGCGATGGTGCTCCCGGTGGCGGTGCTGTTCTCCGCGCTGCTGCTGACCATCGCGCTGTTCGCGAAGAGCACGAAGGAGGCGCAGACCTACCTCATGCCGCTCGCATTCGTCGTGCTGCTGCCCGTGGTCATCGGCCTGCTGCCGGGCGTCGAGCTCAACTCGCGCCTCGCGCTCGTCCCGCTGCTCAACCTTTCGCTCGTGTCGCGCGAGATGCTCTCGGGCGTCTGGCACTGGCCCTACATCGCGCTGATCTTCGCCTCGTCGTGCGCCTACGCCGCGATCGCGCTGGTCCTCGCGGTGCGCATGTTCCAGCGTGAGGATGTCCTCTTCCGGAGCTGAGGTGCGTTCCCCGGACGAAACGGGGTAAAAATTCCCCGAAACCGGGCCGGGAGTGGTAAACGCCGGGTAAAAGCCGGCTGGGGCTCTGGCGCCTGCGCGGCGCCCGCGTCTAGCGTGACAACCGTTCAATCCAACCGCGATCCCACTCCCATGAGCATCGTCAAAAAAATTCTCATCGCCCACGGCGACGCCAAGGTGCGCCGCCGTCTCGTGCTGCTTTTCGCCGACGCCGGTTTTGACCTGCGGGCTTTTGCCACGGCGGAGTCCGCCGCCGAAAACGCCCGCGGCGAATGGTATGACCTCGCCATCATCGACCACGAACTGTCCGGCTCGCCCGGCTTCACCTTCGTCGACGCGCTGAAGAAGATCCAGCCCACCGTCCCGATCCTGCTGCTCGTCTCCAAGCTCGAGCTGCCCCTCGTCGTGCAGGGCATCCGGCTCGGGGTCGCCGACGTCCTCGCCGCCCACGAGGAGCCGCGGGTGCTGCTGCGCCGCGTGCGCACGCTCCTGCGCCTCGAGGAGGCGGAGCCGGAGGGCGTGACGCCCGAGGACCTGGCCCAGGTCGAGTCCATGCTCGAGAACCTTTCCGGCGGCGGCGGCAGCGCCCATCCGCTGGGCGCGCACACCCACGAGCCCGGCGCGGAGCTGCTGCGCCTGTCCAAGGAAAAGGCCGTGCTCGAGGCGCGCGTCGAGCGGCTGCAGCACGAGAAGGACGCGCTGGAGGCCGAGCTCAAGACACTCCTCGCCCAGAACACCGATGCCGGCCGGCTGCAGGCGGAGGTGGCCGAGCTCCGCAGCGAGCGCGAACTCGCGGCCGCGGCGCAGTGCGCGATCGACGAGAAGGCCCGGGCGCTGTCCGAGACGCGCGCCGCCATCGCGCACGAGCGTTCCGCGCTGGAGGACGAGCGCCGCAGCCTCGGGGCGGCGGCGCCCGCCGCAGGCCAGCCGGAGGGGGCGGAGCGCGAGGAGATCATCGCCTGGCGCCAGCGCCTGGCCGCGGAGGAGGACCGCCTGGCGGAGGAGGCCGCGCGGTTCCGCGAGGAGTCGACCCGGTTCGCGCAGGAGCGCCGCCGCTGGCACGAGGACCTCGACCTGTTCCGGGCGCAGGAGGAAAACCTGCGCGCCTACGAGGACCGGCTCCGGAAGATCCAGTCCCAGCTGGAGGCCGACCGCGTGCACTGGTTCAGCCAGAGCACCCGGCCGGCGGCGCCGTCGCCGCTGACGGATGACGCGGGCCTGAAGGAAGCCTGGGGCAAGCTGCAGCGCGCGACCGAGCTGCTGGAGGCGGAGCGCACCAACTTCCGGGACGACCGCCTCGCGCTGCAGGAGCACCATACGGCGGTGAAGCGCCGCGAGGAGCAGGTGCGCGACCGGGAGATCCAGCTCTCGCTGCGCGAGAAGAAGCTCAGCGAGCTGCCGCCGCCACCGCCGCCTTCGGCGATGAAGAACCTCACGCGTGCCCCGATGGAGATGGCGAGGGCGGTCTTCGGCGCCGCGAAAAAAGACTAGGGCATCCTTCTCGTCCGGTCCTCCCCCCTTTTTTCCTCCTCCGTTCCGCTCCGCACGGTGTCACGTATTACGTGACACCCCGCCGGAAAAAGGGCGCCGGGGATGATGGCGGCGCGTGACCGGGGGACGGCGGCGATGGAAAAATGCGCTTGCGCGCCGGCGCGGGAGCTTTCATCACGTCGCGTCATGAATTCTTCCGCGTCCATCCGTGCGTTTGCCTCCGTCCGCGTGACGGTCGCCAAACACGCCATGTGGCGCGGGGCGGCCCGACGATGGTAGTGCGCTGATGGCGCAAAGGCGGCGCAGCCGCCGTTTCCCTCGTCGAGCCCGACTCCCCCGAGCCGGGCTTTTTTGCGTCCGTTCGCTTCCACCTCATTCCGCCTCAAAGACCACGATGATCTCCACTCTCTCCACCGAACTCGAACTTCCCGCCGTCGCCTTCTTCGGGCGCACCCTGGACGAATACAGCCGTTTCTTCGCCCTCGATGTCGCCGGGCTGCGCGGGCGGCCGGTCCTCGACGTGGCCGCCGGGCCCGCGTCCTTCGCCGCGGAGGCCGCGCGGCGCGGGATCGACGCCGTGGCGGTCGACCCGCTCTACGGCCATCCCGCGGCGGAGCTCGCCCAGCGGGTGAGGCGCGACTACGCGCACATGGGGGAACAGCTGCGGACGAAGCCGCATCTGCTGCGCTTCCGCTCGTTCCCCTCGCTCGAGGCCGCGGAGGCCGACCGGCGGAGCGCGGCGCAACGGTTCCTCGCCGATTACGAGAGCGGATTCCTCCACAACCGGTACGTCGCCGGAACGCTGCCCCGGCTGCCGTTCTTCGACGGGGCCTTCGACCTCGTGCTCTGCGCGCACCTGCTCTTCGTGTACGCGCAGCAGTTCGACTTCGACTGGCACCTGGCGGCCTGCCGCGAGCTCGTCCGCGTCAGTGCGGGCGGAGTGCGCATCCATCCGCTCTGCGGCCGCGACGGCAAGCCGTACCCCGGCCTCGCCCGGCTGCGGCGGGAACTGAAGGCCGCCGGCATCGCGAGCGAGGTGCTCGCGCTCGACTACGAGTTCTTCGCCGGGAGCAACACCACGCTCGTGCTGCGGAGGGCCGCGGCATGAGCGCACCCGCCGGCCTCGCCGTCACGCCGCCGCCGCCCTACTACGCGGTGATCTTCGCGTCGCAGCGCGCGCCCGACGACGGCCGCGCGTACGCCGCCGTGGCGCAGCGCATGGCCGACCTCGGGAGCGGCCGCGACGGTTTCCTCGGGATCGACAGCGTGCGCGGCGCCGACAGGACCGGCCTGACCGTGAGCTACTGGCGCGACGAGGCGTCGATCCTCGCCTGGAGGCGCGACGCCGAGCACCAGCAGGCGCAACGGGGCGGGCGCGAGGCCTGGTACGAACGCTACGAGGTCCGCATCGCGAAGGTGGAACGCGCTTACGGATTTGCACGCGGTGCCCCGACGTGAAACCTTCCGGCATGTTTCCCCAGCACATCATCGCCCGCAAGCGCGACGGCCAGAAACTGACGCGCGACGAGATCGCGGCCTTCGTGCGCGGCGCGACGGACGGCTCCTGGGCCGACTACCAGCTGAGCGCGATGCTGATGGCGATCTTCCTGCGGGGCATGGACACGGGCGAAACCGCGACCCTGACGGAGGCGATGATGCGCTCGGGCTTTGTCGCCGACCTCGCGAACGTCCGGCAGCCGAAGGCCGACAAGCACTCCACCGGCGGCGTGGGAGACAAGATCTCGCTGCCGCTGGCGCCGATGGTCGCGGCGTGCGGCGTGGCGGTGCCGATGATCTCGGGTCGCGGCCTCGGCCACACCGGCGGGACGCTGGACAAGCTCGAGTCGATCCCGGGCTTTCGGGTCAATCTCTCGATGGCGGAGTACCGGACGCAGCTCGAGCGCGTCGGGGTGGCGCTCATCGGCCAGACCGCCGATCTGGCGCCGGCGGACAAGAAGCTGTACGCGCTCCGCGACGTCACCGGCACGGTGGAAAGCATTCCGCTGATCTGCGCGAGCATCCTCTCGAAAAAACTTGCCGAGGGCACCGGCGTGCTGGTGGGCGACATCAAGTTCGGGCGCGGCGCCTTCATGAAGGACCTCCCGCGGGCCCGGCAGCTGGCGCGCACGCTGGTGTCGGTTTCGAACGCCCTCGGCACGCCGATGCGGGCCCTGCTGACCTCGATGGAGCAACCGCTCGGCCGGACGGTCGGCAACGCCCTCGAGATCGTCGAGACCATCGAATGCCTGCAGGGCCGCGGACCGGCGGACACGATGGAGCTCACTTACGCGCTCGGCGGGGAGATGCTCCTGCTGGCCAAGGTGGCGAAGACCCGGACCGAGGCGCGGACGCTCCTCGAGGAGAGCGTGAGCCGGGGCACCGCGCTGGCGAAATGGCGCGAGCTGGTTTCCGCCCAGGGCGGCGATGAGCGGGTGGTCGACGATCCGGCGCGGCTTCCCCAGGCGAAGCTGAAGGTTGAACTGCCGGCGCCGCGGGACGGCTGGGTGAAAGGCGTGGACGCCATGGGCGTGGCGCTCGCGACCCTGCGCCTCGGAGCCGGTCGCTCGCGGGCGGAGAACCCGGTCGATCACGCGGTCGGCGTCAGCGGCCTCGTGAAGATCGGCGAACGCGTGGAGCGCGGAGCGGCACTCTGCCTCATCCACGCGAACGACCAGGCGGCACTGGCCGAGGCGAAAAAAAAACTCGCGGAGGCGATCGCGGTCGGACCCCGGCGGGTGAAGCCGCCAAAACTCATCGGCGACCTCATCGCCTAGGCGGACCTGCCGTCAGGGACGGTTGAAGGCCGGGCCGGCCCGCCCTTGGACGCCGGCCGTCAGGTTTTCTCCATCTCGGCGAGCTTCGTCGCGGCCTCTTCCCAAGCCGCGGTGGCGGTGGTGATTTCGTCGACAACCGTGGTCAGCTCGCGGTTGAGATGGTGGAATTTCCCCTTGTCGGAATAGGTTTCGGGCGCCTCGAGCGCGGCGGTGATCTCGGCCTGCTTGGCTTCGAGCTCCGCGACCTTCTTCTCCAGCTGGCCGACCTGCTCGCGGAACTTGCGAATCTGGTTCGGCGCGGCCTTGGACGATTTTGGAGTTTGGGGTTTGGATTTTGGAGTTTCCGCCGGCTTCGTGGACGCGGTTTGCTGGGGTCGCGCGTCGGTGAAGCCGGCGGTGATCGCGGCGCGGGCGTCGGTGGCCTTCGACTTGTCGAGGTAGTAGTCGTAGTCGCCGGCATACGGCGTGAGGCGGCCGCTGTGCACATGCAGGACATTCTGGGCGAGGGCCTTGATGAAATGCACGTCGTGGCTGATGAAGATCAGCGTGCCGTCGTAGGACTTGAGCGCATTGATCAGCGCGTCGATCGACGGGATGTCGAGATGGGTCGTGGGTTCGTCCATCAGCAGCAGGTTCGGCGGCTTCACGAGGAGGCGGGCGAGGGCGAGCCGGGATTTCTCCCCGCCGGACAGGACCCCGATGGGCTTGTAGACGTCGTCCTTGCGGAAGAGGAAGGCGCCGAGGATCGCGCGCGCCTGCTGTTCGGTGAGCTGGTTCTCGACCGTCCGCAGCTCCATCACGTTGTCGAGGACGGTCAGCTCGGGCTTGAGGTTGTCGAGGCGGTTCTGCGCGAAGTAGCCGCAGATCGTGTTGTGGCCGAGTTCGCGGACGCCGCCCTGGATCGGAATCACGTCGGCGAGGATCTTGAGCAGGGTGGACTTGCCGGCGCCGTTCGGGCCGATGAGGACCATGCGCTGGCCGCGTTCCACGGTGAAGTTCAGGTCGCGGTAGACGACGTGATGGCCGTAGGCCTGCTGGACGCCCTTCAGCTCGATCACCTTCAGGCCGGAGCGCGGCGGCTGCGGAAACTTGAAATTGATGCGCTTGAGCTCGTCCTCCGGCTCCTCGACCGCGGCCTCCTTGAGCCGCTCGATCTGCTTCTCCTTCGACTTGGCCCGCGTCGCGAGCGACGCCTTGGCGCCGAAGCGGTCCACGAAGACCTGCAGGTGGGCGATCTCGCGCTGCTGGTTCTTGTAGAGCGCGGCCTGCTGCGCCTTGCGGGCCTCCTTTTCCTGGAGGAAATTGTCGTAGTTGCCGTGGTAGTAATGGAGCGTGCCGGCGCGAAGCTCGAGCATGCCGGTGCAGAGGGCGTTGAGGAACGCGCGGTCGTGCGAGATGACGACGAGGCCGCCGGAGTAGCGCGTGAGGTAGTCCTGAAACCAGAGCAGCGCCTCGAGATCGAGATGGTTGGTGGGCTCGTCGAGCAGCAGGAGGGCCGGCTCGGCCACGAGCAGCCGCGCGAGGTGCGCCCGCATGACCCAGCCGCCGGAGAAGGTCTTGGCGAGCTTGTCGGCGTCGCCTTCCTTGAAGCCGAGGCCGGCGAGGATCTTCCGGGCGCGCGGCTCGAGGGTGTAGTCGATGTCGTAGTCGTCCTCGGTCGGCTCGAGTTTCTTCCCGCTCGTGGCGATGTGGAGGATCGTCTCCTCGCCGGCGGGCGCGCTTTCCTGGGGCAGGAAGCCGAAGTCCGCCCCGCGCTCCCACTCGATCGTGCCGGTGTCGGGCTTTTCCTCGCCGAGGATGAGGTTGAACAGGGTGGATTTGCCCGCCCCGTTGGGTCCGACCAGCCCGAGCCGGTCCGTCCGGGCGATGAACAGCGACACGTCGCTGAACAGCGTGCGCGTGCCGTAGGACTTCGAGACGTCGGCGATCGTGAGCATGGGAAACGGTGAGCAAACCCGAAGAAACCGGGGGCCGTCAATCGCGGGTTCGCGGCGGGTTACAACCGCGTGCCGGGGCAGCTTTTTGGTGGCAAAAGCCGCCGTCGCTCCCGTACCCTGCCGGCTGCACGCATGAAAGCGAAACGCCGGCCGCGCCCCGAGGATCTCAATGCCGCCCTGGCCCGGGCCAAGGGCCCGGTGTCGCGGTTCGTGGCGCGCCATTACCGGCATTTCAACGCCGCCTCGCTGCTCGATGCCGCCCGCGGGTACGAGTCGCACCTGAAGGCCGGCGGCAAGATGCTCGTGACGCTGGCGGGTGCGATGTCGACCGCCGAGCTCGGCCTCTCGCTCGCGCAGATGATCCGGCGCGGCAAGGTCCATGCGATCGTCTGCACGGGGGCCAACCTCGAGGAGGACATCTTCAACCTCGTGGCGCACGACTACTACGAGCGGGTGCCGAAGTACCGCGAGCTCACCGCGCGCGACGAGCAGGCGCTGCTCGACCGGCACATGAACCGCGTGACCGACACCTGCATCCCGGAGATGGAGGCGATGCGCCGCATCGAGAAGATCGTCCTCGCGGAGTGGCGGCGGGCCGACCGGGCGGGCCAGCGGCTGTTCCCGCACGAGTTCCTCTACAAGGTGATCCGCGAGCGGAAGCTGGAAAAGCTCTCCCAGATCGACCCGCGCCACTCGTGGATGATCGCGGCCTGCGAGAAGAACCTGCCGATCTTCGTTCCCGGCTGGGAGGACTCGACCCTGGGCAACATGTATGCGGCGCACGTCATCGCGGGCGACCTCCGGAATGTCCACACCGTGCGGACGGGCATCGAGTACATGACCTTCCTGGCGGACTGGTACACCCGCACGGCGCGGCTCCTCCGCAACGGCGAGGGCTCGATCGGGTTCTTCCAGATCGCCGGCGGCATCGCGGGCGATTTTCCGATCTGCGTCGTGCCGATGCTGCATCAGGACCTGAACCGGCGGGAGACCCCGCTCTGGGGCTATTTCTGCCAGATCAGCGACTCGACCACGAGCTACGGCAGCTACTCCGGTGCGGTCCCCAACGAGAAGATCACCTGGGGCAAGCTTGGGGCGAAGACCCCGAAGTTCATCATCGAGAGCGACGCGACGATCGTCGCGCCGCTGGTCTTCGCCTGGGTCCTGGGAGAGTGATTCCGGCTCGCGTGCGGCGCGGGACCGGCCGTTGATCCCGCCATGCCCAACCTGCTGGCCCACGAGACCTCGCCGTATCTCCGGCAGCACGCGGACAACCCCGTGGACTGGCTGCCCTGGGGCGAGGCGGCCTTCGCGCGGGCCCGGACGGAGCAGAAGCCCATCTTCCTCTCGATCGGTTATTCCACCTGCCACTGGTGCCACGTGATGGCGCACGAGTCCTTCATGGATGCGAACGTGGCGGCGCTGCTGAACGGGCATTTTATCGCGATCAAGGTCGACCGCGAGGAGCGCCCGGACGTGGACCGCGTGTACATGAGCTACGTGCAGGCGATCACCGGCCACGGTGGCTGGCCGCTGAGCGCGTGGCTCACGCCGGACCTGAAGCCATTTTACGGCGGCACCTATTTTCCGCCGGAGGATCGTCACGGGCGTCCCGGATTTCCCTCCGTGCTGCAGGCCATCGCCCGGGCCTGGCGCGACGGGCGCGAGCAACTGGTGGCGGAGGGCGAGCGGATGGTGACGCTGCTGCGCGAGCGGGAGACGAGCCGTGCGCCGGCTGCGGAGGCCGGGGCCGGGCCGACCGACGCGGCGCTGCTGGAATGCGGGTCCGAGGCCTTCGAGAAAGCCTTCCGTTATTTTCACGAGACGTTCGACCGGGAGCACGGCGGCTTCGGCGGAGCCCCGAAGTTCCCGCGGGCCTCCAACCTGAACTTCCTGTTCCGCTGCGCGGTGCTGCAGGGGCCGGATTCGCCGGCGGGCGCCGCGGCGCTGGAGATGGCGGTGCAGACCCTGATGAAGATGGCGCAGGGTGGCATCCACGATCACGTCGGCGGAGGTTTTCACCGCTACTCGGTGGACGCGCGGTGGTTCGTGCCACACTTCGAAAAAATGCTCTACGACCAGGCGCAGATCGCCCTGAACGCCCTCGACGCGCGGCTCGCCACCGGCGACGAGCGCTTCGCGTGGCTTGCGCGCGACATCTTCGGATACGTGGAGCGCAACCTGACGCACCCGCAGGGCGGCTTCTACTCGGCGGAGGACGCGGACTCGCCGGCTCCGTCGGCGGAACCGGGCGAGGCGAAGGAGGCGGAAGGGGCTTTTTATCTCTGGACGCAAACGGAGATCGCCGCGGCGGCCGGAACGCATGCGCCCCTGGTGTGCGCGCACTTTGGCGTGAAGGAAAAGGGCAATGTCCCCGCGGAGGCCGATCCCCACGGGGAGTTCACCGGCCGGAACATCCTCGCCCAGACCCAGGCGCTCTCCGTCACGGCCCAGGCGCAGGCCCTGACCCTCGAGGCGGCGAGCGACCGCCTGACGGCGGCGCTGGAAACCCTGCGGGTGAACCGGGCGCGGCGGCCCCGCCCGGGTCGCGACGAGAAGATCGTCACGGCCTGGAACGGCCTGATGATCTCGGCACTGGCGCGGGGCAGCTATGTGCTCAGCGCCGATTTCCTCGCGCCGGCGATCCGGGCGGCGGAATTCATCCGGCGTGAGCTTTGCGATCCCGCGCGGGGTGTCCTGTACCGCAGCCATTGCGGCGGCCGGGGGACGGTCGAAGGTTTCGCCGAGGACTACGCCTTCCTGATCCAGGGGCTGCTCGACCTTTACGAAGCGTCCTTCGACCTCCGCTGGCTGCAATGGGCCGAGCAGCTGCAACAGACCATGGACGCGGCCTTCTGGGACGAGGCGCGGGGCGGCTGGTTCAACTCGGCGGCGGGCGATCCGGCCATCGTGTTGCGGCTGAAGGAGGACTACGACGGCGCCGAGCCGGCGGCGAGTTCGGTGGGCGCAATGAACCTGCTGCGGCTGAGCGCGATCCTCGATCCGGCGTCCGGGGGCGTCGCGTGGCGCGTGCGGGCCCGACAGGCGCTGGAGGCTTTCCGGCCGCAATGGGGCCAGGTGCCACAGGCGATGCCGCAGATGCTGTGCGCACTGGAACTGGTGCTCGGCACACCTCGGCATGTGGTGCTGGCGGGCGATCCGGCGTCGGCGGATTTCCGGGCACTGGCCTCCGTGTTGCACGAAAAGACGGGGCCGCGGCGCAGCATTCTGGCCGTGACCAGCGAAAAAGACCGGGCCTGGCTGGCTGACCGGGCACCTTGGGCGGCGGAGATGCGGCCGGTGGCGGGAAAAGCGGCAGCCTATGTCTGCGAGGAATTTACGTGCCAGGCTCCGGTGACGGCCCCGGCCGACCTCCGCGTGCTCCTGGCACAATGAGGCGGCCAGCCGATTGTTAAGTTGCGCCGCGGACAGGTTTCCATGTTGCACGCGAGGGGAAACGAGCTTCCGTAGTTTGCACCTACATGAAGATTCTCGCGGTGGAAGATGATGCAGTGGCGCGGGCGGTGCTCCGGCAGGCGTTGAAGCGTCTGGGCCATGAGGCGATCGAGGCGGGAGATGGCGAGGAGGCCTGGAGCATCCTGGAGAAGGAGCCGGTGCGCGTGGTGGTGAGCGACTGGCTCATGCCGAAGCTGGACGGCCTGGAGCTGTGCCGCCGGGTGCGCGGACGGACGCAGGCGGAGTATACCTATTTCATTTTGCTCACGGGCAACGATGCGACGGCGGACAACCAGCGCGAGGCGGCGGACGCCGGCGTGGACGACTTCTTGACGAAGCCGCTGAATTTCGACGAACTCTGGACGCGCCTGCGCGTGGCGGAGCGGATCCTGCGCTTTGCGACACAGGTCAAGCAGCTCGAGGAGATGCTCCCGATCTGCTCGTACTGCAAAAAAATCCGCGACGACCGGAACTACTGGCAGCAGATCGAGGGTTACATCAACGAGCGGACCGGCAGCGAATTCAGCCATTCCGTCTGCCCCGACTGCTACCAGCGGGTGGTGCTGCCGGAGCTGGAGAGCCTGAAGGTGAAGACGGACCCGGCGGCGAAGCCGAACATTGAACGAAAGCGTTAAACGCCTCGAAGAGAAGGTCGCCTACCTCGAGCGCCACGTCGTGGAGCAGGACAAGGCGATGCTGGAGCTGGCCGGCGACCTCGCGCGCCTGCGCCAGGAACTGCAGAAACTCCGCGATCGTTTCACCTCCGCGACGGCGGGGGAGGGAACGGCACCCACGGAGGAGCGTCCTCCGCACTATTGAACCGGCGGCGATGGCTCGGGGCGGAGACGGGAATCAGTTTCCGGTAAGCTTGGCCTGCGCGTAGGCGGCCTGGACATTCAGCCAAGCGGAATGGAAATCGTTCTTGGCACCCTCCCAGCGGTCCTCGGACGCGTAGGTCAGCCCGGAGAGCGCCTGGTCCAGGGCGGTCATGGCGGTGTCCAGATTCTTGATGGCCGTGGCGTGGGCCTCGGTGACATTGGGCTTCGGCTGGCTCAGGCGCACGACGCTGACGGCGCCGTGGAGCAGCGGCATCGTGCCATCGACGCGCGCGACAAAATCGGTGCGACGGGAAAACGGGTAGTCCTTGATTTCCAGCCATGGGTCCGAAGCTCCGGGAATGGCGGCGGAGCCGTCAGCCATCGCGGCTCCCGCGAGCGCCGGATTGGCGGCGGCCGGCAGGGGATGATTGGTGTCGGGCACATCGGGTGTCGGCACGGGCCTGGCCGTGTCGGGAATCCCGGCGACGGCGGGAGCCTCGTTGGCAGCCATCGGGACGGGCGCGGGAGGCGGGTTCGCCATGACCGGCGTGAGGTCGGGCGTCGGTTCCGGTGGGGCGCTGCAGGCGGCCAGGCCTGCGATCGCGACGGCACCCATGCAGCCTAAACCCAACCGCGAAAGGATGTTCATCCCGAAACAGACCGCCGCGGCCGGGGAAAGTTCGAGGCGGCCCGACCGATCCAGCATGCGACTCGGCGCGCCGGTCAGAATGTCGCCGTCACTTCTTCCTGCTGCCCGGGATCCAGCGTGCGGGTGCCCAGCGCGGCGCATTCGCTGTCGTCGTTCTTGTAGAGTTTGAACTGCACCGGGGCGGAGGCGTCATTGGTCTCCCAGCGCCATTTGCCGATGGACACGAATTGCAGCGGCAATCCCTTGTCCCAGCTCAGGCCTGGGCCCGAGCCGCGAATGAAGAGCCGGTTACCGATCCCGATGTACGCGGTGACGAGCAGCCGCGTGGCGCCGTCGGAGGAGACCGTTCGCTCGCCGACGGGCGCCGCCGCCTGGTCGGCATCGGGAGCCGGCGCGGAATCGGTGGAGGAGGACCCGGAGAGATCGAGGCTCGGTTCCGCGGCGTTGGCGGAGCCGGCTTCCACCGGCGAGGGCTCGGGCTTCGGCTTCCGGGGCGCACGCTTTCGCTCCGGCCTGGGAGCGGGAACTTCAGCGGCGACGGGGGCGAGCTCGGGAGAGGCCTCCGCGGACGCGGCGGGCACCGGAGGGGTGGAACCGGGCGCGACGGGCAGGACTTCCGGAATGGCGGCGGCGGGAATCGGCATCGGTTCCTCGGCCGGCGATGCAACCGTCTCCGCCTTGGCCTCCGGCGCGGCAGCAGGTTCCTCGACCCGCGGCTTGCGCGCGCGTTTGGGCGGAGGCGCGGCGTCGTCGCCGGAGGAAACCGTGGCGGAAGGTGCAGCGACGTCCGTCACGGTGACGGATTCGACGACGGGCGTGGCGGGCGCGATCCGGCTGCGCGCGGCGGCCTCCGTTTGGGCGATGGCGAGGCGGGACAGTTCGGCGGCGGCCTTGGTGATCTGGCCGGCGGCGGCCTGAAGGCGCTCGGAGTCCGCGGCGCGCAGGCGGGCCAGCTCTTTCTTCAGCTCCTCCCGTTCGTTGTCGCGGGTGGAGTCGGGCTGATTTTTGACGCCGGCGAGCTTTTCCTGGAGCTTCGCCGGAAGCTGCTCGGCCGACTTCAGGTTCCGCTGCGCCAGCTCGGCAATCTCGTGCAGGCCGTTTGCGGCGATGCTGATCTGCTCGGCGGATGCGGCGACGGTGCGGGAAAGAGATTCCAGCGCGCGCTGGCGCTCGTCCAGGGCTTCGTCCTGCTTGCGGGCGTAGTCGGCGAGAAACGGCACCGCGGCGGCGATCGCACCGCACACCACGCAGGCCACGATGGCGATGAGCGGGGTGCCGGCGAAGGGATTCCGGCTTTGGCTGCCGATGAGCCAGGCGAGCCCGAGCAGGGCGGCATCACCGACGAGGAAGGGCCATTTGGGCAGTTTGGGCGTGTTAGCGGGAAGCATGGGGATGGCGCCGTCCGCCGGCGCCAGGACTACGGAACACACCGGAGCGGGCGGCGCTGAGTTTGTGCGACGCGCCTGCGCATTTCTCAAGGCGAAAGGAAACCGGCGGCGCGCCCTTCGTTTCGTGGGTCCACGGCCGGCGGCGGAACGCGGCTCTGCCAGCCGAATTTTTTCACGATGGCGGCGTGCAGCCGCGCCCATTCCTGCGGATGAAGATCGTCCTTTCGCCCGGGAGAGACCTGGCGGTGATCGGTCATCCAGCCGGCATCCCAGCGGCGGCGCGCCCAGCGCTGATCGAGCCATTCGAGGGCGGAGGCGACCTGGGTCGCGGTCAGGGGCGCGTGATTCGTATCGCCGGCAAAGGCGACGCCGAGGAGAAAGTCGTTGCAGCGCCCGCGGCCGCGGAACGAGGAGGCGCCGGCATGCCAGGCGATCTGGCCGTCCGGGACCAACGCGCAGCGGGAACCGTCGAGGCCGATGAGGCAGTGGTAGCTCACCTTGCTCGACGGATCGAGCATCCGGGCGATGGTGTCGTCGAACGACGAGACACTGTGGTGAAAAAGAACGCCGAGTTGCTCGTGCGGCGGCGCTTCATCCCGATTGGGGGAAAGCCGGGAGATTTCCGGGAAAGGCATGGCGCGCGACGCGGAAAACTCCGCTGGAACCATGGCAGCCCGCGGGCGGGGGCTTGGCGATACAAACCTCCGTCGCTCAGAGGGCGCCGAGCGCCTTCAGGTAGCCGCGGATGAATTCATCCTGCGTCAGTTTCCCGTCATGGTCCTCGTCGCTGAGCTTGAATTGATCGACCAGCATGTAGGCGGCCTCTTCGGCGGAAAGGAACCCGTCGTGATTGATGTCGAGCAGCCCGAATGCCTGCACCAGCGCGGCCTTCAGTTCGGAGGGCTCGATGCGGCCGTTGTGGTTCCGGTCGGTCCACCCGGTCTGGCCGAGGAGGGTCAGCAGCTCGAACTCGACGAAGGTCAGGCTGTCGTCGCGGTCGATGTCGGCGGCGATGAAGACCGCGCGGCGCAGGCGCATGAATTCGGCGATGCTGAGCCGGCCATTGTGATCCTCGTCGATGAGGAGGAACGTGTCCTGGGTGATGGTGGTGCCGCCGAGCTCGGACGGATCGAGGGAATTGTCGTTGTTCTTGTCCGCGGCACGGAACAGAGCGAACGAGGCCTTCTCCCATTCCGCCAGACTGATGGCGTTGTTGTGATCGGTATCGATCGCATCAAAGGCGGCCTTGATCTCCGCCACCGCCGGGAGCGTGATGGCTCGGGCGCCCGGGACGGACAGCAAAAGCGCGCCAAGGGTGAGGAAGAGGCGCGCTTTCATGAGTCAGGAGGGAAGCTCTCGGATTACGAGTTCTGGGAATGCTTCCAGATCAGGTAGGCGCGCTGATCGAGCTCGGCGCGCTGGGCGCTGCGGTCGGCGCTGTGGGAGGCATTGAAGGCGCCCACCGCCTCGCGGCCGATGAGGCCGCCGAGGATGTCGGGACTCGCCTGAAGGACGGCGGGGGTGGCGGCGAAGGAGAACGAGTCGGTCTGGGTGAGGGAGGCGCTCTGGCAGGCGCTCAGAAGCGCGGCGGCGGTGATCACCAGGGGAAGGAGAACGAGGCGCTTTGAATTTTTCATGCGCCCATGGTAGCAAAGCGGCGCCCGCGGTTTCATCGGTACAACTACGGGAGCGGCCGCGTAGTTCTACGCAGCCCGCGTGCCCCGGATTTTCTGGGCGGCGAATTCCGCTGACGGACTCCGTGAAAAAGGCCGGCTTGGCCTCAGCGCAAGGCCATCCCGATCAGAGACATAAGCATGCCGACGCGGATCGCACCCTCGAGGGTCAGGATGACGAGCACCCACTTCAGTCCACAGCTGCGGCGCAGCATGAAACCGAGGCCGGAAATCGCGAGCATGCACAGCGCCTGGATTCGGCCGAAGGACTGGAACAGCATCGCGGTCATCCAGGCCCAGGAGAGCAGGATGCCGGTGCTCCAAAAGAAGGCGGTGGTTTCGCCGAGTCCCAGCGTTCGCGGGTCCACGTCATGCTCGATCTGCCGGACGCCGAGATAGCGTTCGCTGATCACCAGCTGCCAGACCTCGAAGGCGAAAAGCAGCGGCGCAAGGAAAGCGAGCGTGGACACGAGGGGATCTTCATCGCGCCCGCGGGCCGCGCCAAGGCCGAAGAGCCGCCTGTCCTGGGCAAAAAAAACTCCGGCCGACGGGGCAGTCGGCCGGAGTGGGTGGAACCGCGGGGTGACGGTCCCTGCGATCAGAAGCTGTACGTGAACGACGCGCGGGACTCGCGCGGCAGACCGGGCACCACCGCGGTGCGGCTGCCGGCGGCCTGAATGTAGTTCTTGTCGAACAGATTGTTGATCTGGATCCGGAAGGTCCAATCCTTCTGGCGGTAGGAGACGCCGGCGTTGGTCAGCGTGCGGCCGGCGACCTTGAAGCTCGCCTGCTGGGCCACAAAGCCGGGGGCGACGCCCGCCACCGTCGGGACACCCGCCAGCGGCTTGCTGGTGGTGAGCGCGGTCACGCTCTCGCCGACCTCATCGCTGTGATAGTCGACTCCGACATTGAAGCCGAAGTTCTTGAGGGCGCCCTCGGTGAAGCGGTAATCGGCGAAGAAGGCCGCGATGTGGTCCGGCACGGCGCGGATGCGGACGCCGGTAGGCTGGCGATACTTGAAGTTCGACCAGTTGCCGATGAGCGTGAGGTTCTTGCTCCAGGCGTAGCTGCCCTCGAGTTCCCAGCCCTTCGAATTGACGTCCAGGTAGGTGCTGGTCGGGAGGGCGTTGGCCGCGGCCTGGTTGCCCTGGGAGACGAGCACGTAGTATTCGCTGTTCGGCACCGCGTAGTTGGTCTGCGAGATGTTGAAGTGCGAGGCCGAGAGCGTGAGGGTGTCGTTCAGGAGCGAGGTCTTCACGCCGTACTCATCCTGCGTGCCGTTGGTCGGCTTGAATGGCGGAAGGAGGCTGGTGTTGCCGGCCTGCAGCGAGCCGGGCATCGATTCGCCCGAGCTGTTGCGGCTGAAGAACACGCCGATCGGCTTGATCGGACGCACCATCGCACCGTAGCTGGTCGCGTTGGAGGAGATGCTGAGCGTCCGGTCGCCGATCGCGACGACGCCGGTGTTGTCCGTGCGGGTCAGCGAACCGAAGTAGCGGGAGGCGCCGGCCGACAGGATCAGATGATCCTGCAGGAAACTCGCCGTCTCGTACACGTAGACCTGGGCCTCCTCGAGCTTGGCGGTGCGGTTCTGCACGCCGATGGCGGGAGTGGGCTCCGGGAAGACGTAGGGGGTGTAGGTGATCGCCCCGAGGTTGGTGTTCGCCACGTCCGGGCCCTGCGACTGGCCGACGAAGCTCTTCCACTTCGTCTTCGAGAAGTTGGCCGCGAGGCCGGTGATGGTCGTGGACTTCACGACGTCGTTCTCGAACTTGCCGGCGTAGTCGTTGCGGAGGTGCGCCTCGGAGTAGTAGAGGTGGTCGCTGCCGTTGATGCGCCGGTAAACGTAGGTGCTCGGATTGGGCACGGGCACATTGGTGGAGGTGGCGACGGCGGTGGGACCGGAATTGTCGACCGTCCAGACGACGCCGGGCTCGTACTTGCCGGTGTAGGGATTGCGGGTCGGGTTGAAGGCGACCAGCGCGCCGGTCGTGGGATCCGGCGTGAAGATGGAGGCGGTGGTGCCGCCCTGGTCATTGCGCAGGATGTGGTCGGCCGACAGCTGGAGGCGCGAGGTGATATGGTCGTTCAGGGTCGTGAACAGCTCGGCCGTGATGCGGTCGGTGCGGCGGTGGCGGTTGTCCTGCTCGCTGCCGAAAGACCAGTTCTGCGGCAGGCCGGTGGCGATCCTGGCGTAGCCGTCGCTGCCGACGCTGGGATCCAGCGGGAGGTTCGGAGTCTGCGACTCGCGGTTCTGCATGAACTCGCCCTTGACGGTCAGCTTGCTCGTCGGCGAAAGCTGCCAGCTGAAGGAGGGGGCAACCTCATAGCCATTGCGGAAGCTGTTCTTGAAGAAACCGTCCGCGCGCCAGATGGCGGCGACGAGGCGGACGGCGATGCCCTTTTCCTGCGAGATGACGCGATTGGTGTCCGTGCTGATCGCGGTGCCGAGGTACTGGGCGAGGTCGAAGGTGACCGTGGACTGGTCCTTCATGAAGGGCGACTTCGTGATGGGGTTGAACTGGCCGCCGGGCGCGCCGCCGGGAACGAGGATCGCGTTCGGGCCCTTGATGACCTCGATGCGGTCGATGTTGTAGGGCGCGATCGAGGCGCTGTAGCCGTCCTCACCCGAGATGACCATGCCGTCGATGAACTCGTGCGAGACCTGGAAGCCGCGGATCGTGTAGCGGTCGCCACCGACCGGCAGCGTGGATTCGACGACCGGCGTGACGTACTTGGCCGCGTCGAGCATGCGCTGGCTCATCGTGTCCTTGATGAAGTCGCTGGTCACGATCGACACCGTCTGCGGGATGTCCTGGATGGCCATCGCGACGCGGGTGCCGGAAAGCGCCTGCTTGGAGAGGTACGGGTTGATGGCGGTCTCGTTGATTTCGAAGTTCGGCAGAACGACCGTCTGGTCCTTGGCCGCCGTCGGAGTGGTGCTCGTGGTGGCGGGCGGGGTCGCGGTATTCTGGCCGTAAACGATGCCGCCAAGGCCCCACGCGAGGGCGATGGCGGTCACGCGCAACAAGGCGCGGGCAGGCATGACAGGTTGGGTGGAGATCATGGGTTTGACTGGAACTGCAGTTCTTTCGGCTGACAGGCCCCAATCCAGAAACAGGTGCAGGCGAACGCGCGCACTCACCGGATCAGGGGCTTGGGGGTAGGGTTAGGGTTGGGTAGTAGCGTGAAGGTCCGCTACTGGGGATATGAACGAAGCACATTCAAAAGGAGTAAAGCATGAAAAGCACTTCGATGACCTAACGTCCCAACCAAACGCGATTTCGGAGAAACTACTCCTTCCGATGATGGGGGTGTTGCCTCAGTGGTCGTTCCGCACAGGCTGGTGTTTATGCGTCTTCTGTTGATTGCCATCGTGCTCGCGGGCCTTCCCTGGGCGGCGGCGGCGGAATCGCATTACAGCAAGCCCGAGGTTCGCAAGGAACTGACCGGGATCGTCGAATCTCAGCTGGCGGACTTCCGCCGGGAGGATTTTGCGGCGGCCTATGTTTGGGCGGCGACGGCGCTGCAGCGGCAGTTCCCGCTCAAGGCGTTCACGACGATGATCAAGAACGGCTATCCCTTGATCGCGCACAGCGAGCGGGCGGAATTCGGCCTGCCGATGGACGACGGGGAAGTGGCCACCTTGTCCGTGCGCGTCTTCGGACCGCGGGGCCAATACGGAGACTACAGCTATCAGTTCGTCCATGAATCCGCGGGCTGGCGTATCGGCGGCGTGGCGCCGGACAAGCCACGCGGCCCGGCCATCTGAAATCAGGCGGTCGCTTCTTCCCACCGCGGGATCCCGCCCGCCAGGCGCGCCTGGTGGCTGAAATAGTGGTCGCTCAGCAGCGGATGAAAGGAGCCGAGATCCTGCAGCAGGGTGGAAAGGAAGGTGGCCAGGGTCCCGGCGGCCTTGGGGGCGGGATTGAAATCGCGCGCGGGATCCAGGTGCTGGAGGCGGTCCAGCAGGGCGGCGACGGCGGCCTCCACCCGCGCGGCGTCGTCCGAAGGCGAGCCGATCGCCCGCAGTGACCGTTCGATGTGGGTCAGATTGTGGAAAACGCTGCGGGGCGCGGCCGGCTGCCGCAGGAAGAAGTCGGCTACGTGGCGGGGGCGGCTGCGGGTCTGGTAGAGTCGCCGGTAGGCGTCCTGCGAACCGAGCATGCGCAGCAGCGCGGAGAGTTCCGGGTTGTCCCGCACCGCACCGCCGGCCGGCTGGGCCGCGTTGGTCGAACTCGAGCTCACGACGTGCCGCAGCGCGCTGCAGGTCATGATCGAGCGCTCGAGATGCAGGCCGACCCGGAGGAAATGCCAGCCGGCATCATGGAGCATCGTGCGCTCGGCGGTCGCGAGGAAGGCGTTCACATCCTCCAGCACGACCGCGATGGCGCCGGCGGTCTGGGCGCGGGCGTTGCGGGGCTTGACCTTTTCGCCGTGGCGGCGGAACGCCTCGAGCCGCCCGAGCAGGCGGTGCAGCACGCCCCAGGCCTCGGGGCTCACGTAGTCCCGCAGCTTGCGGGCGTTGTAGATGGCGCTCTCGACTGACGCGTAGATCGAGCTCGCGTGCTGCGCGTCGAGGGTCATGCGCCACGTGAGATCGCCGGCGAGCGCCGCCGCCGGCCGCTCGCGCGTCGTGATGCGGCGGGTCGCATTTCCCGTCGCCTCGAGCAGGCCCTGCCACAGCGGCGTCCAGCGCCGGCGCTCGCGCGCGGGGATTTCCTCGAGCGCCACGTCGTCGATGATCGTGAGCATCCGTGCGGTGCTTTCGGCCCGCTCCACATAGCGGCCGAGCCAGAACAGCGTCTCCGCGGTGCGCGAGCCGAGCGTGTGGCGGAGCGCGGTGGGCGCGGGCTCGTCCGGCTCGCTGGTTTCCGGGGGATAATCGCAGGCGACGGCATCCTCGCCGCGCTCCACCAGCGCGTCGGCGGTCACCCCGACGCGGTCGAGCGGCGGCGGGTTTGCGCCGAGGTGGACCAGCCCGCCCGGCAGCACGGAGAACTCGCGGCCATCCGCGAGCACGAAGGCGCTCAGCTGGAAGGGCGGCGATCGCCGGGCCGCCGGATCGATGGGAAGAACGGCGGCGGCCTGCTGGGCGACATAGGCGAAGGGATTCTCGCGGACCTCCTTGCCCAGGCCCCGCTCGTCGAGCAGGGTGGGTGCGGGGCGGTGCAGGCCGGGATCGCCGATGCGCGGGTCGTGGGCCGGGCGGATCTGCAGCGCGTCGCGGTGATCGAGGATGTAGTCGAGCTGGTCGTTGTCCCCGCAGGTGTACGTCGGCAGCGCGGGCAGGAGCGGCTTCTCGCCGAGATAGAAGCGCATGAGCCGCGGGAGCCACGCGTCGAGCGCCCGGCTCTCCGCGATGCCCGTGCCGATGGCATTCGCGACGGTGACGTTGCCGGCGCGGATGCACTGGAGCAGTCCGGGCACGCCGGCGGTCTCGCGGTCGGTATCGAAGACAACCGGGTCGATGTGGGTGTCGTTGAGGCGGCGGTAAATGACGTCGACCCGCTCAAGGCCGGCGATGGTTTTGAAATAGACGCGGTTGTCGAGGACCAGGAGGTCGTCGCCCTTCGCCAGCGGCAGGCCCATCTTGCGGGCGAGGAAGCTGTGCTCGGTATAGAAGGGATCGTGCGGCCCGGCCGTGAGCAGCACGATCGACGGGGCCTCCATTCCGCCGGGCGCAGCGCGGCGCAGCGCCTCGAGGAGTTGCAGGGGAAAATTGATGATGCTGTGGTGATCGGGCAGCTGGCGGTAGAGCTCGCCGACCTCCTGGGACATGAACCGCCGGTTCTGCACGGCGTAGCTCAGCCCCACCGGGGTGTTGGCGCGCGTTTGGGCGACGTGCCAGCCCTCGGCCGTTTTCACCAGGTCGAACCGCAGCAGGGTGGCCGGCGCATCG
The DNA here is from genome assembly GCA_035549635.1 of Opitutaceae bacterium. Taxonomy (GTDB): domain Bacteria; phylum Verrucomicrobiota; class Verrucomicrobiia; order Opitutales; family Opitutaceae; genus CAIUWA01. Next base: position 29,136 of record DASZQN010000083.1, read on the forward strand.
CGGTTCGGTTCCAGCTTGAGGCAGGGGCGGCGATAATAGGGATCGCCCAGGATCACGTCCGGCGGAAGGAGTCCCTGCTTGAGCACCTCCTGCCGGTCGTAGAGGTCGACGAGCAACGCATTCGCGAAGCGCGCGCGCTGTCGGAGGCCCGCCTCGAGCGAGCGCCATTCCTCGGCTGGGATCACCAGCGGCGTCGGCTCGAGTTCCCAGAACGGCCCGTCGCTCCGCGCAACCGAGGAATCACGCGGGCCGGGCTCGATGAAGCCGGCGTCGCGGATCGCCGCGCGCAAACGCTGCCGCCACGCCCGCTGCTGCGGGGCGAAGACGCGAGGTGTGGAACGGGCGGCGGGCATTGACGGGTGACGGGTGACGGGTGACGGGTGACAGGTGACAGGTGACAGGTGACAGGTGACAGGTGACAGGTGACAGGTGACAGGTGACAGGTGACAGGTGACAGGTGACAGGTGACGGTCGGTTGGAATAGCAGAAATCGACGAAGACCGAAAACAGCAAATCCGGTGATGGAACTCGAGCCAACTGCCTGTCTCCCGTCGCCCGTCCCCGGTCACCTGGGACGCGCGCGGCGCGCTAGTGACCGCCGTCGAGGTCGCCCGGCTTCAGCATGCCGGCGAACGCGGCCTTGTTGGCGGCCTTCATGTAGGCCTCCTTGGCCTCGATGGTGCCGTCCTTGATGCGGTTCAGCAGGCTGGTGTCCATCGTGATCATGCCGTCGGCGCCGCCGCTCTCGATGATCGACTTGATGTTGCCGATCTGTCCGCTGCGGATGGTGTTGGGCAGCGCCTCGTGCTGGAGCAGGATCTCGTGGACCGCGCAGCGGCCCTTCGGGATGCGCTTGCAGAGCAGCTGGGCGACGACGCCCGCCAGGCAGCCGGCGAGCATGACGCGCACCTGGTTCTGCTGGTCCGAGGGAAAGGCGTTGATGATGCGGTCGATGGTCTTGGGCGCGTTGTTGGTGTGGAGCGTGCCGAAGACGAGCATGCCCATCGAGGCGCAGCCGAGCGCGAGCTTGATGGTCTCGAGCTCGCGCATCTCGCCGACGAGGAGGATGTCGGGGTCGTGGCGCATCGCGCCCTTCAGAGCGGCGGCGAACGACTCGGTGTGCTCTCCGACCTCGCGGTGCACGATCACGCTCTTCTTCACCGGATGCACGAACTCGATCGGGTCCTCAATCGTGATGATGTGCCGGCAGAGGTTCGTGTTGATGTAGTCGATCATCGCCGCAAGCGTGGTCGACTTGCCGGAGCCGGTGGGGCCGGTGACGACCACGAGTCCCTCGCCGAGGTGGCAGAGCTTCTTCAGCGCCTCGGGGAGCTTGAGTTCGTCGAACGAAAGGATCTTCGCCGGGATCTGGCGGAAGACCGCCGCCTGGCCCCAGTGGTTGTAGAGATAATTGCCGCGAAACCGGGCCAGGCCGGGGATCTCGTGTGCGAGGTCGAGGTCCTTGCGCTCGAGGAATTCCTTCCAGCGCCGCTCCGGCACGATCTCCTTGAGGAGCTTTTCCATCGTGGCCGCGTCGAGCGGGTCCGGGGCGATCGGTTGGAGCGAGCCGGAAGCGCGGGCCTTGGGCGGCAGGCCGATCGTCAGGTGCAGGTCGGAGCCGCCCTTTTCGAGCATGGTGCGGAGGAGGGCGTCGATGGCGGCCATGGTCAGGTGATCTTCGCCTTGAGCACGCGGTTGTTGATGTTGGCGAGCGCCGTCCCGGACGCGATCTTGCCCTCCCGGTGGAGCTGGAAGACGACATTGTCCATGAGGCACATGCCTTCCTTCACGCCGGTTTCCATCGTGTTGCGCAGGCCCGTGCTCTTGCCCTCGCGGATCAGCGCGGCGATGGCGGTGTTGTTGACGAGGATCTCGCAGGCGAGCACGAGTCCGCCCTTCGCCGCCGGGAGCAGGCGCTGGCAGACGACGCCGCGCAGGCTCTCCGCCACGCTGGCGCGGATCTGTGTCTGCTGCGCCGGCGGAAACACGTCGAGCATGCGGTTGAGCGTGGTGGCCGCGTCGCTCGTGTGCATCGTGCCGATGACGAGGTGCCCGGTCTCGCTGGCGCTCACCGCCATCTCGATCGTCTCGAGGTCGCGCAGCTCGCCGATGACGATGATGTCGGGGTCCTCGCGCAGCGCGCCCTTGAGCGCGGTGAAAAACGACTTCGTGTGCGGCCCGACCTCGCGCTGGGTGACGTTGCAGCCCTTCGCCGCCTGCACGACCTCGATCGGGTCCTCCACGGTGATGATGTGGTCCGTGCGGGTCTCGTTCAGGTAGGCAACCATCGAGGCGAGCGTGGTGGTCTTGCCCGAGCCGACCGGACCGGTGATCAGGATGAGCCCGTTGTGGTAGGAAAGGAGCTTCTTGATCGTCTCGAGGTGCGCGCTGTAGCCGAGGTCGGCGAGGGTCTTCACCTTCTCCGGCACGAGGCGGTAGGAGCCGGCGGCGCCGTTCTTGTGCACCATCAGGTTCACGCGGTAGCGGTCGCTCCCGCCGAGCGCCAGGGCGTAGTCGTAGTCCTTCTGTTCCCGGAAGATCTTTTTCTGGCCCTCGGACAGCAGCACGGTGTTGAGCCGTTCGGCATCCTCGGCCGTGAGGATGTACTCGGAGAGGAACGAGAGCTCGCGGTCCTTGCGGATGAACGGGCGGCGGCCCGTCGAGAGATGCAGGTCGCTCGCCGCGTAACGGCCGGTGGCGCGGAGCAGGTCGCGCATGCCGTCGGCCAGGGCCTTGTCGTCCATGGTGGCGATGGCCTCGAACGGAAATTTCGGCGCGGGGCCGACGGCCAGGTTGCCTCCGCTCCCGCTTTTCGCGGCCTCGGGGGCGCGCGCCGCCGGAGCTGCGGCGGGTGCGGCCTCGGGCGCCGCCGGTTCTTCGTCGGGCTCGCTGTCGTCGAAGGGATCGCTGGCCGGCGGCCCGGCCTTGGCCTTGGCGACCGCCATGTTCGCGAGTTTCTCGAGCGTGGCGACGTCCGTGACCACGTCGTTGTCGATGAGGGCCTGGGCGAAATCGCTCACGCCGGTCGTGCCGTCAAAACCCGAGCCGAGCTTGAGGCATTGCGCGCGGCTGATCAGGCCCTGGTCGATGCCAAGACGGGCGAGCCAGCGGATCTCGTTGTTCATGCGCGGGCGAAAGCTAGCGCGGCGTCCGCGGCCAAGCCAAGCGCGAAGGCGGCGGCGGGCGATTTTGCACGACGAGCAGGCAAGGCCTGCGGCCCGCGTTACGCCGGTCCCAGCCGGACGCGAATGCCGTCGGGATCGACGAGACTCTTTTCCGCGGCGGTGTCCGCCCGCGTGAAGGTGGCGTCGACCAGCCCCAGGCTTCCTGCCGGCTGCGGCCGGCGCGGGTGCCCCCAGGTGTTCAGCCCGAGATGATGATGGTAGCCGTCCGCCGCGAGGAAGCGGGCGCCGGGATAGGAACGTTGCGTGACCGCCATCCCCAAGGCGTCGCGATAGAATGCCTCGCTGCGCTCCAGCTCCGTGACCCGGAGATGCAGGTGTCCCCAGCGTGCGCCCGCGAGCACACCGCCATCCGACGGCCTGGCGCCCGCGGCGAGCAGGTCGGGCAGGTTGAGCGCCTCGGTCGACATCGCGATCTCGTCTCCGCGCCGCGGCCACGCGTCGCTCGGGCGGTCGGCGTAGAATTCCAGTCCGTTGCCGTCCGGATCGGCGAGGTAGATGGCCTCGCTCACGCCGTGGTCGGAAAACCCGTCGAACGCCACGCCGGCGTCGGCGGCCTGGCGCAGCCATCGGCCGAGCGCGGCGCGGCCGGGCAGCAGCATCGCGGCGTGAAACAGCCCGGCGGCGTCGCGCGGCGCCGGTTCGGCGCCGCGGTCCTCGACCAGTGCGAGCAGCTCGGGTCCATCCACCGCGGCGGCGAGTCCGACCGAGCCGGAACTTTCCCTCACCGGATGCAAACCGATCCGCCCGGCATAGAAATCGAGGCTGCGGGCGAGATCGGCGACCCGCAGCCGGACGTGGCGAAGTTGAAGCATGGCGCCGAGACTAGCCGGATTTGGCCCAGGCGCCAGCGGCCCCGGCCATTTCGGATGCTCGGATGGGCAAAGGTTGGAGCATCAGGTCCATCGGCCCTCTGATCATCCGGTCGCCGCCGCCCTGTTCGGTGGTTGCAAAGGAGGGGAAAACACGAAACGTTTTCACCTTTAAACACCTAGTCATGCTAAAGAAATTATTGGCGAAGCTGCGCGATACGATTGCGCCTTCGCGCGCCTCCAAGCCCGATCATCCCGCTGGCGGCAAATCCTCCTCTTCCTCCCGGCCGCACTCCCAAGGTCAGCGCGGCGACGGACACCGCGAGTCCTCCGAGGCCCACGCCCATGGCCGTCGCGGGCGTGGACATGGCCAAGGCCAAAGCCACAGCGGCGGCGGTGGCGGACGCGGCGGTGGCCGCGGTCATGGACAGTCCCAACCCCGTGAGCATGGACCTGCGGAAGCGGGCCATTCCCACTCCGAGCCGCGTCGCGACGATCACGCGGGCCGCGGCGAACGCGGTGAACGCGGCGGGCAGGGCGGACACGGCGGCCGGGGCCTGCATTCCCGTTCCGGCGGTGGACGCGGCGGTGCGCGCCAGGAACCTTTTGGCTCGGCCCAGGGCGGCAAGCGCGAGCGGCCGATGATCGACAAGACCTACGATCATCCGCGCCGCGGCCCGGTGAAGCCGGTCGAGCCGGTGAACATTCCCAAGATGGACACGGCGTTCACGCAGCTCGGGCTGTCCGATGCGCTCGCCTTCGGCGTCCAGGAAATGGGCTTCGTGTCCCCGACGCCCATCCAGGCGCAGGCGATCCCGCTGGTGCTGGCGGGCCGCGACGTGATCGGGTCGGCGCAGACCGGCACCGGCAAGACGGCGGCCTTCGCGCTGCCGATCATCCAGCGCCTGGCCGGCCACGGCGAGCTTCGCTGCCTGATCCTCGAGCCGACGCGCGAGCTCGCGCTGCAGGTCGAGGAGGCATTCCAGAAATTCGCCAAGTTCACCGACCTGCGCGTGACGATCGTCTACGGCGGCGTCGGCTACGGCAAACAGATCGAGGATCTGCGCCACGGCATGGACATCCTCGCGGCGACGCCCGGGCGCCTGCTCGACCACCTGGAGCAGCGCAACTGCTCGCTCGAGAAGATCGACATCCTCGTGCTTGACGAGGTCGACCGCATGCTCGACATGGGCTTCCTCCCCGACGTGAAGCGCATCGTGGCCAAGTGCCCGAAGACGCGGCAGACCCTGTTTTTCACCGCCACGCTCCCGGCGGAGATCGAGCAGCTCGCCGCCTGGGCGCTGCGCGACCCGGCCAAGGTCGAGATCGGCCGCCAGCGCTCGCCCGCGGAGACCGTCTCCCACGGATTCTATCCGGTGGTGGCCTCGCAGAAGTTCGAGCTGCTGCAGCTCCTGCTGGAGAAAACCGACTTCAAGAGCGTGCTCATCTTCTGCCGCACCCGCATGGGCGCGGACCGCATCGCCAACCGGCTGGTCAGCAAGGGCCACACCGTCGGCGTGATGCACTCCGACCGCAGCCAGCGCGAGCGCATCGAGGCGCTCGACGGCTTCAAGACCGGCCGGTACGAGGTGCTGGTGGCGACCGACATCGCCGCGCGCGGCCTCGATATCGCCGGCGTCTCGCACGTGATCAATTACGACGTGCCCGAAAACGCCGAGGACTACGTCCACCGCATCGGCCGCACCGGCCGGGCGCAGGCGACCGGCGACGCCTTCACTCTCGTGACGGAGGAGGATGTCCGCGACGCCCGCTCCATCGAGCGCTACATGGGCGTCGGCGTGGAGCGGAAGAAGATCGAGGGTTTCCCCTACATCTATTCCGCGCTCTTCGACGAGAAGGCCCTGGCCGAAACCGCGGCCGCGGCGTCGAAACCCGCCAGCCGCCTCCACCGCGGCGCGCGCCGATAGCACACGCCGCCGGTTGGCGGCGTGCAGGTTTCAAGGGCCAAGGGACAAGTGCCACGGTTGTGCGGCGCTGCCCGCGGATGGGAGGGGCGTTGCGCTCGCTGGCGGCGTCCGTGTGCCGATTCCCGTCTAACGGACAAATCGGGCCGGCCTTATCCCAAAGCAAAACCTGGCGCTCCAGCGCCGGCTGATTTTTTGGCACCTGGTACTTGGACCTTGGACCTTCCGCTTCGGCGCCGCGCCGAAGCGGTCAGTCCGCTCCATGCACCGTCTTGTAGGCTAGCGCGGCAGCCAGTCCGCCGGCCAGATCGGCGCCGAAGTAGAGGCCGAGCTGCTTCGCCGACTCCAGGCCCATCGTGAACACGCCCAGGCCGACCGCCGGGTTGAAGGCGCCGCCCGAAATTCCGCCGACGGCGATGGCGCCCGTCATGACCGTGGTGCCGATGGCGAGGCCGTAGAAGGAATTGCCCGCCGTGCTCTTGTGGGTGGCGACGTTCAGCACCACCCAGGCGAGGGCGAACGTGAAGAGAAATTCGACGATCGCCGAGGGCACGGTGGCGTGCAGGGGCGGGGTGGTGGCGGGGCGGCCGCCGAAGAGAAAGGTGACGACCAACGCCGCCACCAGGCCGGCAGCGAGCTGCGCGAGCCAGTACGGCACGACGTCCCGGGTCTCGCACTTGCCGCGGACGAAGACCGCGAGCGTGACCGCGGGATTGAAATGCCCGCCGGAGACATGCCCGCCGGCGAAGATCATGACCATCAGCGACGCGCCGATGGCGAGCGGAGCCAGGTCCGCGTGCCCCCGGACCGTCATGCCGACGGTGAAGACGAGGAAGAACGTGCCGATGAACTCAACGAGGTATTTTTTCATGGGGTTTGAAACGGGACGCCACTGGCCTACGCGCCGCGGCCGGAAACACAACGCATGATTTCCGTGCGGCCGTTCATCGGGCCGATTTCCATCCGGACCAGTGCCGGCCGGGTCGCTGACCTGGCGGCCAGCTCGGCGAGCTGGCGTACAACCCGGTCCGGGCGCGGGTGACATCTGGGTGACGTCCCGCTTCGGGCTTGAATCATATTCCTATATGGGAATATGAATCCGGCGATGAAGCTGCTGCGGATCTACGAATGCCTCTGCGATCCCACCCGGCTGCGCGTGCTCAACGTGCTGGCCGCGGGGCCGCTGTGCGTCTGCCATTTCCAGGAGATCCTGCGCGAGCCGCAGGTGAAGATCTCCAAGCACCTCGCCTACCTCCGGACGCGCGGGATGGTGGAATGCGAGCGGCAGGGCAACTGGATGATCTACGAGCTCCCGGCCAGGCCTTCCCGGGAGCTGCGGACGAATCTCGCGTGCCTCCAGGACTGCGCGCAGGAGGAGCCGGTGTTCCGGCACGACCTTGCCCGGCGCCGGAAGCTCGAGCCGAAGTTTTCCGAGACCAGCCCGTGCGGCTGCGTGCCCGCGGGCAGACGCTGATTTCCGATGAATCAAAAAGTCCCTTTCAAGGTCCTGATCCTCTGCACGGGCAACTCGGCCCGCTCCATCCTCGGCGAATACCTGCTGCGCGCCAAGGGCCGGGGACGCTTCGAGGTCTGGAGCGCCGGCGCGAAACCAACGGGGCGGGTGAATCCCCTCGCCGTGCGGGTACTGCGCGATCGCTATCAGTTGGACGCGAGCGACGCGCGCTCGAAATCCTGGGATGAGTTCAAGGACGTGAAGTTCGACTTCGTCATCACGGTCTGCGACAATGCAAAGGAAACCTGTCCGATCTGGCCCGGCCAGCCGATGATCGCGCACTGGGGGTCGCCCGACCCGGCGGCATTCGAGGGCACGGAGGAGGAAAAATACCGCTTCTTCGTCAACGTGGCTTCGCAGATGGCCCGGCGGGTCGATCTTTTCTGTGCGTTTCCGGACTCAAAGCTCCTCGACACGGTGGCGGTTCGCGCCGTGGGCGATCAGTTCAAGCTCGAAGGCGAGGCCGGCCTGAAGAAATGAAGCCGCCGCCCTGGTTCGTCGGCGAATTCTGCGGCACCTTCCTGCTTGTCTTCTTCGGCTGCGGCTCGGTTGCCGCGGCCGTCCTGACGGGCGCGCAGGTGGGAATTTTCCAGGTGGCGATCGTCTGGGGATTGGGGATCGCGACGGCCATTTATCTCACGGGCGGATTGAGCGGCGCGCATCTCAATCCTGCGGTGACCTGTGCGCTGGCGACGAGCGGACGGTTTCCCGCGCGGCGCGTGGGCGCGTACGTGACGGCACAGTTCGCAGGCGCCTTCGCCGCGGCGGCCGTGCTGCAGGCGGTATTCGCCGGTCCCCTCGCGGCCTATGAACAGGCCCGCGGGATTGTGCGGGGCATGCCCGGCAGCGAGGCGACGGCCATGATCTTCGGTGAGTTTTTCCCGAACCCGGGCGGGCGTCCGCTGACGGAGGCATTGCGGACTTTGGTGACGCCAGCCACGGCGTTTTTCATCGAGGCATTGGGCACCGCCCTGCTGGTGCTCGTGATCCTCGGCGTGACCGACGAGCGCAACCCGACCCGTCCGCGGGAGCTGACGGCGGTGACGATCGGCCTGACGATCACGCTCCTGATCTCGCTGCTCGCCCCGCTGACCCAGGCGGGTTTCAACCCGGCCCGCGACCTGGCTCCGCGGATCTGGAGCGCGCTCGCCGGCTGGGGATCGCTTCCGTTCACCGCGAACGGCTGGGGCTGGCTCACGGTATATGTGCTGGCCCCGCTGTTCGGCGGCCAGGTCGGCGGATTTCTCTATCGCTGGCTTTTCAAACCCGCTTACGGATCCTCGAGCTAGATCAGGTCTCGGCCTGGCCTCGGATCGTCTCCTGTTGAGCTCCGATCCCGATCGGTTTCGCAGGAGGCGATCCGAGTGCGATCCGAGATCTGTTTTTCCGTTGCGCCGCGCGGTATTTCGCCGTCACGTGCGCGCCCGCATGCAACTGGACATCCCGGAAGGCGATTTCGACGGCTACATCTTCGACCTCGACGGCACGCTCGTCGACACGATGCCGCTGCACTATCGCGCCTGGGACCGGGCCATGCGGCAGGCGGGGCTGGCCTGCCCGCTGGACGAGGACTTTTTCTATTCAATGGGCGGAGTGCCCACGCGGCTGGTCGCCGAGCTGATCGCGAAACACTACGGGTTGAAGATCGACGCGGAGCAGGTGTTTCACGCCAAGGAAAAGCTCTTCCAGGAAATCCAGGGCGACGCCCAGCTCATCCAGCCGGTCGCAACCTTTGCGCGGCGCGTGGCGGCGACGCACCCGGTCGCGATCGCCTCGGGCGGACCGCGCGAGATCGTGCGCCGCTCGCTCGAGCTGTCCGGGCTGGCGCCGTTGTTCAAGGTCGTCGTGACTGCGGACGACGTCGTGCACGGCAAGCCGTCGCCGGACATGTTCCTGCTCGCCGCCCGGCAGATGGGCGTGGAGCCGACACGCTGCCTCGTCTTCGAGGATGCGCCTCCCGGCATGAGGGCCGCCACGGCCGCGGGGATGAAGTACGTCCACGTTCCGAGCCGGAAAAAATCCAAGCCGTAGATGGGCTCCAAGGTGGAACGCGTTGACCCCAACGCGTTGTTTAGCTCCGTCGGCCATCAAATGTGGGAATGAGGGTCTAGTATGCTGCTCCCGATGTAGGGGCGTCCCTTGCGGACGCCCGATTGGACGTGAGCGGAGCCGAACGGGCGCCCACAAGGGACGCCCTACATCGGACTGCGCTCAGGGCGCGGCTTCGCCGCCCGTTGCTGCCGCGGGATCGTCATACCGCCGCAGCGTCATCGGATCGCCGGCCTTCACGTCGGCCGTGGCCGCGGCGTTGCCGAGATTGCGCGCGAGCCAGGTGAAGCCGTCGGCGTCGGGAAACGCGACCCATTCGCCGCGCTTCACGCTGTCGAAATCGCGGCCGTAGCGCACGCGGAAGCTTTTCTCGCCGACCTTGAGCTGGAACCAGGTCATCGGCCGGATGCCGGCTGCGGCGAAGTCCTCCGGCTGCGCGTTCAGCGAGAGATTGCCGTAGCCGAACGAGACCTCGGTGATGCGGGCGACGAAGCCGCGGCCGTCCTCCGTGCGCTCCACCTGGGACGGCTGCGGGGCCGGCGGGACGGTGGCGTCGAAAAACGCCGTGTCGGACGGCGGCGGCGGCAGGGACTGACGCCCCTCGTCGATCCAGTGGATGAGCGCGTGCAGCGCGGCGAGCCGCTCGCGCTGGTTGACGTTCACATGGCCGTCGCGCGAGACGCGGAAGATCACCGGCCGGATGTCCGTGCGGTCGTGCGGCACGAACGCATGCACATATTTCTCCGGGCCCTCGAGTTCGCTCTGGTTGGTTAGGAAGAGCACGGGGATCTTCGGCTGGAGCGAAAGGCCGAGCGACTGGTTGGCCTCGCGGAACGACAGCGCGGCTCCGATGGCCACGACGCCGGTGTAGAGCGGATGTCCCTCCGCATCGAGGTCCGGCGGGCGCTCGGCGATCAGCGTCCCGATCAGACCGCCCATCGACTCGCCCTCGATCAGCACGCGCTCGGGATCGCCGTCAGCCTGCGCGATGCGGGCGCGCAGCGCGTCGAGGTCGGCGATCGCGTCGGCGACGATCGCGCCGTTGCGGCGGTAGCTCGTCTTCGCGACGATCCAGCCCTCCTCGAGCAGCGTCTTGTAGGCGAGGTGCCCGGGCACGAGGTCCGCCACGAGCGGGGCGGACTCGGCGCGGAGGCCGTGGGCGATCAGCAGCAGGCGATGGTTCCACACCGCGGGCCGGGCGATGGTGAATTTCGCGCCGTCGATTTCGCCTTCCTCGACGGTGGGCGCCGCCGGGGCTTTCGCGGCCGGCGCGGGCCGGTCGGCGGGCCGCAGCACCGCCGGAATGGCGGTGAGAAGCAGCGCGAGGCGGACAAGTCGGAGCATGCCGGAATATTTATGGCTTTCGCGTCCCTGTCGAATCGTGTTCTCGTGGACGGATGAAAATCGAATCGCTCGTCCGTCCGTCGGTGCTGGCGCAGCCGGTCTACGAGCCGGGCAAGCCGATCGAGGACGTGGCGCGCGAGCTCGGCCTCGACCCGGCGGGCATCATCAAGCTGGCGTCGAACGAGAATCCCGCCGGGCCTTCGCCGCGCGCCCTGGCGGCCGCCCGCCGCGCGCTCGAGCAGGGCCAGCTTTACCCCGACGGCGGCTGCTTCGCCCTGCGGCAGAAGCTGGCCGAGTCCTTCGGGCTCGGCGCCGACCAGTTCATCGTCGGCAACGGCTCGAACGAGATCATCGAGCTGCTCGGGCACGCGTTTCTCGGCGCGGGCGACGAGGTGGTGATGGGCAATCCGGCGTTCATCGTCTACAAGCTCGTCACGCTCCTGTTCGGCGCGAAGGCCGTCGAGGTCCCGCTCGTGCAGCATCGCCACGATCTCGCGGCGATGGCGCGCGCGATCACGCCGCGGACCCGGCTGGTGTTCGTCGCGTGTCCCAACAATCCGACGGGCACCGCCAACTCCGCGGCCGAGCTGGTCGCCTTCGCGCGCCAGCTGCCGGAGCATGTGATCGGCGTCTTCGACGAGGCCTACGCGGAGTACCAGGAGGCGCCGGCCGACCTGCGTCCGCTGGTGCGCGAGGGCCGCAACGTCATCGGACTGCGCACGTTTTCCAAGATCTACGGGCTCGCCTCGCTTCGCGTCGGCTACGGCTACGCGGCTCCGGCCCTCGCGTCCGCGCTCAACCGCGTCCGCCAGCCCTTCAACGTGAACGCGATCGGCCAGGCGGCGGCGCTCGCGGCCCTCGACGACCGTGAGTTCACCGCGCAATGCGTGCGGGACAACCGCGCCGTCCTCGCGCAGCTGGAGGCCGGCCTGCGCGCGCTCAAGCTCGAGGTCGTGCCGAGCGAGGCGAACTTCATCCTCGTGAAGGTCGGCGCCGGCGCCCGGCTGTTCGACGCCCTGCAGCGGCGCGGCATCATCGTCCGCCCGATGGCCTCCTACGGCATGCCCGAATGGCTGCGCATCACCGTCGGCACCCGGGCACAGAACGAACGGCTCTTGCAGGAACTCAAGGCCTTGCTTTGAGCAAACGGATCGGAATTGGTTCACGCGAAGCCGCAAAGAACGCGAAGGACTGAATCAGGAAGAATAGCTTCGCGCTCTTCGTGGCTTCGCGTGAGCCACTCCGATTCCGATCTCTAGGTACGCGCGGCGGCGCGGCGGAGACGGTCGTTGATGGCATCGGCGATCCCGGCGCCCGGTGCGAGCTCCACGTGGATGCGGTCGAAGCCGCCGCGGTCGAGGGCGCGAAGTTCGGCGAAGAGCCGGCGCGCGGCGCGGCGCAGGTCGCCGCGGGCATCGAGCCAGCGGACGCGCGGCTCGCCGCGATCGAGCGCGCGCGGCTGCGCGAGGAAGAGCCACGCCTCGTTGCGGCCGGCCGCGAGGGCGCGGGCGGCGGCCTTCGGATCGAGGGCGCGATGCAGCACGACCGGCGTGCGCGGGCTGTAGTGCCGGCGGAGCAGTC
>DASZQN010000084.1:0-11044 GCA_035549635.1 Opitutaceae bacterium
CGCCCGCGGTCGCCCCCGCCTGCTGGGCCCGCGCCATCGGCAGCGCATCGGCGAGCAGCCTGAGCCGGCGGGAGGTGTAGTCGTTGAACCTGGCGTCACCCGTCGCGTCCGCCGCCGCCAGCATGCCGGCATAGGTCACGCCCCATTCGTAGCTGACCGGCTGGAAGACGATGCCTTCGCCGCGCTCGAACGAGGCGTTGGGGTTGGGCTGCGAGAAATCCGTGATCTCCGCGTTGGTCTGCCGGTCGACGATCTTTCCCACCGTCGAGGCCTCGAGGTACGCGCGGATCCGCTCCAGCACCTCGGTCACCTCCTCCGGCGAGGACTTGTGGTAGGGAACGACGTAGGCCGGCTGGTTGCCGCCCGCGCCGAGATTGCCGGCCGGCACGCCGGCCTGGGCGAAAAGGGACGCCGGAAGCAGCCCGCCCGCCGCGAGGGCGAGGCCGAGCCGGGCGGAGACAGGAAGGAACGCGGGACGAAGCAGCGATGGGGTCATGATGAGGGGAAAAGCCGAATGCAGAGACAGGAGCAAGACGCACGATTGGCGTCGAAGTTGTCAGGCTGCAGCCGTGAACCGGAGGCGAGCCAAGGTCGAACCGAGAATTGGCTGGAGCCTTGGCTCGATCTCCGGACGCCTCGATTCGACCCCGGCTCGCCTCCGGTAAAAAACTGCCCTGTCTCGCTCAGACCGTGGTTCCGGGCGCGAGGACCGCGCCCTTGGGCACGACCAGCACGCCGTCGCGCACGATGACCGCGCCGGCCGCATAGGTGCCGTCCGCCTTGCCCTCGCCATCGAGGACGCAGCCGTCGCCGATCCGCGCATTCTTGTCGATGATCGCACGCTTGATCCGGCAGCGCCGCCCGATGCCCATGTGCGGGAGACCGCGGGCGGTGTTTTCCTGCAGCTGCTCCTCGGTCTCGTAATAGTCGGCGCCCATCACCACGGCATCCTCGAGCACGGAGCCCTCGCCAACATAGCAGCGCACACCGAGCACGCTGTGCTTGATCGATGAGTCGGTCAGGATCGTGCCGTCGCCGATCACCACGTGGTCGATGGCGCACTTGTTCAGCTTGGAGGCCGGCAGGTAGCGGTCCTGCGTGTAGATCGGCGCCGTGGGCTCGAAGAAATTGAACGGCGGCAGCGGCTGCGCAAGGGCCAGGTTGGCCTCGAAGAACGCCTTCACCGTGCCGATGTCCTCCCAGTAGCCCTCGAACGCGTGGGCGTAGAGTTTCTTCCCGTCGAGCAGGGCGGGAATGACCTCCTTGCCGAAATCCGTCATGTGGTTGTCCAGCGCCGCGGCAAGCGCCGCGCGGTTGAAGACATAGATGCCCATCGACGCGAGGCAGCGCTTCTCCTTCGACGGCGACTGCAGCTTCGCCTCGACCGTCGGGCTGAGCGCGAGGCTCGCGATCACCGCCGGATCCTTCGGCTTCTCCACGAACTGCCGGATTCTCAGGTCGTCATCGACGCGCATCAGGCCGAGGCCCTCGACCTTCGAGACGGGAAACGGGATCGCCGCGATCGTCACGTCCGCCTGGTTGGCGAGGTGTTCCTCGATGATCTTCCGGAAATCCATCCGGTAGAGCTGGTCGCCGGAGAGGATCAGCACGAGGTCGTGCGGCGAGGCGCGGAAATGCAGGAGGTTGCGCCGGACGGCGTCGGCCGTGCCCTGGTACCAGTCGGTGCGGGTCTCGGTCTGCTCCGCCGACAGGATGTCCACGAAGCCGCCGCCGAAAGGATCGAAATGATACGTGCTCTGGATGTGCCGGTGCAGCGAGGCCGTGTTGAACTGCGTCAGGATGAAGATCCGGTTGATGTCGGAGTTGATGCAGTTGCTGATCGGGATGTCGACGAGCCGGTACTTGCCGGCGAGCGGCACGGCGGGCTTGCAGCGCTCGAGCGTGAGGGGCGAAAGGCGGGTGCCCCGGCCGCCACCCATGATCACTGCCAGCACGCGTTTCTGAGTCGTCATACGAAAAAGTCGTCCGTTGTCCTAAAACCTTGCCCAACGTTTAGCGCGGGGCAAAGTGACGCCAAACAAAATCACGAAAATATGTGCGGCATCGTCGGCTACGTGGGCAAACAGAAGGCCTCCTCGATCATTCTCGAGGGACTGAAGCGGCTGGAGTACCGCGGCTACGACTCCGCCGGCCTCTGTGTCCTTCAGGGCGGCCAGATCGATGTCGCGAAGAAGGCGGGCCGCGTCGAGGTGCTGGTGAAGGAGGCCGCGCGCCACCGGCTCAACGGGACCACCGGCATCGGGCACACGCGCTGGGCCACCCATGGCGGCGTCACCGACGCCAACGCCCACCCGCACATCAGCAGCGACGGCCGCTTCGCCCTCATCCACAACGGCGTGATCGAGAATTACGCCCAGATGAAGACCTTCCTCTCGGGCAAGGGCTACACGTTCAAGTCCGAGACCGACACCGAGGCGCTCAGCAACCTCATCGCCTACCACTACGCGAAGGAGCCGGTCGGCGGCAACGGCACCAGCCGCTTCCTCGAGAGCGTGCGCAAGGCGCTCGAGCACGTCGAGGGCACCTACGGCATCGGCGTGCTCTGCATCGACTTTCCCGGCGAGATGGTCGCGGCCCGCAAGGCCTCGCCGCTGCTCCTCGGCGTCGGCGACGGCGAGTACATCATCGCCAGCGACGCCTCCGCGCTGATCAACCGCACCCAGAATGTCGTCTATCTGAAGGATGGCGAGCTGGTCCACGTCACGGCCGGCGGCTTCACCATCACCACGCTCGACCAGGCGGACGTTTCCCCCGTCGTCGACCGCATCACCTGGTCCGTGACGGACGCCGAGCGCGGCGACCATCCGCATTTCATGGAGAAGGAGATCTTCGAGCAGCCCCAGGCGCTGGAGAACGCGATGCGCGGCCGCTTCTCCGAGGACGGCAGCACGGCGAACTTCGGCGGGCTCAACCTGAGCGCGCCGGAGCTCCGCCAGATCGACCGCTTCATGTTCTGCGCCTGCGGCTCGGCCTGGCACGCCTGCCTCGTGGCCGAGCACCTGATCGAGCGCTACGCCCGCCTGCCGGTGGAGGTCGATTACGCCTCCGAGTTCCGCTACCGCAACTCCCCGCTCGACCGCAACACGCTGTTCTTCGTCATGAGCCAGTCGGGCGAGACGATCGACACGCTCGCGGCGCTCCGCGAGGCCAAGCGCAAGGGCTACCGCGTCCTCGCGATCAACAACGTCGTCGGCTCCAGCATCGCCCGCGAGGCGGACGGCGGCGTCTACCAGCACGTCGGCCCGGAGATCGGCGTCGCCTCCACCAAGGCCTTCACCTCCCAGCTCGTCCTCGGCGCGATGCTCGCGCTCTACATCGCCCGCCTGCGCGACATGAGCTTCAACGACGGCGTGCAGTACGTGAACGCGCTCAAGGGCGCGCCGGACCTCGTGCGCCGCGCGCTGGCGCAGGCGCCGCACATCAAGGCGATCGCCAAGCGCTACGCGCGCTACGCGGACTTCCTCTTCCTCGGCCGGCTCTCGCTCTTCCCCATCGCCCTCGAAGGCGCGCTCAAGCTCAAGGAGATCTCCTACATCCACGCGGAGGGCTATCCCGCCGCCGAGATGAAGCACGGCCCGATCGCCCTGATCACCGAGAAGTGCCCGAGCGTCTTTTTCGTCCCCAAGGGCGAGATCTTCAACAAGATCGTGTCGAGCATGCAGGAGATCAAGGCCCGCAAGGGGAAGATCATCGCCATCGTGACCGAGGGCTGCGAACTGCCGGCGGGGCTGGCCGACGAGGTCATCCCGATCCCCGACTGCCACGAGGCCGTCCTGCCCATCGTCGCGACTGTGCCGGTCCAGCTTCTGAGTTACTATATCGCCGTCGAACTCAAGTGCGACGTCGACAAGCCGCGCAATCTGGCCAAATCGGTGACCGTCGAGTAACCACTCTTCGCGCCCGATGAACATCCACCCGACCCGCGAGGCGTTCCTGCGCCTCGCCGCGCAAGGCAACGTCATCCCCGTCTGCGCCGACCTCATGGCGGACTTCGAGACGCCCGTCTCGGCCTATGCCAAGCTGAAGGAGGCGGGCCCGTCCTACCTGCTCGAGTCGGTGGAAGGCGGCGAGAACCTCTCCCGCTACAGCTTCATCGGCTGCCGTCCGCGCAAGGTCTTCGTCTGCGGGCCGAAGACGACCGAGATCCGCGTGCCGGGCCGGCCGGCGGAGACGATCCCGACGCCTCCCGACCCGCTCAAGTTGATCGAGGCCGAGATGCACGGCTACCGTCCCGTGTCGCTGCCCGGCCTGCCGCGCTTCACCGGCGGTGCCGTCGGCTTCATCGGCTACGAGTACATCACGCGCATCGAGCCGACCGTGCCCGCCGCACCCGTCGACGCACTCAAGGTGCCCCTGCTCTACTTCATGCTGTCGGACTCGCTGCTGATCTTCGACCGCGCGAAGCAGACGCTCCGTCTCTGCGTGAACGCCCATGTGCGCTCGTCCGCCGCCGAGGCCTACGACGCCGCCGTCGCCGAGCTGCGCGAGCTGTACGCCATGCTCCGCCAGCCGCGGGAGCTCGCGCCCGCCCCGCTGGTCGAGCCGGGTCCGCTGACCGTTCCCGCCGGCAACTTCACCGCGCCCCGCTTCGAGCAGGCGGTCGAGGCGTGCAAGGAATTCATCCGTGCCGGGGACATCATCCAGGTCGTGCCCTCGCAGCGGTTTTCCCGGCCCTTCGCCAAGTCGCCGCTCGACCTCTACCGCGCCCTGCGGACGGTCAATCCGTCGCCGTACATGTTCATCCTCGAGGCCGGCGACTTCGCCCTGGTCGGCGCCTCGCCCGAGGTCCACGTCCGCCTCACCGACGGCCGGGTGGAGATCCGCCCGATCGCCGGCACGCGCAAGCGCGGCGCCACGCCCGCCGAGGACGTCGCCCTGGAGAAGGAACTCCTCGCCGACGCGAAGGAGCGGGCCGAGCACCTGATGCTCGTCGATCTCGCCCGGAACGACATCGGGCGCGTCTGCCGCTACGGCTCCATCCACGTGCCGGAGTACATGGTGATCGAGCGCTACTCCCACGTCATGCACATCGTCTCCCAGGTCGAGGGCACCATCGCCCCCGACAAGACCGCCTACGACCTGATGCGGGCCACCTTCCCGGCGGGCACCGTCAGCGGTGCGCCGAAGATCCGGGCGATGCAGATCATCGCCGACCAGGAACCCTCCCAGCGCGGCTTCTACGCCGGCGCCCTCGGCTACTTCGGCTACGACGGCAACCTCGACTCCTGCATCATGCTGCGGACCTCGCTGCTGAAGGATGGCCAGATCCACATCCAGGCCGGCGCCGGCATCGTCGCCGACTCCGTGCCCGCCTCCGAATACCAGGAGACGATCGGAAAGGCCTCCGCCCTCCTCAAGGCCGTCGCGATGGCGGAACAGTTCTGACCGAGACCGGTCTTTCGAGGCGATTCAGCCTCAGAAAATTTCACGCAGAGGACGCGGAGAACGCCGGGTTCAGACTCTTTCGGTCTTTGCGTTCCCTGCGTCCTCCGCGTGAGACCTGCTGTGGGTTTTGTGCCAGCGTGGCCGGTGCACATGCACGGTTTGGGACATTATTGCACGCCCTGATCATACGAATTCCGGCAACTACCTCTGGCGCCCGGGCGTAGTCTCCATGGAACGTTTTACGCTCCGACAGGACGGAAAGATTAAACCAGGAATAAACGACGGGCTCCGTCGTTCCCTATAACGTAACGAAAGTCACTCCCATGCCCGCAAAAATCAAGAGCACCCGCCAGTTTGCCGAGGCCGACGACACCGACTCCACCAGCAGCGCCGCCACGACGGTGCTTGCGCCCGCGCCGCTCGACGCGCCGCCCTCCTTTCTCGAAAAGTCCGACCGCACGCCCGCCGAGGCGCCCATCGCCCACGGCGAGCGCAGCAACCTGCAGCTTTACCTGCAGGAGATCGGCAAGACGCCCCTCCTCACCATCGAGGAGGAGGTCACCCTCGCGAAGCGCATCCGCCGCGGCGACAAGGCCGCGCGCGACCACATGATCTCGGCCAACCTCCGGCTGGTCGTGAAGATCGCGATGGATTACAAGGATTTCGGCCTGCCGCTGCTCGACCTGATCAGCGAGGGCAACATCGGCCTGGTCAAGGCCGTCGAGCGCTTCGATCCGCGCAAGGGCGGCAAGTTGTCCACCTACGCGGCCTGGTGGATCAAGCAGTCGATCAAGCGCGCCCTCGCCAACCAGTCCAAGACGATCCGCCTGCCCGTCCACCTCGTGGACAAGATTTCCAAGATGCGCCGCACCGCGATGGCGCTGACCGAGCAGCTCGGCCGCGAGCCGTCCGACGAGGAATTGGCGATCGAGCTCCAGATGCCCACGAGCAAGATCGCGCACCTCAAGTCCGTCAGCGTGCGCCCGACTTCCCTCGACGCCTCCATCGGCGAGGAGGGTGATTCCGGCACGTTCGGCGACATCGTCGGCGACGAGAACGCCGTCAGCCCCTACGAGAGCCTGCGCGAGCGCAACCGCAACGAGGACCTCGGCTCGATGGTCAACTCCCTCGACAAGCGCGAGGCGGAGATCATCAAGCTCCGCTTCGGCCTGGAGGGCCGGGACGAGCTCACGCTCGAGGAGGTCGGCAAGCGCTTCCACGTGACGCGCGAGCGCATCCGGCAGCTCGAGTACCTCGCCCTCTCGAAGATGAGGAAGGCCCTCGCCAAGAACGAGGCCCAGCTCACCCGCGACGAGATCGAGGAGGAGGACCGCGTGCGCCAGCGCATGGAGATCATCCGCGAGTTCATCGAGGCCAAGTCCCGCAAGGCCCCCAAGCCGGGAAAGAACTAGGTTTGGGGTTTGGGGTTTGGGGTTTGGGGTTTGGGGCGACGCCCAAAAGGTCGCCCTGGGTCCACGCATTCTAGTCTGCGTAGCGGACGGGCGATTGGCAGCGGATTTCCATTCCGCAATCCGCAATCCAAAATCCGCAATCAACTAGCGACGGGATAACTCCCCAGCCATTTAACGACCGGGCAGAACTTCTTCAGCTCCGCGACCGCCGCCTTCGTGTGGGCGTCGTCGTAATGTCCCGTGACGTCGATGAAGAAGTAGTAGTCCCACGGACGCTTCTTGCTCGGGCGCGACTCGATCTTGGAGAGGTTGATGCCGCGCTCGGCGAAAGGCATGAGCATCTTGAGCAGCGAGCCCGCGTGGGCCGCCGCCTCGTCGCCGAGGGAGATCAGGAAGCTCGACATGTCGCGTCCGCCGCCCACCGGCCCCGAGGCCTTCTTGCCCAGGACGAAGAAGCGCGTGGTGTTGTCCGCCTTGTCCTGGATGTTCGACGCCAGCACCGGCACGCCGTAGAACCGCGCCGCCAGCTCGCCCGCGATCGCGGCCACCCCCGGCTCCGCCTTCGCCAGCTGCACCGCGCGCGACGTGCTCGGCGCGTCGATCAGCTGCGCGTGCGGCAGGTGGCGCTGCAGCCAGTGGCGGCACTGCGCGAGGGCCTGGTCCTTGGAATAGACCTTCTCGATCTTCTCGAGGGGCGTGGCCGAGATCAGCGCGTGCGCGATCTCCAGGTGGATCTGCGCCACGATCTTGAGCTCGCTCTCGACGAAGCTGTCCAGGGCCTCACGCACCGAGCCCTCGGTGGAATTCTCGATCGGGATGACGGCGTAGTCCGCCTCCCCCTTCTCCACCGCGGTGAAGATGTCGCCGACCGTCGTCAGCGCCTGGTAGTCCACGCTGGCGCCGAACTTCTTCATCGCCGCCGCGTGGGTGTTGGTCGCCTCGGGGCCGAGGTAGGCGATCGAAAGGGGTTTCTCCAGCGCGATGGCGGCCGACATGATCTCGCGGTAGATGGCGCGCAGCGCCTCGTTCTTGATGGGGCCGCGGTTCAGCTCCGCGATCGTGCGCAGGACGGCGTCCTCGCGCTCGGGCACGTAGATCTGCCCGCCCGTGCTGCGCTTGAGCTTGCCGATCTCGGCCGCCAGCGCGAGGCGCTTGTTCAGCAGCTCCACGATCTGCCGGTCGAGGCCGTCGATCTGTTCGCGAATCGGCGCGAGGTCCATGGTCAGGCGGGATCGGGCGCTGGCGCCGGCGCGGCGCCGGACGCGGCTTCCAGCGGCAGCTGCTCCTCGCCCGGCAGGCCCATCTCGGCGTCGCCGAGGCGGGCCGGGTTCATCGCGCTCTGCAGCCAGTCGTCGAGCTGGCGGGTCGACAGCACGTCGGACGCCGGCAGCTCGTCGAGCGACTTGATGCCGGTGAACTCCAGGAAATGGTCCGTCGTCGCGTACTGCAGCGGCCGGCCGGGCAGGTCCGCCCGGCCCGTGATGTAGATCAGTTCGCGCTCGAGCAGCTTGTTGATGCCCGCCTCCGCCGACACGCCGCGGATCGCCTCGATCTCGCCGCGCGTCACGGGCTGCCGGTAGGCCACGACGGCGAGGGTCTCGAGCGACGAAGGCGACAGCTTCAGCGGCGGCGGCTCGGCCCGCAGGATGCGCACCCAGCGGGCGAAGCGCGGATGGGTCACGAGGCGGTAGCCGCTCGCGCCCTCGATCAGCAGCAGGCCGTCGTCGGCCGCGCGCAGCTCCTCCGCGATCGCGTCCATCGCCTCGCGGATCTGCGCGGCGGTGACGAGCGAAGGCACGTCGGCGTAAAGCTCCGGGTCCGCCGGCGGCTCGGCCAGCATCTCGGCGGCCTCTTCCTGGGCAGGCGCAACGGCCTCGGCCGCGGCCGGCGGCGCCTCGCCCTCCGGCGCGGCCGCCAGCGGCAGCTGCGCCTGCTCGTGGAAGCGGGTGAAGGCGGCCTGGATGTCCTTGATCGCCATCGGCTGGCTCGAGGACAACAGCAGGGCCTTGAGCACTTTTTTCAGGTTGAAACCCATGTGGTAAAAGCTGGGTCAGTGAATGCGTTGCGTCCAAGGCGAAGCAAACACTAAAACGCCAGCCGGATGTCTCGCGCAGAGACGCGGAGGCGCAGAGATCGGACGGGACGAACGGAACGGACGGGCCACGAGGACGGCCAGCTCGCGGATCTCCCTGATCGTGTAGATCTCACTGGTTAGCCCCTCCGATCTCTGCGCCTCCGCGTCTCTGCGCGAACACTTCCGGACCGGACGTCCAGCCCACTGTACCGCTCGCGGCGAAACCACGCTTGCCCGCGCGATGCGCCTTTGGTCTTCTCGCCTTCTTTCACCATGAGCTCCAAGCCCGATCCCCTGCGTCCCCACTCTTCCATCATCACCGAAGGCCCCGCCCGCGCCGGCGCCCGGTCGATGCTCCGCCCGGTCGGCTTCTCCGAGGCGGACTTCAAGAAGCCGATGGTCGGCATCGCCTCGCTCTGGAGCATGGTCACGCCGTGCAACATGCACCTCGACGGCCTCGCCCGCGAGGCCGAGGCCGGCGCCAACGCCGCCGGCGGCAAGGCCGTCATCTTCGGCACGATCACGATCTCCGACGGCATCAGCATGGGCACGCCCGGCATGCGCTACTCGCTCGTCTCCCGCGAGGTCATCGCCGACTCGATCGAGGCCGTGTCCGCGTGCGAGGGCTTCGACGCCGTCGTCACCGTCGGCGCCTGCGACAAGAACATGCCCGGCTGCCTGATGGCGCTCGCCCGTCTCAACCGTCCCGGCGTCTTCGTCTACGGCGGCACGATCCTTCCCGGCATCCATCCGGACTCCCACAAGGAGTGCGACATCGTCTCCGTCTACGAAGCCATCGGCCAGCACGCCGCCGGCAAGATCGACGACGCCGGCCTCTTCAAGATCGAGGCCGCCGGCGTCCCCGGCCCCGGCTCCTGCGGCGGCATGTACA
The DNA here is from genome assembly GCA_035549635.1 of Opitutaceae bacterium. Lineage (GTDB taxonomy): Bacteria > Verrucomicrobiota > Verrucomicrobiia > Opitutales > Opitutaceae > CAIUWA01. Next base: position 9,785 of record DASZQN010000084.1, read on the forward strand.
CCGCCAACACCATGGCCTCCGCCATCGAGGCACTCGGCATGTCGCTCCCGAATTCCTCCGCGCAGATCGCCATCGGCGAGGAGAAGAAGGCCGACTGCCGCAACGCCGGCGCCGCCGCCCTCGCGCTGCTCAAGGCCGGGATCAAGCCCCGCGACATCATGACGAAAAAGGCGTTCGAGAACGCCATCACCGTCGCCATCGCGCTCGGCGGCTCCACCAACTGCGTCCTCCATCTCCTCGCGATGGCCCACTCCGCCAACGTGAAGCTGTCGATCGACGACTTCACGCGCATCGGGAAGAAGGTACCCGTCCTCGCCGACCTCAAGCCGTCCGGCAAATACGGCATGGTCCACCTCACGCGCATCGGCGGACTGCCGCCGCTGATGAAGGTCCTCCTCGACGAGGGCCTGCTCCACGGCGACTGCATCACGGTCACCGGCAAGACGGTCGCCGAGAATCTCCGCGACGTGAAGCCCTACCCGGCCAACCAGGACGTCGTCCGCCCGTTCAACCATCCCATCAAGCCCGACAGCCATCTCCGCATCCTCTACGGCAACCTCGCCCCAACCGGCGCCGTCGCGAAGATCTCCGGCAAGGAAGGCCTCACCTTCACCGGCACGGCGGTCGTGTTCGAGGACGAGTTCAAGGCGCTCGACGCCATCCTCGCCGGCAAGGTCAAGGCCGGCCACGTGGTCGTCATCCGCAACTCCGGCCCGCGCGGCGGACCCGGCATGCCCGAGATGCTCGCTCCCACCAGCGCCATCATGGGCCGCGGCCTCGGCAAGGACGTCGCGCTCATCACCGACGGCCGCTTCTCCGGCGGCACGCACGGCTTCGTCGTCGGTCACGTCACGCCCGAGGCGTTCGTCGGCGGCCCGATCGCGCTCCTGAAGAACGGCGACACGATCACCATCGACGCCGTGAAGAACGAGCTCCGCGCCGACCTTTCCGCCAAGGAATTGGCCGCCCGCCGCAAAAAGTGGAAGCAGCGCAAGCCCGTCGAGACCCGGGGCGTCCTCGCCAAGTACGCCGCCCACGTCACCAGCGCCTCCGAGGGCGCCGTGACGGACAAGGATCTCTGAGGCCAGCGGGCCTTTGGCTCGCGCCCAATCCGGTTTCACGCGAAGCCGCGAAGATCGCGAAGCAGGCTGCAGCGCATGCGGCTTTCTTCGCGATCTTCGCGGCTTCGCGTGAAACATTCCGAAGCTGCCGCCGACCTCCGTCGGCGCTGGACCGATGTAGGGGCGTCCCTTGCGGACG
>DASZQN010000085.1:0-15832 GCA_035549635.1 Opitutaceae bacterium
CCTGGGACGCCCCTACGTTTCGGAGCAGGACTGACTGCCACCGGTCTCTTCTCACCCCCTTTTCGACTCGGTGCTGATGAGGCCCAAGGTGTAACCCAATGGGTTACTTCCCGCGGCGGGTGGCCGGCGGTGCGGGGTTGAGGGTTGGAAAAGTCAGAAGAAAGAAGGATGAATTTGAAATATGGCGGACTTGCAGGTGGTCATCGTTGGCGGCGGGGCGGCGGGATTTTTCGCGGCGATCGCGTGCGCGGAGAAAAATCCGGCGGCGCGGGTCACGCTGCTCGAGGCCACGGCCCATCCGCTGGCCAAGGTGCGCGTTTCCGGCGGAGGCCGGTGCAACGTCACGCACGCCTGCTTCGAGCCGCGCGAGCTGGTGCAGCGCTACCCGCGCGGCGGACGCGAGCTGCTCGGGGCCTTCCACCGCTGGCAGCCGCGCGACACCGTGGCGTGGTTTGCGGAGCGCGGGGTCGAGCTGAAGACCGAGGCCGATGGCCGGATGTTTCCGGTGACGGACAATTCGCAGACGATCGTCGACTGCCTGCTGGCCGCCGCGGCGAAGGCGGGCGTCAAGGTCGTCACCAGCCTCGGCGTGCGCTCGGTCGTCGGCCGGCCGCCGCCGCGCTCGCCGGAGACGCCGCGGCTGGCGCCGTTGTTCGCGGTCACCCTGACGGACGGAGGCACGCTGAATTGCGACCGGCTGCTGCTGGCGACCGGCGGCAACCGTTCCTCGGCGGGCCTGACCATCGCGCAGTCGCTCGGGCACGCGATCGAGCCGCCCGTGCCCTCGCTTTTCACGTTTCACGTCGACGATCCCCGGGTGGACGGCATCTCCGGCGTGTCGGTCGGAAACGTCGTCGCCACCGTGCGCGGCACGAAGCTGCGGGAGAGCGGGCCGCTGCTGGTGACGCACTGGGGCCTGAGCGGTCCGGCCATCCTCAAGCTCTCCGCGTGGGGCGCGCGGGAGCTCGCGGCGGTCAATTATGAGTTCACGCTCGGGATGAATTTCGCCCCGCCGCACACGCGGGAGTCCCTCGGCCGGGAGCTCGCGGCGGTGCGCGCCGCGCATCCGCGCAAGCAGGTCGGTTCGTGGTGTCCGCTGGGATTGCCGCAGCGGCTCTGGGAAAAACTGCTCGCGGCCGCCCGCCTCGGTCCGACCGGGCTCTGGGCGAACGCGTCGAAGGACGCCCTCGCCGCGCTCGCGGCGCAGATCGTGGCCGCCGAATTCACGGTGAAGGGCAAGAGCATGAACAAGGAGGAGTTCGTGACGTGCGGCGGCGTCCGGCTGAGCGAGGTCGATTTCAAGACGATGGAGAGCCGCATCTGCCCGGGCCTGCATTTCGCCGGCGAGGTGCTCGACATCGACGGGATCACCGGCGGCTTCAATTTCCAGTCGGCGTGGACCACGGGGTGGCTCGCCGGGGGCGCCATGGCTGGCGTCGCGGAGGCCGGAGGCCGGAAGCCGGAGGACTGAGGACTGAGGACTGAGGACGGAGGACGGAGGACGGAGGACGGAGGACGGACGGAAAGCGCAGGGCGCTCGTGCGGGCGCGGAGCCTCCATCGACGAAAGAACACGGGAATTGCACGCTTTATCCTTTCTGCCCTTTGTCTGCGTTCGTCTGTCCTCAGCCTTCCGTCCTCTGTCCTCCGATCGATGCCCGGCTACCTCCAGCTTCTCCTCCTGATCCTGCCGGTGTTCGCGCTGGTCGCGATCGGGGTCGTCATCCGGCGCGTGCACTGGATCGAGGGCGAGGCGGAGACGAGCCTGATCCGCCTGGTGGTCAACCTCTGCTACCCGTGCCTCATCTTCGAGTCGGTCGTGGGCAACAACGCGCTGCGCGAGCCGGCGAACCTGCTGCTGCCGCCGCTGGTCGGGTTCGCGCTCACGGCCGGCAACATCCTGCTCTGTTTTTATCTCGCCCGGAAGTTTCTCGGACTGACGGTGGGCTCGGGTCTCCGGACCTTCGCGCTCGCCACGGGCATCTGCAACTACGGCTACCTGCCGCTGCCGATCACCGCGGCGATCTGGGGACGCGACACGCAGGGTGTCCTGATGGTGCACAACGTCGGGGCCGAGGCCGCGGTCTGGACGGTCGGCGTCCTCGTGCTCAGCGGGCTGTCGCTGCGCGAGGGCTGGCGGCGGCTGCTCAACCCGATCGTGCTCACGCTGGTGGCGGCGGTCGCGATCAACCTCACCGGCCTGGCGGCGTCGATCCCGCGCGTCGTGCTCGACGTCGTGCACACCCTGGCCGCGTGCATGATTCCCCTCGGCCTGCTGATGGTCGGCGTGACGCTGGCGAACTACCTCAACGGCTTCGCCGACCTCTTCCGGCCCAAGGTCAGCCTCGGCTCCGCCGTGCTCCGCCTCGGCCTCCTGCCGGCGCTCATCCTGCTGCTCGCGCGCTGGCTGCCGTGCCCGGTTGAATTCAAGCGCGTGCTGGTGATGCAGGCCGCCATGCCCTCCGGCGTCTTCCCGATCGTCCTCGCGCGCCACTACGGCGGCCAGCCGCTCACGGCGGTGCAGATCGTCCTCGGCACCACCGCGCTGGGAATCCTCACCATCCCGCTCTGGATCCGCGTCGGCCTGGCCTGGACGGGCGCGAGCTGAATTTTCCCGGAAATTTTTCACGCAGAGGACGCAGGGAACGCGGAGATAGGTTCCATCCGGAATTCTGTTTTCCCTGCGTTCTCCGCGTGAAACCGGTTCGATTTGACCGGGTGAATTGCCCGGTTGCCTCGGAAGCGGCGGTTGGGTCTATTGGTGCCGGATGAGATTGCTTCTTCGCTCCCTGCTTTTCCTCACGGCGTTCTCCGGGCTGCGCGCAGCCGAGCCGGCACCGAAAACGCCGACGGTCGAGCAGCAGGTGTCCGAGGCGATCAAATCGACGGGCGTGACGGTCGTGCATTTCTGGGCGCCCTGGTGTCCGAACTGCGCGTCGGAGATGTCGCACAACGCCTGGAGCAAGTTCATCGCCGCGAATCCGACCACGAACTTCATCTTCGTGACGATCTGGAGCGACGAGGACGGCCACGCCGTGCTGGCGAAGAACGGGATCGGCCCGCAGAAGAACTTCCACCTCTACCTGCACGAGAATCCCTCGCGGATCGACGGCGAGAAGATGATGACCTTCTGGGGCCTGCCCGTGACCTGGACGCCGACCACCTGGATCTTCCGCAACGGCCGCCTGCGCTACGCCATCAATTATGGCGAAATCCGCTTCCCGATTCTCCAGCAGCTCGTGACGGATACGACGGGGAATTGGGATAAATGAGAGGAAGTAACAAGGGCCAGGGACCAAGTAGCAGGGGAACGAGCCAAGTAACAGATTAAGGAAGGGCCAAATAATAACGAAGTCCTGCCGACAGCCTTGCTACCTGTTACTTGGCCCTTGTTACTTTCCCCTCCAGTTTCGTCCGAAACACCGGCACCGGCCGGGGAGGCGTCGGTTTTGGGTCGGAGCCTTCGAAGCGGCTCCAGCCGGCGTTGCCGATGAAATAGAAATCGCCGTTGGCGATGCAGCCGAGGGCGGGCTCGGCCATCGCGAGGTGGGCGGACTCGAGGACCTTCACGTCGATCACGGACTCGCCCGCGTCGTCCACGACCAGGCGCAGGACGCGGACGGGACGCGAGCCGTTCTGCACCGCGATCAGGTCGCCGTCGGGCGCGCGGACGAGGCCGTCGAGGCCGAGCAGGGTCGTGTTGGGCGGCTGGTCGAGGCGCCGCACGGTGCGCTTGGCGAGATTCACGCGCAGGAGGCCGTTGGAGTGGTCGGTGAGGAACAGGTTTTTTCCGTCCGCGGAGAAGGCGAGGCCCTGCAGCGAGATGAATTCGTCGCTGGCCAGGAACTGCTCGAGGTCCTTCCCGCCGGGTGCGAGCCGCCAGAGCGCGCCGTCGATGCTGTCGGTGGCGAACACGCTGCCGTCCGGCGCGAGCGCGAGGTCGCCGATCACCCGCGCGCGATGGTCGAGCGGCAGCCGCGCGACCCGCCGCAGCCGGCCGGTGGCGAGGTCGAATTCCGCGAGCCCGGCCACGCCGTCCTGGTCCGGCGTGTAGCCGGCGACGCCCGCGGCCATGCTCGTGGCGGCCCACAGCGCGCCGCGCTCCTCGTCGACCGCCAGGCCGAAAACGCCATAGAGCTCGTCGGACGGCTCGGTGAAGCGCCGCACCTTGCCGTCGGCGGCGCGCACCCAGACGGCGCGCAGGTGGACGTCGCCGAAGAAAAACTCGTTCGTCTTCTCCCGCCACGCGATGCCCTCGATCAGGCCGGTCATCTCCGGCAGCGAGAACGAGATCTCGTGGTCGCCGACCGGGAAGAGATTCGCGTCGATCCGCTTCACCACGGCCTTGAAGTCGTCGCGTCCGCGCAGCGCCGCGAGGTTCGCATTGTCGGCGACCGGTGAATGCGTGCCCAGATCCGCGAGCTTGCCCAGCGTGGCGACGGCTTCCTCCATCTGTCCATTGGCGACCTGCGCCTCGGCGAGGTTGACGAGGAGCCGCGGATAATCCGGCGCGGCCGCGACCGCCGCGGTCAGCTTGGCGAGATATTCCCGCTCGTTCCCGGCCGCGTGCGCCGCGAGACCCTCCCGCGCCAGCCGCCGCGCCGTCAGCACGCCGGGCTCGGCGAGCGCCACCGCGGCCGTTGCCAGCAGAAGGGCCAGATGGAAAAGCAAGCGGCTCATGGCGCGGCAAAACGGTTGCGCCGAAGTCCCTGCGCAACAACCCAGAAAGAGCCGGTGAACGATCTTTGGCGAGCGGTCCCAGCGAGAACGGAGTGATGGATGGGGGAAGTGACAAGCAGCGGCGGGCAAGTGCCGGGAGCGAGCCCCGCTGTTTGCGGCTGCAAGTTTGGAACTTGGCCCTTGTCCCTTGAAACTTGCCCCAGATTCGACTGGGCCTTGTCCGGACCTTGACCCCTGCGGCGGTTGCCGCTGCGCTCGTTCGCCATGCGCTTCCTTTCCCGGCTGGCTTTGATCGGGAGTCTGGCCTGCGCGGCGGTGTCGCCGATGCGGGCGGCGGAGACCGCCGTAGCCAAGCCGCCGCCGCGCAAGGTGGAACTGGGTCTGTACATCCTCGATGTCGCGGACATCGACGAGCCAGCCGGCCGATTCACGGTGCAGGTTTTGCTCAGCACCGCCTGGACCGATCCGGCGCGGGCCTTCGCGGGCACGGAACCGCATATTTTTCGGGAGGACGCCGCGGTCGACGAGGTCAACACGGGCTGGCGCCCCATGGCGGAATTCAACCGCTCGGCGGCGCCGGCCGATCTCAATCACTCGCTGCTGAAAGTGTTTCCCGACGGGCGGGTGGAGTTCGAGCGGCAGATGAACGTCACGCTCACGGCGCAGCTGGACCTGCGGCGGCTGCCCTTCGACACCCAGAACCTGCAGATCGAGCTGGAGTCGTTCCAGCACCAGGCGGATGCCATGGAGTTCACGCTGCCGCCGGGCAACCTGCGGATGACCCAGCGCATTTCCCTCCAGCAGTGGGAGCCGGTGAAGCTGTCCGCGCAGGTGGCGCCCGTTTTTCGCGACGTTTATCAGGAGACCTACAGCCGCGCGACGGTGACGATCGCCGTGAAGCGGCATTTCCACTTCTACCTCTGGCAGATGATCGTGCCGCTGGTCATCGTGCTGGCCATGGCGTTTGCGGTTTTCTTCCTGCCGCCGGAGGACCTGTCCGACCGGATGAGCGTCATCATCGCCAGCCTCCTGACGGTGGTGGCGCTCAGTTACTCGCTGCATTCGGGCCTGCCGAAGATTCCGTACCTGACCATCATCGACTGGCTCTTCGTGCTGGCCTACGTCTTCCTTGGACTGGCGATGGCCGGCATGGTCTTCATCGGCAGCCTGCACCGGCGCGACGAGGCGCAGGCCATCCGCTTCGACCGCTGGCTGCGCTGGGTCTATCCGCTGGCATACGTGCTGGTGGCCGGTGCGGTGATTGTGACGGCGTTGTGATCCGCCCGCCCTTCCCGCTTTGGCCCGTGCGCCACGCAGGATCGGCCGATTCCGCAATGGTATTCAGATGATCAGATGAGCCTCGCGTACGCTCGCCTGCGATTCCATCGAAAACGCCGGATAGGACCTCGGGCGCCAGGCCCGGATTTCGGCGTTGTGCAGGCGCGGGCATCGTGCGGCCACCACAGTTACGGCGGCTACGAGCTGGCGCAGATCACCGTCCAGGGGATCAAGGACAGCCACCTGTCGCTGGCCAAGCCCATCGAAGACGACTCCAAGGGCTTCGATCCTGCGCACGCTGATTGGCGGGAAATCTTCGCCTGCCGCCCGCCCGAAATTCACGGGCAAGCGTCCGCTGGGCGCCTGAGCGCGGGCGGCTTTTGTTGGGACTGGCTTTAGCGGTGCTCCAACTGACGGTTCATGGCATCGGCCATGCGCATGCCCAGCGTCAGCATACCGGCAGAGCCAATATGCTCCTGGTCCTTCGGATAGGGGGTGCCGGGATCCTCGGCTCGTCTCGACAAGTCGTCGGTGTCGATCATCACGGCGCCGCGCACGGCATGGCCGCTTTTCGAACTCTCCGCCAGATCGCGCTGGGCCTGCCGCACGAGATCGCGGGCCGGCCCCTTTTCGGGCGGACGCGTGATGAGGGCGTAGATGAAGGGCAGCGCCGGCGCATGGAACTGCTCGCGGATTCGGGCGATAAAATGAGTCAGGTTCTCCGCGTACGCGTCCGCCACGGCACCCCCGCGATCCGCGTCGGCTTCGCCCTGGTGCCAAATCATGCCCATGATTACCGGCTCGTCTCCGCGCTCTCGTAGCGCCTTCAGCCCTGCTTCCACGGTGTCGACAAAGAGGGTGAACTGCGGACCCCAATGGGCGCGGTCATCCGCGTTTTCTCCGGGCGCCCATTGGGCAAATAGGTTCGTGCCGGAATGAGCATGCTTGATTAAGGCGAGCTTCTTCCCGGCCCGCAACTGCTGAAGCCGATTGCCAAACCCCAATTCGGGACCAAAGCGATCGGGAGATTCGGAGGCGGGCTGAAGCTCGTGCCACGCATTCGCCGGGCCCGCGCCATGCAGATGAGGGGGCCCCGAGTGAAACAGCATGACCCGGGAATCGACCACGAAGCCGGCGGGAAGATTTTTCACGTAACCCTGGCCGGTGGCATTCGACTGCCCTCCGATAAGGTACACCTCGACCGGAGCCGCCTGCATCTTGGCGGCGAGAATGGCCATGAACACCGCGCAGCCAGCCCGGTTGAAAATCCCGCGATTCATCGCCGGCAGTGTGTCCCGAATTAATCGGAACGACATCCCAAAGTCTTCCCCAGTATTGGTGAATGGCCGCTGGTTGACGATGACCGGTAGGTCCTGGATCGTTTGGCCTTGTCTGACGCAAAAACCCTCCCCGACCAAAGCCTCTTGATCGCGCGCGTCCTCCACTCGCCGGCCGCGAAGGCCGGAACATTGTGTCCCCGCCGTCTGGAACCCACCCCCTTCCATTTGCCGGACTGAAATTCGATTGAGCGCATCCTCTTGGATGAGAATGAGAGTCGTCCCTTAACCTTCCCGATGCAGAACTCCGATTTCCCTTTCCCGCCGCGCCGCTGTCGCGCTTGGGCGCGTGCTCTTGCGCTGCTGGGCCTCGCCTCCCTCTGTGAAGCCTTTTCGGCCGAAGTTTCCGCCCAGCCAAACCTGATGGCGGCCGATGGAAACTCTGCCGGCTTCGACATGGCTCCGGAGACACGGCTCGAGGTCGTGCAGGACGCGGTCGCCCACATTCCGACCAAGCTGCCCCCCGGGCCTTTTCAGCCAACCTGGGATTCGCTGAAGCAGAACTACAAAGTGCCGGCCTGGTTCTATGAAGCGAAATTCGGGCTCTTCATGCACTGGGGCGTCTACGCCGTGCCGGCGCACCACAACGAGTGGTACGAAAAGCACATGTACGGCGCCGATCGCGCCTGGCATGCCGAGCATTTCGGACCGCAGGACAAGTTCGGCTACAAGGATTTCATTCCGCTCTTCACGCAGGAAAAGTTCAACGCCGATGCGTGGGCCGAGCTGTTCAGGAAGGCGGGCGCGAGGTTCGTCGTTCCGACCGCGCAGCATCACGACAATTTTGCGTTGTGGGACAGCCAGGTCACGCCGTTCAACGCCAAGGCGATGGGCCCGAAGCGGGATCTCATCGGCGAGCTCGCCCGGGCCGTCCGGGCGCGCGGGATGAAGTTCGGGGTGTCGAATCACGGCATCGAGAATTTCCAGTTCATCAATCCGCCGGCGGACCTCGCCGCCGATTTGAAGGCCAAGCAGGCCGATCTGTTCGATCCCAAGTGGGCCGACTTCTACAACTATGCCGACCGCTCCGATGCCGCCTGCGAGCGGTTTCTCATCAACTGGTTCGAGCGCAACGTCGAGCTGATCGACAAGTACCAGCCCGACATGCTGTGGTTCGACAACGGGGTCGATCAGCGCTACCTCGATCCGCTCAAGCTGCAAGTGGCCGCCTATTACTACAACCGGGCGGCGCAATGGGGCAAAGAAGTTTCGATCTCGACGAAAAAAGCCGCGTTCGCGCCGAGCGGCACCAACCTGCAAACCATCGGCTCGATCATCGACTTTGAGAAAATCGGCGCACGTTCGCCGGCGGGCATCCGGCCCGGTGCGTGGCAAGTCGACCACCCTATCGGATCGACGTGGGGATACACCAGCGACATGCGCATTTCGGGGCCCGCAAACGTGGTCGCCGCGCTGGCCGACACCGTCAGCAAGAATGGGGTGCTGCTGCTCAATCTTTCGCCAAAAGCCGATGGCACGATTCCACAGGAGCAGCAGGACACCTTGCTCGGGGTCGGCGAGTGGCTCGATCTTAACGGAGAGGCCATCTACGGCACTCACAGCTGGATCAACTTTGGCGAGGGCGGCGGCCGCGACCAAACCGGCCTCAACGTCCGCTTCACGGTCAAGGGCGACGTACTTTATGCGATCGTGCTCAGTCCGTGGCCCGTTGACGGCGAGATCAGGATCCCGCTCGCAACGTCGCAAGGGCGGGACGGCCAGGTCGCACATGTCTCCCTTCTGGGCGGGAGTGCCTTGGAGTTCACCCAGGATGCCGCCGGTGTGAAGGTGCAACTGCCCCATGCTGCGCCCTGCAAATACGCCTACACCCTAAAAATTACAGGGCTCAAGATGAACTCGCCGGCCAACACGCGCGACGGCAACCCTCCTCCTCGAATCGCCGCCTCGCCGTGAACGTAGCGCGGCCGGTCTTTTCCCGATCTGCCCGTGTCGCCTTGGCGTGGCACGGCCGGTAACCGGGACGCCTGGCCTCTTCCATGGCGCGCCCGCAGGACCGGGCCCCCCAAGCCCCCAGTGGAGGCCTTGGCTGGAACCGGGCAGGAATCGCGACTTTCTTGGTCAGATGTTGGCTCAAATGGTGGAGGTGAGGGGAGTTGAACCCCTGTGCCCCTGGCCTTTGCACACCGCGTCTACCAGCGTAGCGTGAGTTTTATCTCGCCAGGGTTACGCGATCACGCGCGCTTAGGCCCCGGCCAACTCCCGGATGAAGGTACGGCATGCAGTCCGCGAGTCGCGCCGCATGCTATGCCTGCTGTCGTCGTCGGTCTCGGCTAGCAGGTGTCGCCGGACCAACGTGGCCGCTATTTAGGCGGCCAGGGGCATTTCTTCGTAGTTGCCTCTTATTGGTTTGAAGGGGGATTAACGAGAGACCGTCACTCTCGACTGGCAGCGGCGCACTCCAACCAAGGGTCGAATCCGGAACACCCCCTTTAAATGCAGGGGACGGGAGGCGGGAGACCGGAGACAGGAATGTCTTCGGACCCGGCTTCCGTGGAAAGCGATTGGGTGTGAGCCAATCAAAGAACGGGACGGCAACATGCGTCGGGCCGGGGGGATTGCAAGTGGGTTAAGTGCCAGGGTCCAGGTAACAAGTGCCAAGGGCCGGGCCCCGCGAAGGCTGGGAGGGAGTTTGATGGAAGTGGAGCTTGGCGGTGCGCGCGAAAATTTCTAACTTCATCCACCAGCAATCGTCGTTCCCCTTCATGTCGCCCCATCGTCGCTTTCTCCTCGTCGCGTTTCCCTTCTCGTTGGCCCTTTTCCTGGCCGCGTGCGTGGCAAGCCGTCCGGCGGCCGCCACCCGCTATGTGATCACCGAGGGCGGCGCAGTGGGCGACGGGGCGACCGTCAACACGGCGGCGATCCAAAAGACCATCGACGCCTGCGCGGCGGCCGGCGGCGGGGTGATCGTCGTGCCGAAGGGCGTCTTCGTCAGCGGCGCGCTTTATTTCAAGCCGGGGGTGAACCTCGAGGTGGAGAAGGACGGCGTGCTGAAGAGCACGGCGTCGCGCGCGGACTTTCCGCCGGTGTACACCAGCTGGGAGGGAGTCGAGCGCTACTGGACGTCGGCGTTTTTGAATTTTGTCGGGATGAAGGACGTCGTCGTGAGCGGCGAGGGGACGATCGATGGGTCGGGCCTGGAGTGGGCCGGCGGAGCCGGGGGCGCGCAACGGGCTCCGAGCATGGAGCGACCCGCGCGCCCCGAGCGGCCGGCGCCAGCCGCGGGCACCGCTCCCGTCATTGCAGCCGAGACCGGTCCCTGGCCGAAGCCCGAGGACGTTTATCTGAAGCCGCTGCCGACAACCGATAAGCTCAATCTCGCCCCCGATCCGGCACATCTGCCCTCGATCAATGCGGCGGGCATCCCGCTGCCGGGCGGCGGCGGACGACTCGCGCCGCCGCGCACGATCGTCTTCCAGAACTGCACGAACGTCCGGGCATCCGGCTTCCATCTCAAGAACCAGGCGCGCTGGGGGCTGGTCTTCATCTATTGCGAGGGAGTCGTGGCGGAGGATCTCTACATCCACATCGACAGCTACATTCCCAGCTCCGACGGCATCGACGTGTGCTCGAGCCGAAACGTCAGCATCTCCCGTTGCGACATTTCCTGCACGGACGACGACATTTCAATCAAGGCAGGCAAGGACGCCGACGGGCTGCGGGTGAACCGGCCGACGGAGAATGTCACGGTCCGCGACTGCGTCTTCGGCTCGGGCGGCGGGGTGGACGTCGGCTCCGAGGTGAGCGGCTCGATCCGTCACGTGCTGGTCGAGCGCTGCAAGTTCACCGGCACCGGCAATGCGGCCCGCCTGAAGTCGCAGCCGAGCCGCGGCGGCGTGGTCGAGGACATCGTCTTCCGCGACATCGAGGTCACCGACGTCGCCCGCGTCTTCGGCTTCGAGCTCGAATGGCGCATGGTCCCGCCGCTCGCCCCGCCCGCCAAGGTCCTGACGGTGGCGCGCAACATCCGGCTCATCCACTTCACCGGCACGGCGCAGTCGGTTGGCGTGATGTACGGCCTGAAGGGCAGCCCGATTCAGGACGTGAAGGTCGAGAATAGTCAGATCACGGCGCAGCGAGGCTTGGCGCTCCGCGACATCCAGAACCCCGATCTCTCAGGGCTTCAGCTCAAGGTGGCGCAGGGCGAAGCAGTCATCCGCGAAGCCACGACGCCGTAGCCGGCGGTTCGCCATCTGTAGGGGCGTCCCTTGCGGACGCCCGGATCGTTCTCGGAGGGCGGCCATAAAGGACGCCCCTACACGACGCGCCAATTTAGCCGCGTGGATCGGTCACGAAACCGACATCGAGGTTGCAGGCCGCCCGCCGGCCGCTGGCCGAGATCAACTCGACGCCGCTGCGCCGGGCTCGGATGTGACGCACGTGGTCGAAGCCGGCGGGGATCGCGGCGAGGCCCATGATGTAGTTCATGGTCGTCGGCTTTTTCGGATCGAGCTGCAGGGCGGTGGGAATGCCGCGGCGGCTCAGGGCGTTCGGGCGCGCGGACTCGGCAAGGCCGTGATGGAAATAACCGATCATGTCCTCGAGGCCCATCACGGCGGTGTGGCGTCCGTTCCAGGGCGCATAGTGGCGTCCGCCGTGCGAAATCCAGAAGAGCGTGTGGCGCAGGACGCGGGGATCGCGAAGCGAGAACCACGCGTAGCGTTCGCCGGGAAAGACCGCGGCCGTCCAGGCGAATGGCAGCGTGGCGTCGGCGGTGAGCATGATCAGGTCGTCGAATCCTTTCCGCGCGGGAAAGCGGGTGAGATCGGCGGCGCCGCCGGTGGCGAGCGGCACGCGATCGAGCGAGCGGAACACGGCGCCGGGCTTCAGGGCCGCGTAACCGCCGTTCTCCGGCAGTTCAAAATTCCCGACCACCTGCCCGTGCACGAACCGGCTCGTGCTGATGAGTCCGCTCCCGGGCGTCTCGGGGAACTTCAGCATCGCGTGGTGCCCGGCCGGCATCGGGCCCCGGCTGCCGGACAGCACGTGCCGCTGGTAGATGACCGACTCGCCGTCGGCGAGCGTGACGTACTTGTCGATGCGTCCCCGGCGGATGCGCGTGCGCAGGCTGGCGTGCAGTGTCACGCGTCCGCCGGCCCGCGCGACCGATTCAAGGGACCAGGGCGCGTTGGCGGCCTCACCGTGCGTCAGATGCCTTTCTCCGCGCCACGGCGTGGGATTGGCCCCGAAGGGCGCGCAGAAGAAATCGCCGCGCAGCGCGCGCAGCAGCCCAGGGGTGTCCGGCGCGAGCTTCTCCTCGACCCAGGGCGCGACCGAGAACGGCGCGACCTTTTTTCGGCCGAGCCGGAATTCGACGGGGCCGAGTTGGCCGCCGAGGCGGGTGAGATGCGCGCGGATGCGGTCCGAGGCGAGGGTCCACGAGGGTTGGCCGCGGACAGTGATGAGTTTGGGCATGATGCGGGGAGATGGCGGATTTTGGGTTGCGGATGGCGGATTGTCGAACCGGTAGGACGCGGGCCGGATTTTTTGCCACGAAAAGGCACAAAGGGGCCGGGGCTGCGAAGATCTCTCCATTGCGCCTATGGGCGCGCGGGAGAGTCAGGCAGCCATCTTGAATTTTTCGTGCCTTTTCGTGGCTAAAACTTCATCTCCGTGGCTTCCTTATTCGTCCGCCAAGAGCGACGGGTGGTGGGTTCTAGTGTGACCGGCTTGATCGAAACGAAATCGACAATCCGGAGCCTCGGGCGCAGCGTGCCCGCCGGTTTACCCCGCGTTGCTTCAACCCCACTCGACGATGAAGAGACTGCTCTCCCTTGCCCTGCTGACGTGCCTGGTTGCCGGCTCCGCCGCGGCCGCTGACGCCGTTGCGGCAGGCGCGATGCCGCGCCGGTTTGCGACCGTGACCCTCTCCAACCCGCGGTCAGTCGCGGTCGACCGCGCGGGCAACTTATACGTCGGCGACGTCGATGCCGGGAAAATATACAAACTCACGCCGACAGGCGACGTCTCGGTCGTCAACGCGACGGGACCCGCGATCGGCGACCCCGTGGGCGTGGCGGTGACGGGTGACGGGGTCGTGTATGTCGCGGATGCCGACAGCAACTCGATCTATCGCATCGCGCCGGGCGGCCCGGTGGTCCCGCTGGCGAAGGCGTCGGCGACCCAGGTCGACACGAGCCTCAGCACGCCGACGAGCGTGGTGGCCGACGCGGCGGGCAATGCCTTCGTGACGAACAACGGCGCCAACGTGATCCTCAAGTTCACGCCCCAGGGCGTGGCCTCGGTCTTCGCCGGCAAGGCGGTCGTATCCGGCAGCGCCGACGGTCCCGGCGCCGCTGCGCGCTTTGCCGCGCCGCGGGGGATCGCGATCGATGCGGCGGGAAACCTCTATGTGGCGGACGAGGGTAACTCCAACATCCGCAAGCTGACGCCCGACGGCACCGTGACGACCCTGGCCGGCGCGGCGGGAGCGTCCGGCGGGACGGACGGACTCGGGACCGCGGCGCGTTTCGCCGCGCCGCGCGCCCTGGCGGCCGATGCGACGGGGAACGTGTACGTCGCGGACACCGACAACCATGTCATCCGCAAGATCACGAAAGCGGGGCTGACCACGACCCTCGCCGGCCGCACCGGCGAATCCGGCAAGACGGATGGCACGGCCAGCGCCGCCCTTTTCAGCGAGCCGCGCGGCATCGCCGTGGATGCCGCGGGCAACCTCTACGTGGCCGACACCGGCAACAGCTCGATCCGGATGATCACACCCGACGGAATGGTGACGACGATCGCGGGAGCTAAATAAAGGCGTGAGGCGTGAGGCCTGAGGCGTGAGGTGGCGAACCTCATACCTCATACCTCATACCTCATACCTCATACCTCATACCTCATACCTAGTGGTTAAAGACCGCCGCCTGCTTGGGGTTCCAGTCGTGGCCGAGGAAGAAGGTCGGGTTGCTGTAATCGCGGATGAGCGCGGCGTCGTCCGGCTGCTTCAGCTGCCGTGAGCCGGCGAGGCGCTGGCTCGTGTCGACGGGGGCGCCGGCTTCGGAGTGGCTGTGAAACTCCCAGAAGTGGATCTGTGCCGGCGCGACGGGATCATTGGGCGCGTTCGGGTTCTTTTCGAGCAGCCAGCCGACGGGTGCGACGCTGGCGCCCATCACGCAGTCGATCAGCACGACCTCGCTGGCGGGAAACCGGCCGGGAGCGATGCGGGAAAGATAATTCCCCGTGACGCCCGAGGCGCCGTCGAACGTGCAGTGAAAAAATCCGTAGCCGTGATTCGTGGGCGGATTGCGGATCTGCGTGTAATAGGCGTTGGAGCGGACCGAGTGGATCGAGCAGTCCTCGAAGAAGCACGGCCCGGTGCCCCAGAGGAAATCCACGTCGCCCTCGATGTAACAGGTGTTGATGTAGGCCTGGCCGTTGATCTGGAGCGTGTCCTGGAAGCTGTAGAGATCGACGTTGCGCAGGACGGCGTGGGCCTCGGGGGTGCCGTTGAGGATGAGCGCCTCGGCCTGGGAACCACCGTGCGGGGTGGTGTTGCGCAGCGTGATGTTGGCGATCGTGAGGTCGTTGACGCGGTGGGCGAGGATCATGCCGCGGCGGTAGATGCTGCCGCCCTGGCGCGGCGCGGCGGAGCTGGGGTTGGGCGCGGCGCCGGCGAACGGATTGCCGCCGCTGGCGTTGAAGTTGGCGTTGTTCGCATAGGCGATGATGGTCCGCCGCCGGTCCTCGCCCTGGATCGTGATCGAATGCTTGTTGGTGAAGAAGATGATCTCGTTGTACGTCCCCTCGCGGATCAGGATCGTGGTCGGCGTGGTGTTGCCGTCGGGGATGAAGTCGAGCGCGCCCTGCACGCTGCAGAAGTCACCGGAGCCCTCGGCGTCGACGGTCAGGTCGGTCGTGCCGGCGGCCGGCGCCTCCCGCTTCGTCGTGAAGCGCCAGGACGCGGGCTGGCTCACGCCGCCGTAGCTGTCGGCGCCGACCTTGAAGACGCCGGGATCGATCGTGACGTAGTAGGTCTTGTTGTACTCGAGGATGTTGTTCCGCGGATAGATCACCGCCTCGTTGTCGGTGATGATCACCGGGTAATATTTGTAGTCGGGGAGGCCGCCGATGGTCTTCGTCGCGGTGGGGGAGCTGACGTCGATCGTGTCGACGACGGCCTTCGAGGCGGCGTCGAAGATCTGGATCTTTCCGCTGGCGCCGAGCGTGGGCGCCGACGCGAACGTGAGGCGAAGCGGAGTATCGGGACAGATGTTGGCCGAGTTGGAAACCGGGAAGAACTTGGTGGGAGCGGAGCCCGCCGCGGCGGCGACGGGGGCGATGGACAGCGCGAGGAGCAGAGAAACGACTCTGGGCGACGACGGGGTGTTCATGGGGGAATGTTGGGGATACGACGGACGCGTCACATTCTGACGACCCACCCGAACTACACACCCCGGCGCGGTTGCGCCACCCCTCTTTTCAGGGCGATAATATATCGGTGTCAGTGACTCCTGTTTCCGAAATGTAGGGGCGTCCCTTGCGGACGCCCGGTTTGCGATCATCAAGCCGGGCGTC
>DASZQN010000086.1:0-38264 GCA_035549635.1 Opitutaceae bacterium
CGTCGATCTACTGTCGAGTAATATCCTCTTCCCGCAATTTTCTCTCCTGTTTTTCCCTTTCCAACCGGAGCGTCACTGTCACCGGGCGATGATCGCTCGCGGCCCGGGTCTCCGGCAGGTCGCAGATCCGGGCGCCGTTGCCAACGACCGCGGCACGCAAAACCGGTGACACCAGAATGTGATCGATCCGCGAATAGCTGTCCTCCTTGCGATAGAAATAGGTCCAGCTGTCGCCGCGGGAATCCGCCGCGGGCAGCAATGCGGCCACCTCCATCTTTCCCCGCGCGAGCAATGACTGCACCGCCCGGCTGTCCTTCGTGTCATTGCAGTCGCCCAGCAGGATGAAGCGCACGGCCGCCGGATCCGGAAACCGCGCCAGCACCGCCTCACGCACCGCCAGGGCCTCGGCATTGCGCCGGAGCGCGGACAGCGGGTCGTCCGCGCGATCGGTGAAGCGGCTCTTGAGGTGGACCGCGAAGAGCGTCAGGTCCCCGCCCTCGGTCGCGAACGTGGCCTCGAGCAGGCCGCGTTTCACCTTCTCCCGTCCGCCGAAGTACGGGAACGCCAGGTCGGCGTGCGGCTTCACGGCCTTCGGCGCCCGACGCGCCAGCAGCGCCACATGCCGGTCGGCGTCGGGCCCCTCGAGGAGGATCGCGCTCGGATAGTCCAGTCCGTCCGCCTTCAGGTCGCCGCGCAGTTCCTCGAGATAGGCCGCCGGGCCCATCTCCTCCAGCACGAGGATATCCGCGTGCAGTGAACGAATGACGGTGCGGAGGGCCGTTTTCTCCCCCTCGGGCTTGGGGTAGTCGCGCCGATAGCCGTCCTCGGTCATCCGGTCGGCGGCGACGTAGTTTTCCACGTTGTAGGTGGCGATGGTCAGCGTCTCGGCCCGGGCGACCGCCGGCGCCGCGAGCAGACCGAGGATGATTCTGACCACGGCCGGCACGGATGAAACGAAGGCGCAGGACCCGCCTCAGGCGGCCTCGGCCAGCGCGCGCTCGCGCTCGACCAGCGTGGGATGGGAGTAGAAGAAGGCGCTGAACCAGGGGTGCGGCGTGAGATTCGTGAGGTTCTTCTGCGCGAGCTTGCGCAGCGCGCCGGTCATCGCAGCCGCGCCGCCCATCGCCTCGCGGGCAAAGGCATCGGCCTCATACTCGTGCTTGCGGGAAAGCAGGTTCATCAGCGGCGAGAACCAGAAGGTCACCGTCCCGCTGAGCAATCCGAACAGCAGGAACGCCGGCGCCGTCTCGCCCGCGGGAAAGCCGAAGGCGGTGTCGAACCACGCGCTCCGGGCCAGCCAGGCGATGACGGCGAACGCGCCGAGCAGCGTCGCAGCCGAGAGCGCGATCATCTTCGGGATGTGGCCGCGCCGGTAGTGGCCGATCTCGTGCGCGAGCACCGCCGCCAGCTCCTCCGGCGTGAGCTGCGCGACCAGCGTGTCGAACAGCACGATGCGGCGGAAGCGGCCGAAGCCGGTGAAATACGCGTTGGAGTGACCGGAGCGTTTCGAGCCGTCGATCACCTCGATCGTCCGCGCCCGGAAGCCCGTGCGGTCCGCCAGCGCCAGCAGCCGCTCGCGGAGCTCGCCCTCGGGCAGCGGCGTCAGCTTGTTGAAGAGCGGAAGGATGAGCTTCGGATAGAGCACCATCATCAGCAGCTGGAAACCGAAGACCAGCGCGAAGCCCCAGATCCACCAGGCCGGCCCCACCCAGTTCACCAGCGAGAGCAGCGCCCACAGCAGCGGGTAGCCGATGATCGCGGCGAGCGCGAAGCCCTTGAGCTTGTCGGCCAGCCAGAGGCCCACCGTGCTCTTGTTGAAGCCGAACTTCTCCTCGAGGCGGAACTGCGACCACCAGTCGAAGGGCAGCGACGGGATCGAGAGCACGAGGCCCGCGATGAAGATGAAGAGCGCGTCATCCCACATCGCCCCCGGCGCGCCCCACGCACCCACGTGCGCAAACAGCCAGGGCAGGAAGCCGCCGAAGAGGACCAGCGCGAGCACGAGCGTGTCGAAGACCTCCATCAGGGCGCCGAAGCGCGAGCGCTCGAGCGTGTAGGCCGCGGACCGCGCATAGGTCGGCGGATCCATGATGGCGCCCACCGCCGCCGGCGGCTCCGCCACGTGCCGGCGGACCTCCGCGCGGTTGAGCGCGGAGAGCACGAGCTCGCCCGCGAGGCGCAACGCCAGCAGCAACGCCACGATCGTCGGAACCATGGCCCCACTGCATGCGAAACGTCCGCCGCCGCCAGCCCAAAGATGGGCCGGGTCCAAATTCGGCGGCGATCGTTCTCGTTCTTCTTTCTCTTTCTCGTTCTCCCTCCGAACGCCGCCGGGAACGAGGAACGAACAAGAGAACGAGAACGATTATTTCGAAATCATCGCGGAACCCGGGAGGCTCCAAAGATTGTTTGAAATGCCGCCCTCCCCAACCATCTTGGCGGCGTGGAAGCCAAATCAACCGCCAAGCTGTCATTCGAGGACGCCCTCGCCCAGCTCGAGCAGATCGTCGAGACGATGGAGAGCGGCGAGGTGCCGCTGGCCGAGCTCCTCGCGAAGTTCGAGGAGGGCAACAAGCTGCTCAAGGTCTGCGAGGGACGCCTGAAGGACGCCGAGCTGAAGATCGAGCAGCTTCGGAAGCAGAAGGACGGCGTGGCGTTCGAGAAATTCTCCACCGAGCGCGAGGCCTGAGCCCGCCATCCCCCTTTTTGCCGACGATGAGCGATCCCGTTCCTGGTCCCGTCCCCGTCCCGCCCGCGCCTTCCCGCCTGCTGGAGGGCATCCGTGGGCCGGCCGACGTCAAGGCCCTCGCCCCGGCCCAGCTGCCGCAGCTCGCGCAGGAGATCCGCGACGAGCTCATCGCGGTCACCGCGCGCAACGGCGGGCACATCGGTCCGAACCTCGGCGTCGTCGAGCTCACCATCGCGCTCCACCGCTGCTTCACCACGCCCGAGGACCAGTTCGTCTTCGACGTCGCCCACCAGGGCTACGTGCACAAGCTCCTGACCGGCCGCACCGGCGACTTCTTCCGGCGGCTCCGGCAGTCCGGCGGCGCGAGCGGCTTCCTCTACCGCCGCGAAAGTCCGCACGACTCTTTCGGCGCGGGGCACGCCGGTACCGCGCTCAGCGCCGCGCTCGGCATGGCGACCGCCCGCGACCTGCGGGGGACGCAGGAACACGTCGTCGCCGTCTGCGGCGACGCCGCCTTCACCTGCGGCATCACGCTCGAGGCGCTGAACAACGTCGTCTCCTCGACCAAGCGCCTGATCGTCATCCTCAACGACAACGAGTGGTCCATCGCCAAGAACGTCGGCGCCATCTCCGGCTACCTCAACCGCCTCAGCACGAACCCGACCTACAACAAGCTGCACCACGACATCGAGGCGTTCTTCCGCAGCTTCCCCACCGGCGTGGAGATGAACCGGGTCTACATGAAGTGGAAGCGCGAGACGAAGGACTTCTTCGTCGAGTCCTCCCTCTTCGAGAAGTTCGGCCTCCGCTACCTCGGGCCGGTCGACGGCCATAACCTCGACGCCCTCGTGAAGAACCTCGAGTTCGCCAAGCACTGCGACGTGCCCGTGCTGATCCACGTGCTGACCAAGAAGGGCAAGGGCCTCGATCCCGCGCTGAACTCGCCGGAGAAATTCCACGGCGCCGGGCCGTTCGACCCCGTCACGGGCGAGAGCCTCAAGTCCACTCCCGGCGCCCCGCCCGCCTACCAGGAGATCTTCGGCCGCGCCCTCGTGCGCTTCGCCAAGGCCGACCCGCGCGTCGTCGGCATCACCGCCGCGATGCCCAGCGGCACCGGCCTCTCCGCGCTCGCCGCCGAGGTGCCGCGGCAGTTCTTCGACGTCGGCATCGCGGAGGAGCACGCCGTGCTCTTCGCCGCCGGCATGGCGACCAAGGGCCTCCGCCCGGTCGTCGCCATCTACTCGACCTTCCTCCAGCGGGCCTACGACCAGATCATCCACGACGTCGCGCTGCAGAATCTCCCGGTGACCTTCTGCCTCGACCGCGCCGGGCTCTCGCCCAACGACGGTCCCACCCACCACGGGCTCTTCGATCTCTCGTACCTGCGTTGCGTGCCGAACACGGTGGTCGCGCAGCCAAAGGACGAGGATGAGCTCGTGGACCTGCTCCACACCAGCCTGCAGCACGACGGGCCCGTTTTCATCCGCTACCCGCGCGGCGCCGGCGCCGGCGTTCCCGTCAAGGCCCAGCCGGCGGCGATTCCGATCGGCCACGCGGAAGTCCTCCGCGACGGCTCGAACATCATGATCTGGGCGCTCGGCCCGATGGTGGCGGACGCCCTGCGGATCGCCGCGCGGCTTTCGGTGGAGGAAAACCTTTCCGTCGGCGTGGTGAACGCCCGCTTCGTGAAGCCGCTCGACCGCACCCTCCTGCTCAGCCACGCCGCCTGCATCCCGCTGCTCGTGACGATGGAGGACCACGTGATCGCGGGCGGCTTCGGCAGCGCCGTGCTCGAGGCGCTGCAGGAGGCCGACTGCCCCGCCGCCGTCGAGCGCATCGGCTGGCCGGACAAATTCGTCGAGCACGGCAACAACGTGGAGCAGCTCCGCGGCACCTGCGGCCTCTCCGCCGACGAGCTCTACCGCCGGGTCCTCGAGCGCTGGCGCAATCTCAGCGCGCAGCAGGTCGAGGCGGATGCTTAACGCGCCGCGGCGCTGAAGACACACCCCGCCCTTCGGGCACCCCTCTTTCTAGAGGGGAGCACGAGCAATCTGAGCTCCCCTCTAGCAAGAGGGGTGGCGCGAAGCGACGGGGTGTGTGGTCCGTGAATCGGCCCGCCAAAGCACAGAAAAAAGCCGCCGTCAGCTGACGGCGGCAATGGTCTGACGATGGCTTCGAGAGCCGGCTTACTTCACCGGCCCGATGCGCTCGGTCCCGATCGCGAGGTCGTCGTAATAGAGGTCGAAGTCGGCCTTCGCCGCGCTGAACGAGCGGAAACCGAGGGCCAGCTCGGCGAAGTTCCCGACGAGGCCGGTGCTGGTGCCATCCTTCGGATCGACCTCCTTCAGCGGATCCTCCTTGGGATTGTTGCTCAGCACGAACGCCTTCTCCTTCGCGAGCTCGCCGTCGATCCAGACCGTGGTCTTGTCCGGGTTGTCGTTGAACTCCCACTCCAGCAGGAACCACTTGCCGACCGGGTACGGGCCCCCGCGCGCCATCGTTTCCTGCGACTGCATCCCCGGCGCGTGGCGCTGGTAGGAGAGGAAGATGTTCTTGCCGCCGGAAACGCCCACCTCGAGGTAGTTCGACTGGGGGAAGCCGGCGCTGCCGCCGGTGACCAGCACCCCGTGACCCGCGGGCATGCCGGGGCTGATGTACATGTACACCCGGCCGAAATTATGGGACTTCAGCGCCTCCGGCAGGTGCGTGACGACCGCGAAGCCGTAGGGACGGCCCGCCATCGGATAATGCACCTTCAGGGCCGACTTGCCGTGCGCGACCTGCGCCGACTGCACCGTGACTTCCGCGTTGCCACCCGTGCGGACATCCCATGTGCCGGCCTTGAGCGGGCCGGACTCGAAGTCCTCCGTGAAGAGCACCGTCTGCTTGCTCTGTGGCAAGAGGCAGCCGGAAAGAGACAGCGCCGCAAGCGCGGCGCTGCAAAGGAAGAGACGCGAGGAGGGAGAGGTGGACATGGTCATGAATCGCAGGGGTGGTTGAAGGGGGCATGCAGATCGACGCATGCCGGATCAATCGGTTGCGCAGCCAACGAGCAATTAAGGAAAAGGTAGCGTTGTAGGCCAGCTCGCTGAGCTGGCCGGCCAGGTCAACGACCTGGCCTACAACCTGTCACCGGAGTTTGCGCAGCAAGGTCCGCTGGAGCAGGATAAATCCCAGCAGCAACAGCCCTACGACAATGCGCCCCCACGCCGGACTGAGCCGGCCATCGAAGAGGAGCGCGGACTGGATCGTGCCGAAAATCAGGACGCCGCAGAAGGTCCCCAGCATATGGCCCCGGCCGCCCGCGAGGAGCGTTCCGCCGATGACCACGACGGCGATCGCGTCCAGCTCCAGGCCGAGACCCTGGTTCGGATTGCCGGAGCCGGAATAGACGACCGCCACCAGCCCGGCGAGGGACGCCACCGCGCCGTTCAGCGTGTAGACCCAGATCTTCGTCGCGCCGACCGGCAATCCCATCAGCAGCGCGGAATGCTCGCCGCCGCCGATGGCGAGGAGGTTGCGTCCGAAACGGGTGTGGTGCGCCACGACATATCCGGCCGCCAGCACGGCGACGAGCACGAGCGCGGTCGTCGGCAGGCGCGCGCCGCCGCCGATCTCCCACGCGTAGTTGGAAAGCGCGGCGAAGAAGGGGTGCTTGATCTCGGTCGACTCCTGGCTCGTCCACCATGCGCCGCCCCGCGCCAGGAACATGCCGGCAAGGGTGACCAGGAACGGCGGCTGCCGGAACACCTGGATGAGCGTCCCCATGAAGGCGCCCAGCGCCGCTCCGCACGCCACGGCCGCCGCCCCGGCGACGAGCGGATGCACGTCGTGCTGCTCCACGAGCGTGGCGGTGAAGATCGAGGTGAACCCGACGACCGCGCCGACGGAAAGATCGATGCCGCCGGAGAAGATCACCAGCGTCATGCCGACGGCCGCGATCCCGATCACCGCCGTGTCGGTGAATAGGTTCACGAACACCCGCAGCGAGAAAAAGCCGTCGTACATCACGCCTGCGGCAACAAACAGCGCCACGAAGATGGCCGCGGTAACGAGGAGCGGCAGGTTTCTCCGGTTCGAAGTCTTCATCCCCGAGCCTCCGAATTTTTAGCCACGAAAAGGCACGAAGGGCCGATACCTTCGTCTCGATGTTCCCGCGCGCCTATAGGCGCAATGGAGACTCCTGCCGCAGCCACCGGGCCTTCGTGCCTTTTTGTGGCCAACCTCCGAAGATTGATTCCGCAATCACTCATGTCGGCCTCCTCCACAGGCCGCCGAGCCAGCGGCGGGACTTCTCCGATTGCAGCAGGCAGACCGTGATGATCAGCAGCGCCTTCGGCACCGGCGCGACTGCGGGTGTCACCCCGAGATTGTACATGGTCACCGTCAGCGTCTGCAGCAGCAACGCACCGACCCAGGAGCCCAGCAGCGAAAAACGGCCGCCGGTCAGCGCGGTCCCGCCGACCACCACCGCGAAGATCGCGTCGAGCTCCATGTTCAGCCCGGACGTGAGCGGATCGGCCGCCCGGATGTTCGAGGCGGCGAGCAGCCCGGCCAGGCCTGCGCAGACCCCGCTCGCCACATAAGCCAGGCCTTTCACCCGGCCGACCGCCAGGCCGGCGAACCGGCTCGCGGTTTCGTTGTCCCCCGCCGCCTCGAGGAAAAGCCCCGCCGCAGTCCGCCGCAGCAGGACTTGGATGAAGAAATAAAGCGCGGTGACCAGCACCGCCGCGAACGGCAGGCCCAGCAGGTAGCCGTTGCCGAGGAAATCGAACGAGGGCCGCTGGATCGTCGCGACATTCTCGTTGGTGATCAGCTGCGCCACCCCGCGGCCCATCACCATGAGGATGAGCGTGGCCACGATGGGCTGCAACCGCAGCCCCGCGACGAGCACGCCGCTGAGGAGTCCTGCCAGCGCCGTGGCGGCCAGGGCCGCGGCGATCGCCAGCGCGAGCGGGACCGCGGCGTGCGCCAGCAGCACCGCGGCGACGGCGCCGCCGACCGCCATGAGCGAACCGACCGCCAGGTCGACGCCGCTGACCGCGATCACCAGCGTCATGCCCAGCGCGACGAGCATGCAGCGCGAACCCTGACTGAAGATATCCACGGGCGAGCCGTAGAGATGTCCCTCCTTGAGCGTGATCGACAGGAAAGCCGCGCTGCGGTCGTGCACGAGGTTTGCGAGCACGAGCAGGACAATACCGAGCAGCGGCCAGATCACCGGGGAACGCCGGAAGGAATGTGCCTGCGCCTCACTCATCAGCCACGACTGCGGAAATCACCGAACCGGTTTGGCCACGAAAAGGCACGAGATGACACGAAAACGATCCGCTTGCATGCCGGGATGCAGACGTCACACGGAGCCATGTTTGGTTTGTGGTTTCCCAATCTCTGTAGTCCGGATCAGTAAGGGATCGTTTTCGTGTCATTTTGTGCCTTTTTGTGGCTACACATCTGTCGCCGGTTTGAAATGTCCGCCCGCCATCGCCGCCATTAGCTTGTCGACCGTGGCCTCGCCCGCGCCGAACTCCCCCACCCGGCGCCGCTCCCGGAGCACGACGATGCGGGTGCTGTTGCGGACGACCTCCTCGATCTCCGAGGAGATGAAGAGCACGGCCATCCCTTCCGCGCGAAGCTTCGCGATGATCTGCTCGATCTCGGCCTTGGCCCCGATGTCGATCCCGCGCGTGGGCTCATCGAGGATGATCAGCTCCGGCTGGGTCGCGAGCCAGCGCGCGAGCAGGACCTTCTGCTGGTTGCCGCCGGACAGGTTGCGGATCGGCGCCTCGGGCCCGGGCGTCTTGATGCGCAGGCCCGTGATGTAGTGCTCGCACAGCCGCCGCTGCTCCGCCGCGTCCAGCACCCGCCAGGCGCCCCGCTTTGCCTGCAGCGCGAAGATCAGGTTCTCGCGGACGGAAAGATTCGGCAGGATGCCCTCGATCTTGCGGTCCTCGGAGCAGAAGGCGAAACCGCGCCGCACCGCGTCCC
Organism: Opitutaceae bacterium; assembly: GCA_035549635.1. GTDB lineage: Bacteria > Verrucomicrobiota > Verrucomicrobiia > Opitutales > Opitutaceae > CAIUWA01. The sequence continues at coordinate 8,678 of DASZQN010000086.1, forward strand.
GCGGCGAGGCCAGGCGCACCCGCTCGCCGCGCACCCGGATCTCGCCGGCATCCGCCCGGTCGATGCCGAAGATCAGCCGCGCCGTCTCCGTCCGGCCCGAGCCCAGCAGGCCGGCGAGGCCCGCGACTTCACCCCGGCGCAGGTCGAGGTCCAGCGGCCGCACCGCGCCTTGCCGCGCCAGCCCGCGGGCCGACAGCAGCGCGGCTTCCCCCGCTGGGGCGGAACCCGTCGTCGGCACCGATGAAGCCGCCGGCGCCGCCGCGATTTCCCGGCCCAGCATCTTGCCCACGAGGGACAGTCGCGGAAGTTCGGCCGTGAGGTACTCGCCCACGAGCTCGCCGTTGCGCAGGACCGTGATCCGGTCGGTAACCGCATAGACCTGCTCGAGGAAATGCGTGACGAAGACCACTCCGAGCCCCTCGCCGCGGAGGCGGCGCATGACGGCGAAGAGATCGGCGACCTCCTTCTCGTCGAGGCTCGCCGTTGGCTCGTCCAGCACGAGCAGCCGCGCGCGCAGGTCCAGCGCCCGGGCGATTGCGACCATCTGCTGCACCGCGACCGACAGCGAACCGAGCTCCGCGTCGACGTCGCACTCGATCTCGAGCCGGGCCAGCGCCGCGCGGGCCAGCCGCCGCAGCGCGCGCCAGTTCAGGAAGCCCGCCCGCCCGGGCTGGCGGCCGAGCATGATGTTCTCCGCGACCGAGAGCGACGAGACCAGGTTCACCTCCTGGTACACCGTGCTGATCCCGCAGCGCTCGGCGTCCTTCGGCGTGGCGGGAGCGATGCGCCGACCGCCCAGCGTGATCTCGCCCGCGTCCGCCGCATATACGCCCGTGAGGACCTTGATCAGCGTGGACTTGCCCGCGCCGTTTTCGCCGAGGAGCGCATGGATCTCGCCGGCGCGGACGCTGAAATCCACGCCGTTGAGCGCCACGACTCCCGGGAAACGCTTCCCGATGCCGCGCATGGCGAGAAGCGGTTCAGTCATGCGAAAACCCTCTCCCGTCGGATTTCTTTGCCACAAAAATGCACAAAAATTTCAGGGCTGCGGCATCATCTCCATTGCGCCTATAGGCGCGCAGGAGGCTCGAGCCGGAGCCATGGAAATTTTTGCGCCTTTTCGCGGCCAAACTTCCGTTCAGTATTTCCTGGTCGGCAGGGCCGCGGCGGCATTGGTGGAATCGAACAGCTCGTCCTTGTTGTACTGCTTGCGCGGAGTCACCGGCAGCCCGGCGGCGAGCTTCGCCGCGGCATCGTAGGCCTTCGGACCGTAGAGCGGATTGCACTCCACGACGCAGTTGATCTTGCCGTCCACCACCGCCTGGACGCCCTCGCGCACGGCATCGATCGACACGACCATGACGTCCTTGCCCGGCTTCAGCCCGGCGGCCTCGATCGCCTGGATCGCGCCGAGCGCCATGTCGTCATTGTGGGCGTAGACGATGTCGAAATCATGACCGTGCTTCTTCAGGAAGGCCTCCATCACCGTCTTGCCGTCCTCGCGGCGGAAGTTGCCGCTTTGCGAATCGATGACCTTGAGGCCGGGATATTTCGCGATGCCCTCGGCGAAGGCGCGGTGGCGCTCGTTCGCGGGCGCCGAGCCGGTGGTGCCAAGCAGCTCGAGGATGCGGCCCTTGCCGTTGGTGTGCTTCGCCAGCCAGTCGGCCGCCATGCGGCCCTCCTCGGCGAAATCGGAGCCGATGAAGCAGGCGTACAGCGACTCGTCGCTGACCTCGATCGAGCGGTCCATGATGATGACCGGGATCTTCGCCCGCTTGGCCTCACGGAGGACCGGCTCCCAGCCGGTGGTGACGAGCGGCGCGATGATGATGACGTCCACGCCCTGCGTGATGAAGGAGCGGACCGCGCGGATCTGGTTGTCGGGCACGCCCTGGCCGTCGGCGAACTTGAGGTCGATCCCGCGCTTCGCGGCCTCGGACTTCATCGACTCGGTGTTCGCCGTGCGCCACGCGCTCTCGGCGCCGGTCTGCGCAAAGCCGATCTTGAGCGGCTTGTCCGCGGCCAGCGCCGCGAGGGCTAGAGCGAGGAAGACAAAGCAGGAAAGGAACGGACGGACCAGGGAGGGGGATTTCATGGCGGTTTCGGGGAGAAGGGTCCTGCAAGGAAACGGCCGCTCCGGCCCGGCGCAATCCGGATTTAGATGTTTTCCGACTGGCCCGCCGCTCCGGGTCAGCCAGCGCTTGCCGAAATCGCGGTGTCCCCCTACATACCAGCCCCCTCATGGTCCGCGCCTGCCTCCAGAGAATTTTTCCACCCGCGCTTTTCCCATGAAAAACTCCACCCTTCCCGTCCTCGCCTGCGCCGGACTCGCCCTTGCCCTCGCGGGTGGCTGCGGCCGGAAAGCCGGCCAGCCTGGCGCCGGGACGAAGATCAAGCTCGGCTACCTGGTGAAGCAGCCGGAGGAGCCGTGGTTCCAGTTCGAGTGGAAGGGCGCGACGGCCGCGGCCGCGCAGGACGGCTTCGAGGTGATCAAGCTCGGCGTCTCCGACGGCGAGAAGGTCATGTCCGCGATCGACAACCTCGCCGCGAACGGCGCGAAGGGCTTCGTCATCTGCACGCCGGACGTCCGCCTCGGGCCCGCCATCATCAGCCGCGCGCAGCAGGCGGGCCTCAAGCTGATCACGGTCGACGACCAGCTGGTCGCCGGCGACGGCAAGTTCATGACGGACGTCCATTACCTCGGCATGTCCGCGCTGCGCATCGGCCGGGACGTGGGCCAGGAACTGGCCCGGGAGATGAAGCGGCGGAACTGGCCGGCAGACGAGACCGCGCTGTGCGCCATCACCTTCGAGGAGCTCGACACCGCCCGCGCGCGGACGGACGGCGCGATCCTCGCGCTCAGGGACGCCGGCTTTCCCGCCGACCGCGTCTACAAGGGCGCGCAGAAGACCACCGACGTTCCCGGCAGCTTCGCCGCCGCCAACATCGTGCTGACCCAGCATCCCGAGGTGAAGCACTGGCTCATCTGCGCCCTGAACGACACCGGCGTGCTCGGTGCCGTGCGGGCGATGGAGGACCGCGGACTTTCCGCCGACAACGTGATCGGCATCGGCATCAACGGCACCGACTGCATCGACGAGCTCCGGAAATCGAAGCCGACGGGATTCTTCGGCTCGATGCTCGTCTCCGCGCCCCAGGAGGGTTTCCGCACGGCGGACATGCTCTACCACTGGGCGACGGACGGCACCGAGCCCCCGCTGGACACGCGCACCTCCGGCATCTTCATCACCCGCGAGAATTTCGAGCAGGTGCTGAGGAAGGAAGGAATCATCCAGTGAAGCGCCGCGCCGATGCAGGGGCGCTCCTTGCGGACGCCCGGATCGAATCTTCCCCGCGGTCAATCCGGGCGCCCGCAAGGTGCGCCTCCACAGCTTAACTTTCCTCATGAAAGACACCTTCACCCTCGGTCTCGACTACGGCACGAACTCGGTGCGCTGCCTGATCGTGCGCTGCCGCGACGGTGCGGAGATCGCCAGCTGCGTCGTCAACTACCCGAGCGGGAAGCAGGGCGTGCTGCTCGACCCCAAGGACCACCATCTGGCCCGCCAGCATCCGGGCGATTATCTGCACGGCCTGGAACGCAGCGTCCGCGGCGCGCTCGCCGCCGCGGGGAAAAAGCGCGGCTTCGACGCGGCCCGCGTCATCGGCATCGGCGTGGACTCGACCGGCTCGAGCCCGCTGCCGGTCGACGCACGGAACCGCCCGCTCGCCCTCGATCCGAAGTGGCGCCGCCACCCGGCCGCGCAGTGCTGGCTGTGGAAGGACCACACCGGCTGGCGCGAGGCGGCGCGGATCACCCAGCTCGCCGCGCAGCACCGCCCGCAGTTCATCGCCAAGTGCGGCAACATCTATTCCTCCGAATGGTGGTGGTCCAAGATCTGGCACTGCCTCGCCGTCGCGCCGGCGGTATTCGACGCCGCCTATTCGTGGGTCGAGCTGGCCGACTGGGTGCCGTCCGTGCTCGCGGGCGTGACCGATCCGCGGGAGATCCAGCGCGGCATCTGCGCCGCGGGGCACAAGGCGCTGTTCTGCGACGAATGGGGCGGCCTGCCCGACAAGGAGTTCCTCGCCCTGCTCGACCCGAAGCTGGCCGACCTGCGCGACCGCCTCTACGCCGCGGCGCACGACGCGACGGCGGCCGCGGGCCGGCTCTGCCCGGAATGGGCGGAAAAACTCGGGCTGCCCGCCGGCATCGCGATCGCGATCGGCGAATTCGACGTCCACTACGGTGCGATCGGCTGCGGGGTGACCGAGGGCACGCTGGTCAAGGTCATCGGGACGTCCACCTGCGACTGCGGCGTCGTCTCGGCGGACAAGCACGTTCCCGATATCCCCGGCATCTGCGGCATCGTGAAGGGCGCGATCCTGCCCGGCTTCTACGGCATCGAGGCGGGGCAATCGGCCGTCGGCGACATCTTCAAGTGGTGGGTCGAGATCGTGTGCGCCGGCGACGACGCGCTGCACGCCCGGCTGACGCGCGAGGCCGCGACGCAGCGGCCCGGGCAGTCCGGGCTGCTCGCCCTCGACTGGAACAACGGCAACCGGACGATCCTCGTCGACCAGATGCTCACCGGCCTGCTGGTCGGCCAGACACTCTACACCACGCCCGCGGAGATCTACCGCGCCCTCATCGAGGCCACCGCCTACGGCGCCCGCGCCATCATCGAGCGGATCCGGGAATACGGCGTCCCGATCGACCGGGTCGTCTGCGCCGGAGGCATCGCCGAGAAAAATCCGCTGCTGATGCAGATCTACGCCGACGTCACCGGCTGCACGATGCAGGTCGCCGGCTCGTCGCAGGCGTGCGCGCTCGGCTCGGCCGTCTCCGCCGCGGTGCTCGCGGGCGCCCATCCGGATTTCCCGTCCGCGCAGGCGGCGATGACCTCGATCAAGCCGCGGCAGTACCGGCCCAACGCCGCGAATCGCAAAACCTACGAGCAGCTCTACCAGCTCTACCGCCGCCTCCACGACTCCTTCGGCGGCGTGCGGCAGAACGCCGACCTCGGTCCGGTGATGAAGGATCTGCTCATGCTCAAGCAGTCGGTCCGCTGATCTCCCCCACTTTCGTGTCCTCCGTGTATTTCGTGGTCAAAAAAATCCATTTCTGATGCAAAACGTTCCCTCCTCTGAAATCTGGTTCGTCACCGGCAGCCAGCACCTCTACGGCGAAGCCGCCCTCAAGCAGGTCGCCGCCAATTCCAGGAAGATCGCCACCGCGCTCGCCGATTCGAAACGGATCCCGCTCAAGGTCGTCTTCAAGGCGCTGCTCACCACGCCCGACGAGATCCGTGCGCTCTGCCTGGAGGCCAACCACGCTCCGGCCTGCGCCGGCCTGGTCCTCTGGATGCACACGTTCTCCCCGTCGAAGATGTGGATCGGCGGCCTCACGGCGCTGAAGAAGCCCTTCGTCCACCTGCACACGCAGTTCAACCGCGACCTGCCGTGGAGCGAGATCGACATGGACTTCATGAACCTCAACCAGGCCGCGCACGGCGACCGCGAGGCGGGCTTCATCCACACGCGGCTCCGCCTCGACCGCAAGGTGGTCGTTGGCCACTGGGAGGATCCCGCGACACAGGACCAGCTCGGCGCCTGGATGCGGGCCGCGCACGCCTGGCAGGACTGGCAGGGCGCGAAATTCGCCCGCTTCGGCGACAACATGCGCCAGGTGGCGGTCACCGAAGGCGACAAGGTCTCGGCCGAGATCAAGTTCGGCTTTTCGGTGAACGGTTACGGCCTCGGCGACCTGGTGAAGCACGTGGAGGCGGCCACCGACGCCCGCATCAACAAGCTGTGTGCGGAATACGAGGAGACCTATGCGGTCGCGCCGGACCTCCGTGCCGGCGGCGCGCGGCACGAGGCGCTGCGTTACGGCGCGCGCCTCGAGCTCGGCCTGCGGTCGTTCCTGAAGGACGGCGGCTTCAAGGGCTTCACCACGACCTTCGAGGACCTCCACGGCCTGCGCCAGCTTCCCGGGCTGGCCGTGCAGCGCCTGATGGCCGACGGCTACGGCTTCGGCGCCGAGGGCGACTGGAAAACCTGCGCGCTGCTCCGCGCGATGAAAGTCATGGCCGACGGACTGCCGGGCGGAACCTCGTTCATGGAGGACTACACCTATCATCTCCACCCCGGCCGCCACCAGGTGCTCGGCGCCCACATGCTGGAGATCTGCCCGTCGATCGCCGGCCACAAGCCGTCGCTCGAGATCCATCCGCTCGGCATCGGCGGCAAGGAGGACCCCGTCCGCCTGGTGTTCGACGCGCCCGCCGGCCCGGCGCTCAACGCGTCGCTGATCGACCTCGGCAACCGCTTCCGCCTGATCGTGAACAAGGTCGACGCCGTGAAGACGCCAAAGCTGCCGAAGCTGCCCGTGGCCCGCGCCGTCTGGGAGTGCCAGCCCGACTTCAAGACCGCCTGCGCCGCGTGGATCCTCGCCGGCGGCGCGCACCACACCGGCTACAGCTACGCCGTGACCGGCGAGCAGCTCGAGGACTTCTCCACGATCGCCGGCATCGAGCTCGTCGTGATCCAGGAGGGCACGAAGATCCCGGAGTTCAAAAAGGAACTCCATTGGAACGATCTTTATTATCACCTCGCCCAAGGCCTGCGGGCTTAGGATATCACCCACGGAACACACCGATGACACGGAAAGCATCAGAAGCTGTCGGGCTTTATTCCGTCCCCGATTTTTCCGTGTGTTCCGTGTGTTCCGTGGGCTAATCTCCGCCGCATATGTTGAAGGAGCTCAAACGCGAGGCCTATGAGGCGAACCTGGCGCTGCCGCGCCACGGGCTGATCAATCTCACGTTCGGCAACGCCAGCGCCATCGACCGGGCGCGCGAGATTTTTGCGATCAAGCCCAGCGGCGTGGACTACGCCGATCTCCGTCCCGAGGACATGGTGTTGGTCGACCTCGAGGGCGAGCGGGTCGACGGCAAGCTCAAGCCGTCCTCCGACACCCCAACGCACCGTCGGCTTTACCTCGGCTTCGACAAGATCGGCGGTATCGTGCACACGCACTCGTCGCACGCGACGGCCTTCGCGCAGGCGGGCCGCGCGATCCCCTGCCTCGGCACGACGCACGCCGACTATTTCGACGGCGAAATCCCCGTGACCCGGAAGATGAAGCCCCGCGAGATCGAGCGCGCCTACGAATGGGAGACCGGGGGCGTCATCCTGGAGCGCTTCCGGCGGCTCGATCCCCTCGACGTGCCCGGCGTGCTCGTCAACCGGCACGCGCCCTTCGCGTGGGGACCCTCGGTCGCCAAGGCGGTGGAGGTCGCCGTCGCCCTCGAGTGCTGCGCCCACATGGCCCTGATGTCGCTGGGCCTCGCACCCCGGCTGCAGCCGATCGAGGCCGAGCTGCTGCACAAGCATTTCAAGCGCAAGCACGGGCCCGGCGCCTACTACGGCCAGAAATAGAGTGGAGTTGCGGCGTCGAAACCTGCGTAGGGGCGTCCCTCGTGGACGCCCGTTGAGCGATCGCAAACCAGGCGTCCACGAGGAACGCCCCTACGTGTAAGCCGCGGGACATACGCGAAAGCGATTTTCGCGGAACCAGGCGCCTCCGCCACGTACTGTCAGGCCAACATAGCCCGCGCCTGCGGCGGGCGCCCACAAAAACCCTCATCGAGTTTTCGCCCCGAAGCCTCCGGAAACGGCCGCTTCGGGGTTTTTCTTTGTGACGAAAAGGTAAATTAGTCGGTGCCGGTGCAAGAAAACCGCCGGCTTATCCGTGCTGAGGGAGCATGAGACTTTCTCTTCCTTTGGCCGACGGCGCCTCCGCCGAAGCCCGTTCGTTCTCCGCCACGGCCGGCTGCCATGGGGAAAAGATGCCCATTCCCCCTGCAACGTCCGGCAACCGGCAGCGCCGCTTCGTGCCGTGATTCTCAGCGTCCACATTCCGAAGTGCGGCGGGACAAGCTTCCGGCACGTCCTGCGGGAAATCTACGGCGCCGGCCTCTGGCTGAACTACGGAGCCATCTTCAGCCAGCCACAGGCGCGGCATCATGCAGTGCCGCCCGCGACGAGATGCATCCACGGCCACTTCCTCGCCGATGCGTTCGACGACCTCGTGCCGCAGCCCGAGCTCGTGACCTGGCTGCGCCATCCCGTGGAGCGGGTCGTCTCGAACTATTTTCATTTCCGGCGCAGCCCCGATCTCCGCGACGACTGCTGCCGGCAGCTGCTCGAACGGAACCTCCCGCTCGAGGCGTTCGCCGAGCTGGACTGGATGCGCAACGAGGCCACGCGCTACATGGCGGGCAAGCCCGCCGCCGCCTTCCGCTTCATCGGGATCATGGAGCGCTTCGACGAGTCGCTCCGCATCTTCGGCGCGACCTTCGGCGTCGCGGTGCCGAACCGGCCGCCCCGCGAAAATCTGAATCCCGACCGGACCGCCGACGCCTATCGCCTTCCGCGCAGTACCTACGACCACATCCTCGCGCTGAACCTCACTGACCTCGCTGCCTACGAGCTCGCGGCGGCCGCGCTCGACGCACCGCAGCCCGCTCAGGCGAACGTCGGGTGACATGTCCGGTCAGCGAGACGGACCACCCGCCGCCTCCAACGTTCGCTTGGGGGTTGAAAGATGGAGGTTGAGGGTTGGCCGTTGAACGTTCCGCGAAGCGGATTGCGGTCTTGTCAACCGGCGGGGATTTTGCCGGGATAAATTCCCTGTCTTTGCGGGCGTAGTATAACGGCTATCACGTGTGCTTCCCAAGCATGAAAAGAGGGTTCGACTCCCTCCGCCCGCACCAGTCCTCGCCCCGTCCGGACCCTCCGCTGCCTTCCGATGACAATGCCCTCTGAACGTCGCCGCCGGCGCGACCCGCGCCGTGACGAGATGACCCGCGCGATGATCGCCTGCAAGGCGAAGCTCGAGGAGGCGGCGAAGATGCCGGACGGACCGGCCAAGGAGGCGGCGCAGGCCGCGGCCATCGCCCTGCTTTCCAAGGACGCACCCAAGCGTCCCGACCGGCGGAAGGAAAAAGCCCAGGACCCGGAAGTCGCGAAGGGCGGCGCCGAGCTGAACGATCTGGTGAAGCGGCTATTCCAGCCGTGAACGGCGGCGAGTCTGGGGACTCGCAACATTCAACGTTCGAGCCGCTCCCCGTTGGACGTTCAATGTTGAGCGTTGGACGTTGAACGTTGAATCGAGCACCCTGCAGCGCCGCCTGCAGCTGTTCACGAATAGTCCCGCCGCCCCTCGAGCGCGCTCTTGAGCGTCACCGAATCGGCGTAGAGCACGCCGCCGCCGCTGGGCAGTCCGAAACCGATGCGGGAGATCTTCACCGGATGCGACGGCGGCAGGTGCTCGATGAGGTAGTGGCAGGTGGCCTCGCCCTCGACGTCGTTGGACAGCGCGAGGATCAGCTCGCGCACCGCACCGGACTCCACGCGGCCGAGCAGCGACTTCAGATTGAGGTCATCGGGGCCGACGCCGTTGATCGGCGAGAGTTTCCCGTGCAGCACATGGTAAACCCCGCGGAACGCCCCCGAGCGCTCGATCGCGACCAGGTCGGGCACATGCTCCACGACACAGACGACACCGGCATCGCGGCGCTCGTCGGCGCAGACTGCGCAGAGGCCGTCCTCCGCGAGATTGCCGCAACGCGGGCAACGCCGCACGGTCCGCGCCGCCTCCTCCAGCGCGGCGACCAGCGCCGGCAGCTGCCCCGGCTTCTCCACCAGCAGATGGAGCGCGATCCGCTCCGACGAGCGGTAGCCCAGCCCCGGCAGCTGCTTGAGCTGCTTCTGGAGCTTCTCGAACGAGGGAGTCATCGAATTTTCGATTTTGGATTTTCGATTTTGAATTTCGGACCGATCCTCTCGCGTAGGCGCGAGGCAATCCAAAATCCAAACTCCAAAATCGAAAATCTCAGAACATTCCCGGCATCTGGAACGACGACGTCACCTTCTGCATCTCGGTGTCGTTGTATTCCTTCGCCTGCTTCGCGGCGTCCTGAATCGCGACGAGCAGGGTGTCCGCGACGAGCTTCGCGTCCTCCTTGAGGAATTCGGGATCGAGCGTGAGCGCCAGGAACTTGCCCGCGCCGTTGACCTTGAGCTTCACGGCGCCGCCGCCGCTGGTGACATCGATCTCCTTGGCTTCGAGCTGGGACTGGAGCGCCTCGATGCCGCGCTGCATTTTCTGGGCTTGTTTGAGAAGTTTGCCTACGCCGGCCATGGGATTTTGGAATTTGGATTGGGGATTTTGGATTGGGCCGCGCGTCGTCGGCGCTGGCAAGTGCAGAGTGTCCGCCGTTTGACTCAGCCGGCAAGGATCCCGCCGTAGCCCTCGCGAAAAGTCGGATAGGCCGGTCGCCAGCCCAGCACTTCCTTCAACCGCGTGTTCGCGATGATCCGGTCCGGGGTGATCGTCCGCCGGCCCCCGGCCGGGGCACCCGAAAACCGCGGTGCCGGCACGCCGAGCCGGGTCGCCAGCCAGGCGGCGATTTCCGCGCGCGTGGCGGATCCGTCGTCGGCGACGTTGAAGATTCCGTCGCCCGACTCCGGCGGCGCCAGCAGCGCGGACCAGATGGCGGAGCAGATGTCGTCGCGGTGGATCAGGTTGAGGTGGTCCTCCGCGCGGCCACCCACTTCGCCGGCCTTCACCTGGTCGAGCAGGCGGTGCCGGCCCGGACCGTAGATCCCCGCCAGCCGAAGGATGAATCCGCGTCCGCGGACGGCGGACGGCGCGGCCCGCAGCAATTCCTCCGCCTCGAGCAGAATCTTCCCCGTTTCCCCGGCGCCGGCGGTGGAGGCGTTCTCGTCGATCGTTTCTCCCCCGCCCTGCGGATAGACCGAGGTGCTGCCGGTGTACACGAATGCGCCCGCGGGCCGGCCGCGCATCCACGCGAGGATCGAGCGCGTGCCGTCGACGTAGCTCCGCCGGTAGCCGGCTGCGCCGCCGCCGCCCGAACTGACGGAATTGAGCACAAAGTCCGCGGCGGGAATGCGCGCGTGCCAGTCGTCGCCGGCGAGATCGGCGGCGACGGCATCGATCCCCTCGGCCTGGAGCGCCTCCGCCTTCGCGGCGTTGCGCGTCAGCGCCGTCACCTTCAGCCCGCGGCCGCGCGCCTGCCGGGCGATTTCGCCGCCGACGTATCCGCAGCCAAAGACCACGAGGTGCTTTCCCGAAAGATTTCCGTAGGCATCCGCCGTCATTCCGCCCAAGCTCAGCGCATGCCCACGGTTCTCGCAATCCTCGCGGAGGGTTTTGAGGAAATTGAAGCGACCGCCCCCATCGACCTGCTCCGGCGCGCCGGCGTGGAGGTCACCGTCGCCGCCCTTGGCGACGGCATCCATGTCGCGGGGCGCAGCGGCCTGACGCTGCACGCCGACACGACCCTGGCCGCCGTCGAAACGCGCGACTTCGACTGCGTGTTTCTTCCCGGCGGGCCCGGCACGCGGCTGCTGCGGGCCGACCCGCGGGTGCGGGCGCTGGTCCTTCGCCAGCATGCCGCCGGCCGCTGGCTCGCGGCGATCTGCGCGGCGCCGGCGGTGCTGCACGACGCCGGACTGCTCGCGGGCCGCCGCTACACGGCGCATTTCTCCGTGGCGGCGGAACTGCCGGCGATCCTCGCGCAGGAGCGGATCGTCGCGGACGGCCGCCTGGTCACCTCGCGTGGAGCGGGCACCGCCATCGATTTCGGCTTGCTGTTGGCAGCCAAGCTGGTGTCCGACGCCAAAGCGCAGGAGATAGCCAAATCCATCTGCGTCTGAAATGACAAAACCCCCGCCCAACCAACGGGATTGCGTCCGAAGTCGGTTTGGTTAGATCTGTCTTGGCTGGGGTGAAACCCCCAGTCGTTACCCATGGGCGATAGGCCCCTTTTCCCACCTCCGGTTGCTTCCGCGCGGGAAGCGACGGGGCGAAGCCATCCCGCTCCCTTCCCATGTGCGGAATAGCCGGATTTGTCAGCGCGCAGGCGACGCTGGAGATGCGAACCGCGGCGGTCGGGCGCATGTGCCAGAGCATGCTGCACCGGGGACCGGACGACGCGGGCATGGAATCGAATGGCGACGCGACCATCGGCATGCGCCGGCTGGCGATCTTCGACCCGGCCAACGGTCACCAGCCGATGACGACGCCGGACGGGCGGTTCATCCTCGTCTTCAATGGCGCGATCTACAATTTCCGCGCCCTGCGCAACGAGCTTGCCGCGGCCGGCCACTCGTTCCGCACCCAGTGCGACACCGAGGTCCTGCTTGCCGCGTACGCGCAGTGGGGCGAGCGCTGCCTGCCGCGCCTGCAGGGCATGTTCGCGTTCGCCGTCTGGGACGCGCAGGAAAAGAGCCTGTTCCTGGCCCGCGACGCCTTCGGCATCAAGCCGCTGTATTTCCGGCACGAGAACGGCGGACCGCTGCTGTTCGCATCCGAGCTGAACGCCCTGCTCGCGTCCGGCGCTTTCGCCGCCGAGATCGACCCGCAGGCGGTCGCGAGTTACCTCGCCTGGTTCGCCGTGCCGGCGCCCCGCACGATCTACCGCGGAGTCCGCAGCCTGCGGCCGGGGGAATGCGCGGTCTGGAAACGCGGCCAGCTCGCCGTGCGCAGCCACTGGACGTTCGGGGCGATCCCCCGGACCCAGGAAGTCTGCGCCACGCGGGAAGCGTTCACCGCGGAGCTGCGCGCCCGGCTCGAAACCACGATCCGCGCCCACGTCATCGCGGACGTGCCGGTGGGAGCGTTCCTCTCGGGCGGCCTCGACTCGGCTGTCGTCGTGGGCCTGATGACGCGGATCGGCGGCGCACGGTTGAAGACGTTCTCCATCACCTTTCCCGAGGCCGCCTTCTCCGAGGCGGCGGCGGCCGCGCAGACGGCGCGCCACTTCGGCACCGAGCACCATCCGGTCGAGCTCACCGGGGCGCGCCTGGCCGGCGATCTCGACTCGATCCTCGGCCACCTCGACCAGCCGACGGGTGACGGCATCAACACGTACTACGCGAGCCAGGCGGCGCGAATGGGCGGCGTCACGGTGGCGCTCTCCGGCCTGGGCGGCGACGAGTTGTTCGGCGGCTATCCCTCGTTCCGGGACCTGCCCCGGCTCGCCCGCTGGCTTCCCTGGTGGAAAAGACTGCCGCGAGTGGTGCGCGACCGCCTCGTGGCGCAGCTGCGGCGCGGCGACACGCGCCGCCGGAAACTCGCGGATTTCCTGCAGCACGCGCGCGACCTGCCCGAACTCGCCGCGCTGCAGCGTCGGGTGTTCGACGGCAAGACCCGCCGGGCCCTGCTCAATCCGGACCTCAATCTCTTTTCCTCCACCCAGGCCCGGGCGCATCACCCCGAACTCGACGCGCTCCGGCTCGAATTGGAGGAGGCCGGGGAATTCGAGACCATCAGCGCGTGGGAGCTGCGCACCTACATGACCGACGTCCTCCTGCGCGACAGCGACGTGATGAGCATGCGCCACTCGCTCGAGCTGCGGGTGCCGTTCATCGACCGCCCCTTCATCGAGTGGCTCTGGCGGCAGCCCGCCCGCTTCAAGGACGACCAGCATCCGCCCAAGGCCGCGCTGGCCGAGGCCGTGCGCGACGTGCTGCCACCCGACCTGCTCACGCGCGCAAAACGCGGATTCTCGCTGCCCTTCCCGGTGTGGATGAAGCGGGAGCTCAAGCCGTTCCTCGACGCCACCTTTGCCGCCGACAGCATCAATCGGAGCGGATGGTTCAATCCCGGCCCCACGGCGGCCTTCTGGCGCGACTACGTCGACGGAAGCGATGACCGCGGATGGTCGCGCGTCTGGAGCCTGGCCGTGCTGATCGATTTTGTGAACCGCCGCCCTGCGGTCGACGCCAAGGCGGTGGCCGAGCCGCGCGCCGCGGTCATCGACCTTTCCTCCCGGACCCACCCAAGGCCTCCCGGGGTGGGACGCCGCCGGCGAACGCTGCTGATGGCGCCGGAGATCTTCGCCACCGAGGGCGGGATCCCGCGCATCCTTCAGCTCTACCTCAAGGCCCTGTGCGACCTCGCCGAGCCCAATCGCGCCGTCCGGCTGCTCGCACTCAACGATGCCGTGGTCGATTCGGGCGACCTCCGGCGCTACGCCAACGACCGGCTCGACGACTGGTATGTGTGCAGCAAGAATAAGGACCGCTTCGTCAAGGCGGCGCTGCGCATGAGCCGCGGCTGCGACACAATCATCTGCGGCCACGTCGCCCAGCTGCCGGTGGCGCTGGCGGCCCGCTGCCTCAATCCCGGCCTTCGCTACTATCTCGTCGCCCACGGCATCGAGGTCTGGCGGCGCTTCACCCTGGCGGAGCGGCTGGCGCTGCGCGGCGCGAAAAGAATCTTCTGCGTCAGCGATTTCACGCGTCGCGAACTGCTCCGGAATTGTCCGCTGCCGGAGGGCAAGGCGGTCGTGCTGCACAACGCCCTCGATCCGCACTTCGAAATCAAAGCCGGAATTCCGCCGGCGAGCGCGGCCCCGACGATCCTGACCGTCACCCGCCTGACCCACGCCGACCGCTACAAGGGAGTCGAGCACCTGATCGAGGCCATGCCGGCCGTGCTGGCCGCGATCCCGGACGCGAGGCTGCGGATCATCGGACGCGGCGACGACCTGCCCCGGCTGCAGGCGCTGCGTGACAAGCGCCAGCTCGGGAACGCGGTCGAGTTTCTCGGCTTCGTGGAGGACGAGCGCATGACCCGGGAATTCACGTCGTGCCGGCTTTTCGCGCTGCCCAGCCAGCGCGAAGGTTTCGGCCTCGTGTTCCTCGAGGCGATGGCGCACGGCCGGCCCTGCCTTGGCGCCCGGGCCGGCGGCATTCCGGAGGTGATCGACGACGCAAGCGGCGTGCTCGTGGAATACGGCGACGTGCCCGACGTCGCGCGCGGCTGCGTCGCCGCCCTGCAGCGCACCTGGGACGGAGAGACGATCCTCGACCGCGCGCGGCATTTTTCCTATTCGCACTTCCGGGCGAATCTCGCCTCCCTTCTCGCTCCGTGAACGCCGCCGCCGATTCCACCGATTCCGCCGCCCCCGAGCTGGTGCTCGAGGCCGGCCGCGCCAACGCGCACTACTGGCGCGATCTGTGGCATTACCGCGAACTGCTCGGGTTTCTCGCCTGGCGCGACATTCAGGTGCGCTACAAGCAAACCGTCCTGGGCGCCGCCTGGGCGCTGCTGCAGCCCGCGATCACCCTGGCGGTTTTCACCTTCGTCTTCGGACGGCTTGCGGGCATGCCCTCCAGCAACGTTCCGTATCCCCTGCTCGTGATGGCCGGCCTGCTGCCATGGCAGCTCTTCGCCAACGCCGTTTCCAGCACCAGCGGCAGCCTGGTGGGCAACACCCACCTGATCTCCAAGGTCTATTTTCCCCGGCTGGTCGTGCCGCTCTCCTCCCTCGCCGTGGCGCTCATCGATTTCTGCATTGTCGGCCTGCTCTATGTCGTGCTGTGCGCCTGGTGGCATTTCTGGCCCGACTGGCGCGTGCTGCTGCTGCCAGGCTTTGCCGTCCTCGGCCTCCTCGCGGCGCTCGGCGCCGGGCTCTGGCTGACGGCGCTGACCGTGCGCTTCCGCGATTTTCGCTTCATCGTCCCGTTCCTGCTGCAGGTCGGTGTATTCCTTTCCCCGGTCGGATTCAGCACGAGCACCCTGCCCAACTGGCGGCTCGCCTTCTCGTTCAATCCCATGGTGGCCGTCATCGACGGCTTTCGCTGGTGCCTCCTGCGCGGCCACCAGCCGCTGTACGTGCCGGGCCTGCTGATCGGTGTGGCGGTGACGCTTTGCCTCGTGGTGAGCGGGCTGTGGTACTTCCGGCGCACCGAACGCAGCTTCGCGGACGTGATCTGACCCATGGGCGAGCCTGTCATCACCGTCGAGAATCTGGGCAAGCGTTACCTGCTGGCGCACGAACAGCGCCACGACACCCTGCGCGATACGATCACGCAGGGCGCCCGCGGGCTGCTGCGCCGCTGGACGCGCCAGCAGCAGGCGGCGAGCGAGGAATTCTGGGCCGTGCGCGACGTCAGTTTCTCCGTCAACCGCGGCGAAGTCATCGGCATCATCGGCCGCAACGGCGCGGGCAAGTCGACCCTGCTGAAGATCCTTTCGCGCATCACCGAGCCCACCCAGGGGCGCGTGCGGATCCGCGGACGCGTCGCGAGCCTGCTCGAGGTCGGCACGGGCTTTCACCCGGAGCTCTCCGGCCGGGAAAACGTCTTCCTCAATGGGGCCATCCTCGGGATGCGCCGCGCGGAGATCCGCGCGAAATTCGATGAGATCGTGGCGTTCGCGGAAGTGGAGCGGTTTCTCGACACCCCGGTGAAGCACTACTCGAGCGGGATGTATGTCCGCCTGGCCTTCGCAGTCGCCGCCCACCTTGAACCCGAAATCCTGATCGTGGACGAGGTCCTGGCCGTCGGCGACGCGGACTTCCAGGCCAAGTGCCTCGGCAAGATGGAATCGGTCGCCCAGCAGGAAGGACGCACGATTCTCTTCGTGAGCCACAACATCGCGGCGGTCGCGCGTTTCTGCCAGCGCGGCATCCTGCTCGACCACGGCCGGGTCGCGCTCGACGGACGCACCGACCTCGCCATCAACGGCTATGTCAGCGCCGGACGCGGAGCGAGCGACGCGGAGGTGGAACTGAGCCGCGAAGGCCACGTCTCCCAGGCGCCGCTCCGGCTGCTGTCGCTCGCGCTGAATTCCTCCGCCCCTCTGGTCAACCGCCGTCCCTTCACCGCCACGCTGCGCTTCACCGCCGACAAGCCGCTTGCCGGTGTGGGCTTCGGGCTGGGCTTCTGCAATATTGACGGACGCCGGGTGGTGACCCTGGAAAGCGACTATCACGGCCAATTCATCCCGGTGAGCGGCGCGGGCGAGCACGTCGTGCAGGTTTCGTTTCCGGTCCTGGACCTTGTCCCCGGCCGCTATCGGGTGGACGTCGGCGCCTACGGCACCGGCCACGAAAGCTACCACTATGCACCCGACTGCGCGGTGATCGACGTGCAGCCCGGGTCAGCCACGCCGCAGCACCTCCAGGGGACTTATGGCGACTGGCGGCCGCCGAGCGACTGGCGCCTCATTTCCGGCTGATTTTTCACCATGGCCAATGTCATCAAGGATTTCCTCCGCCCCTACTGGCACCAGTACCGCCGCTGGCGGGACCGCCGCCCCATCGTGAGTGAAACGTCGAAATGCCGCGCCCGACTCGCCCCGTTCTGCGTCGGCGACGGCGTGGACCTCGGCTTCGGAGGGGATCCGATCACCCCCACCGCCGTCCGCATCGACATGCCGGCCCAGTACGGGGTCGTGGGCAGCCAGCTGCCGGCGCAATTGCGCGGCAGCGCCGACAAGTTGTACTGGTTCCGCGACGCCTCGCTCGACTACATTTATTCGTCCCACCTGCTCGAGGATTTCGTCGATACCGAGGCCGTGCTGCGCGAATGGTGGCGGGTGCTGAAGCCCGGCGGGCGCCTGCTGATCTTCTGCCCTGACGAGCAAGTCTACCGTGCGCACTGCGCCCGGACCGGCCAGTACCGCAACGAGCATCACGTCCATGCGGACTTCTCGCTCGCCAAGGTGCGGGGGCACCTCGACCGGATCGGCCCGTACCGCGTGCTGCATGAGATCCCGCTCGTCGACCTTTACTCCTGGGACCTGGTGGTCGAGAAGCTCTGAGCGGAACCCCGGCGTCCACCCTTTTGAGTCGTTACTCTCCCCCTGCTCCCGCTCCCCTGTTTCGCTCCTGGTGGCGGAGGTTCTACTGGCTGCGACGGGACTGGAAATATCTGGCAAGCCTGCCCTGGCGGGAAACGGCGCTGTACGTCGGGTTCGGCGGCGTCGGTGACGAACTTCTCTCCACGGGACTTATTCAGGGTCTCCACGCGCAGACCGGGCGGGCCCTGGACGTCTATTGCCGCCATCCCGGTTTTTTCCAGCGCAACCCCGGCGTCCGAAAAATCCTGCCGGCCGACCCCGGCATCCTCGCCGCCGCGGAAACCTGGCAGCGCGACCTGCGGCGGCCCTGCGAATGGCAGCGGGACATCGATGCCGATCGCCAGGAATCTCCGCGCCGCCACATCATCGCCGAGGCCGCGGCGGCGGGCGGGCTGCGGGGCCCGCTGAAAATCCGGCCCTGGCTCTGGCTCACACCCGACGAGCTGGCAAAGGCCGCGCCCGCCGGCCCGGCCCAGATCGCGATCCAGTCGTCCGGGGCGGCGGCCCGATTTTACTTCCGCAACAAGGAATGGGGCTCCGAACGATTCCAGGAAGTGGTCCGGCTGCTTTCTCCCCGCTACCGCTTCATCCAACTCGGCGCCGCGGAGGATCCGCTCCTGGACGGGGTGGTCGACCGCCGCGGCCTGGCCGACTTCCGCCAGAGCGCCGCGTTGCTGGCCCGCTCGGCCTTCTTCATCGGACAAGTGGGATTCCTCATGCATCTTGCCCGCGCGGTGGAGTGCCGCTCCGTGATCGTCTACGGCGGCCGCGAATTGCCCTCCCAGTCCGGCTATCCGTGCAACGAGAACGTGACCGAATCACCTCCCTGCTCGCCCTGCTGGCAGAAATCCCTCTGCGCCTACGACCGAATCTGCCTGACCCGCATTACTCCAGCCCGGGTAATCGACGCCGTGGAACGCCTGGGCCTCCGCCTCGGCCAGCCGCTCGAAACCGAGGAGATTTTCCTGTGAGCGCGACCCGCCCCCGGCCGCCGGGCGCACCCGCCTTTGACCGTGCGACCGAGGGCCTGCGCGGCATGGCCGCACTCATGGTGGTCTACACGCACATGCTGACCCCGTTTCCGCATCTGGACCCGGGTTATGCGGTGTCGCCGCTTTTCTGGGCGATCGAGACGAGCCAGGGGGCGGTCCTGCTTTTCTTCGTGCTTTCGGGCTATGTCATCGGCCTGACCAACTCGGGCCCCTGCACCGTTTCGCGAGGGGCCGATTACGCGCGGCGGCGGGCCCTCCGGCTGGTGCCCCTTTATGTGCTGGCTGTTTTTCTCGGAGTGATGGCCGTGCCGACCGATTCCTGGCGCACCATCGGCGCGAATCTCCTGTTCCTGGAAAACAAGCTGCCGTACGGCTCCGTCCTCCTGCCGCCCATCGCGGGCAACAGCAATCTGTGGACGCTGAATTACGAGGTGCTCTATTATTCGCTTTTCCCCCTGATCTGGCTCCGGCCGGAACGCTGGCCGGTCTGGCTCGGCGGGAGCGTGGCGCTCGGCGTGGCTGGATGGTGGCTGCCCGCCGGCCAGGCGCTTTTGACCGGCTACGCCGTCGGCTGGACCTTCTGGCTCGGTGGCTACGCGCTGGCCCGGGCCCGGTCCGTGTCCCCCGCCACGGAAGCTCCACTCCCCTGGCCATCGCTGCTTTTGCTCTGGTCCGCGATCTGGCTGCTCAAGCCGGGCTGGCATATCGCCCACCGCTTTGGCCTTCTTTACGACCATCCGGATCTCTGGATCAACTGGTCGTTCTACGACTTCCTTCCTCCCTGCCTGTGCCTGATGATGGTCACCACGGGCCGGCGCCCACGAATTCACCGCTGGCTGGTGACGGGCACGCTCCTCCTGCCCGTGTGCTTCCTGCTCTGGACCATACTCCGGGGGCGAGCGAGTGACATCCTGACCAATGCCGGAACCTACTACTCCGTGACCGCGGTGGCGCTCTGGAAATGGCGCCCCGCCAACCATGCCTTCGTCCGTCTGGCTCCCATCGGGGGGATTTCCTATGGAATCTATATTTTTCACAGCCCCATCCAGTATCTGATCGCCGAACTATCCTTCCTGCCGGCCGGCAGCCTCGCCAGTTACCTGCTGCGTTGCGCGCTTGGACTTGGCGCCGCCTTCCTCCTCGCCTGGTGGGCGGAAAAGCGCTTGCAGCCCTGGATTCGTGCAAAACTCTCCCGCCGACCGGTCCCGGCTCGCGACTGACCTGACGGTCATGCAGATCGGATTGCTTACTTCCTTCTTCGCGCTCGGCGACAACGCCGACAGCGGAATCGGCCAGCACTACCGCATCCTGGCTGACGCCCTCGCGGGGCAGGGACATCGCGTGCACGTGGTCCATCCGACGCTCCAGCCCGAGCGCGCGTCGAGGGCGCTCGCCGCCCTCGCTCCGCGGTGGAGCTGCGACGTCGTGCCCGTCGCTCCGCCGGCCTGGCTCGGCCGTCTCTTCGCGCGAAGCTGGCCCAGCCAGGTCCTGCTCGGCGAGCTCGCGACCGCTCAGGCCGCCAGCCGCGCCTTGGCGGGAGCGGTGCGGACTCATGGGTTGGAAATCATCGAGACCCATGCAACCGGCGCCCCGGCGCTTTTCTACCTGCAGCGTCGCAACCGTCCGCCGGTGGTCACCCGCGTCTCCACCACGCTCAGCCAGATGAACGCGGTCTCCACCGTCCGCTCGCGCGTCAAGGGGTGGCAGGTCGCACTGGAGCGCCGGGCGGTCCGGAAGAGCGATGCGCTCGTCACCCACACGGCCCGCCATCGCGACGCCATCTGCCTTTCGGACGGATTTGATCCGCGCGCCTTCACCCTCGTCCCGCACGGGCTGCCGGATCTCCCTCTTCCCCCCTCAGCGCCGGTCTCCAAAAAAACCGAGCTGCTGTTTGTCGGCCGCTTCGAGGATCGAAAGGGCATCGATGTCCTCCTCGATGCGCTTCCCGCGGTGTTGGCCGCCCACCCGGAAGTTCACGTCACCCTCGCCGGTTCGACGGGGGATGGCCTGCTCTGGAAAAAATTCACCCAGGCGCATCCCGATCTTGCCGGCTCGCGCGTCGTGTCGCTTGGCATCGTCTCGCCGGAAAAGCTTCAGTCGCTCTACATCGAGTGCGACCTGTTGGTGGCGCCATCGCGCTACGAGTCGTTCGGCCTGATCTACGTCGAGGCCATGCGCTGCGCCAAGCCCGTTGTCGGCTGCAATGCCGGCGGCATCCCCGAGGTGGTGACCGACGGCGTGACCGGTCTGCTCTGCCCTCCGGGCGACGTCGCCGGGCTCACCGCCTGCCTCCTGCGCCTGGCCAGTGATCGCACGCTTCGCGAGCGTCTCGGCCGGGCCGGCCGCGAGGATTTCCTCCGCCGCTTCAGCGCCGCGGAACTGGCGCGCGCGAGCGTGAATTGCTACCGGCGCGTCCTCGCGTCGTGATCCTCGTCGCCTTCCTGTCATGACTTCTCCCGGTCCGGTGCGCCTCTCCGTCATCATTCCGACGCGCAATCCTCACCCGGGACGACTGCAGCGCACGCTCGCGGGCCTCGCCGCGCAGAGCCTGGATCCAGGGGCTTTCGAAGTCATCCTGATCGACAACGGCAGCACGCCGCCGGTGACATCGGCGGCGCTCGCCGCCCATCCCGCCACGCGCATCGTACGCGAGGAGCAGCCCGGACTGACTGCGGCCCGACGCGCCGGCTTCCGGGAAAGCCGCGGGGAGGTGCTGGTCCTGGTCGATGACGACAACGTTCTTGCCCCTGATTATCTGGCCATCGTCGAACGCGGTTTCGCCGCCGACCCGGAACTCGGCGCACTGGGAGGACGGGTTACGCCCGATTTCGAACAGCCGCCCGAACCGTGGGTGATGGAGTTCTACGGACTGCTCGCGCTGCGGGACCACGGAGCCCTCCCCCTCCGAGCCGCCTGGCACCGGGGAGCGAAGGAGCGCAGCTATCCACCGTTCGCGCCGATCGGCGCCGGATTCGCGGTGCGCCGGGCCCTCGCGCTCGACTATTCCACCGCGCTGGATTCCAACGCCGCGCGCCGCGCGCTCGATCGAACGGGAACGCGGCTGGTATCCGGCGGCGACAACGATCTCGTCATGCACGTGCTCGAAGCCGGCGCCTCCGTTGGCTATGAACCGGGCCTTGCGCTCACTCACTTGATTCCGGTGCAACGGCTGCAGCGTGCCTACCTCGGCGCGCTCAACCGCGCGATCGCCCGGTCCTGGGTAAGCGTGCTCGCCTTGCACGGCATTCGGCCGTGGCCGCCCGTGACGCCTTGGACCGTCCGTCTTCGGCAGGCACGCGCCTGGTGGCGGACTCGCGCCTGGAGCGGGCCCGCCGCCTGGGTACGGTGGCAGGGCCGTTGCGGAACCTTCGAAGGCCAGGCCGATCTCGCCCGGCTCCCGGCCGGCGTTCCCGACGGCAATTCACCCGGATGAAAACATCCGAACCCAGAAACATCCGAAGCGCGGATATCGCCGTCGCCGTGGTGACCGGCATCTGGCTGGTCGGGTCGCGGGCCATGCTCGGTGTTCCGTGGGGATTCCATCCCGAACCGACAGGCGATCTGGTCAATGTCGGCATCGTGGACAATCCCGCCGACACGTGGTTCTACCTCTCCTGCGTCCAGCAGTATTGTCACGGTGCGCTGTTCGCCGGCATTCTCTACACGACCGAACCCCACGCTGCCCTCCTTTGGAGTTTTCCGCTCTGGCTCATCGGGCACCTGGCCGCCTGGACCCACCTGCCGGTGATCGGCGTGTACAACGCGGCGGGCCTTTCCGCCGCCATCGCCGCGATGCTTCTCTTCCGGCGCGCCGCCGCGGCGCTGCGCCTTTCGCCGGCGGCGATCAACTGGGCCAGCCTCGCGCTGCTGCTGGGCTCGGGCAGCTCCTGGCTGTGGCATCTGGCCAGCAAATTCGGTTCGGCGCCGCGAGCCGATGGCGGCGACCTCTTCTTCCTCGATCTTTTTCCGTCCACGGCCTTCCTCGTCTTCCCCTATCACACGGCTGGCCTCGCCCTGCTCGCGGGATTGTGGTGGACGTCCACCGAATTGGAAAATCGCTGTTACGCCCGTGAACCGGTTCGAGGCTGGCTGGCGGGCACCGTCGGCTTTGCACTGCTGCTGGCCTTCTCCCGTCCCTATGAACCGCTGGCCTTCCTCGGGGCGTGGACCTTGAAAAGTCTCTGGCACGCCGGGCAATGGCGCCGGGATCCGGACGCGGCACGGGCGGCTTTTGTGGTCCTGGCTGTGCTCGGCCTGGCGTCGGCGCCAGGACTGTGGTGGACGAGATGGCTTTCGCAGCAGCCGGGAGTATGGTCGTCCTTCGCCCAAGGCGCGCTCGCGCTCGGGCTGAGCCGGACAGCGTGGCTCGTGACCTTGGCCGGCGGCGCCTTGCTGGCCGGTCTCGGAGCCAGACTCGCTTGGAAAAACTCGCCCCGGGCCGCCGTCCTCCCCCTCGCCGCCAGCCTGCTCATGGCCGTCATCCTGCTGAGCTGGGATCCCGCGCCGGCGAAAATGGCCGGAGGCCTTATCCTCGGCCCGATTCTTCTGGCGGGATGGGGCGCGGTGCGGGTGATCGCTGCATTCGCCGCCCGCCCCCGGATCGTGCAGGTGGGAGTCTCCGCCCTGGCGCTGAGCTGCCTCCTCGGCACCGGCTCGCTCGCCCTGAACTTGCGCGCCTTCGCGCTCCGCGGGCCCACCTTCGTGGACCGGCAGCTGATCGCGCTGGCCGCCGCCCTGCCCTGGCAGCCGGGCTCATTGCCGCCCGTCGTGCTCACCGATGCGGCCACGGGCGCCGTTCTTCCCGGACTGGCCGGGGCGCGCGTCTGGCTCGGCCACTGGGCATTTTCCCGCGACTACGCCTTCCAGGCCGAGCTGCTGAAGCGCGCGGGATTCGATCCGGCCGGCCACCCCCCGCGCGGACCGGAGGCCGCGGCCGCCTTGTCCAGCGTGCTCAGCAGCAGCCCATTCGACTACGCGCTCCTCGACGAGCGGAGCCAGCAAGTGCGCACGGAACTCCTCGACCGCGGCTGGACGCAGCTCCGCTCCGCCGGACAATGGAACCTCCTGCGCGCGCCCGTTGCCGGCCAGGTGAAATCGGCGCTATGACCGTCGTCTCCATCATCATCCCGGCGTACAACCGCACCGGCCCGCTGCGCGCGACGCTCGCGAGCGCGCGCCAGGCGATCGAGCACCTCGGGGAACCAGCCGAGATCGTGCTCGTGGACGACGGCTCCGAGCCTCCCCTGGCTCCGATCCTCGCCGACGAAATGCGGCAAGGTACCGTGCGCCTCCTCCGTCAGCAGAACCAGGGCTCGATCGTCGCCCGCAACCACGGACTGAGGGAGGCGGCCGGCGAGTTCGTCCTTTTCCTGGATTCCGACGACCTCATCGCTCCCGGCAAGCTGCGGCGCCATGTCGAACGCCTGCGAGCGACGGGGGCCGACATCACCTACGACAACGTGGGACGGTACGACACGACGACCGGCGCGCTGCAAACCACGGAGAACCCCGCCGTTGCGACCGGCACCGAGGAACTCGTGCTGCAGGTGCAGCCCGCGCCCCACGGTCCGATCTACCGGCGCGATTATCTGCGGCGCGCCCTTACGCCGCCCTTGATTCCACCACTGCGGAAATTCGATCCGGTCGGCGACGTCTGGTTGTACTATAATCTCTGCCTCTTTCCCGGCAGCGTCGCCAAGATCGACGAGCCCCTGACCGTCATCGGACAGCACGACGAGGAGCGCTTCAGCCAGCATTGGGAACGCCTGGGCGTTGCCTCGCTGAAGCTGATGGAGGCATTCTCCGGACTCTGTCCACCCACGGAGGCCACCCGGCAGGCCCGCATGCTGGTAGGCGAGCGGGCCTTCAACAGCTGGCGCCGGCTGCCCCGTGGATTCTCCGCGGAATTCTGCCGCCGCCAGCTCGCCGTCTGGCGGAGCGCGCCGGATCACTCGCGCATGGAGCTCGGAGGCCCGCTTTTTCGCGCGCTCGCACGGGTGCTCGGGCCGGTGGGCGCCGGCCATTTGCTGCGCCGGCGGAACGCGCCCTACGATGGCATCCGCACAATATCCGACGAGGAATTGACCCGCCTGCTGGCTTCCTGACGCCCTTGTCCTCCTCCGCCGCCCGTTCCTCCCGCCCGCTCTCGCTTGGGCGGATCGCGTACCTGCTCTTTCACCGCCCCCGCACCTGGCTGCAGGATCGCCGTGACCGGGCACGCGGGCGGCGCGGCGACGCCGCGATGCGCGCGACGGTCGCCACCCTTGCGCCGCTGCCCCTGGCCGACTGGGGCCTGGCCGGCCCACCCTGCCGTTTCCTGACCGGAGATCGTTTCGTCCATCAGACGATCTATTGCGCGCGCTCCTTCGAATGGGCCTGCGGCACGCATGTGCGGATCGAGATCTTCGGAGACGGCACCCTGCAGCCGGAGCACGCAGCGCTCCTCCGGCGCAGTCTGCCTGGCGCCATGGTGATCGACGAGGCCGATACTGTGCGCCGTCTGGATCGCCTTCTGCCGGCCGTTCAGTTTCCCACCCTTCGCCGGATGCGCGACCACCATCCGCTCATGCGCAAGCTGCTCGATCTGCATGCGGGCTTCCCGGGGCCGAGCCTGTATCTCGACAGCGACATGCTTTTTTTCCACCCGCCCGTCATCCTGCGTGAATGGCTGCGACGGCCACACGGGGCGCTCTATATGGAGCAGGAAGGCAACGCACTGGTCGGCGACCCCGCCCACCTTGGCGCACTCTTCGGAGCCACGCTGGCCGCCGGGGTGAACACCGGCATCGTGGCGGTCGACGACCGCGAATTCGACTGGACCGAGCTGGAGCAGGCCGCGAGCCGGCTCGGCCGGTCCGAACAGGACCACATCTGGGCCGAGCAGACCCTGACGGCCCTGCATCTCAGCCGGCACGGCGCCAGGCCGCTGCCGCAATCCGAGTACCGTCTTTGCCACAGTCGCGCGGACCTGCGCGGCGAGCCTCCGGCCCTGCGTCACTACGTGCACAAGTCGAAGGCGCTCTATGCCGCTTCCGAGTGGCTTCTTTGGGAACAGCGGGCTCAATCCTGCCCGGCGGGTCCCCCCGTTCCGGGGCGAGCCTGAATTTCACTTCCCTTCCCGATGCACCTTCCCAGCCTGATCAACCAGATGTTGCCGCAACAGCTGCGCCCCGCGGATTTCACCGCGGCTCGCTACGTGCGCTGGAGCAAGTACGTCGTCCAGGCCGGACCGTTCCGCGGGCTCCGCTACATCGATCGCGCCTTCTGCAGCTCGCTCGCGCCCAAAATCGCCGGAGTCTATGAAAAGGAGCTTCAGTCCCGGCTCGCCCAATGGGCGGCAACCCAGCCCGACGTGCTCATCGATATCGGCGCCGCGGAGGGTTACTACGCCGTCGGCGCGGCCTACGCGGGCTGGAGCAAGAAGGTGATCGCCTATGAGATCGATCCCCAGGCCCGCGAGGCCATGGCGGAACTGATGGCCCGCAACCAGCTCGGTCCCGAGCAAATCGAGCTCCGCGAAGCGTGCACTCCGTCCGACCTCGACGCGCTGCTGGCCAGCTACCGGCGCCCTGTCGTTATCATGGACGCCGAGGGCTACGAATCCCTTCTCCTCGATCCGCTGCGGGTGCCAAACCTGCGCCACTGTCCGGTGCTGGTCGAATATCACGATTTTCTGGTGGCCGGCCTGAGCGCCGAGCTCGCGCGGCGGATGAGTCCCACGCATACCGTCGAAGTGATCACCCCCGCGCCACGGACCGGAGATGACCTGCGCTGCGGGGACGCCTTCATCTCCGCGCTGCCGGCCGGCATCCGGCGCCGGGCGATCGATGAGCGGCGGCCCTTTCACGGCAACGGCTGGCTGTGGCTGACGCCACGCATTCCGCGTTCCTCCTCAACGTGACCGCCCCTTCGGGAAAAAATCCTCTCCGCGCCCTGGGCCTCGGGCGATTGGCCTATCAGCTTTATCACCGGCCGCTCGGCTGGTGGCGCCGGCTCCGCGCCGACGGCGGGTTCCGGGAGCGCCGGCTCACCGAGGAGGGTCGCGTCGCGATGGAAAAGGCGGCTGCCGCGCTTCCCACGCTGCCGGCGCCCGCGGGCGCCCCGCTGGAATTCCATCTCCTCTCGGGCGAGAAATTCTGGTACCAGACGGCATTCTGCCTGTGGACGATCGCCCGTCACAGCAGCCGGCCGTTGGTCCCGACCGTCTACGACGACGGCACCCTTGGGCCGCGGCAACGCGCGCCGCTCGCCCGGCTTTTTCCCGCCGTCCGCTTTGCCGGCCGCGAGGAAATCACCGCGCGCCTCGAGGCCCACCTCCCCGCCGCCAGGTTTCCGTTTCTGCGCGACCGCTGGCTGCACTATCCGAACATCCGCAAGCTCATCGATCCGCATTTGGGCGCCCACGGATGGAAGCTCGTCATCGATTCGGACCTGCTGTTTTTCCGCCGGCCCGCGCGGCTGATCGAATGGCTCGATCAACCCCGCGATCCCCTGCATGCGGTGGATTGCGAGACATCCTACGGCTATTCCCGTGACCTGATGAACACGCTCGCCGGCACGCCGGTGGCCGAACTCGTCAACGTCGGCCTCACCGGGCTCAACGGCAGCGAAATCGACTGGGAGCGTCTCGAGCACTGGTGCCGCCTGCTGATCGAGCGCGAGCGGACCAACTACTATCTCGAGCAGGCCCTGATCGCGATGATGGTCGCCGGACGGACGTGCACGATCATGCCGGCGGCGGACTATGTCACCCTGCCCGTCGAGCCCGAGGCCAGCGCGTGCCGCGCGGTCATGCATCACTATGTCGCCGGCTCGAAGCGCCACTATTTCCAGGCGAACTGGCGCCGGGCCCTCACGGCCCCCGGCTGATTCCACGGTTTTCATGGCGTCCCTTCCATCCGTCCACCGCTCCCTGCGCCGGCCTCTGATCTGGTTCGTGATCGCCGCGCTGCCGCTGCTGGCGATGTGGGGAACCCTGCGGGCAGTGCACCTGCCGTTTTCCCACGGAGCCCGGCCGTTCGACTATGCCTCCGAGTCCTACATGCGCTGGCCGAAGTTCTGGCCGTTCCAGCTCCCCGGAGGAGCCGAGCCGACGTTCTTCGATCTCCAGGTGATCCTGTGGGGCTGCGAGGTGACCCGGGCCGGCCGCGATGTCTACACGGAGCCGCCGGCCGACGCCACCCCCTACTATTACAACTATCCCCGGGCCTGGCTGGTCCTGTCCCACCTCGGCCTGGATCGCACCTGGACCCAGACCCTCGGCCTTCTGCAGGCCGCGATCTTCCTGATCGCCGTCCTGGCGGTCATGCGACCGCACGACCCAATCTCGGCAGGCTGCACGCTGGCCGGCGTGTTCTGCCCCCCCGCGATCGAGGCAATCGCGGTCTCCAACAACGACCTGCTGCTGTTCGGCCTTCTCGCCCTGGCCGGCTGGTGGTGGGCGCGCCGCTGGCTGGGCGGCTGGCCCGCCATCGTCCTCACCGGCGGCGCGGCCATCCTGAAGCTCTATCCGATTTGCGCGCTGCTGTCGTTCCTGGACGGCACCCGCCGGACCTTCATTGCCGCCGCGTTGGCCGTGGTCGCGCTGGGCATCTTCTTCTTCGTCCACCTCGATGAGCTGCAGCACGCCGCGCGCACCACGCCCCATCCCCACGCCCTCGCGATCGGCAGTCAGGTGCTGACCTCGCGGCTGCTGGATGGCACCACCCGCCATCCCCCGACCCGCGCCTTGCTGGACAAGGCGGGCGGCTACCAAAACTGGGAGAGGTTCCTGCCGCTGGCGACGTCCGTTTTTCTGCTCCTGCTGCTGGCTGCCTGCGCCTGGAGAGGCTACCGGCGTAGCGGCAACGCTGGGACGTTCCCGGCCGTCGCCGAACCGACCCGCACTTTCTTCCGTCTGGGCGCGTGCCTGCATCTCGCCTATTTCGCCATCGGCCACAATTGGAACCATCGCGAAATCCTCCTGATCCTCGTCGTTCCATGGCTGCTCGCGTCGCGGCGGTTTTGGCTCGTGCTCCTGATCATCGCGATCTGGTGGCTCGCGGGGGTTGTCACCGGCCCCATCTACCTGGCTGTGCAGCTGGGCACTTGGGTGCTGACCGGCGCGCTCGCCTATTGGCTGGCGTGCGATCTGGCGCCGGACCTGACACAAACGCTCCGGACTTTTCGGCGCACCGCTGAGTCCGCCGCACTGCCTTCCAGCTGATCCGATTTCCCTCTTCGCCTATTCGCATGGCCCGGGTTCGCATCATCCTCCTCACCTTTCGCCGCCCTGCGCTGCTGCCGCGGGCGATCGAAAGCCTTCGGCGGCAGACGTTCGCCGACTGGGTCTGTGAACTTCATAACGGTGATCCCACCGATCCCGATCCCGGCCACCTGCTCGCCAAGCTTGGGGATCCGCGCATCCAACTGGTCCTGCCGCCCCGGCGCACCGGCCCGGTGGAGGCCTTCAACCTCGCGCATCGGCCGGTGCCGGAGGAATACCAGTCGCTGCTCGAGGATGACAATTGGTGGGAGCCGATTTTTCTCGAAAAAATGATCGCCTCCCTGGACGCCCATCCCGAGGTGGATCTCGCCTGGTCGAATATGCGCGTCTGGCGCGAGTTGCCTGGCAACCAGTGGAAAAACACGGGAGACTGTGTCTGGTCGCCGGAGCATTGGCCTCGTCCACGGCTCTTCAGCTGGCCGCAGTTGCTCCACGTGAGCGACATCCTCTACTCCAACGGCGCGATGCTGCTGCGCTCTCCCGCCGCCGGGCGGCTGATCATGCCGGCGGACACGCCGCGCGACATGATCGAGCACACGCGGGAGCGAATGATGCGATATCCGATTCTGTTCGTGCCCGAACCGCTCGCCAATTTTGCGCTGACCCTGCTCACCTTCCGTTCGACCGATTACACCGGGTGGTCGG
>DASZQN010000087.1:0-21657 GCA_035549635.1 Opitutaceae bacterium
CAGAGACACGGAGCACGCCGAGGAGCGGACGTCCGGTCTCCGTTCTCCGCGTGCTCCGTGTCTCTGCGCGAAACCGGATCGAAAAAGCCCGTCGCTGTCGGATGATCTTCGCTGTGCGTTGAGGGTAGTCCTCCCGACACAAGCCTTGCCTCCACGCGCCGCGGTCGTCTGAATTTTCCCCTGCGCGCACCTCCGCGCCGGCCCCCATCCCCTTTCATTTGCCCCTCGAGCCCGCCAGCTCCCCCGTCCTGGATTCCGCCCGCCGCAAGGCGTACTGGCACCTGCTGCCGCTGCTGTTCCTCTGCTACGTCATCGCGTACGTCGACCGCGCCAACGTCTCGATCGCGAAGCTGACGATGGCAAAGGACATGCCCGCGTTCGACAACGCGGTCATCGGATTCGGCGCCGGGCTGTTCTTCATCGGGTATTTCCTGCTCGAGGTTCCCAGCGCCGTGCTGATCGAGAAGTGGAGCGCGCGCCGGCTGCTCACCCGGATCATGGTCGTGTGGGGCCTCATGGCCGCCCTGACCGCGGCGGTGCACACACCCGTCCAGTTCTACACGGTGCGTTTTTTCCTCGGGCTGGCGGAAGCCGGCTTCTTCCCCGGCGTGGTCGTCTATCTCACGCATTGGTTCCCCACGCGGGACCGCACCAAGGCGCTCGCCTATTTCATGGTGGCCACGCCCGTCGCGCAGATCGTAAGCCCGAAGATCTCCAACGCACTCGTCCAGATCGGCACCGACGAGACCGTAAATGGAGTCGTGATCCACCACCCCGCGGTGCTCGGCCTCGTCGGCTGGAAGTGGGTGTACATCGCCTGGGGCCTGCCGGCCGTGCTGCTCGGCCTCTACGTCTATCTCAAGCTGCCCGACCATCCGCGGGACGCCGTCTGGCTGAGCGAGGAGGAAAAGACGGCGCTGGAGGGGGAACTCGCCCGCGAGAAGGCGCTCCAGCTCGCGCGCCGCCGCCGCATGACGGTGTTCGAGGCGCTCCGCCATCCCAAGGTGCTGATGCTGGCGCTGGCCTTCTTCGGCACGGTCACCGCGAACTACGGTCTCGAGTTCTTCCTGCCGAGCATCCTCCAGCAGTGGTATAACCTGAAGCTGAACGATATCACCTGGCTGATCATCCTTCCGCCCACGCTCGCGTTCGCCGGGCAGCTTTTCGTCGGCTGGAATTCCGACCGCACCAAGGAGCGCCGGCTCCACTCGATCGTGCCGATCGTGATCGGCGCCGTCGCGCTCGGCCTCGCGCCGCTGACGCACGGCCGCCTCGGCCTCACGATCGCGTGCTTCATGGTCGCGATGGGTGGAATCAAATCCTACCAGGTCGCGTTCTGGGCGCTGCCCGGCCTGTTTCTCACCGAGGCGGCCGCGGCCGGTAGCGTCGGGCTGATCAACTCCATCGGCAATCTCGGCGGCTTCCTCGGCCCGAACGTGATGGGCTTCGTCCAGCAGAAAACCGGTTCCTTCTCGGGTGCGATCTTCTACCTCAGCGGCTCCATGCTCGTCTCCGCGACGATCATCTTCCTCCTCGGCCTCGGCCGGCGTGAAGGTGGAACGCGCTGACCCAGCGCGTTGGCTGGGCGTCCCCAATCCCCGGAAGGCTCAACCCAGAGGCGCAGAGCAAACCGGGAGGTCGTTTTGCTTTCTCTCGGTATGCTCCGTGTTCTCTGTGTTAAAACCAGATCGATGACTTCCTTGCGCGCCGGCCCGCGCCGCCTACGCTGCGCCGACGCATGAAATTCACGCCCGCCAAGCCGCCCCTGACCGGCGAGACGCTCGACTCGCTCGCCGCCCGGCTGAGGGAGCGCGGGGAGCCGGCGTTCCGCGCGCGGCAGATCCTCGACTGGCTGTACAAGAAGCGCGTGCGCTCCTGGGAGGAAATGACGAACCTCCCCAAGCCGCTGCGCACCTGGCTCGCGGAGACGTTCGAGCTCATGCCCGCCGCCCTCGTGCTCAACAAGCAGTCCGAGGACGTGACTGACAAGCTGCTCCTCGAGCTGGGCGACCGTTCGCTCATCGAGACGGTCATCATCCGCGCCCCGCAGGACGGCGTCGGCCTCGACCACTCGCGCAAGACGATCTGCATCTCGACGCAGGTCGGCTGCGCGATGGGCTGCGTGTTCTGCGCCTCGGGCCTCGCGGGGCTGAAGCGCGACCTCGGCGCCGGCGAGATCGTCGCGCAGCTGCTCCAGGTCTGCTACCGCGAGGACGAGCGCACCCCGCGCGCCCGGCAGGAGCTGGCGTCGTTCGACAACATCGTCGTCATGGGCATGGGCGAGCCGCTCGCCAACTACGACGCGCTGCTCCGCGCCCTCACCATCCTCAACGCCGACTGGGGCCTCGGCTTCGGCGCGCGCCGGATCACGATCTCCACCAGCGGGCTCGTTCCCAAGATCCGGAAGCTCGCCGGCGAGGAGCTCGGTTTCCGGCTCGCGATCTCGCTGCACGGCGCCACCGACGAGGTGCGCGAGAAGATCATGCCGGTGAACAAGGCGTTCCCGCTCGCGAAGCTGCTGCCGGCGGTGAAGGAGTTTTCCGAGCGCCATGGCCGCATGGTCACGCTCGAGTTCATCCTCATCGCCGATGTGAACGATTCCCTCGACCAGGCACGCCGGCTGCGCGACATCGCCCTCGATCTGCATGCCCACGTGAATCTCATCCCGTACAACACCGTCGAGGGCCTGCCGTGGAAGCGCCCGAGCGCGACCCGCCAGGAACGCTTCGCGGACGTCCTTCGGGACGCCCGCGTCCCGGTGACGCTCCGCCGCGAGAAGGGCCACGATATCGCCGCCGCCTGCGGGCAGCTCCGGCTCAAGACCGAGAAGGAGCGCGAGCTGGCCGCGGTTTGAGGGTAACATCCGCCGGCCCCCGCCGTCATTCCGGAGGCCGCCATGCCCCTCCCCGCGTCCCCGGCCCTTCCCATTATTTCCGCTTGAGGCGTCCGGTACGGATTTTTATTTCGTCCCTCTTGCGATCGCCCCGAACGGAACCTTTTGGGGGCTGAAGTTTTCTCACTCCTCCCCGCTCTTCCCCTTCAACGTCATGATCGAAGTCAAAGGTCTGGTCAAAACGTACGGCGCCAAACGGGCCGTCGACGGCATCTCGTTCGCCGTGAACCGCGGCGACATCCTCGGCTTCCTCGGGCCCAACGGCGCCGGCAAGTCGACGACGATGAAGATGATCACCGGCTTCCTCCGGCCCGACGCCGGCCAGGCCCTCGTCGACGGCATCGACGTCACCGTGGATCCCGTCGCGGTGAAGCGGAAGATCGGTTACCTGCCCGAAAGCGCGCCGGCCTACCCGGAAATGACGGTGGAGGAGTTCCTCGCGTTCATCGCCGAGGTCCGCGGCTTCCGCGCCGCCGACGCGCGCCGCGCCCAGGTCGACCGCGCCGTGGCGCTCACCCACCTCGGGCCGGTGCGGAAGCAGACGATCGAGACGCTCTCCAAGGGCTACAAGCAGCGCGTCGGCTTCGCGCAGGCGCTGCTCCACGATCCGCCCGCGCTGGTCCTCGACGAGCCCACCGACGGCCTCGATCCGAACCAGAAGAACGAGGTCCGCACGCTGATCAAGAGCATGGCGGCGCACAAGGCGGTCATCCTCTCGACGCACATCCTCGAGGAGGTCGACGCCATCTGCACGCGCGTGATCATCATCTCCCGCGGCCGCGTCGTCGCCGACGAGACCCCGGCCCAGCTGCGGGCCCGCCAGCCCGGCGCGCGGCTCGACGAAATCTTCCGCAGTCTCACGCAGTCGGACCTGTGACGGCCCGCCTCCCTCCATCGCCCTTCCCCTCCTTCGCATGAGCCAGACTTTTCCCCTCTTCAAACGCGAGTTCGTCGGCTACTTCCGCTCGCCGGTCGCCTACGTGTTCCTCGTCGTCTTCCTGCTCGCGAGCGTGGGCCTCGCGTTCTTCCTCAGCAATTTCTACACGGCCAACGTGGCCAGCATGGAAAGCTACTTCTTCTGGCACCCGTGGCTCTTCCTCTTCCTCGTGCCCGCGGCCGGCATGCGCCTGTGGTCGGAGGAGAAGCGCTCCGGCACCGTCGAGCTGCTCTTCACGCTCCCGGTCACCACGCTCGAAGGGGTGCTGGGGAAATTCCTCGCCGGCTGGGCCTTCCTCGCCCTCGCCATCCTGCTCAGCTTCCCGCTCGTGATCACCCTCGCCTACCTCGGCGATCCGGACTGGGGCGTCATCGCCAGCAGCTACCTCGGGAGCATCCTCATGGCCGGCGGCTATCTCGGCGTCTGCTCGTTCATGTCGGCGCTCACCAAGAACCAGGTCATCAGCTTCGTGCTCAGCGTGCTGGTCTGCTTCGTCCTCACGCTGCTCGGCTTCAGCGTGTTCACCAACTTCCTCGGCGGCTACCTGCACCTGCCGGTGCCGGTGGTGGACGCCATCTCGAACTTCGGCTTCACCACCCATTTCGAGGCCTTCATGAAGGGCGTCATCGATCCGAAGGACGTGGTGTTCTTCCTCTCGCTGATGGGCTTCACGCTCTTCCTCAACGTCGTCGCCCTCGAGCGCTAACCCGCGACCCCGCCTCCCATGAAACCCGGCAGCAAAGTCCTCGCCATCGCGCTCCTCTTCGTCGGCCTCGTGCTGGTCAACTACCTGGCCTCGGCCCTGCCCGTGCGCTTCGACGCCACCGCCGAGCAGATCTACACGCTCTCGCCCGGCACCCGCGCCCTCCTCGGCAAGATCGAGGAGCCGATCACGCTGGACTACTACTTCTCCCGCAGCGCCGCCGGCCTGCCCATTTCCTACAAGAACTACGCCGAGCGCGTCGACGAGATGCTCCGGCAGTACGTGAAGGCCGCCCGCGGGAAGCTGACGCTGAACGTCATCGACCCGCGGCCCGACACCCCCGAGGAGGAGCGCGCCACCGCCGCGGGCCTCGAGCCGCAGCAGCTGCCCACCGGCGACCAGATCCAGTTCGGCCTCGTCGCCACGCAGGCCGACCAGCAGAAGACGATCACCGCGCTCACCCCGGAACGCGAGCAGTTCCTCGAATACGACCTCTCGCAGCTGATCTACAGCGTCGAGCAGTTCGACAAGAAGAAGCTCGGCCTCATCACCAGCCTGCCGCTCCAGGCCGGCCAGCCCGACATGCAGATGATGATGTCCGGGCAGCGCCCGCCGCCCGGACAGT
This sequence comes from Opitutaceae bacterium, assembly GCA_035549635.1. Lineage (GTDB taxonomy): Bacteria > Verrucomicrobiota > Verrucomicrobiia > Opitutales > Opitutaceae > CAIUWA01. The sequence goes on from DASZQN010000087.1 coordinate 5,159, forward strand.
ACGTCACCGCCGAATGGGAGCGCACGTTCCAGATCGTGCCGGTCGACGCCGCCGCCACGGAGCTGCCGTCCGGCCTCGACGCGCTCGCGGTGATCCACCCGGAGAACCTCTCGCCGAAGCTGCAGTTCGCCATCGACCAGTTCCTCCTCGGCGGCCGGCCCGTGTTCCTCGCGGTCGATCCGTCGTCGGCCTATTTCAAGCGCCAGGGCGGCCAGCAGGCCATGATGATGGGCGGACCACCGCCGAATGTCTCCAGCGACCTTCCCGCGCTGCTCGGCGCCTACGGGATCGCCTATGACCCGCAGAAGGTCGTCGGCGACCTCGAGACCGCCGCCTCCGTCCGGAACGGCACCGACGTGACGCGCTATCCGGTCTGGCTCAACCTGCAGAAGGAGAACTTCAATGCGAAGTCGCTGCCGACCGCCCAGCTCAACTCCGCGCTCTTCGTCGAGCCCGGCAGCCTCGCCCTCAAGGCGGGCAGCAACCTCTCGTTCACGCCGCTCATCGAGTCCTCGGCCCAGGCGGGCGACGTGCCCGCGATGGCCCTCCAGTTCGCGCAGCCCGACGCCGTCGCGCGCCAGATCACGCCGTCCGGCAAGAAGACCATCGCCGCGCTCGTGACCGGGAAGTTCAAGAGCGCGTTTCCCGACGGCGCACCCAGGGACGAGCCGCCCGCCGATCCCACGAAGAAGGACGACCCCGCCGCGCCGAAAAAGGACGACGCCAAGGCGGCGCCGGCCCTGAAGGAATCCTCCGGCACCTCGACGCTGCTCATCGTCGCGGACACCGACTGGCTCTTCGACGACTACAGCGTGCGCAAGATCAACTTTTTCGGCCAGGTCGCCGCCGAGCCGCTCAACGACAACCTGTCGTTCGCCTCCAACTCCCTCGAATTTCTCTCCGGCTCGCAGGACCTGATCTCGATCCGCGGCAAGGGCAGCTCGCTCCATCCGTTCAAGGTCGTGCAGGCAATGGAGGTCGAGGCGAACAAGAAGTACGAGGAGAAGCTCAATGCCCTCGAATCCCGCCTCACCCAGGTGCAGACCCATCTCAGCGAGCTGCAGGGCAAGAAGGGCGAAGGCGGCCGCCTCGTCGCCTCCCCCGAGGTGGCCAAGGCCATCGAGGATTTCCAGAAACAGCAGGCCGAGATGCGCGGCGAGCGCCGCGACATCCGCCGGGCCCTCCGTGAGGACATCGACGCGCTCGGCAACCGCCTGCTCGTCGTCAACCTGCTCGCGACCCCGGTCCTCGTCTGCTGCTTCGGCCTGTGGTTCTACCGTCGCCGCCGCCAGTGAACTGAACGTCCGCCCGCCGTCCCTCCGATGAAACTGAAAAACCTGGCCCTCGCCGTCGCCGTCCTGGCGGTGCTGTCCGTCATCACCTTCTTCGTGCAGCGCCCGGCGCCGCCGCCCTCGGCCGATCCGCGCGTCGGCCAGCCGCTCGCCGCCGCCGCCACCCTCGGGCAGGCCGCCAAGGTCCGCATCGCCGACCTCGGCAAGACCGTCCTGCTGGTCAAGTCCGCCGACGGCACCTGGCGCGTCCCGGGCTACTACGATCTGCCCGCCGATTTCTCCAAGCTGTCGCACCTCGTCGGCGACCTGACCGAGGCCAGGCTGCAGCGGCTGGTCACGACCAATCCGGAGCGGATCGGCCGGCTCGAGTTCAAGGACACGCAGATCGCCTTCCTCGACTCCGCCGACAAGGAGCTGTGGTCGGTCACCCTCGGCCGCAATGCCGAGAACGGCGGACGTTTCGTGCGCTTCGGGTCCGAGCAGAAGGCCTATCTCGCGAACCTCAACACGGACGTCGACGTCGAGGCGAAGAACTGGGCCGACTCGCAGCTGCTCAACCTGAAGCCCGACGACATCGCCAAGATGGAAGTCTCGTTCCCGGACGACGGCGGCCAGACGGTCACCGTCAGCCGCGCCAAGAAGGAGGACCCCTTCGTCTCCGACAAGACGCCCGAGGGCCAGCGCCTGAAGGGCGAGGCGGTCGCCAACCTGCTGAGCTCCGTGACGACGCTGCGCTTCTCCGACTCCTCCGATCCGGCGGATCCCAACGCCGTCGCCGCGCGCACCCACAATCGCGTGGTGAAGCTCACGACGTTCGCCGGCCAGACCTTCACGATCGGCATCGGTCGCAAGCCCGAGGAGAAAGTCATCAAGGCTCCCGCGCCCGCGGGCGACGCGAGCAAAAGCGGCCCCGCCGCCGTGCTGAGCGCGCTGCAGGGCGACAAGAAGGATGCCGCGGCTCCGGACGCCGCAAAGCCCGGCGAGGGACCCGCCAAGACACTCGAGCCCGCGACCGAAACGGTCCCCGCGGGCCCCGTCTACTTCTCGATCGCCTCGTCCGACGCCGGCGCCCCGATCAACGCGCTCATGCAGAAACGCGCCTTCCAGACCGGCGAGTACGCCTTCACCAGCCTGCCGCAGAAAGTCGACGACCTCTTCGAACCCGCGCCCGCCCCGGCTCCAGCACCAGCCACGACCGCCACGCCCGCCCCCGCGTCCAAGGCTCCGTGATGTAGGGGCGTCCCTTGCGGACGCCCGTTCGGCTCAGCGCGCATCAAACCGGGCGTCCGCAAGGGACGCCCCTACGCGAACTGCGGCCAATCCGCAGTCCGCAATCCAAAATCCGCCATAAGACGGATTCGCCGCTTTACGCCCCGCCGGCTTTTCCCTTGCGTCATGACTCCATGACGCCGGACCGGCCGATCTCCGAACTTTTCGCCCAAGGGCGTCCCCTGCGCTCGCTCGAGTTCTTTCCGCCCAGGGACGAAGCCGGCGTCGAGGCCCTCCGGCAGACCGCGACGGTGCTCAAGCGCCTCTCTCCCGACTTCGTGTCGGTGACCTACGGCGCCGGCGGCAGCACCCGCGAGCGCACGGCGCAGATCTGCGATTTCCTCAAGCGTGACTTCGGCCTCACGGTCATGCCGCACCTCACCTGCGTGGGCCATACCCGCGCCGAGCTTTCCGAGGTCGCCGACCGCATCCACGCCGGCGGCTTCCGCAACATCATGACCCTCCGCGGCGACCCGCCGAAGGGCGAGACGACCTTCACGCCATACCAGGACGGCCTCCGCTACGCCAGCGACCTCGTCGCGCTGCTGAAGTCCCGGCACCGCGACTTCTGCCTGGGCGTGGGCGGCTATCCCGAAAAGCACCCCGAGGCGCCCAGCCCCGAGGTGGATCTCGCCAATCTCAAGCGCAAGGTCGACGCCGGCGCGGACTTCGTCACGACGCAGCTGTTTTTCGACAACGACCTCTATTACCGCTTCGTGGACAAATGCCGCGCCGCCGGCATCGCCGTCCCGATCGTGCCCGGAATCATGCCGGTGCTCTCGCTGAAGCAGATCCAACGCTTCACGACGATGTGCGGGGCGTCGCTCCCGGCCCGGCTCGTCAAGCGCCTCGAAGCCGCCGGCGACCAGCCCGAGGTGATGGAGACGGTCGGCATCGACTGGGCGCTGGCCCAGATCCGCGATCTCCTCGCCCGCGGCGCGCCCGGCTACCACCTCTACATCCTGAACCGCGCCAAGAGCGCCCTCGCCCTCAGTGCCGGCCTGGCCGCGTGACGCCGGCTGAACCCAAAGTCTCGCCTTCCTGAAGCCGCCGGGCGTGGGCGTAAACCATGTAGCTGACGGCAACCACGCCAGTCAGCCCCGCCGGGATGAACAGCGTCGCGGGCCCATAGACGTCGAAGAGCAGGCTTCCCGCGATCCCGCCAACCGTGAAGGCGCCGATCAACAGGGCGTAGAGGCGGATCCGGATCCAGGCAACCGGCGCGCCGCGCAACAGGTGGCCGAACGCCGCCCCGCAGTCGGTAAACATGCCGGACAGGTGCGTCGTGCGCAGCACCGCCCCGCTATAGGTGCTGGCCATCGCGTTCTGCAGGCCACAGGCCGCCGAGGCGAAGTAACTGCCGACAGGCACGTCCGATCCCATCAGCACGGAAGCCGTGAACAAAAGGATGCTCTCCACCAGCAGGGCGACACCGTAACGGCGTCCGAGCTTCAAGGCATCGCTCTGCACGATGAATCCGCTCACGAGCGCACCCACGAAAAACGATGCCAGCACCAGGCCCAGGTTCAACGAGGCCGCGCCGTCGCCATGCGCCAGGGCCAGCGCGAACAGGGAGGTGGTGCCAGTCACGTGAGTGACCGCCTGATGCGCATAGCTCCTCAGGCCGACCGCATTGACGATTCCGGCGATCATGGCCAGGGCCGCTCCGCCCCACCAGGCCCATCGCTCCAGTTTGTAGATCATCGCGGAAGTTTTTTGTACGGGCTCGCCCGAGGGCGCAAACTCGGGTCCGTTCTCGAAGCAGGCCGCGTTCCTCCCGCTTCCGCTCAGCCGCCGGCGAAGACCGGCCGGAATCCCGCTTCCGTCAGGATCCTCGCCACCGCCTCGCGCTGGTCGCCCTGGATCTCGATCTGCCCGTCCTTGACCGTGCCTCCGCAGCCGCAGGCCGCGCGCATCTTCTTCGCGAGCTGCTCCTTCTCCGGCAGTCCGATCCCGACGAAACCGGTGACCACCGTCACGGTCTTGCCGCCGCGGTTGCCGGTCTCGCGCCGGACGTCCACCCGGCCGCGATTCCTGGCCGCAGCCGCCGGTTTCGCCGCCGGCGCAGGTGACAGTGAAGCCGGTCCGGCGGCTGGCAGTCCTGCGACGCCGAGGGCGGCGAAAGGGTTCTGCCCCAGGTCTCTTCCCCCCTCCGTCGGGATCTTGCCGTCCGCCATGGTCAACCTTTGGCCGGCCGGCCGCCGCACGCTCCCGCCGGGATGTCCGACTCGCCGCCCAGGAACATCAGTGCTTTGGCATAGCTCCGTCGCTCAAGGAAATGCGTGAGCTGGGGGTGCAGCCCCGCCCGGCCGCGTTCCAGCAGGTCGTCGAGCCGCGCCATCTCCGTCGCGATGACCATCCCGTCCGAGCGCTTGATGCCGGCGAGGAGGGCGGCGAGCGATTCCTTGATCTGGGCTTCCATGGCGATGGTGGCGAAAAACTAATCCCGCTGTTACCCAGCTTAAGCGCGATTGCAATCTCCGTCCCCGGGCACCGGGAACTTGCCTCGCCAGAAAAGGCCGATTGTGTTTTTACCTTTAAAACCTCTCCCGCGACCAAGAAATCACGGACTCCGGTCCAACTTGGGCGCTCCTTCGTCTTTCCTCTATTCCATGCATTCCATGACTTTCCCGACCGGCGCCAACGCCGACGTCATCGAGGCTGCCTACCGCTCCTGGCTCGATAATCCCGACTCGGTCGATCCCACCTGGCGCGCGTTCTTCCAGGGCTTCACGCTCGGCAGCAACGGCAACGCCTCCCCGTCCGCCGGCGTCGGTGAATCCGCCGCCTCCGCCGGGGTCGCGATCCTCGATTCGTTCAAGCAACTCCAGGTCCACCGCCTGATCAACGCCTACCGCTCCCACGGCCATCTGCAGGCGCACCTCGACCCGATCGGCGAGGCGCCGCCGGCCGATCCCCACCTCGAGATTTCGGCCTTCGGCCTCAGCGAGGGCGACCTCAACGAATCCTTCGAGGTCGGCCATTACAAGCAGGGCGGCCAGATGAAGCTCGCGACGCTGATCGAAAACCTGCGCACCACCTACTGCGGCCACGTCGGCGTCGAGTACATGCACATCCAGGACCGCGACGCCCGCGAGTGGCTGCGCGAGCGCATGGAGGAGCACGACAACCAGCCGCAGTTCAGCAAGGCGCAGAAGGTCCGCATCCTCCGCCGCCTCCACAAGGCCGAGCTGTTCGAGAAATTCCTCCACACGAAGTACGTCGGCCAGAAGCGCTTCTCCCTCGAGGGCGGCGAGACGTTCATCGCGGCGCTCGACGCCATCGTCGAGCACTGCCCGAACGCCGGCGTCGACGAGATAGTCATGGGCCTGGCCCACCGCGGCCGGCTCAACGTCCTCACCAGCATCCTCCGCAAGCCGTTCGAGATCCTGTTCGAGCAGTTCTCCGAGAACTACCTGCCGGACACCGTCGCCGGCGACGGCGACGTGAAGTACCACCTCGGCTACGAGGCCGTGCTCGACACCACGAGCGGCCGCAAGGTCGAGATGCGCCTCGCGTCCAATCCCTCCCACCTCGAGATCGTCAATCCCGTCGTCGAGGGCCGCGTCCGCGCCCGCCAGCGCATCCGGAACGACGTCGAGCGCCGCCGCGTGCTGCCGCTCCTCGCCCACGGCGACGCCGCGGTCGCCGGCCAGGGCGTGGTCGCCGAGACGCTCAACTTCTCGCAGCTTCCCGGCTACCGCACGGGCGGCACCCTGCATTTCGTCATCAACAACCAGATCGGCTTCACCACGCTGCCGGCCGACGCCCGCTCCACCCGCTACTGCACGGATGTCGCGAAGATGATCGAGGCGCCGATCTTCCACGTGAACGGCGACGATCCCGCCGCCGTGTGCATGCTCGCCGAGATCGCCCTCGATTTCCGCGAGAAGTTCCAGCGCGATGTCTTTATCGACATGTATTGCTACCGCAAGCATGGCCACAACGAGAGCGACGAGCCGGCGTTCACCCAGCCGACCCTCTACAAGAAGATCGCGGTGCACCCGCTGGTTTCCGCCATCTACACCGAGCAGCTCATCGCCGAGGGCAGCATCACCGCGGCCGAGGCCGACGCGATCAAGGCCGAGTACACCGCCGCCCTCGAGGCCAACCTCGCCAAGGCGAAGGAGAACGAGGCGCAGAAGTCCGCCCAGCGCGCCGCCGCCAGCCCGGCCGACGCCTTCAAGGGCTCGACCGCCGTCTTCCAGCCGCGCTACACCCACACGCCGGTCGCGACGGCCGCGGACCCCGCCCTGATCGCGCAATGCGTCGAGGGCCTCACGCGCATTCCGCCCAATTTCCGCCTCAATCCGAAGATCAAGCGCTTCCTCGAGAACCGCGCCCAGGCCTACCGCGAGAACGGCCCGATCGACTGGGGCTTCGGCGAGGCCCTCGCCTTCGGCACGCTGCTGCTCGAGGACACCCCGGTGCGCCTGAGCGGGCAGGACTGCAAGCGCGGCACCTTCAGCCACCGCCACGCGGTGCTCTACGACTCCGAGACGCGCGAGCGCTACACGCCGCTGCTCAACCTCGGCGAGAAGCAGGCGACCTTCTGCGTCTACAACTCGCTGCTCTCCGAGGCCGCCGTGCTCGGCTTCGACTACGGCTACTCGCTCGACTATCCCCAGATGCTCTGCATCTGGGAGGCGCAGTTCGGCGATTTCGCCAACGGCGCGCAGGTCGTGATCGACCAGTTCATCAGCAGCGGCGAGTCGAAGTGGCAGCGCAACAGCGGCATCGTGCTGCTGCTGCCGCACGGCTACGAGGGTCAGGGCCCGGAGCACTCCTCCGCCCGGCTCGAGCGCTTCCTCCAGCTCTGCGCCGAGGACAACATCCAGGTCGTGAACCTCACGACGCCGGCCAACCTGTTCCACGCCCTGCGCCGGCAGATGCGGCGCGGCTTCCGCAAGCCGCTCATCGTCATGTCGCCGAAGTCCCTGCTGCGGCATCCCGCCGCCGTCTCGCGCCTCGCCGACTTCACCGGCGGCAATTTCTCCGAGATCATCGACGACCCCGCCGCGCCCGCCAAGGCCGCCCGCGTCATCCTCTGCTCGGGCAAGGTCTACTACGACCTCGTCGACTACCGCGCGAGGCAGAACATCACCGACACCGCCATCGTCCGGCTCGAACAGCTCTATCCGCTGCATCGCAACCGGCTCGCCGAGCTGTTCGACGCCTACGGGCACGACACGCGCCTCGTCTGGTGCCAGGAGGAGCCCAAGAACATGGGCGCCTGGAACTGGATCGCCCCGCAGCTCGAGGAGATCGCCGGGCGCAAGCCGCACTACGCCGGCCGCGACGCCGCGTCGTCGCCCGCCGTCGGCGCCCTGGCCTTGCATAAAATCCAACTCGGCGCCTTCCTGCAGAGCGCGTTCGGCGGCTGAGCCCGGCCCGCATTTTTTCCAACCCTCCTCCCCTCCCTTCATGGCACTGGAAGTCAAAATCCCCCCGATGGGCGAATCCATCAGCTCCGGCGTGCTCGCCAAGTGGCACGTCAAGGACGGCGACATGGTCAAGAAGGACCAGCCGCTCTTCGAGCTCGAGACGGACAAGATCACCTCGGAGGGCACCGCCGAGGCCGCCGGGAAGATCTCGCTTAAGGTCGCCGCCGGCGCCGAGGTGAAGATCGGCCAGGTCGTCGCCTCGATCGACCCCGCAGCCGGAAGCCAGACGCCGGCAGCCGGCCCCGCTCCCGCCGCCGCCACGCCGGCCAATCCGCAATCCGCAGCCCAAAATCCAAAATCCGGCGACGCCCAGTCGCCCGCCGTCCGCCGCCTCGCCGCCGAGACCGGCGTGAATCCCGCCGACGTCGCCGGCACCGGCAAGGCCGGCCGCGTCACCAAGGGCGACATGCTCGCCGCCTCCGAAGGTCCGAAGGCCTCAGCCAAATCGCCGGCCCCCGTCCCGTCCGCCCCCGCGACTCCGCCCTCCAATCCGCAATCCGCAATCCAAAATCCAAAATCGGAAGAGCGCCAGACTCGCCGCAAGCTCTCCCCCCTCCGCCAGCGGATCGCCCAGCGGCTCGTCGCCGCCCAGCACGAGGCCGCGATGCTCACGACCTTCAACGAGGTCGACATGTCCGCCGTCATGGGGCTCCGCGCCAGGTACCAGGACGACTTCGTGAAGAAGAACGGCCTCAAGCTGGGCTTCATGTCCTTCTTCGTCCGCGCCGTCGTCCACGCGCTCAAGGCGGTTCCCAATGTCAACGCGCAGCTCGACGGGGAATACATCGTCGAGAACCACTTCTTCGACATCGGCGTCGCCGTCTCCACCGAGAAGGGCCTGATGGTCCCGGTCGTGCGCAATTGCGACGACCTCAGCATGGCGCAGATCGAGAGCGCAATCGCCGACTCCGCCAAGAAGGCGCGCGAGGGCAAGATCACCCTCGCGGACCTCGAGGGCGGCGTGTTCACCATCACCAACGGCGGCATCTTCGGATCGATGCTGTCGACGCCCATCATCAATCCGCCGCAGAGCGCCATCCTCGGCATGCACAACATCACCGAGCGGCCCGTCGCCGTGAACGGCCAGGTCGTCATCCGGCCGATGATGTACCTCGCGCTCAGCTACGACCACCGCCTGATCGACGGCAAGGAAGCCGTCACCTTCCTCGTCAAGGTCAAGCAGGCCATCGAGGACCCCGCGCGGCTGATGCTGGGGGTCTGAGCGCGCCCGGCGGGCGCGCGTTGAAAGTTGAGGGTTGAAAGTTGAAAGACGGCGGTCTGCCGATCCCAGCTTCGCCTCCGGCCTTCAACTTTCATCCTTCAACTTTCAACCATCATGGACTCCTACGATCTCATCGTCATCGGCGCCGGCCCCGGCGGCTATGTCTGCGCGTTCCGCGCCGCCCAGCTCGGCCTCAAGGTCGCGCTCGTCGAGAAAAGCGCCACGCTCGGCGGCACCTGCCTGAATGTCGGGTGCATTCCCAGCAAGGCCCTGCTCCACTCCAGCGAGCACGTCGCGTTCGCGAAGACCCGCGCCGCCGACCACGGCATCAGGCTCGGCTCGGTCGAGGTGGATCTCGCCACGCTGATGAAGAAGAAGGATGCCGTCGTGACGAAGCTCGTCGGCGGCGTCGCCCAGCTCGCCAAGGCGCGCAAGATCGCCGTCCTCACCGGCACCGCCTCGTTCGTCTCCGCCAACACCATCGAGGTGAAGGGCGCCCAGGGCGCGACCCAGGTCACGGCGAAAAACATCGTCATCGCCACCGGCTCCGCGCCGGTCGAGCTGCCGTTCATGAAGTTCGACGGCCGGACGGTCGTCTCCAGCGACCATGCCATCGCCTTCACCGAGGTGCCGAAGAAGCTCGTCGTGGTCGGCGGCGGCGCCATCGGACTCGAGCTCGGCTCGGTCTGGTCGCGGCTCGGCAGCGACGTCACTGTCGTGGAATTCCTGCCCAAGATCATCGCCACGTACGATGACGATGTCGTCCGCAACTTCACCCGGCTGCTGGCCAAGCAGGGGCTGAAAATCGAGGTCGGCGCCAAGGTCACCGGCTTCGTGAAGGGCATGCTCACCGCCGAGCGCGAAGGCCAGAAGCTCGAGTTTCCCGCGGACAAGGTGCTCGTCGCCGTCGGACGCCGGCCCTACACCGACGGCCTCGGCCTCGAGAAGGCCGGCCTGCAGCTCGACGACAAGAAGCGCGTCAAGGTCGACGGCCATCTTCGCACCAATGTCGCCGGCATCTGGGCGATCGGCGACGTGGTCGCCGGCCCGATGCTCGCGCACAAGGCCGAGGAGGACGGCGTCGCCGTCGCCGAGTGGATCGCCGGCAAGGCCGGGCACGTCAACTGGGACCTCGTCCCCGCCATCGTCTACACCGAGCCGGAGGTCGCCAGCGTCGGGCTCGGCGAGGACGCCGCCAGGGCGAAGGGGCTCGCGGTCAATGTCGGCAAGTTCAACTTCGCCGCCAACGGCCGCGCCATCGCCGCGGACGCCCTCGACGGCTACGTCAAGATCATCGCCGACGCGAAGACGGACAAGATCCTCGGCGCGCAGATCCTCGGCCACGGCGCCGGCGAGCTGATCAGCGAGGTCGTCACGCACATGGAATACGGCGGCAGCGCCGAGGACCTCGGCCGCACGATCCACGCCCACCCCACCATGAGCGAAGCCGTCAAGGAAGCCGGCCTCGCCGTCAGCAAGAGCGCGATCCACTCGCTGTAGGCGGCCGGCTCGTTGGCCGGCGAAAGAATCGCCGCTCCGTCAGCGTTTATGTAGGGGCGTCCCTTGCGGACGCCCTCTCCGTCCGCGCATGACTCGGTCCCCAAGACGACAGACTCCGCGCCTGCATTCTGGCCGCGTCTCTGAGGACGGCGCCTGCTATTTTCTCACCTTCGTCACGGCTGGCCGAAAGCCTTGGCTACGTTATTCCGACAATCTCGCATGGATGTCGCAGACTCTTCGTGCCTGGCATGGGCAAAATGACGGCTGCCTCCTCGCCGCGACGATCATGCCGGACCATGTTCACGTTCTCTGCCAGTTGGGAAAGCGACATGCGGACAATGCGTTGCCCTTTGGAAAGCCGAGATGCGTCGGCGGCTCCGATATCGGGAAAATTGGCAAAGAGATTTCTGGGAGCACCGTCTCCGTGTGGAGGAACCTTGGGAGGACTACGGGCTCTACATGTTTCTCAATCCCTATCGCGCAGCCGTGCTAAAGAAGGATGAACCCTGGCCAGGCTGGCTGGCCCCCGAACCAACGAAATTCCAGTTTCTCAACGCTCTCGATGAGCGCGGTGTTCCGCCGGTAGAATGGATGAATTGGCCTGACACCCGATTCGATAATCTAGCCGTTGGGGAATGATCCTGCAAGCGGCCAGAGTCGCGCGGGCGTCCGCCAGGGACGCCCCTACGTCGGACCTGTAGGGGCGTCCCTTGCGGACGCCCTCTCCGCTTACCGGCTCACGCCGTCGAGCATCGCGTCCAGCGAGGTGTAGCCCGCCAGCAGCTTGGCCGCGGCGGCGCAGCGCTCCTTCGGGGCCAGGCCGGTGTTCTCGGCGAGGAAGAGGATGTAGGCCGCCACGTTGCGGGCGTAGTTGAGCCGGCCCTCGGGGCTGACGGCGTAGAACCGCGCGCGCTGGACGTAGCCCGCCGGGGAGTGGTCGCCGAGCGCGGTCTTGTCCGCCTTGCCGCCGCCCGCGAGCACGTAGAGGAAGTTGTACTCGAACCAGAACATGTGCTCCGGGCTCGGGGGCAGCGCCTCGATCGCCTGGCGCACGGACGCCGCATCGGCAAACACGTCCGTCGGCTTGCCGGACTTGCCCAGCGCGTCCGTCACGAAGCTGCGCGCCATCTTCTGCTCGGTCGGATCGGTGCTGAAGGAGCCCTTGACCGCGAGCTCCACGGTGAACCGGTACCAGTCGCGCCACAGCGCCTGGTCCGCCGCGTTCTTCGAGGCGAACACCGCGCGGCCCATCTCGTAGGTGTAGCGGCCGCTCGTCTTGATCTCGAGCCGGCTGCCGGTCACGGCGCCCATCACCTGGTAGTTCTCCGCGGATTTGCCCGAGCCGGAATGGAAGCCGATGCTGGCGCCGAACTTCCTGCAGACGCCCCACTGCTTCTCGATCAGCCCGCGCAGCGCGGCGTTGTCCGGATAGGGCATGTTCTTCTGGAAGCCGAAGGCCGGCGCGACGAAATGGATCTTCATCCCGAGCACCTCGCACAGCGCCAGCATGATCGCGGTCGTTTCCGGCGTGGTCAGGCCCGGCAGCTCGTCGATCGACAGCTCGCGCAGGTACTCGCGGCCGACCGGGGTGGAAAACAGCTTCGCCCGCGCGGCGGCGTATTTCCCGTCGCGCTGCTTCATCTTCTTCATGGATGGCCAGACGTAGGCCAGCAGCTTCGCGAACTCCGCCTCGTCCAGCGTCAGGCCCGCGGCCGAGACGCGCGCCTTCACCTGGGCCGTCACCGCGGCATCGACGTTGGCTTTCACCCACGCCGCCGCATCAGCCGGCACCTTGGTCTGCGCCAGCTCGGGCGAAAGATCGAAGGTGATGTAGCTCGCCAGCACGCAGCCCGTGACGAGCTGGTCCTCGCGCGCGTCGAACTTGCCGCCGATCGGCTGGTGGTCGGCATTGAAGCTCCACGCGATCCCGCGGCGGTGGAAGCCCGTCTTCAGCTTCGACAGCACGCAGCCGTGGCTCATGCCCTCGACGCTCTGGCCCTGGTGGCCCTCCGGCACGTTCGTGCCGATGAAGGGGAACGGCACCGTGTCGAGGTTGCCCGCGAGCATCGCGTTCACGTCGTACACCAGCTCGCGCGGGATGGAATTCTGGTTCGCCGTCAGGCCGATCTCCAGCGCGCTCATCGCCCACTCCACCGCCGGCCAGTGCAGGGTCGTGAAGCGCGCGCCGATGCCGAGCGTGCTCTGGCCGAGCTTCTGCGCCGCGGTCGGGAAGATGGTGGACGCCGGGTGATGCGCCTGGATCAGGTTTTTCAGCGCGAGCAGGTTCGCCCAGCTCGCAGGAAAGACCGACGCGCCGTCGCCAAGCGCCAGGCCGTCCGCCAGCGCCTCCGGTTTCCGCGCCGACAGCCGCCAGGCGCAGTCGCCGGTCGCCGGATCCTCGAGCAGCACCCACTCGCCCGCCGCGGTGACAAACCGGCTTTTGTCGTAGGTCTTGAGGCCCACCCCGCCGGCGCGGAGCTTCGCGCTCAGGGCCGGCCAATCCAGACAGAAGTCGGGGCTGACGCACGGATTGGTCGCAATCCGGAGATTGTGCTGGAGGAGGAAGGCATTGATGGCGGACATGGGAGGCGCAGAAAAGCACAGGGCCCCGCCAGCGCGCGAGGCGAAATTCTCTTACCGGAGGTCTCGCGCAGAGACGCGGAGCCGCAGAGATAGGAAGGTGTCTGATCATCTGAGCTCCCCTCTAAGAAGAGGGGTGCCCAACGGGCGGGGTGTGTCGGATCGAACTCTGTGTCTCCGCGTCTCCGCGCGAGACCTCCGACGATTGACTCAGCGCCGGCCCGCACTCAGCGACGCCACGGCCTCTCCCTCGCCTTTCTCGACGGCGATCACCTTCGCATCCTTGAACACCACGCGGAACCGGTCGTGTACCTGGCGGCCTGCGTAGTTCAGATAGAACGGATGGCTGGGATCGCCGGCGAGGTAGAGGCGATGATAGAGTCCGCGGTAAAGCGGCTGCCCGTCGCGGCTTTCGTAAGTGGCATAGCCCCAGACCTCGTTGCTGCCGTCGGTCAGGGCGCGGATCTTCACCTGGTCGGGCTCGCCGAGGGCGAGGCGGACCATGTCCATGTCGAAGCCGACCTGCACTTCGCCCCGCTTGATCGCGTCGAGCTGCGAGGGCGCCAGCTTGGCCACGATGTCGGGATGCTTGCGGATCCGGGCCTCGGGCGCGGCGCACCCTCCCAAGCCGGCGGCGACGGCCAGCGTCGCGAGGACGAGATGGAATTTGGCGAGGTTCATGGCAGGAAGTGATGAAATGGCTTTCCTGCTCCCATTGACCGCCCTTGGATGCGGGAGTTCGCACATGAAGCTCCTGCTCTTATGGGATATTGACGGTACATTGATCAGCTCCGGGGGTGCGGGGATGCGGGCTCTCCAGCGCGCCCTCGAGACCACCTTTGGTCTCGCCGGTTCGCTGGACGACATTGATTTCGCCGGCCGGACCGATCGGTGGATCATCCGGCGCGTCTTCAGCAAGTTCGGCCTGGATGCCACTGAGGAGAACTTCTCCCGCTATATCGAGGGTTATCTTTCCATGCTCCCCGCGGAGCTGGCCAATCCCAACGCCCGCGTGCTGCCCGGCGTCGCCACCCTCCTCGCGGCCGCCGGCGCGCGCGCCGACGTCGCGCAGGGCCTGCTCACCGGCAACATCCGCCGCGGCGCCGAGATCAAGCTGGGCTTCCACGGGCTCTGGCGGCACTTCCCCTTCGGCGCCTTTGCCGACGACGGCGAGATGCGCAACGACCTGGGCCCGCATGCGCTCCGCCGCGCCCGGGAACACGCGGGCCTCGCCTTCCCTGCGGATCGCACCTGGGTCATCGGGGACACCCCCTTCGACATCGAGTGCGGCCGCGTGATCGGCGCCCGCACCCTGGCGCTCGCCACCGGCTCCCACTCCACCGCGTCGCTGCTCGCCCACCAGCCGTCGGCGGTGCTTGCCGACCTCAGCGATGTCGACGCCTTTTGGCGAATCGTCGAAGGCTAGCGACGAACGTCAGCACGTTGATCCGGCATCTGGGGCCAGTCGCTTCGCACAGCCCTCGTAGAAGGATTTGGGCTTCTGGTAGCGATCGCTGCGCTTCTTTTCGAGGCTCAGCAGCTTGAAGCGTCCGGCCAGCAGCTCTCGGATCATGGCGTCGGAGAAGAATTGCTTCCTGCTCACCGGCGACTCCTCGAGGATCCGCCAGGGGTGAAAGTCCCGGGGCGCGCCGAACTCATGGTCGTCCCACGCATTCAGCCGGAACAGGAAGAATCCATCCGGCTTCAGGACGCGGTGGACCGCTCCGAACGCCCGGTGGGAATCCTCCCGCTCGAAGTAGTGCAGCGACAGCCCGGCCACCACGAGGTCGAACTTTCCATCCGCATAGGGCGCGAGGTCGCGGGCATCCGCCTGCATGTGCCGCACGCCGGGATTCAGCTTTCGCGACTCCGCAATCGCCTCCTCGCTGATATCGCAGGCGTCGACCGCGAGCCCTTGTTCGCGGAGGAACTGGCTGTCCAGGCCGGGGCCGCACCCGAGATCGAGGACCGTTCCCGCCGGTCCGACGACGGTCGGAAGCCACGGCGCCAGCCAGCGGTCGTAGGTTTGAACGGTATATTTGTACGCCATGGTTTTCCCTCTTTCGTCGGCAAACCTAAGGCCGCACCGCAGCGGCTCGATCGCGAACTATTGCTCGGTCGCCGCCCGGAAGTGCGCCTTGTCCTTGGTCACATAATCAAACAGCCACTGCGTGATCACCGTGGTCCAGCCCTCGGCGCAACGGGAGTAACATTCCTTGTCGGGAGTCAGCCCCTCGTGCGTGAAGCGTAACCGGGTTGCTGCGTTCTCCGCCATCAGCTCGAAGATCATTTTCGTGCCGGTCCATTCGGACTTGTTCCCCTGCAGCCAGCTCAACCGGCTCTCCACGACCAGCCAGACGATCCGGGTGTCCGGAACGACTTCGATCACCTCCTGCCTCGAAGCGTGCGCGGCCGCATGGATGACCGTGAATTCATCCCCCACCCGTGCGGTTTTTCCCGCCAAATCCGCTCCGCCCCACCATCGGGAGACGTCCTTGAGGCGAGCGAAGACGGACGAACGCGGTTGGGGAACTTCGATCGCTACTGAAAAGCTGTCGTTCACGGGTTCAGGCCTTTCGTGCCGTTAGAGTGACGGCGGAAACAAGAACGACCCAACAAACGCCAATCATGCGAATGTCCTCAGAGCTAAGGTGAGCGACGGCTGCTCGGGGCCGTTGGCTTTAGCGACTGGTTAGGCATTTTTCTTCTCTCCCCAAAGTGTGATTCGCTCTGCATCAGAAATCTTTCGGTCGTCGACCGTCTTGGTCGCTCCCGCGAAGCTTCCGTCTGACGCCCATTCCCACAACCAATAAACGAAGTGCGGGTCGTCGACAGATTTAATGACGCCGAAGACGCGATGCTCATCTACCGTCTCAAAGAATGAGTAAGTAAAATGGGGCTCTCGCTCAACGAGCCACACTGCACAGGCTCTACCACGCAGGTCACGAAGACTGTCGCATAGGAATTTCGCATCGACGGCCACGATCTTCGCGTGATCGGTCTCGATCTTGGACAAATGCGTAACCCTTCTTTCGTAGATGCGAAGAAGGTCAACTCCAGCGGCGCAGCACACGCCGCTCGTCGCGACCACGATCAAGAACGTGCTCAACCCTTGGAGGCTCGCGGGCACTATCAACAACAGGAGAAACAGGGCTGCGATGCCAATCGGCCAGCCGAAAAGGTGCTGCCGCA
>DASZQN010000088.1:0-41693 GCA_035549635.1 Opitutaceae bacterium
GGCCTTTTCCTTCTGCGCGCAGACCTCCTCGATCTCCTTGGTCAGGTTCTCGACGTCCGGCGGGCGGCTGAGCGCGCCGATGCGCGCGCGGGCGCCGGCCTCGTCCATCACGTCGATGGCCTTGTCGGGCAGGAAGCGGCCGGTGATGTAGCGGTCGGACAGCTTGGCCGCGGCCTCGAGCGACTTGTCGGTGAACGTCGCCTTGTGGTGGTCCTCGTACTTCGCGCGGATGCCCTTCAGGATGAGCACGGTGTCCTCGACCGAGGGGGCGTCGACCTTCACCGACTGGAAGCGGCGGTCCAGGGCGGAGTCCTTCTCGATGTACTTGCGGTACTCGTTGAGCGTGGTGGCGCCGACGCACTGGAGCTCCCCGCGGGACAGCGCGGGCTTGAAGATGTTGGACGCGTCCATCGCGCCCTCGGCGGCGCCGGCGCCGACGATGGTGTGGAGCTCGTCGATGAAGAGGATGATGTTCTTGGCGCGCTTGATCTCGTCCATCACGGCCTTGATGCGCTCCTCGAACTGGCCGCGGTACTTGGTGCCGGCGACCATCAGCGCGAGGTCGAGCGTGATGACCTTCTTGTCGATCAGGATCTCGGGCACGATGCCGTTGGCGATCTCCTGGGCCAGGCCCTCGACGATCGCGGTCTTGCCGACGCCGGCCTCGCCGATGAGGACGGGATTGTTCTTCGTGCGGCGGCAGAGGATCTGGATGACGCGGCGGATCTCGTTCTTGCGGCCCACGACGGGATCCATCTCGCCCTTGCGGGCGAGCTCGGTGAGGTCGCGGCCGAACGCCTTGAGCGCGGGCGTCTTGACCTCCTTCTTGTCCTCGGGCTGCGCGCCCGGGCGCTGGGAACCGCCGGCGGCGGCTTCCTCGCCGCCCCCGCCCTCGCTGCCGGAAAACTGCGGGTCGAGCTCGCGGAGGATCTCGTTCCGGGTCCGCTCGATGTCGATGTCGAGCGACTTCAGCACGCGCGCGGCCACGCCCTCGCCCTCGCGGAGCAGGCCGAGCAAAATGTGCTCCGTGCCGACGTAGGAATGGTTGAGCGCCTTCGCCTCCTTGCCGGCGAGCGCGAGCACCTTCTTCACCCGCGGGGTGTAGGGAATGCTGCCCTGCGTCTTCGTCTCCTGGCCGGTGCCGACCTGCTTCTCGACCGCGCCGCGCACGGTCTCGAGATCGAGCCCCATCTTTTGGAGCACGCTGACGGCGACGCCCTGCCCGAGCTTGATCAGCCCGAGGAGAATGTGCTCCGTCCCCACGTAGTTGTGGTGAAAACGGTCGGCTTCCTTGCGCGCCAGCGCCAGCACCTGCTGCGCGCGGGGCGTGAAATTGTTCATCGGTTCCTGGGACATGGATAAGTGGGTCGCGTGATCAGTTCTGGCCGGGGATAGTAAAGGCCGGCCGCGGGAAATTTGCAAACTCCGCCCGCAGGCACTGCGCCCGCAGGAGGTCGCGCTGGGACGGCTCGAACTCGCCCTTCTGCGCGTGCTGGAGGTGGCCCGGCTGGGCCTCGATGAAGAGCCGGTCGATCAGGGCGCGGTTCGCCTCGGGGAAGACGCGGAGGTCGGCGCCGAGCCGGAGCAGCGAGAGCAGGTTCATCGCCTCGCCGGAGCTGAGGACGTGGCTGTTCTGCAGGATGCCGTAGGCGCGGCCGATCTTGTCGAAGAGCTTGCGCGGGTCGGCCTCCATCAGCTTGGCCCGGGCGTTCAGCTCGTGCTCGACGATCGAGTTGAGCACGCTGCCGAGCCGCTTGATGATCTCCTCCTCGGCCTCGCCGAGGGTCGTCTGGTTCGAGATCTGGAAGATGCTGCCGCTGGCGTCGGAGCCCTCGCCGAAGAGGCCGCGGACGACCATGCCGAGCTGGTTCACCGCGCGGACGACCTTCTCCATCTGGCCGGCGATCACGAGCGCGGGCAGGTGCATCATCGCCGACGCCCGCATGCCGGTGCCGAGGTTCGTCGGACACGCCGTCAGGTAGCCCAGCGTCGGGGAAAAGGCGTAGTCGAGCTGCCCCTCGAGCCCGCTGTCGAAGTCGTTGATCGCGTTCCAGGCCTTCTTGAGCTGGAAGCCGGCGCGGAGGACCTGGATCCGGAGATGGTCCTCCTCGTTGATCATGACGGAGAACGACTGGTCCTTGCTGATGACCACCCCGGCCCCGCCCTTCGAGCCGCTGAGCTCGCGGCTGATGAGGTGCCGCTCCACGAGGATCTGGCGTTCGAGCTCGGTGAGCTCCTCGATGGTGACGTTCAGCCCGCGCTTCATCTGCGGCGCGGCCGCGACCGCCTGCCGGCAGGTCTCGAGCAGCGCGTTGCGCTCCGCCTTCGCCGCCCAGCCCGGGAACGACTTCCCCGCCAGGTTGCGCGCGAGCCGCACCCGCGTCATCAGCACGATCGCCGTCTTGCTGCTGGCCGCGTCGGTCAGCTCGCTGGGCGTGTCGATGAGCGAATGGATTGTCATGGGCTCAACGCGCCGGCTTTTCGCCGGCGGCTTGCTTGACCTGGTTGATTTCATCGCGGTAGCGGGCGGCTTCCTCGTAGCGCTCGGACTTCACGGCGTCCGTGAGGTCGAGCTCCAGCTTGGTCAGCCGTTCGTGAAGTGTCTTACGCTCGAGGGCGACCCGCGGCACCTTGCCGGTGTGGGTGACGCCCTTGTGCATGTTGTCGAGGAGCGGATCGATCAGGCCCTTGAAGGCGTCGTAGCAGGCCGGACAGCCGAAGCGCCCGTGCTTCTTGAAGTCCGCCGGCGTGAAGCCGCATTGCTCACAGGTGCCGGCAACCGCCTCTGTCTCCGGCGACAGCGCGCTCGTGAGCAGGAGGTCGGTGAGCGAGAAACCGCTCGGGTCGGTCACGCCCTTCGCCTTCGCGCATTCCTCGCAGAGGTCCACCTTGTGCACCTTGTTGTTCACGATCTTCGTGAGGTGCACGGTCGCCGGCTTGGAGCAAAAATCACATTTCAGTGGGTTGGCCATGAAGAGTCGGAGGTTCCTCCTGCACCTAACATGCCATGCCCGCGCCCGCTGGCAAGTGCTCGCGCGCGCCGCCCGAACCGGAGCCGAACGGGCGCACGGCGAGACACCGGGCGCGCAAGCCTGTCGCAGCTGGATCGAACCGTTTCACGCCGAGGACGCAAAGAGCGCAGAGGCCCTCTCCGCGCCTTCTTTGCATTCCCTGCCTTCTCCGCGTGAGATCCGTCAGATCCGCGTGCCCTCGGTCAGGACGCGTCGGCGGAAGGCGGCCAGCACCTTTTGCGTGACCGGGCCGGGCTTCCCGCTGCCGATCTCGCGGCCGTCGAGCTTCACCACCGGGATGACCTCGGCGCCGGTGCCGCTGAGGAAGCACTCGTCCGCGCACCAGATGTCGTAGCGCGTCATGTCCGCCTTGCGCAGGGGCAGCTTGAGGTCGCGGGCGATGTCGATGATCGCCGCGCGCGTGATGCCCTTGAGCGCGCCCTGGGACGCGGCGGGCGTGATGATCTCGCCGCGGTGGACGATGAAGACATTGTCGGCCGTGCACTCGGCGACGTAGCCCTGGTCGTTCAGCATGATGGCCTCGAGCGCGCCGAACTGCTTCGCCTCGATCTTGGCCAGGATGTTGTTGAGATAGTTGAGGGACTTGACCGTCGCCGGCAGCGCGGCCGGACCGATCCGGCGCGTGGGCACCGTGACGATCGCGAGGCCGTTGTCGTAGTGCTCCTGCGGGTAGATGGAGATCTTGCCCGCGATGATGAACACCGACGGCTTGGCGCAGAGCCAGGGCGCGAGCCCGAGGTCGCCCACGCCGCGGGTGACGACGAGGCGGATGTAGGCGTCGGTCAGGCCGTTCACCCGGCACGCCTCGCAGGTCGCCTTGGCCAGCTCCGCGCGGGACAGCGGCAGCTGCAGGAGGATGGCCTTGGCCGAGTACTCGAGCCGCTCCAGGTGCTCCTCGAGGCGGAAAACATTGCCGCTGTAGAGACGGATGCCTTCGAAGACACCGTCGCCATAGAGCAGGCCGTGGTCAAAAACGGACACTTTCGCGTCCGCCTCATCCACGAATTTGCCGTCGAGATAGATTTTCATCCCTTCCACCGTAGGACCCCGCGAAAAGTCTTGTCGAGCCTCCGGTGGCGGCGGATCCCGCACCGCTCCGCCGGACCGACCGATACAGGGCGGATTGGGAATGTGGAAATCAGGAAAAGAGGTTAGTTCGAATACGGCTGCGCCCGGCTCGTCCTTCTGCGCAAATCCGATCCGTGTTTTACAGGAGGGCGAGCCGAGGACGAACCGAGACCCAACCTCCCGAAGAAGTCCCGGCTTCCCTGATTTCCACATTTTGAATCCGGCCGGCCTCCACGTTAAACGCGTCCGCTGCGCCGCATCTTTCAGGGGAAAGTTTTCGCCCGACAACTAAGTTGCTCGCGCCGCATCCGAACGAGGAAGGACGCTCGCGCATGCTCTCCCGGAACCTCTCCCTTCCCCCTCCCCGCCCGCCGTTCACCCGCCGGCTGCGCCTCTCGGCCTTCACGCTCATCGAACTGCTCACGGTCATCGCGATCATCGGCATCCTCGCCGCCATCATCATTCCCACCGTCGGCAAGGTCCGTGAGACCGCCCAGCGGACGGTCGACGCCAACAACCTCCGCGAGATCGTGAAGGCCGCGATGATCTACGCCGGCGACAACAACGACCGCCTGCCCGATCCGCAGGCCCTGGCCGCGACGTTTCCCGGCTCCGCCGCGGTCCACCGTTTTCCCGCCGCGCTCGCCCGGCACGGCGCGCTGACCGATCCGTCCTTCTACTTCGCCCGGAACGACCCGCTGTTCAACGGCACCTACCCGGCGGCCATCCTCGCGCCCGGCAACGCGCAGCGCAACCAGCTCGATCCGGATTTCACCGCCGGCCGCTATCTTTCGTGGGAATTTGTCGGCGGCCTCAAGATGGGCGACCCGGCCACGACGCCCGTCGTGTACTCCCGCGGCCTGACCGCCGCCGGCACCTGGGACCCGGCGACGGGGGTCTACCGGGACGCCGGCGGCTACGTTGCCTACCTGGGCGGCAGCGTCGTGTTCTACCCGTCGGTCGAGGGCAAACTCGTCTCCAACAACTCGGGCCAGGCCGTCTCCGACCTGCGCGAGGCGGTACCGTTCAGCGCCGCCGCCTTTGCCCGGCTCTATGGCACAGCTCCGCCCGGCGGCGCCCTGCTGGGAGATGCCTCCGGCACTCCGGCGGTGGCAGGTCCCTGACCCATTGACTTTTCCGCGCCTGAATTCCTGTCCCTTCTGGATCAGCATCATTTCCCGCTTCCCCCGGCCGCTCGCGGGCTCCAATGTGCCGGGTCTCCATGACGACACCCGTCGCTCCCACCGCCGACACCACCTACATCATCGGGCACAAGAATCCCGACGCCGATGCCATCTGCTCGGCCATCGCCTACGCGGCCTTCAAGGAGCAGCGGGGCGAAAAGGGGTATCTTGCCGCGCGCTGCGGCAACTCCAACGCCCGGATCGATACCATCCTCGAGCGCTTTCACCAGCCGCTGCCCGTTTATCTCAGCGACGTCTCGCCGCGCGTGAAGGACCTGATGGCCGCGGAAGTGCTCTCGGTTTCCTCCCACGCGACCTGCGCCGAGGCGCTCGAGCTGATCGACCGCCACGACGTCCGCCTGCTGCCCGTGACCGACGAGAACCGCCACGTCGTCGGCACCATCTCGCTCGCCCACCTCGGTGGCATCTTCATCCCGCGCGCGAGCGAACGCCGCCTCATGCGCCAGGTGAACTCGTCCCTCGCGAACATCGCCCGCGCACTCAAGGCGCAGGTGCTGAATGTCTCCGACGAGAACCGGCGCGAACAACTCTACGTGCGACTCGGCACGATGGACATCCGTTCGTTCTGGAAGATTTCCGAGCGGGAGAAAATCCCCGCGAGCCAGTCGATCATCATCGTCGGCGACCGCCGCGACATCCAGCAGCGCGCCATCGAGCTCGGCGTGCGGGCGATCGTGATCACGAGCGGCCTGGCGGTGGACGATGACATCGTCAAGCAGGCCCAGGCCCGCGGGGTCGGCCTGATCGTGAGTCCCTACGATTCCGCCACCACGGCCTGGGTCGTCCGCACCGCCTCGACCATCGAGCGCGTGATCGAGACGCAGTTCACGTCCGTCCATCCCGACGCCCGCATCGCGGAAATCCGCCGCAAGCTCGCGACCCAGAGTGTCTCGACGTTCATCGTGCTCGACGACAACGGCGCCCTGACCGGCGTGCTCTCGCGCGGCGACGTCCTCAAGCCGGTAAAGACCCGCCTCGTGCTGGTCGACCACAACGAGATGACCCAGGCGGTCAACGGCGCCGACGAGGTGACCATCACCGAGATCATCGACCACCACCGCCTCGGGGCGCTGAACACGCAGCAGCCGATCCTCTTCATCAACGAGCCGGTCGGCTCCACCTGCACGATCGTCGCGGACCTCTTCCGCCGCGAGCAGCTCAAGCCCTCCCCCGAGCTCGCCGGCATCATGATGTCCGGGATCATCTCGGACACCCTCAACCTCAACAGCCCGACCTCCACGCCGAAGGACAGCGCCGTGCTCAAGTGGCTCGCAGGGGTCGCCAAGGTCGATCCGCCGCAGCTGGCCGAGACGATCTTTAGCTCCGGCTCGGTCATCCTCGCCAGCCCGCCGGAGAAGGTCGTCCGCTCCGACCACAAGGTCTACGAGGAGGACGGCGTGAAGTTCGCCGTCTCGCAGGTCGAGGAGCTCGGCTTCGGCAATTTCTGGCAGCACGCCAAGGCGATCGCCGAGGCGCTCAAGAACCTGCGCGACGAGGAGCGGCTCGCCTTCGCCTGCCTGCTGGTCACCGACATCAACACGCAGAACTCTCTCCTGCTGGTGAAGGGCGACGCCGGCTTCATCCAGCGCATCTCCTACGCCCACGTCGAGAAGG
This sequence comes from Opitutaceae bacterium, assembly GCA_035549635.1. Lineage (GTDB taxonomy): Bacteria > Verrucomicrobiota > Verrucomicrobiia > Opitutales > Opitutaceae > CAIUWA01. The sequence goes on from DASZQN010000088.1 coordinate 6,920, forward strand.
ACGAGATCTTCGACCTGCCCGGGATCGTCAGCCGGAAAAAGCAGCTGCTGCCCTACATCGGAAGCATCCTCAAGGAGATGGGGGCCGACGGCAGCCTCCCGAAGGGGGACACCAAGGCGCCGTTCCGCAAGAAGCGGTAGCCCGGCGCAAACTGCGGCGTTGCCTCCCGCCGCGCCGTTTCTGCATCGTTACCGGTTATGACCGTCGAGCACCCAGATGCCGCCGCGCCGGCACCCAGCGATTTCATCCGCGATGTCGTCGCGCAGCACGTCGCGGAAAAGCGCTATCCGAAGATCGTCACGCGCTTTCCGCCGGAGCCCAACGGCTATCTCCACATCGGCCACGCGAAGTCCATCTGCCTGAACTTCGGCATCGCCCGCGAGAACCAGGGCCAGTGCAACCTGCGGATGGACGACACCAACCCGGTGAAGGAGGACGTCGAGTACGTCGACGCCATCGTCAACGACGTCCGCTGGCTCATCGACGGCTGGGCGGACCACTGCCTGTCCTTCAAGCCGAAGGGCGCGGTCCCCGCGGCGACCACGGTGGACGGTCGGCCCGACCACTACCTCGCACCGGTGCCGTTCTCGCCCGCGGCCGAGCCTTTCTTCGCCAGCGATTATTTCGAGGCGATCCACGATTTCGCCGTCCAGCTGATCAAGCAGGGCCAGGCCTACGTCTGCGACCTGTCGCCGAAGGAGACCGAGGAATACCGGGGCGCGCCCGACCGGCCCGGCAAGGACAGCCCGTACCGCAACCGCACGGTCGCCGAGAACCTCGATCTCTTCGAGCGCATGCGCGCGGGCGAGTTCCCCGACGCAGCCCGCTCGCTGCGCGCCAGGATCGACATGGCCTCGCCCAACATCTGGCTGCGCGATCCCCTGCTCTACCGCATCCGCCACACCGCGCACCATCACGCGGGCGACAAGTGGTGCATCTATCCGCTCTACGATTTCGCCCATTGCCTGAGCGACTACCTCGAGGGCGTCACCCACAGCATCTGCACGATCGAGTTCGAGGTGCACCGTCCGCTGTACGACTGGATCCTCTCTTCGCTCCGCCTTCCGCGCCCGCCGCCGCACCAGTACGAGTTCGCGAAGCTCGTGCTCAGCTACACGGTCTTCAGCAAGCGCCGGCTGCTCCAGCTCGTGCAGGACGGCGCCGTCGCCGGCTGGGACGATCCCCGCATGCCGACGCTCGCCGGGGCGCGCCGCCTCGGCATTCCCGCAAGCGCGCTGCGGCGGCTCGCGACGTCCGTCGGCGTGACCAAGTACGAGAGCGTGACCGACATCGCGCTCTTCGAGCACATCGTGCGCGAGGAGTTGAACGCCGCGGCCCGGCGGCGGCTGGCGGTGCTGCGGCCGATCAAGCTGGTGCTGACGAACATTCCCGCGGGCGAGGTGGTGGACTGCGAGGCGGTCGACAATCCGCAGGACGAGACGCCGACCAAGCGGCGGATCGCGCTCACCCGCGAGGTGTTCATCGAGTCCGACGATTTTGCCGAGGTGCCGCCGCCGAAATATTTCCGCCTCAAGCCGGGCGGCGAGGTCCGCCTCAAATACGCCTGCATCGTGCGTTGCGACGAGGTCGTGAAGGACGCCGCGGGCGCCCTCGTCGAGCTGCGCGGCACGGCCGACCTCACGACGCGCACCGGCGGCCCGAACGCCGACCGCAAGGTCAAGGGGACGATCCACTGGGTCAGCGCGGACCGGAGCGTCGCGGCCGAGGTCCGCCTGTACGACCGGCTTTTCACCGTCGCGGAGCCGGGCGCCGACGAGGATTTCAAGCGCCACCTCAATCCGCGCTCGCTGGAGACCGTCACCGCCCGCCTCGAGGCCTCGCTGCAGGAGGCGCGCCCGGGCGAGCGCTACCAGTTCGAGCGCCTCGGCTACTTCACCGCCGACGCGAAGGACTCGCGTCCCGGCGGCCTCGTCTTCAACCGGACAATCACGCTGAAGGACGCGTGGAAGGCGCCGGGCGGCGCCTGATTGCGGGTTTCGGGTTTTGGATTGCGGATTTCCCGGAAGCAGATGCCCCGCTGAAAGTGCGCGGTGTCCACCTTTCGGCCTCTGACCCAATCCAAAACCCAAAATCCAAAATTCACTGGTCGCTCGCGACCAGTGGAAACGGAATGGCCGGTGCCGGCTCATGGACGAGGGCGGCCACGGCCTGGCGGAGGATCGTGCTGAGCGCGGAAAGCGTCACCGGCTTCGCGAGGAAGTCGTCCATCCCCGTCTCCAGGCATTTTTCCTGGTCGCCGAAGAGCGTGTTCGCCGTCAGGGCGACGATCCGGGGCTGATGCTCCTGCGCCACGTGCTGACGAATCAGGCGGGTCGCCTCGTGCCCATCCATCTCCGGCATCTGCACGTCCATGAAGATGACGTCGTAGCACGCGCGCCCGGCCGCGGCCACGGCCTGGGCGCCGTCCATCACCACGTCCGCCCGGCAGCCGAGCTTGGCCAGCATCTGGCTGATCACTTTCTGGTTCACGAGATTATCCTCGGCCACAAGCAGATGCAGACGGGAAAATTCGAGTTCCGCGCCCCCGCGCGGCAAGACCGCGACGCCGCCGGCGGCCGGAGCTCCCTCGAGCCAGTGGAGCAACGCCTGCGGACTCACCGGCTTCTGCAGCGACGCTCCAATGCCCAGCTGGCCCCGTGTGCCCTGGCGGCCAAAGTGGTCCATCAATCCCGTCCGCGGCGGCAGGTCGCCGCCGGCCTCGCGCAGTTGGTCGATCAGCGCGGACCCCGCCGCTCCGTCCAATTCGCCGTCCGCCAGCAAGTGATCGAAGCCCCGGAGCGCCGGTCCCAATGCGAGGAGTTCGCCGAGCGTTGCGATCTCCGTCACCCGCATCCCCCACCCCTCGAGCGTCTCGCGCAGCACCCGGCGACAGGTGGCGTTGTCGTCCGCCACCAGGATGTGGCGGCCCGCGAGAGCGGCGCGCGGCATCGCCGCGCCGACGGAGCCGAACGAGCCCACCACCGGCAGCTCGAACCAAAAGGTGGCGCCATGCCCCGCTTCGCTCGTCACACCGATCCGGCCGCCGAGCATCTCCACGATGCGCCGCGTGATCGCCAGGCCCAGCCCCGTGCCGCCGAAACGCCGGCCGGTCGAGGAGTCGATCTGGCTGAACGGCTGGAACAGCAGCCGCTGCTTCTCCACCGGGATGCCGATGCCGGTGTCGTGCACCTCGAAGCGCAGGATGGGCGTGTCCGGCGTTTCCGCGCCCGGCGGCAGCTGGCGGACCCGCACGCAGACCTCTCCCTGCGCGGTGAATTTCACCGCGTTGCCGATCAAGTTCGACAGGACCTGCTGGAGGCGCGCCGGATCGCCGGAGATCGCCTCCGGCACTCCCGGCTCCAGCCGGTAGATGAGGTCGAGGTTCTTCTTCGCCGCCGGCGAGGCGAACAGGTGCAGGCCGTTGAGCACGGTGTGCTCGAGGTTGACCGGCTGCAGCTCGAAATCCAGGCGGCCGGACTCGATCTTGGAAAAATCGAGGATGTCGTTGAGGACCTTCAGCAGCGCCTGGCTCGACTGCTGGATCGTCGCGAGGTAGTCGCGCTGTTCCGCGTCGAGAGCGGTCTGCTCCATCAGGCTCGTGATCCCGATCACGCCGTTCATCGGCGTGCGGATCTCGTGGCTCATGTTGGCGAGGAAGTCGGATTTCGCCCGGGCCGCGTCCAGCGCGGCGTCACGCGCGCTCGTCAGCGCCGCGCTGGTCGCCGCCAGCTGGTCGAACTTGCTGACGAGCAGGCGGTGCTGCAGATGCACCAGCGCGCGGACCGGAACGAGTCCGAGAAACCGGCCGGCCGGATCCTCCAGCACCACATCGTCGTAGAAGGCGCTGCCGTCCCGCGAGGTGACCGCCTCCAGGATCGCCGTGATCGGCTGATCGGTCGCGACGCGGAGGAATGAGGTCTGCATGAGCGCGCTCACCGGCTGCCGCTCGTACAGCGCAAAGCCGAAGCGGGTGCCGAGCACCTCCCCGAGGTGGCGGCCCACCAGCAGCCCCACCACGCGCGCTCCTTCCGTCACGACGGCATAACCGATCCCGGCAGCGTACATCGCCTTCCGCGCGGCCTCGATCTGCCCGGTCGCCGGAAAGGCGCTCCGGTGAGCCACGAGGCCGGTCAGCACCTCGCCGACCGATTCGCCCTTCTCGAGCTCGGGCTGCGTGGCCTCTGCGGCAGGGGACTTCATGCGGGAGCGGTTATACCGCCAAAGCATACGACTTGCAAAGGGACCGGCCGTTACGATCCGGTCACAAATGCGTGACCGCGGATTGATTTTGGATTTTGGATTTTGGGTTTTGGATTGGCCAGACACCTGAGCACGACCCGTTCTCTTTCGTTCAGCAGCGCGCTCCTGGCGATTGGCTGGCGGAAATCCGCAATCCAAAATCCAAAACCCAAAATTCAGCGCCGCGCTTGCATTCGCGCGAAAACCTCTGGTTCACTGGCCAGTTGTGAAGCAAAGCATCGTCACCCTCGACATGGAGGGCGTCCTCACGCCCGAGATCTGGATCGCCGTGGCCGAGCGCACCGGGATCGCAGAGCTGCGCCGGACCACCCGTGACGAGCCGGATTACGACAAGCTGATGCAGTACCGCCTGGGCATCCTCGACCGGCATGGGATCACGCTGTCGAAGATCCAGGAGGTGATCGGAAGCCTGGCTCCGCTGCCCGGCGCCCTCGACTTTCTCGCCGCCCTGCGGCCGCAGGTCACCGTGCTCATCCTCTCCGACACCTTCGAGCAGTTCGCGCAGCCGCTGCTCCGGAACCTGGGCTGGCCGGCGCTTTTCTGCCACCGGCTCATCGTCGAGCAGGACCGCATCACCGGCTACCAGCTGCGGATGGCGGACCAGAAACGTCATTCCGTCCAGGCGCTGCAGGGTCTGAACTACCGGGTGATCGCCGCCGGCGACTCCTTCAACGACACGAGCATGCTCGCCCAGGCCGATCACGGGATTCTCTTCCACGCGCCGGACAATGTCGTGAAGGCCTTCCCGCAGTTTCCGGCCGTGAACGATTACCGCGCGCTGCTGCAATTGATCGAAAGCCGGTTCTGATCCGCTGGCCGCTCGGCGCGGCACCAACCTGGTTTCCCATCGAACGCCTCGTTCGACCTTTCATCCTTCCGCCTTCTTCCTTCTTACTTCGCTTTCGTGGCCCTGCCCGCCTTCTACTTTCTCGTCCTGGTCCTCGGCATCCTGAGCATGGGTTTCCAGCTGCTCGCGTCGCGGCTGCTCAATCCGCACTTCGGCTCGTCGATCATCGTCTGGGCGTGGCTGATCTCCACGTTCCTCGCGGCCTTCAGCCTCGGGTCGATGATGGGCGGCTGGATCAGCTGCCGGGAGCGCGCCACGCGCTCCCGTCTGCAGGTCGTCACGGCGCTGCTCGCGGTGCTGACGCTCGCCGTCACGGCCTTTTTCGGGCGGGGCGCGCTCGACCGCATCGAGGTCGCCTTCGTCGATCCGGGTAACGGGCTGCTGGTCTCCTGCCTGGGACTGTTCTTCGTGCCGGTGACGATGCTGTCGTGCTTCGGACCGCAGTGCGTCCAGTACCTCGCCGCCCGCGGCACGGCACCCGGCGCGGCCTCGGGGCTGGTCTACGGCGTGAGCACCGTCGGCAATATCGCGGGCGTCATGCTCACCGCCTTCGCCCTCATCCCGCATTTCCGCGTCTCCACCCTGCTCTATCTCTGGCTGGTCGTGGCCCTGCTCAGTCTCGCCGGCCTGATCGGCCTCCTGCGTTCCACCCCGTCCTCCCCGCCGTGAAATTTCTCCGCCTCCTGCCGTTTTTCCCGCTCGTCCTGTCGTCGCTGCCGGCCGCGGAGCCGTCCGGCAACTACGTCGAGAATTTCGACACCACTTACAACAGTCTCACGGTCGAGCGCCGCGGCTCCGTCGTCGAGCTGCGGGCCCGCTCCCGCCGCGGCGAGTTCCTCGAGTCGGCCGTCGATCTCTCCGATCCGCTGCGCCTGGTCGTGGACTACACCCGCACGCTCTACGCCGGGCTTTTCTTCCAGCCCAAGCCCGCCCGCGTCCTGATGATCGGCCTCGGCGGCGCGGGTTTCCACCGGCTCTTCACCACCGCCTACCCGACCGCACTGCTGCAGACCGTCGAGCTGGATCCGAAGGTGCTCGAGCTCACGCAGAGCCGGCTCGGCTTCAAGCCGACCGACCGGACGCCCGTCGCGATCATGGATGGACGCCTCTACGTGAAGCGATCCAACCAGAAATGGGACTGGATCATCCTCGATGCGTTTCGCGGCGGCTTCGTCCCTCCCCACCTCAAGACGCAGGAGTTCTACCGCGAGTGCGCCGACCGCCTCGCGGACAACGGCGTGTTCATCACGAATCTCCACGCCACGACCGAGCTCTACTACGCGGACCTGAAGACCCTCGCCTCGGTTTTCCCGCAGGTCGTCCTCTTCAACACCGCCGGCCGCGGCAACGTGATCGCCTGCGCCGTGAAATCCAAGACGCCGGCGGTGACCGATCCGGCCGCGTGGCCCGATCCCGCGACGCTCAATCCGCCGCTGCAGGGCCGCGTCGACCTGAAGCTGATCCGCGCCGAACTCATCCCCTGGCCCGCGGACCGCGTCGCCAAGGCCCAGCTGCTGACCGATGACTTCGCGCCCGTCGAGTTCCTCGACGTGGTGAAGACCAACAACACGAAGGAGTAGATTGTTGTAGGCCAGGGCGCCGACCTGGCCGGCCACCTCAGCGAGGTGGCCTACGACGGATCTACAACGTGGCCGCCAGGGCCGACAGCCGCTTGCGGACGCGTTCCCGGCCGAGCACGCGGAACAGGCCCGTGATGCTGGGTCCGACATTCGTGCCCGAGACCGCGAGCCGCGCCACCGCCTGGTAGTCGCCGAAGCCCGCGCCGCTGCGCGCCGCCAGGGCCTTGAGCGCCTCCTCGATGGCGGCGTCGGTGGAGAAATCCGCCGTCCCGGTCAGGTCGATCAGCTCCGCGAGACGTGCCCGTGGGTCGCCCTTGCCCATCACTTTTTCGCGCACCTTCGCATCGAGCGGAAAATCCTCGGAGAAGAAATAGCCGGTGTAGGCGGGAAGCTCCTCCAGGCCCTTGAGCTTCGGCTGGCAGAGCAGCATGACCTCGCGGAAGTAGGCGTCGTCCGCCGACTGCCAGCGCGAGGCTCCGGCCGGCAGTTGCGCGAGATAGCCGCGGGCCTTTTCGACAAAGCGGTCCGGCGACAGCTCGAGCAGGTAGGCCATGTTCATGTGCGCCAGCTTCTTCTCGTCGAAGCGGGCGTTGCTCTGGTTGACGCCGGGGAGGTCGAACAGCCGGATGATCTCGGCGATCGGCATCTTCTCGCGGTCGTCGCCGGGGTTCCAGCCCAGCAGCGACAGGAAGTTCACCAGCGCCTCCGGCAGGAAACCGCGGCGCTGGTACTCCTCGATCAGCGCGCCCTGGTCTCGCTTCGACATCTTGCCCGGGCCGTTCTGCTTCAGGATGAGGGGAATGTGGGCGTAGGCCGGCACCGGGGCGCCGAAGGCCTTGAACAGCTCCACGTGCTTGCTCGTGTTCGAGAGGTGGTCCTCGCCGCGGATCACGTGGGTGATCGCCATCGTGATGTCGTCGACGACGTTCACGAAGTGGAACACCGGGTTGCCGTCCGAGCGCACGATCACGAAATCCTCGTCCTCCGTGCGCTCCACGCGGCCGCGGATGCGGTCGTCGATCACCGCCGGCGCGTTCCTGACCTTGGTCACCGTCTTCTTGCGGTGCTCGTCGTAGACCTCGGCGCGCTCCCCCAGCAGCTTGAAATAGGTCGCCCCGTCCTTCTCGTAGGTCCGGCCTGCCGCCGCCAGCCTGGCGAGATACTCGCGGTAGACGTCCGCCCGCTCGCTCTGCCGGTAGGGTCCGAACTGCCCGCCGACGCGCGGGCCCTCGTCCCAGTTCAGCCCGAGCCAGCTAAGGCTGTCGTAGATGACGTTGAGGAACTGCTCGCTGTTGCGCTCCTTGTCCGTGTCCTCGATGCGCAGGACGAACACCCCGCCGGTGTGCCGCGCGTAGAGCCAGTTGAACAGCGCGGTGCGGGCGCTGCCGATGTGGAAAAACCCGGTCGGGCTGGGAGCGAAACGGACGCGGACTTGGGCCATGGTGAGATTTGAGGGGACAGGCGGGACGGAATGGCCAGGATGGACTCCGGGCGAGCGAGGAATCATTCCCGCCCATTCCATGGCCGCTGTCAAAAACTCCTCCATCGAAACGGTTGTCGCGCTGGCCGCGCGCCTGGCGGACGCCGGGCGCGCCCGGGGCTTTCGGATGGAGCCGTTCGGCGAGATCGAAGGCTGCCCGCTCTTCGCGCTCACCCGCCGCACGCCAGGGCCGCGTCCGCGGCTCTATCTTTCCGCCGGCATGCACGGGGACGAGCCGGCGCCGCCCGAGGCGCTGTTCGAACTGATCCGGGCCGGCGTGTTCGACGATCGCGCGACGTGGTTCATCTGTCCGCTGCTGAATCCCGCCGGGCTCGCGCGCGGCGTGCGCGAGAACGCCTCCGGGATCGATCTCAACCGCGATTACAAGCACCTCCGCTCGCTGGAGATCCAGGCCCACGCGGCGTGGCTCCGGCGGCAGCCCAACTTCGACCTGACCCTGTGCGTCCACGAGGACTGGGAATCGACGGGCTATTACCTCTACGAGCTCAACCCGAAGGGACGCCCGAGCCTGGCCGACGCCATGATCGCGGCCGTCGCGAAGGTCTGTCCGATCGACCACAGCCCCGTGATCGACGGCCGGGAGGCGCACGGCGGGATCATCCGTCCCGTGGGCGATCCACTCACCCGCGAGACCTGGCCCGAGGCGATCTACCTCCACGCCCACCACACCACGCTCGGCTACACGCTCGAGACGCCCTCGTCGCTACCGCTGCCCCAGCGCATCGCCGCCCACCGCGCCGCGATCGAGACGGCGGTCGCCGGACTGTCGCTGTAGGCCAGGGCGATGATCTGGCCGGCCACCTCGACGAGGTGGCCTGCGACGCGGCCTTACCGCAAACCGGTTTTCCGGCAGAAGGTTTCCAAATCTTCCGGCAGCGGCGCCGTGAAGACGCGGTCCAGCCCCGCCGACCGCAAATCGATCTCGGCGCAGTGCAGCGCCTGGCGCGGCAGGAGGAGCTTCGCGGCCAGGGCGTCGGTCCAGCCGCTGTCGATGAAGTCGAGGTAAAGGCGGGCGTCCGGCCCATAGATCTTGTCGCCCACCAGCGAATGCCCAAGCCACTGGGCATGCGCCCGGATCTGATGCTTGCGACCGGTGTCGGTCACGACCCGCACCAGCGTGAAGCCCCCGGCGGAGGTCACCGGCGTGAAATGGGTGACGGCCGGCTGTCCATCGGCCACGACCGCCGACTTGATGAAGACCGGGCTGGCCGTGTCATCCCCGAGCGGCTGGTCCACTGTCGTGGGTGCCGACAGTTCTCCCGTGAGGATCGCGAGATACGCCTTCCCCACCCGCCGCCGCTGCATCGCGGTCTGGAGGCGCCCGGCCATCTCGCTGTCCTTGGCCAGCACCACAACGCCGCTGGTCTCACGATCCAGGCGGAACACGAGATGCATCACCGGCAACCCGGTGTACTCCCGCGCCGCCCCGACGAGGCTGGACCACGGCCCGGCTTTCGACGGATGGCAGGGCACGTCCCCGGGCTTGGCGATCACCAGCAGTCGTTCGTCCTCATGGACAATCCAGGCGCGCAATTCCTCCAATGCGATCAGGCGCACGGGCCCCTGCCGCAGCCGCCGCGGCCAGGCGCAGGCCCGCGCCGATCGCGCCATGAAGTCCTCCGGAGGAATTTCTCCGGCCGTCATGGCGTTCCGTCCACGGAATCGCGCGCGTCGCCGGCCGACGAAAAAAATTTGCGCGCATGGCGCGGCATAAGCTCAGAAACTTTCATGGCGCGATTCGGTCGAGATGGTTTGCCAAGCAGGAGTTTCGAATCCAGGTTTCGCGCAGTCCGATGAACGGCTTTCCCACACCGGAAGATCCGGCCGCCCGGGTGAAGGGCGGAAGACAGGGGAGCGCTTCGCGCAGCGAAGGCTCAAAAAGGAAAGGCGGCATTTTCGTCCGGGCCGGCATCCTGCCGGTCCCGGTTCCAACCAAACAATACGGCGCATCATGAACAGACAAAATAACCATCACGAATTGATTGTCTCCGGCATCCATCTCGACCTGACGCCCTCCCTCAAGACCTTCGTGCGCGAGAAGGCCGAGCGATTGTTCCGCCATGAGGAGAAGATCGTGCGCCTCCGCTTCGAGCTGGAATGCGACCCGAAGGAAGCCGTCGCCACCCGCTTCAAGGCGAAGGGACACGTCGTCATCCAGGGCCCCGACATGAACGCGGTCGTCGAGGCCGACGAGTGCCACAAGGCCGTCGCCCTCCTCGTCGACAAGCTCGACCGCATGCTCAGCCGCCGCGCCCAGTTGCGCCGCGCCCACCGCCACGACCTCCATCGCGTCGAGATGGACGTCGAGCTGCCCAAGGCGGTCTAATCTCCTTTCCCCACCCTCAATTACGGCAAAGGGCGTCCCGCGGGACGCCCTTTTTGTCGCCTGGAAGCCAGGCCGACGGAGAAATTGGCGCACCCGTAGGGAGTCGAACCCCAAACCTTCTGATCCGTAGTCAGATGCTCTATCCAATTGAGCTACGGGTGCGTGGAAGAAAGTGAGAAGAAGCAAGGATTGGAGCCGGAGCGCAAGCGCGAAGTAGGGCGGCCGCGGGAGGTTCAGTCCTCGGACAGGCGCCAGTCGATCAGGCCGAGCTGGAGCAGCTTCCGGTCGTTGAAATAGTTCCACTTCAGCTCGAACGCCAGGTCGATGGGCACGCCGCGCGGCGGGAGGCGCTGGGCCATTTTCCACGCCACGCCGTAGAGGCGCCGGCCCTGGTTGTCCTCGAAGCTGAACCGGAAGTGCTGGCCCTTGAAGACGTCCGGCGTGTGCCGCAGCACGATACGCCGCAGCCCGAAGACCGGCTCGGGGTTGCCCTGGCCAAAGGGATGCAGCGTATCGACCTCGTCGAGGAAACTCTCGCGGATCTGCTCGGGCGCGAGCCACGCCGAGATGTCGAGCCGCGCCTCGGCGATGTCGCCGCCGGCGTGGGCGCGCACCGCGCCGGCGAACTGTGCGCGGAACTCCTCGAGCTTGGCCTTCGTCAGCGAGATGCCGACCGCCATCGGATGACCGCCCCAGCTCGACAGGTGCTCGCTGCAGGTGCCCAGCACCTCGACCAGGTTGATGCCGTCGATGCTGCGCCCGGAGCCCTTCGCCAGCTCGCCCTCGTTGCCGAGCACGACGCAGGGCCGGTTGTATTTCCGGGAGACGCGGCCGGCGACGATGCCCACGACGCCCGGATGCCAGCTGTCGCCGTAGAGCACGACTCCCGGCGCATTCGCGAACTGGCTCTCGATGATCTGCTCGGCCTCGAGGGTGATGAGCCGCTCGATGTCCTGCCGCTCGCGGTTGAAGGTGTCGAGCTGCCGCGCGGTCTCCGCGCAGAAGGCCGCGTCGTCGCTCAGCAGCAGCTCGACCGAAAGCGCCGCGTCGGCGAGCCGGCCGGAGGCGTTGATGCGCGGACTGAGTCGATAGGAGATGTCCACCGGCATGATTTCCTGGCCGGCCCTGACCCCGGAAATCTCCATCAGCGCGCGCAACCCGGGCCGCCGCGTCTCCTGCAGGATCCGCAGGCCGTGACGCGCGAGGATGCGGTTCTCCCCGCGCAGGGGCACGAGGTCGGCCACGGTGCCGAGGGCGACGAGATCGAGGTCGTCGCGCAGCTTGAGGCCGAGCGCGACCGGGTCGTTGGCCGCGCGCAGCTGCTTGAGCAAACCGTGGACGAGCTTGAACACGAGTCCGACGGTGCAGAGATTCCGCCAGGCCTCGTCGCCGGGAGCGGCGTGGACGTGCGGGTTGATCAGCAGCCCCTGGCCGAGCGAGGGCTCCTTCGAGCGGTGATGGTCGATGACCATCACGTCGACGCCCTGCGAACGGAGATAGGCGGCCTCCTCATGGGAGTTCGTGCCGCAGTCGAGGGCGATGAAGAGCGCGGGCTTCCCCTGCTCCAGCGCCCGGTCGATGGCGCTGCGCGACAGCCCGTAGCCGTCCGCCGCCCGGCGCGGGACGATGAAACGCGGATTCGCGCCGAAGCGCCGCAGGATGCCGACCAGCAGCGCGGTGCTGCTGACGCCATCGACGTCGTAGTCGCCCAGGACCACGATGTCCTCGCGGCGCGCGATGGCTTCGCGCAGGCGGCTCGCACCCGCCTCGAGGTTCGCGAGCAGGAAAGGATCGGCCAGCTCCGCCAGCGCGGGCTGGAGGAAGCGGACGGCGGCCTCGCCGTCAGCGAGGCCCGCGCGCAGCAGCAGCTCGGCCAGGACCGGGCTGACCCCGGCGCGTCGGCTCAACGCCCCGACCTCCTCGGCCGGGAGCGGCGTGTGCGTCCAGCGCATGGTGGCGGCGTGGACGACGGTTCAATGCGAGGCCTTGCTGGAACCCTGCCACTCGTACTTCGGTGCCACGTCCGCGTGCGCCTCGACGTGCTTCCGGTCGCCCTTGTGCCACCAGTAGAAGATCTGCGCCGCGATGAAGATCGCGGAGAAGGTGCTGGTGACGATGCCGACGAGGAAGGTGAACGAGATGTCGCGCAGCGTGCCGCTGCCGAAGACGAAGAGCGAAAGCGCGGCCAGGAACGTCGTGGTCGACGTCATGATCGTGCGGGCGAAGACCTTGTTGATGGCGCTGTTGACGATGTCGCGCAGCGAGCCGGTGGGATTGAGCTTCAGCTCCTCGCGGATGCGGTCGAACACGACGACCGTCTCGTTGATGGAATAGCCGGCGATGCAGAGGATGGCCGCGACCATCGGCGCGGAGAACTTGCGCCCGCAGAGGACGAAGATGCCGATGGTCATCAGGATGTCGTGCAGCGTCGAGGCCATGGCGCCGACGCCGAAGCCGAATTCGAAGCGGAAGGCGATGTAGGCGAGGATCGTCAGCATCGAGATGGCGATGGCCTTGACCGCGTTGAACTCGATCTCCTTGCCGATCGACGCGCCGATGTGGCTCTTGCCGATGTTCTCCAGCCCGGCCTGCGGGAACGCCTGCTGCAGCGCGGCGAACAGGTCGTCGGAACGGCCCTCGGGGGTCTCGATCTCGAGCGTCTCCTTGCCGCCGCCGATGGCGTTGACGTAGGTCGGGTTGACCTCGCCGATCTTCGCCGCCTGGGCGACCTGGCGGACCTTGTTCACGTCGAGGCGCTGCTTGAACTGGATATTGACGACGTCGCCGCCGGAGAAATCGATGCCGTAGATCCGGCTGCCCTGGACAGCGACGCAGCCGAGACCGATGAGCACGAGCAGCACCGAACCGATGGCGGCGGGCTTCCCGTACCTCACGAAATCCACGTGGATGCTCTTCAGCAGGTGGCGCATCGTGAAGTGCTTCAGCACGCCGGACTCGATCAGCAGCTCCATCACGAGGTGGGCCGTGATCAGCACCGAGAAGAGCGTGGAGAGCACGCCGATGGCGAGCGTCTCGCCGAACAGCTTGATCGGGCCGGCGCCGAATCCGATCATGATGGCGCAGATGATGAGCTGCACGATGTGCGCGTCGAGGATGGTGGTGAGGGCCTTCCTGTAGCCGCTCTCGTTCGCGGTCCCGAGCGACTTGCCCGCCGCCAGCTCCTCGCGCATGCGCTCGAAGATCAGGATGTTCGCGTCGACCGCCATGCCGATGGTCAGCACGATGCCGGCGAGGCCGGGCAGCGTCATGGTCGCATGGAAGTTGGCCATGAAGCCGAGGATGATGAGGACGTTCACCGCGAGGGTGACGACCGCGACGAGTCCGCCGGTCGTGTAGAAGGTGATCATGAACGCCGCGACGAGGACCGTGCCGATGACCGCGGCGCGCTCGCCGCTGTCGATCGCGTCCTGCGCGAGGGAGGGGCCGACGACCTTCAGGTCCTGCACGGTCAGCGGCAGGTCGAGCGGGTTGTTCAGGATGTTGGCGATGTTGATCGCCTCGCGGTCGGTGAAGCTGCCGGTGATCTGCGCCGCATCGCTGTCGATCTCGTCGTGCACTGTCGGCGCCTCGTACAACTTGCCGTCGAGCACGATGGCCATGCGCCCCACGGTGCCGGCGGCCTTGGCGTCCTCGGCGATCTTGCGGGTGGCCTCGGCGAACTTCTTGCGGCCCTCCTTGGTGAAATTCATGTGGATCTCGTACTTGCCGTACATGTCGGCCGCGGCGCGCGCGTCGGACAGGCTGTCGCCGCTCATCTCCGGGATCCGCTTGACGAAGTATTCCTCGGTGACGGTCTCCCCGCTGCTGGTGTCGCTGTCGACCGAGAGGAGCTCGTAGCCCGGCGGGACCTCCCCGTTCGGCGACGTCTGCGGCGTGAGGGACGGATGGACCTGGCGGAAGTCGAGGCGGGCCGGCTTCTTGATGTCCTCCAGCACCTCGGGATTCGTCTTGGGGTCGAGCCCGGGAAGCTGGACCTCGATCCGGTTGTTGCCGACCGGGCGGATGATCGGCTCGGCCAGCGAGGTGCGGTTGATGCGCTCGTGGATGATGTCGATGGCCTTGGTCAGCTTCTCCTGGCGGACGTCGTCGGAATATTTCGCGGCGGCCTTCGGGTCGACCTCGAGCGTGGCGGAGACGCCGCCGTTCAGGTCGAGGCCGAGCTGCAGGCCGGCGCGGGAGCGCTGGTAGAGCTCGGTCATCAGGATGTCGTTGCGCTTCTCCACGTTCTTGAGCGTCGATTCCAGGCCGATGTCGGGGAAGTACTGCGAGAGGTCGATCTTCGGCGTGCGCTCCCGGGCGATCTGCTTGAGGGCGACAAAGTCGCTGAGGGACGGGTCGGCCTTGCGGCGCGCGGCGGCCTCATCGAGGAGCTTGCCGAACTCGGCGGTCTTCGCCGTCGCGTGGGAGCGGGCGTAGGTCGCGAAGTCGATGTTCTTGAGCGGAAAAAGCTCCGAGCACGCCCAGGCCGCGATGGCGAGGGAGAGGAGGATTTTCCAGAGGTTGCGTCTGAGCATGGTTCGTTTGGGTTTTAAAGGGTGCCGGGAGCGCGGGCGCCGCGGATTGGCGGCGCCAGGGGTGGCGCGGAGCCGGGGCTTATTCGCTCTTCTTGACGACGGCCGTGATGAAGGCCTTGCCGATCTCGATCTTGGTGTTGTCGGCGATGCGCAGGACGAAGCGGTCGTCCTTGATGTTGGTGATCGTGCCGAAGATCCCGCTGCTGGTCACGACTTCGTCGCCCGAGGCGATCGCGGCGATCATCCTGTCCTGTTCCTTCTTCTGCTTCCGCTGGGGGGCGATCAGGATGAAGTACATCGCCAGCATGATCAGCGCCATCGGCAGGAGCGAAAGGAGGCCGCTGGCGCCGGCGGGCGCGCCGGCCGCGACCTGCTGGGCGAGGAACAGGGACATTTTCGTCATTGCGTGTTGAGGGTTTTGAAAAAAGAAAACATGCACTTAACTGAATCCGCGCTCGCAAAAGCAAGCCATAACTCCCCGGTCCCGCCCTCGCGTTGAAAAGCAAATCCGCATCCATCTGGTCGGCCGCCAAGTCGGAGGAACATTACGGTTTTAAGCGCTGGGGCGCGGGGCACTACTCCGTCGACGCGGGCGGCTTCGTCAACGTCCACCCCTTGGCCGACGAACGCAGCATCCGCGTGCTCGACGTCGTCCACGAGGCGCTCGGCATGGGCCTGCAGGCCCCGATGGTCATCCGGTTCCAGGATCTGCTGCGCCACCGCGTCGTCCAGCTCAACGAGCTCTTCCGCCAGGCGATCAAGCAGGAGGGCTACAAGGGCGAGTACCGCGGCGTCTTCCCGATCAAGGTCAACCAGCTCCGCGAGGTCGTCGACGAGATCGTCGCCGCCGGCAAGGACTACCACTACGGCCTCGAGGCCGGCTCCAAGCCCGAGCTGATGATCGCGCTCGCGATGAACGAGGGCCCCCAGCGCCTCATCATCTGCAACGGCTACAAGGACCACGACTACATCCGGCTCGCGCTGCTCGGGCGGAAGCTCGGCAAGAAGATCATCCTGGTCGTCGAGCAGCTGTCGGAGATCGACGACATCATCCGCATCTCGCAGGAGACGGCGGTGAAGCCGATGATCGGATTCCGCGCCAAGCTCCAGACCCGCGGCGAGGGCAAGTGGGCCACGTCCACCGGCGAGAACGCGAAGTTCGGCCTCAACACCGCGGAGATCCTCTTCGCGATCGAGAAGCTCCGCGCCGCCAAGCTCCAGTCCGCCCTGCGGCTGGTCCATTTCCACATCGGCTCGCAGGTGCCGAACATCATCACGATCAAGAACGCCGTCATCGAGGCCACCCGCTTCTACTGCCAGCTGGCGAAGATGGGCTTCCCGATGGGCTACCTCGACGTCGGCGGCGGGCTCGGCATCGACTACGACGGCTCGCGCACGAACTTCGAGAGCTCGATGAACTACTCGATGGAGGAGTACGTCCGCGACGTGATCTTCAACATCCGCGAGATCTGCCGCGACTCCGGCGTGCCGGAGCCCGACATCGTGACCGAGTCCGGCCGCGCGGTCGTCGCCCCGCATTCGCTCCTCGTCGTCGAGGTCTTCGAGCGCATCAACAAGCGCGAGTCGCTCGGCCACCAGCACCAGCCGGAGGAGAAGCACAAGGTCGTCACCGACCTCGAGGTCATGCTGAAGAACAAGACGAAGCTCGGCCGGCTCGAGCGCTTCCACGACGCGCTGCAGAAGAAGGAGGAGGCGTTCTCGCTCTTCAACCTCGGCTACCTCGACCTCGAGAACCGCGCCGCCGCCGAGTCGATCTTCTGGCAGATCTGCGAGCAGATCGCGCGGGAGAACCAGAAGGCCGGCTACCAGCCCGAGGAGCTGCACGACCTCTCGAAGCTCCTCGCCGACCAGTACGTCTGCAACTTCTCGGTCTTCCAGTCGCTCCTCGACCACTGGGGGCTGGACCAGCTCTTCCCCATCACCCCGCTCCACCGGCTGAAGGAAAAGCCCAGCGTCAACGCCATCCTCGTCGACATCACCTGCGACTCCGACGGCAAGATCGACCGCTTCATCGACCTGCAGGACGTGAAGGACTACATCACGCTGCATCCGCTGAACCACCAGCCGTACTACCTCGGCATCTACCTGACCGGCGCCTACCAGGACATCATGGGTGACCTGCACAATCTCTTCGGCCGCGTGAACGAGGTCCATGTCTTCCTCGAGGACGACGAGCCGAACGGCTTCTACGTCGAGGAGGCGCTCGCCGGCAGCCGCATCGCGGACGTCATCGAGGGCGTGCAGTACCAGCAGGAGGAGCTCTGCCGCCGCATGAAGGCCCAGATCGACCACGCCACGCGCAAGGACATGGTGAAGCCGCGCGAGGGCGTCCGCCTGCTCGAACTCTACGAGAGCCAGATGCTCAACAAGACTTACCTGAACATCCTCCCGAAGGGCGGGAAGAAGGCGAAGGCCCGCAGCGGACGCTGACCGGGGCGGATGCCCGGATGGTCGGCTAATGGAAATCCCGTACAGGATCAGGGAACTGCGGGAATACGAGGATCACCCATGAAATTCCGGTTCATACCTTGGCTGTTCGCAGCATTCATTTGCTCGCAGGCTTTGGCGCAGCCCGCATCCACGCCCCCTGCGCCGCCGGCTGCCACCCCGGCCCGCGCCCGCGGCCCGTCGGGTCCGCCGATCAAGGTCACGGCCGATCACGACGACTGGAACTACCCGCTGGGCGAAGCCGTGAAGTTCACCGTGGTCGCGCCGGCCGGCACAAATCTCAGCTACACCATCGGCCCGGAAATGATGCCGGCCGAGGCGAAGACCGCGGTGATGCCGGAAAGCGGCCAGCTCGTGCTCGACGGCGGGACGCTGCAGGAGCCCGGCTTTCTGCGCTGCGTCGTGACCGCCACCGGCGGCGGCCGGGGCCTGGCCACGGCGGCGTTCGCGCGGGAAAAAATCAAGCCCACGCAGACCGAGCCGGCGGACTTCGACGTCTTTTGGGCCAAGGCCAAGGCCGACCTCTCCGCACTTCCGATCGATACGAAGCTGACCCCGATGCCGGCGGAGACCACCGACAAGCACGAGGCGTTCGCGGTGGACCTGCAGAACGTCGGCACGCCGCCGGCCGCGACCAGCCGGTTTTACGGCATCCTGTACGTTCCCCGCGGCGAAGGTCCGTTTCCCGCCATGATGTCCCCGCCCGGTGCGGGCGTGCGCGGGCCGGACCGGGACATCTGGGGCTGGGCCGATCTCGGCTTCATCGTGCTCTATGTCGGCATCCATGAGGTCCCGATGCGGCCGCTGCCCGATCCCGCCGCTCCCGGCGCCGTTCCGGGAAATTATCCGAGCGTCGGTCTGCAGGATCCGAACAGCTATTACTTCCGCCGGGTGATCCTCGGCTGCCTCCGGGCGAACGACTTTCTCGTCACACAGCCGAAATGGGACCACCGCAACCTGGTCGCCTACGGCGGCAGCCAGGGCGGCTATCTCTCGCTCGCGGCAGCAGGCCTCGATCCGCGCGTGACCCTGGCCGAGATCGCCTACCCCGCCTACTGCGACGAGTCCGGCTACGCGCACGGACGCCCCGCGGGCTGGCCGGCGCTCAAGTTCAACGATCCCGCCGACACCGACCAGCAGCGGACCGCCAAGATCGCCACCACCGCGTATTTCGATTCGGTCAACTTTGCGCGCCGCATCAAGGTCCCGGGCCACTACGCCTGGGGCTACAACGACGAGACTTGCCCGCCCACCACGACCTTCTCGATGTACAACGTCCTGACCGCGCCCAAGGAGCTCACGATCTACAAGGAAATGGGCCACGCGCGCGTGCCGGCGCTCACCGATGTGGAGCATGCCTGGCTGCTGAAGCAGGTGAAAGCCGCCAAATGAGGCGACAGAAGGGACGGGAGCGACACACCCCGCCCTGCGGACACCCCTCCTTCTAGAGGGGAGATGATCGCTCGGGCTCCCCTCTACAAGAGGGGTGGCGCGAAGCGACGGGGTGTGTTGTCCGGCACATGTGCTTCAGACAACCTGCCGCGCCATCCCCAGGGCAGAAGTCCGTAAAGCTTACCGCCACTCGTGGCGCGGATAGCGGCGGGAAAGCTCCACCTTCACCTTCGGGTATTGCTCGCGCCAGAAGTTCGTCAGGTCGTCCGTGACCTGGATGGGGCGCTGGTTCGGCGCCAGCACCTCGATCTTCACCGGCACGCGGCCGTGCCCGAGGGTGAATTTCCCGTCGACGCCGTAGAGTTCCTGAATGCGCGCGCTCAGCACCGGCGGGCCTTCGGGCGCGTAGGTGATCCGCGAGCGCCGGCCGTTGGCCATCGTGAGCTGCACCGGCAGATAATTGTCCAGCACCGCGAGTTGTTCGGCGGTGAGCCAGTCCCGGAGTACCGGCATCACCGGCTTGTCCTTGATGTCGCGATAACCGAGTTCGCCGTAGCAGACCTGCTCGATGAGCGTGGCGCGGTCCGCGGCGGTGATCGGATTCACCTCGAGTTCGGGGAACCACTCGGCGAGGCGGTTCACGCGGACGATCCACTGCTCCACCGCCTCGTCCCAGGCCTCGAGCTTCAGGCGGCCGGCGATCACTTCCTTCGTCAGCAGCGCGGCGGCCTCGTTGAGCGGCGCCTCGTCGCTGCTGGATTTCGACTCGAGCACCAGGTCGCGGAAACGCCGCTCGCGGCGGGACACGACCCGCTTGATGGACTCGTCGTAGGCGACGCCCCGTGTCTCGCGATAATCCTGCGGAAAAATTTCCTTCAGCCAGGCTTCCTCGATCGCGGTCGTCAGGGACAGCAGGACGTTCACCTCGCCACCCCGGCCCTCGACCTCGCTGATCTCCGCCGCCACGAGCAGCGGCGCCTTCTGGATCGCGCTCTCCCGCGCGAGCACGCCCTTGCGCTGGTGGACGAGCTCGCAGCGCAGCGTGCCGGAGTCGAGCCGGTGCGCGAGCTGGTCCGAAAAACCGGCCAGGACGCACTTGCGCACCTCCGCGCCGTCCACCCGCCGCTCGGCAATGTCGAGTCCCTCCGCTGCCGCGATCTCGAGGAACTGCCGGAAGAGCGGCCCGACCTGCCGGGCGCCCTGCGCGTGGATGCCCAGCCGGCGGCAGGCCTCCAGCGCATAGTTCGCCTGGTCCGCATGGCGCCAGGCCCGCATCAGCAGGAAGAAATCGCTCTCGTGTTCCTCGCCGAACAGGTCCTCGCGCGCGTCCTCCACCGCCCGCGGCACGCCGCGCAGCAGGAAATTCCGTCCCTGGGTCAGCGCCGCCATCAGCGCGACCGGACGCACGCAGCCGCGCTCCTGCGCCGCCAGGAACATCCGCGCGTAGCGCGGATGCACGGGGAACCGGAGCATCCGGCGGCCGATTTCGGTGATCGGACGGTGCTTCGCGTTCGGCGCCCCGCCCGCCTCCAGCGCTCCCAGGTCCGCCAGCAGCGTCTCCGCGCGCTCCAGCGCCCGCGCCTCCGGTTTTTCCAGCCAGGAAAATCCGGCGACGTCGTCGATGCCGCTCGCCTTCAGCGTCAGGACGACCTCCGACAGGTCGAGCCGCTTCACCTCCGGCAGCTCCTGCGCCGGACGCTGGGCGTGCTCCCGCTCGGTCCAGAGCCGCACGCACACGCCGGGTGCGGTGCGGCCGGCCCGGCCGGCGCGCTGGTCGGCGCTGGCGGCCGAGATCTTTTCGATCAGCAGCGTGTTGATGCCGCGGTGCGGATCGAACCGCGCGATCCGGGCCAGGCCGCTGTCCACCACCGCGGTCACGCCGTCGATCGTCAGCGAGGTTTCCGCCACGTTGGTCGCGACGATGATCTTGCGCGCGTCGTAGCGCGCCACCGCGCGGTCCTGCTGGTCGGGCGGCAGTTCGCCGTGCAGCGGAAAGGTCACGAAGTCGCGCAGCGCGCGGACGCCCTGGATCGCCTGCACCGTGCGGCCGATCTCGTAGGCGCCGGGCATGAAGACGAGCACGTCTCCCTGGATCCGGTCCGCGATCCGCTCGCACTCGCGGGCCGCGACGTCCCAGACCAGCTCCTGCTCGAAATTCACCGCCTTCGCCAGGTACTCGATGCCCACCGGGAAACTCCGGCCCTGCGAGACGAGCGTTTCGCAGGGCGCGAGGTAGTTTTTCAGCGCACCCGCGTCGAGCGTCGCCGACATCACGATCAGCCGCAGGTCCGGCCGGACCGTCCGCTGGATCTGCAGCGCCCGCGCCAGGGAGATGTCGCCGTACAGGTGCCGCTCGTGGAATTCGTCGAACACGATCGTGCTCACGCCGCGCAGCGCCGCGTCGAACGACATCTGCCGCAGGAGGATTCCCTCCGTGACGAAGCGAATCCGCGTCCGTTCGCTGACGCGCGACTCCAGCCGGATCTGGTAACCGACCACGTCGCCCAGGGGCGTGTCCATTTCCTCGGCCACACGCTTCGCCAGCATCCGCGTCGCGAGCCGGCGGGGCTGCAGGACGACGATCTGGCCCTTTTCCCCGAGCAGACCGTGCCGCAGCAGCATCTGCGGGATCTGGGTCGACTTGCCCGACCCCGTCGGCGCCTGCACGATCAGCCGCCCGAACGCCCGGAGCGCCGCCACGACGGCGGGCTCGAGTTCATAAATCGGCAGTTCGCGCGGAGACATCGGCACAGCGTCACCATCCGACAGCCGGCGGCCGATTTCCAATCCCGAAGTTGAGCAGGTTCGCGCAGAGGCGCAGAGCCGCGGAGATCGAACCGGCCTTCGCCTCAAGCCTCAGGCCTCCCGCCCCAAGCCTCCGCGTTGCGCGCAGCGCAACGCGGTGAATAACCGGTGAGCCGGATTGCTCCCAAGTTACTCACAGTTTCCACGGTGAAAAAGTTGTGAGGAACAAAGGCTTCAATTCCGGCGCCGGACGCGCACGCTCGGTCCCGTTCCTTGATAGAACAGTCGTAGTGCGGCGGCCTGAAAACCCCGCCGAAAACGCGGCTGTGGATAATCCCGGGCGACCGGGGAAAGGTGGGTGGCAGCTGGTGCCGCCCTCCCCTCCGATTCCGCGCAAGCGGAACGCGGCAGGCAGATATCACCAGCTCCTCTGGCCGGAGTCGTGTCCGGTCAGTTCACACACGAATCAGGAGCTGAGCGGCGAGGCGCGAAACAGAAACCGCGCATGAGCCGAGTCAGGTCCGCGGGGCGTTTCGACCCGCGCACCGACACAGTTACCCAGAGGGTTATGGTTGCTACTGTGCAGACCAGAACGCAGTCACGTTTCCCGGCGGGCCCACCCCGCCAAAAGGCCCGGCTCTCACCGAGCGGGGCGCGCAAGGGAAACGCGACGGCGGGGAGTGAGCGGACCTGGCAAAGTCCGTCAACCTCCTCAAGCGGGGCGGCGTGAAAAACGCGTCACCCCACTGCAAAAGCGAATGCAACCTGAGAGTTAAGAGGTCAGACCCGTAACGCGGGGCCAACGTCCGGCCAGAAGCCGGAGCCGTCCCCGTGGCAAGGGTGCCGACGCGAAGTGTTAGAAATTGCAGGCGTGTCCGCACCACGTCCGGCGAGCCGCACCCGGCAGGGGGCGTCCGAACCGGGCGAAGAGGCCTCACTCGATAGATTCCAGCCGGAAACGGCCGGAACGGTCCCGCCATGAGACCGAAACATCCGCATGCCGCGGAGAGTGGCGTCGGGGAGCACACGGCCCGCGAAAGCGAGCGCGCCCAACAGTGTGCCATCGGGAAAGAGTGCGTGGCGTACACCCACCCCCAAATTTGGCCCCGGAGCCGCAAGGCTCCGGGGCCTTATTGTTTTCAGCGGCGTCGCTGGTCCCAAGCCCCGGAATTTTGGCCACAAAAAGGCACGAGATGACACGGAAAGAAACCGGGTCGGAAGACACCCGGGATCTCTGGGTTCAGACGTGCCCGGTTCGTTTTTGTGTCATCTCGTGCCTTTTCGTGGCCAAAATTCCGGGGTTCTTCGCGTAGCCGTGCCTCATCGTTTTCGGAACTCGCTCCGTGCCCCAACCCCGTTCTAGTTTTTCGGCGATGCACCACCCGTCGCTTTCCTTCCGCCTCCTGATCACCCTGGGCGCCGCCATCGGCCTCACTTCCCTCATGTCCGCCGCCGACACTCCCGCCGCCGCTCCCGTCTCCACGCACGAAGTGATTCCGCTCTGGCCGCAGGGCACGCCCGGCTCGCTCGGCGACCGTCCGCAGGACAAACCCAATCTCACCTTCTACCCGGCCGATCCGGCCAAACGCAACGGCGCCACCCTGCTCGTCCTGCCCGGCGGCGGCTACGCCAATCTCGCGCCACATGAAGGCGCCGCCTTCGCCGAGGCCTTCGCCGCCCGCGGCATCACCTGCTACGTCCTCCAGTACCGTCTCGGCTCAGCCGGCTACCGCAATCCCGCCATGCTCCAGGATGTCTCCCGCGCGCTTCGGATGGTGCGCTCGTTCGCCAGGCGCGACGGACTCGACACCGCCCGCATCGGCGTCATCGGCTCCTCTGCCGGCGGCCATCTTGCGGCCACGCTGATGACCCATTTCGACGCCGGCAAAGCCGACGCCGCCGACCCGATCGAACGCGAAAGCTCCCGGCCCGATCTCGGCGTGCTCTGCTATCCGGTGATCACGATGGGCGAGTTCGCCCACGCCGGCTCCCGCAACCAGTTGCTCGGCGCCAATCCGACACCCGAAGCGCTGAAGGACATGTCCGCCGAGCTCCAGGTCACCGCCCAGACGCCCCCGGCCTTCATTTGGGCCACGTTCGAGGACAAAACCGTGCCAGTCGAAAACTCCCTCATGTTCGCCGCCGCCTTGCGCAAGGCAGGCGTGCCCTTCTCGCTCCACATCTACGAAAAAGGGTCGCACGGCCTCGGCATGAAAAAAGACGCCCCGCCCTGGGTCGAAGAGTGCCTCTATTGGTTCAGGGAGCGGAAATTTCTGCCCTGACATCCTGCGGGCAGGATTCGCGCAGAGTCGCAGAGGCACGGAAATCGAACTGTTTTTCCTGTTGATCGACCGCCGCGGCCCTGCGCGAGACGGATCGCGGTCTCAACTCCGTCCCCGTTACGGACGAAACAGATTGCCCACCACTTCGTGCGGATTGGCCGGTCCGGCGCCACTGTCACCCGCGCCCGCATTGAAGTCGGTTCCCGTCCGGACTTTGGTGGTCACAACCCGTGAGTCGGCGTCGAACTTCACATCGAGTTCCGCAAAGTGGTCCATCATGCTCCCGGGCTGCCGGTCTTCCCACCAGTGCCGGGTGCCGTCCCGGTCGATCCGGTCCGGCGAACCGAGCAAAGCCACGACCTCCGCCTCGGTCATGCCCGCAGTGATGGAGCGATAATCGGCGAGAACCGTGCGAAGCGGCAGCGGGGCGAGCCGGGCACTGGCACAGCCCGCCAAGGCGAGCGAAAGGCAGACGAGGGGCACGCCGCTTTTCATGCGCCCACGCTGCCGGGGCGGGCCCGGCGAGTCAATTCAGCGCCCACCCCCGCACTCTTCGGCAAAAGGCGCTTGGATGCCCGGTAGTGTCCTAATTTGGAATCTGGAACGAAACCCTAAGCGGGTGGCTTCCAGTCGAATTTCACCGGGAAGGCCTTAAGCATGTCGAATGGGTTTACACAGGTGATCCCGAAAGCCCTTCCAGCACATGGAATCTTAACTCGACCATTTATCTTTGGCTCCTCCGTCTCATGGGTTGCGACAACGCAACCATTCACCTTGGCATAGGCCAGAACCCAACCGTCAGCCTTCGCCGCGAAGACTTTCAACGCGTCGGCGGTGTATCCCCGAGGCCCCTTTTGAACCCACTCGATTATCTTCTGATACTCAGCGATAATCGGAGCGGTCTTGGAGGGCGCCCAAAACACCTTGGGAGCTTTGTTATTCGCCCAATCGGTCAGTAGGTCGTCCGGTTTCGACCCGTCGTTAATTTCATCCCTAACCACATCGAGGCTGATGACGCGTCCGTGCGGTTGGTAGTGTAAAATCCAGTCCCAAAACCCGGGACAGATAGCGAAACCATAATGGCCCCGATGCGCCTGAATCAGGACGTTGGAGTCCAAGACAATTGGAGGTGTCGCAGGCATCGTGAATCAGTAGCCAAAAGTCTTGGCGTAGGTGCTAAAAGACTCCGATTTTAGGCCCGTAAGTCGGTAAGCATCCGTATACAACAATTGCCCCTCTTTGGCGGCGCGCACGACGGACACGCCAAACCTTGGATCAATCCTTACGTTGTTCGTCTTCCAGAAATCTCCTCCGGTGGAAGGTTTCTTGTGCTGTTGAGCCTGATAATGGTTCAGGAAATTGAAAAATTCTTCGCGGTCGATGAAGCCCAAATCTTGCGCGCGTCGAGCGGCAACAATTGGACTCACCTTAAAGACCCTAGCTAAATAACCATAGGGGTGCTCTTCGGCTTCGGCCACCTTCCACACCGCGCTGATTTCTTCAGAAGGAACAAGGAACTCGGCGGCGACGGCGTTGCAAAATTGTTCTATCTCAAGCTCCGGAGCTTGAAGTTTAGGCAAGTTGGATACGCCATCAATCCCGAGCCAGATATGCGCTAACTCATGAGCAATGGTGAACATTTGGGCGGATTTAGCGTCCGCATTATTTATGAAAATGAGAGGAGCGACATCATCGCACAGCGCAAATCCTCGAAACTCTGAGGTCTTCAGTGGCCGGTGCGTGTTGTTTCCAACGACTCCGTTGATGAAAATCAAAATGTCGGCGTCTTCGATCAAGTGGCGCAGCCCAAACAGCGCCGAAGACCAATCGGGATGCTGCTTGGCCCAAGCATCGGTCATTTTGAGGGCGGCCCGCATGCTAGCCGCCACCGCTTCCGGCCTCTGTCCGTGACGCGCACTACCGACGAAAGGCAGCCTCGAGAAGCCTTGTCCAATTAGATACTCCCGCATCCACGCTTGGCGGGCCTGCATCATTTGGATCGTGTCCAAAAGTTCGGTGCTTGGTGACGCAACCGGTTCGTCACCCACAGTCCTGAAATCACTAATGGGTAATTTTTCCTCCGGCGGCTCGCTCAGAAAAAGCAGCCCCAACGGGGTATAAGTCTTATCGGCCAGTTTCTCGGCTTGGGTGAGTTTGAGTTCACCGGTCATTTCCCATCTCGTAACATTGTCCGGCTTGATATGGAGCTTCTCGGCAAGCTCATGCTCTTTCAGCCCGGCCCGAGTTCTAGCCCAGCGAAGGACATTGGGGTTAAGGCTAATAATCATGGGTGGACCCTCCGGAATGTAATTGGATTCGTTGCGTAGTGGTCGAGCAGCATTTCGACCAAGCCGGAAAAGGACTCCTTTGCGGCGCGAGACGCTCTTGTAAAAATCTGTGCGTCAATTGACACGCAGACCTTGACCTTGGTTCTGCCCTCGGGGCGACCGGCACCCGGCCTAGCCCCTCCGTGTTGGAAAACGCACCGTGTTTTTCTATGTCTTTTTCGCTTGTCCATGCACTTGAATATGGTCATACCATAATCAAGTTCAAGATAAAACATGAGCAACAAACTTTCCCCCGACCGCAAAACCGCTGCCGTTTCCATGCTCTGCGAGGGTAACAGCATCCGTGCCATTGAGCGTATGACTGGCATTCACCGTGATACGGTGATGCGCCTTGGCGTCCGCATGGGCGAAGGCTGCAAGAAGATCATGGACGAAAAGTTCCGCGGCCTGAATGCCCGCGTCATCGAAATCGACGAGGTATGGGGCTTCGTGGGCATGAAGCAGAAGACCGCCAACCTCACGAATGCCAGCGACGACAAGGGCGACGTTTGGACGTGGGTTGCGTTGGACGCCGAAACCAAACTTGTGCCGACCTTCGCCGTTGGTGAGCGGAATCAAATGATGGCCGATGAACTCATGGAAGACCTCGCCGCCCGTCTCACGCATCGCGTACAAATCTCCACCGATTCCCTCCGCGTTTACGAGGGTGCCATTGAACGCGCCTTCGGGACCGATGTGGACTACGGATCAATCGTTAAGACCTTTTCCAGCGCGCAACTGGACGAGATGCGCCGATACTCTCCCCCTGAGGTTGTGAAGGTGGAGCGGATGGTCGTCAGCGGTGAGCCCGACGCCGACTTGATTTCTACCAGCTACGTCGAGAAGCAGAATCACACCCTGCGGATGCACTGCCGCCGCCTGTCCCGACTGACCAACGCCTTTTCCAAGAAGCTGGAGAACTTCAAGGCGGCGGTCGCGCTTCACTATGGCTATTACAACCTCGTGAAGATGCACAAAAGCATCCGTTGCACTCCCGCCATGGCTGCGGGCGTTGTCACTTCGCCGTGGACTGTCGCGCAGCTAGTCGAAATGATTGAGGGATGAGCGAGAAATACGACCCAGAGCTAGGTGCCGTGATGAAGGCGCATCACGCTCCAGCGGAGCGTGTGGATCGGGTGCCTGTTAAGGAAATATTCCGGGGAGAAACCGTCTGGGAAGGCGTCGTGAATGTTTACGACGTTAAGGGTCATTCAAAGGTGAAGCAGGCTTACGCTTGGAGTTACAAGGACGACAAGGGAGAGGCGCAGTACGTTGTCGTTTCAAAAATCCCGCCGGTCGTTGACCCTATCACCGCCGTTCGAGCCTCAATCATGGCGGCGCGGAAGCCTGACCGGGTATAGCTCGGCAATCCGCATTAGTGGCGATTTGCGGGCAACCCTGCGCGTCTGTGGCGTGACAGCTAGTTTCACCCGGTCCGGCTTGGTCACCCATTGTTTAAGCCGAAAAACGAGCTGAATCCCGTACCTGCCGCGCCAGTTCAAACCGGGATTAACGTAGTCGGGCCTGCGCTCGCGGTGTTTCTTTTCCACCGGCTCAATCGGGGGCGCTGGATGAAGCTGGCGCAGTAGCTTGGCCCGGGCTGCCTTGTCCATGCTGCCCAACTGCCAAACCTCGTGCCACATTCAACGGTTATTCCAAATTAGGACACTACCGGATGCCCTTCCTCCTTGCATTCCCAAAATGGCGGGCGCACTTTGGGACTCTTTTTCCAACTTGCATCCGCGCCCAGCGCCATGAACCAGAACATCCGCAACATCGCCATCATCGCCCACGTCGACCACGGGAAAACCACCCTCGTCGACAAGCTGCTCAAGGAAGGCGGGGTCTTTCGCGCCAACCAGCACGTCGAGGAGCGCGCCATGGACTCCATGGACCTCGAAAAGGAGAAGGGCATCACGATCAAGGCGAAGAACACGTCCGTCCACTGGAAGGACAAGATCGTCAACATCGTCGACACCCCCGGCCACGCGGACTTCGGCGGCGAGGTCGAGCGCGCCCTCCGGATGGTCGACGGCGTGCTCCTGGTGGTGGACGCCTATGACGGCCCGCAGGCGCAGACGCGCTTCGTGCTGCGCAAGGCCCTGGCCCACGGGCTCAAGGTCGTGATCGTCATCAACAAGATCGACCGCGACAACGCGGAGCCGGCCAAGATGTACGACAAGGTCCTCGAGCTCCTGATGGAGCTCAACGCCACCGAGGAGCAGTTCGACGCCCCGGTCGTCTACGGCTCGGGCCGCGACGGCTACATGATGTATCACCTCGGCGAGGAGAAGAAGGACATGTCACCGCTCTTCCAGACGATCCTCGACCACGTGCCGCCACCGTTCGCCAAGCCGGATGAGCCGTTTCACATGCTCGTCTCCAACATCGACTGGAGCGATTACGTCGGTCGTATCGCCGTCGGAAAGATCCTCGGCGGCACCGCCAACGTCGGCAGCAACGTGTTCGTCGTCCGCCACGCCGACGGCAAGCGCGTCCGCGGCAAGATCACCAAGGTCTTCGAGTTCACCGGCCTCGGCACGCGCGAGACGGACACCGCCGTCGCCGGCAACATCGTCGGCATCTCCGGCTTCGAGGACGTCGATATCGGCGACACGCTCACGGCCGACGAGGCCGCCCACGCCCTGCCCTTCACCCAGATCGACCCGCCCACCCTCGAGATGCAGTTCTGCGTCAACGACGGCCCGCTCGTCGGCCAGGAAGGCAAGCTCGTCACCTCCCGCCAGCTGCGCGAGCGGCTCATGCGCGAGCTGAAGACCAATGTTTCCATCAACATCGAGGATTCGGACAAGGCCGGCGTGTTCAACGTCAAGGCCCGCGGCGCCATGCAGGTCGCCGTGCTGGTCGAGACGATGCGCCGCGAGGGTTTCGAGCTGCTCGTCTCGCGCCCGACGGTGATCGAGAAGGTCGTCGACGGCCACCGCCATGAGCCCTACGAGACGGTCTGGATCGAGGTGCCGGACGAGTGCGTCGGCGCCATCATGCAGAATCTCGCCAACCGCAAGGGCCAGCTGACCAACATGGAGAAGCTGCCGCACTCGACCATGATCGAGGCGACCATCACCACCCGCGGCCTCATCGGCATGGAGATCGACGTCGTCAACGCCACCAGCGGCCGCGGCGTGATCAGCCACTTGTTCAAGGAATACGGCCCCTATGCCGGCGAGGTCCTGACCCGCATCACCGGGACGCTGATCGCGACCGAGGCGGGCGAGACCACCTCCTACGCCCTCGTGATGGTCCAGGAGCGCGGCAAGCTCTTCGTCAGCCCCGGCGAGCAGGTCTACGAAGGCATGATCGTCGGCGAGAATCCCCGCAACGAGGACATCGCCTGCAATGCCGTGCGCGAAAAGAAGTTGACCAACTTCCGCTCCCAGGGCGAGGGCGTCGCCGCCGGCCTCACGCCCGCGACGAAGCTGTCGCTCGAGCGCGCGATCGAGTACATCGCCGCGGACGAGTTCGTCGAGGTCACGCCGAAGAGCCTCCGCCTCCGGAAGCGCATCCTCAACAACGGCGCCCGCCAGAAGGCCGCGAAGGCGAGCAAGTAAGCGAAATCCGGCGCGACCGGATCCAAATCGAAGGCGGGCCTCGGCCCGCCTTTTTTATTGCTTAGGCCGTCCCGGTAGGGCGCGGACTCCGCTCCGCGCCGGATCGACCCACGTTTCGGCAAAAACGATGCCACGCCTCTGCTCCGAATGAACTCTTTCCCTGTTCCCGGCGCGGACGGAGTCCGCGCCCTACCGGAATGGCCTTTGGGCAGGACTGCTCAACCCGTCAGCTGGCCGTAGGCTCCCGCTTCCAGCAGGCCGGCCGCGTCGGCGGGGTTCGCCACCTTGAGCTTCAGCATCCAGCCGCCTTCGTAGGGCTGGGCATTGACGGTCTCCGGCTTCGATTCGAGCGCGGCGTTGGTCGCCACGACCGTCCCGGCCACGGGGGCGTAAAGATCCGATGCCGCCTTCACCGACTCCACGACGCCGAAGGTCTCGCCCGCCTTGAGCACGGCGCCGACCTTCGGGAGCTGCACGTAGGTGATGTCGCCGAGCGAGCTCTGCGCGTAGTCGCTGATGCCGACAATGGCGGTGCCGTCGCCCTCGAGCTTCAGCCACTCGTGGGATTTCGCGTAACGCAGGCCGGCGGGAACGTTGCTCATGGGGATTTTTTTAGTTCGACGAAGGGAGGCTTGACCAGTTGCAAATTGATTTTCGTGCCGCGGATGTCCACTGCGAGCGGCCCGCCGGCGGCGGACGTCGCCACGAGGGCCGAACCGATCGCCTCGTTGAGGAGGGGCGACAGGGTGCCGGAAAGCACGCGGCCCACGGCCGAGCCGTCCGTCCCGAGCACCGGCGTCTCGGCCCGGACGATGCGGCGGTCGCCGGTGCGGAAAAACACCACCTTCTGCGGCGCGCTTTTTTCCTTCTCGGCCGCCAGTGCGGCGCGACCGGTGAAATCGGCGCCCTTGTCCAGTTTCACCGTCCACCCGAGCCCGGCCGTCAGCGGCGAGATGTCCTGCGTGATTTCGTGGCCGTAGAGCGGATAACCCGCCTCCAGCCGCAGGCTGTCGCGCGCGCCGAGGCCGGCCAGCTCCAGGCCGAGCGTCGCGCCGGCCGCGAGAAGCGCCTCCGCCAGCGGGACGGCATCGGCCGCCGCATGGTAGAGTTCGAAGCCATCCTCGCCGGTATAGCCCGTGCGGCTGATCATGCAGTGGATGCCGGCGACCGTGCCCTCGACGAAGTGATAATATTTCACCAGTCCGAGCTTCGCCCCGGTCAGCGACTGGACGATCTGGGCCGCCCGCGGACCCTGCACCGCCAGGAGCGCATAATCCGCGGATCGATCCGTGATCGTCACGTTGAAACCAGCCGCCTGCTCGCGGATCCAGGCGAGGTCCTTGTCGACGTTGCCCGCGTTGATGCAGAGGAAGTAGTCCTCCGGCGCGCGCATGTACACGAGCAGGTCGTCCACCACTCCGCCATTGTCGTAGCACATCGGCGAGTAGAGCACGCGGCCCGGATAGAGCTTGGCGACGTCGTTCGTCACGAGCCGGTTCAGGAAGCGGCCGGCGTCCGGTCCTTGCACGTCGACTTCGCCCATGTGGCTCACGTCGAACAGCCCCGCCGTCCGACGGACCGCCTTGTGCTCCTCGAGGATGCTGCGGTACTGCACGGGCATCTCCCACCCCGCGAAGTCCACCAGCCGGGCGCCGTGGGCGGCGTGGAAGTCGCGCAAGGGAGTGCGTTTGAGTTCGCTCATGGGCGCATGACTACGCGGATCGCGCGCGACCGCGGCAAGGTTGTTTTGACCGATGCCGCGCACTCCATGTAGGGGCGTTCCTTATGGACGCCCTCCGCTCCGCCAACTCCAAACCGGGCGTCCACAAGGGACGCCCCTACGTGTCCGACCAAATGCAGTTTATATTCGCAACGCCCGCCCGCTCCGTAGACTGGCGGCATGCAATGGCTCCTCCTGGCGATCGTCCTGACCCTGGGCATCGCCTTCATCTGCTCGCTCTTCGAGGCGCTGGTGCTGAGCACCACCACGGCCGAGATCGAGGCGCTGAAAAAGTCGCACCCGCGGCGCGGACAGCGGCTGGAGATGATCAAGCACGAGCTGGACGAGACGATCTCGGCCATCCTCACGCTGAACACGATGGCCAACGGCCTCGGCTCGGTCGTCATCGGCGCGCTCGGCGCGGAGCTTTTCCCCGATCGCCGGGTGCTGGCGGGCGTGACGATCGTCTTTGGCGTGCTGCTGCTCGTCGGCGCCGAGGTGCTGCCCAAGAACATCGGCGTCGTCTATCGTCCGCTGCTCCAGCCGTTCGTGGTCTACCCGATCTGGTGGCTCCGCCGGGTGCTGACTCCGGTCACCTTCCTCTGCAACGCCTTCGTCCGGCTGTTCGTGCGCGAGACGGCGCACGCCCACCGCTCCGACGAGGAGATCATCCTCCTGGCCGAGCGCGGGGCGCGCCACGGCACGCTCTCCAAGAGCGAGTCGAGCATCATCGCCAATGCGCTGTCGCTCGATGACGTGCGGGTGAGCGAGATCATGACGCCCCGCACCGTCCTGACCGCCCTGCGCCGCAGCGCCACGGTCGGCGAGGTTTTCCGGGAGTTTCCCAACCTGCCCTTCGGGCGCATGCCGGTCTACGGCAAGAATCTGGACGATATCGCCGGCATCGTCCGCCGGCGCGACCTCCTCAAGTCCAAGGCCAATGACCAGGATGCGGCGCTGGTCGAATCCCTCATGCAGGAGGTGAACTTCATTCCCGCGACGGCCACCGCCGCCAACGCGCTGCAGCTCTGCCTCAAGGCCCACCAGAAGCTGCTCGTGGTGGTCGATGAGTTCGGCTCGACGACGGGAGTCCTCACGATGGAGGACATCATGGAGCACATCCTCGGGCGCGAGATTTTCGAGAAGGACGACATCGCCGTGGACATGCGGGAGCTCGCCCGCGCGAAACAGCAGAAGCAGTCGAAGTCCCGGCGCGGCACCGGGGAGTCCGCCACCCCGCCGCCTTTTCCTTCGAAAAGCTGAACCGGGCCGGCGCTTCCTCCCCCTCATCCATGCCCGCCTTTCCCTCTCCCGTCCTGGCCTACTGGACGCACGACCTCAACCCGTTCCTGATCCAGTTCACGGAAAATTTCGGCATCCGCTATTACGGCCTGGCGTATCTCGCGGGCTTCGTCGGGAGCTTCTGGCTCCTGCTGCGCTATCACCGGGCCGGACGCTCGCCGCTCAACACGGATGCGGTCTTCGAGCTGATGACCTATCTCGTGCTCGGCGTGATGGTCGGCGGACGGCTGGGAAACTTCCTGCTCTATCATCCTGACCAGCTCTTCAATCCGCCCTGGGCGTTCTTCATGGTCTGGAAGGGAGGCATGGCCAGCCACGGCGGCTTTGCCGGGGTCATCTTCGCCATGTGGCTCTTCGCGCGGCACCAGAAACTCTCGTTCCTGCAGATCGCCGACCTCGTGGTCACGACGGTTCCCCTCGGGCTGCTGCTCGGGCGGATCGCCAATTTCATCAACGGCGAACTCTGGGGCAAGCCGGCCACCGTGCCGTGGGCGGTGATTTTCCCGGCGAGCGGCGACCATCCGGTGCCCCGGCATCCGTCGCAGCTCTACGAGGCCGCCCTCGAGGGCGCCGTGCTCCTTGCGTTCATGCAGTGGCGCTTCTGGCGCAGCGACGCGGCGCGGCGGCCCGGACGGCTGAGCGGGGAATTTCTCCTCGGCTATGCGATCGCCCGGATGATCTGCGAGCTGTTCCGCGAGCCCGACGCGGATGTCTCCCTCATCCTCGGCCTCAGCCGCGGAACGTTCTATTCGGTTTTCCTCGTCCTCGCCGGTGTCGCGCTCATCGTCCGCGACTCTCGACGCGCGGACGCCTGACGAGGTCAGGCGCAACGTCCAACGTTCAACATTGAACGCTCAACCTCCAACGGACTAGCCGTCGGAAGCGAAAGACGCGAGCCTCCTCCGTCTTCCCGTTGAACGTTCAACGTTGAGCGTTGGACGTTGAACGTTGCGCGAAGCGTGCCGCCTACTTCTTCGGCACGAACTGGATCACCCCGTAGGCCATGACGATGTTGAAGGCATCGTTCTTCAGCAGCTTCAGGGTCTCGGCGCCCGCCAGCAGGACGGGACCGTAGCCGTGCGCGGCCGACACGCTGGTCGGACGATAATAATAATAAGCGAGGTCGAACGCGAGGTCGGTGCCGACGCAGGTGCCCTCGACCTGGCCCTTCGCATTCACCTTCGTCGCCACGGCATTCCAGCCGAGCTGGGCGATCGGACCGTAGGCCGGGGCGCTGACCCAGCCCTTGTTCACTGCGTGGGCGATGCAGTAGGTGAAGATCGCGGTGGCCGACGTCTCCGGGTACGAGTCCGGCATGTCGAGCAGCTGGTGCCAGAAGCCGGTCGGCGCCTGGTAACCCGCCAGGCCCTTGATGTGGGCGCGCAGCAGACGAAGCACCTCGGGACGTCCCGGATGGTCCTCCGGCAGCACGTCGAGCAGCTCGGTCATCGCCATGATCGCCCAGCCGTTGGCGCGCGCCCAGTGGAATTCCGGATGCTCGGGCGCGGCGGCGCTCCAGCCGTGCATGTAGACGCCGAGCTGCGGGTTGAACATGCGGGCGGAGAACTGGAGGATCTGCTTCACCGCGTCGTCGTAGTAGGCCCGGTCGCCGGTGAGCTTTCCCATCTGCGAAAGCGCGGGCACGCTCATGAAGAGATCGTCGAGCCAGAGCGTGTCCGCCTGCGGGCGCATGCGCGCGAGCGTGCCGTCGGTGAAGCGGTACTGCTTGTGGCTGATCCAGTCGATGTAGGTGTCGATCACCGGGCGGAGCTCCGGCCCCACCCCGGCGCGCTTCGCCTTGATCAGCGCCGCGCACATCGAGCCGGAATCGTCCAGCGTGCCGGGCGCGATCATCGAGCGGAGGTTGAGCCCCCCGCGGCCCGCCCCGCCGCGGCCGCCTGCGCCGCCCGCCGCGGGCG
>DASZQN010000089.1:0-12392 GCA_035549635.1 Opitutaceae bacterium
GACCGTGAAGGTCACCATGAGCGGTGATGTGAAGATCATCCATCTCAAGCCGCCGATCGTCGTGCGGGACTTCGCCGTCGCGCTCGGCCTCAAGCCGTTCAAGCTCATCTCCGAGCTGAACCAGCTCGTGGGCTTCGCCTCGATGAACTCCAACATCGACGAGGCCGTCGCGACCAAGGTCGCGGAGAAGTACGGTTTTCTCCTCGAGATCAAGCACCGGGCCGACCCGGCCGCGCAGCAGGCGCAGAAGGAGAAGCAGAAGGACAAGAAAAAGCCGGAGGAGGACGAGTCCAAGTTCATGCAGCCGCGGCCCCCGGTCGTGTGCATCCTCGGCCACGTCGACCACGGCAAGACCTCCCTGCTCGACGCCATCCGCAAGGCCAACGTCGCCGCGGGCGAGGCCGGCGGCATCACGCAGCACATCGGCGCCTACCAGATCGAATTCAACGGGCGCAAGATCACCTTCCTCGACACTCCGGGCCACGCGGCCTTCCAGAAGATGCGCGCGCGCGGCGCCAGCGTCACCGACATCGCGGTGCTGGTGGTCGCGGCCGACGACGGCTTCATGCCGCAGACCGACGAGGCGCTGAAGCACGCGCAGGCGGCGGCGGTCACGCTGCTCGTCGCGGTCAACAAGATGGACGTCAAGGGCGCCAACCTCGACCAGGTGAAGGCGCAGATGCAGCAGCGCAACATCGCGCCCGAGGATTGGGGCGGGGAGACGGTCACCGTTCCCGTCTCGGCCATCAAGGGCACCGGTATCAACGAACTGCTCGAGATGATTCTCCTGCAGGCCGACGTGCTGGAGCTGAAGGCGAACCCGAAGGCGGAGGCCGGCGGCGTCATCATCGAGTCGCAGGTGGACGTGGGCCGCGGCCCGCTCGCCACCGTCATCGTCCAGCGCGGCACGCTGCGGGTGGGCGACGCCCTCGTGTGCGGCCCGCACTGGGCGAAGGTCCGCGCGATGTTCGACGACCAGGGCAACAATCTGAAGGAAGCGCCGCCGGCCACGCCGGTCCGCGTCATCGGCTGGTCCGGCACGCCGGAGAGCGGCAGCGTGTTCAAGGCGGTGAAGAACGCCCGCGAGGCCGAGAACCTCGCCGAGGAGGCGCAGCAGGCGCTGAAGAAGGCGACGACCACCGCCGACGCCGCGCCCAAGGAGGTCTCCGTCGAACAGCTTTTCGCCAACATCGCGGCGACCCAGCAGAAGACGCTCAAGGTCATCATCAAGACCGACGTCTTCGGCTCGGCCGAGGCCGTGCGCAACGTGCTCGAGGGTATCAAGAGCACGAAGGTCTCGCTCGAGATCGTCTCCGCGGAGGTCGGCCTGGTGACGAAGAACGACGTCCTCATGGCCAGCGCGGCCGGCGCCGTCATCCTCGGTTTCAACACCAAGCTGGAAAACGGCGTCACGCCGCTCGCCAAGCATCACCAGGTCCGCGTCGAGACCTTCGGCATCATCTACGAGCTGGGCGACAAGGTGCGCGAGATGATGGCCGACCTGCTCGATCCCGACCTCAAAGAGACCAAGACCGGCGCCGCCGAGGTGCGCGCGACCTTCCCGCTGGCGAAGGGCTTCGTCGCCGGCTGCCTCGTCACCGAGGGCAAGATCAACCGCAACGCCGCCGCCCGCCTGCGGCGCGGCAAGGAGATCCTGCACGAGGGGAAGATCGCCACGCTCAAGCGCTTCAAGGACGACGCCAACGAGGTCCGCGCCGGCCTCGAGTGCGGCATCAAGCTGGACGATTTCAACGGCTACCAGGCCGGCGACGTGATCGAGTGCTTCGAGATCCAGAAGGTGCGGGCGGCCTTGTAATTTTGGATTTTGGATTTTCGATTTTGGATTGGCTGCCCCGCCCTGATCGGAGATCGAAAGTCCAAAATCCGAAGTCCAAAATCCAAAATCGAAACCCGTGAGCAACCGCACGATCCGCATCAACGAGCTCATGCAGCGGGAGATCAGCGACATCCTGCGGCAGCGGCACCAGTCGGAGGCGGTGACGATCACGATCACGGAGGTGCGCGTGGCGCCGGACCTTCGGGACGCCCGGGTGTTCTTCTCGGTGGTGGGCGACGCGGAGACGATCGCGGACCGCGCGCGCTGGCTGCGCCGGCAGGGCCCCGCGATCCGCGAGGAACTCTCGCACCGCATCGTGCTGAAATACCTGCCGAGGATGGAGTACGTGCTCGACGAATCGGCCGTCACCGGGACGCGGGTGCTGCAGATCCTCGACGAGATCGAGCATCCCCGGAAAACCACCCCGTGAAATTCTACCCCGAGCTTTCCGCCGCCTTCGCGCGCCTGCTGTCCTCCCTGGCCGGGCGGAAGATCGCGGTCGTCGGGCACGCACGGCCCGACGGCGACTGCATCGGCTCGCAGGTCGCGCTCGCCCGCGTCCTCGCCGCGAGCGGATTCGACACGATCTGCGTGAACGGCGACCTGGTGCCGCGGCGCCTGCAGTTCCTGACGCCGGGCATGACCTTCCTCCGGCCCGACGACCTGCCGGGCGGGGCGGTGGACCGGGCCGCGATCTTCGTGGACTGTGCGGATCATCTGCGGGTGGGCGAGCGTCTGAAGGCGCTGTTTCCGCAGCCGGCGGCGAACATCGACCACCATCTATCGAACATCGGCTATGCCGCGGCCAATCTCGTCGACAGCGCCTCGGCGGCGACCTGCGAGATCCTGGCGGGAATGTTTCTCGACAACGGCCTGACGGTGGACGCCCAGGCGGCGCAGGCGCTCTACACCGGCATCCTCACGGACACCGGACAGTTCCGCTTCAACTCCACCTCGCGCCGCTGCTTCGTGCTCGCCGGCGAGCTGGTGACGCGGGGCGCGCGCCCCACCGAGGCCGGTTACCAGCTCTACGAGCGCGAGTCGGTGGGCAAGCTGCGGCTGCTCCAGCGGTTTCTCTCCACGCTGCGGATGGAATGCGGCGGCCGCGTCTGCGTGGGCACGCTGGCGGACGGCTCCTTTGCCGCGACCGGCACGAGTGCCGAGGACACCGAAGGCCTCGTCGACTACGCGCGCAGCATCGACGGCGTGGCGATCGGCGTGCTGATCGAGGAGCGGAGCGACGGCGGCGTGAAGGCGAGCCTCCGCGCCAAGGATCCCGACTACCGGCTCGACCAGATTGCAGCGCAGTTCAACGGCGGCGGCCACGCGTGCGCGGCCGGGCTCAATCTCAAGACCGGGGCCGCCGATTTCTATCCCCGCCTCATCGAGGCGCTGAGCAGGCAGATCGCCCTGGTCGACGCGCGCCGGCGCGCCTCGTGATGCTCGGCCGGCCCAGGGAGATGGAGGGCGTCCTCCTCGTGGACAAGCCGCGCGACCACACGTCGCACGACGTGATCGCCCGCCTGCGCGGCAAGCTGAAGATGAAGCGCGTCGGCCACGCCGGCACACTCGACCCGATGGCCACCGGCCTGCTCGTCGTGCTCGTGGGCAAGGCGACCGGGCTGTCGCAATACCTGATCAGCCTGGACAAGGAATACACCGCGACGATGAAGCTGGGCGTCGTCACCAATTCGCAGGACGCCGACGGCGAGGTGACCGAAACGCGCCCGGTGCCGCCGCTGACCGAGGCGGACGTGCAGGCCGCGATGGCGGGCTTCCTCGGCGACCAGTACCAGACCCCGCCGATGTTCTCCGCGATCAAGATCAACGGCGTCCCGCTCTACAAGATGGCGCGCAAGGGCGAGGAGATCGAGCGCGAGCCGCGCTTCATCCGCGTGATCAGCTGGGAGCTGACGCGGTTCGCGCCCCCCGAGCTGGATTTCCGCCTGCGCTGCACGAAGGGCACCTACGTGCGCACGCTCGCGCACGACCTCGGCCAGAAGCTCGGCTGCGGCGCACACCTGACCGCGCTCCGCCGCACGGCGACCGACAAGTTGAGCGTGTCCCAGGCGCTAACGATGGACCAGATCGAGGCGCTGCCGCTGCCGGAGCTGGAAAAGCATTTGCTGGCCCCGCACGATGTGGTACCCGGGTTCAAGGCGTGAAACTTTCCCGGCCGGCTGATCGGGCACTCGTGAAACTCGAACCACACACCCCGCCCGTTGGGCACCCCTCTCTAGAGGGGAACTCGGAGGGCGGGCCCCCTTCTAAAAAGAGGGGTGGCGCGACGCGCCGGGGGGTGTGATCGGCGCCGTGAACGCTTCAACCCATTTCGACGGCCTCGATCGCGTCTCGCTCCCGGCGCGGCCGCTGCACCTCGCGATCGGCATGTTCGACGGCGTCCACCTCGGGCACCGTGCGGTGATCGAGGCGGCGGTGCAGTCGGCGCGCCGCAGCGGCGGGACGGCGGCGGTGCTGACATTCTGGCCGCATCCCAGCGCGCTGTTCCAGCCGGACAACCCGCGGCGGCTGATCATGGATACCGCGACGAAGACGCGCGTGCTCCTCGGGCTCGGCGTCGATGCGGTGATCACCCAGCCGTTCACCCCGGAGTATGCCCGCATCGAGGCGGAGAATTTCCTGCCCGACCTGGCAAAACACCTCCCGCAACTCACGGCGATTTATGTCGGCGAAAACTGGCGCTTCGGCCGGGGACGGCGCGGCGACATCGCCCTGCTGGTGGGCGAGGCGCGGAAGCGCGGACTCACGGTCTTCAGCGCGCCGCGGGTCAGTCTCGACGGCGAGCCGATCAGCAGCACGCGGATCCGGGCGCTGCTCGAGTCCGGCGAGATGGGCGCCGCCGGCGCGGCGCTGGGCTTCAGCTATTTTTCGACGGGCGTGGTCGCTCCCGGCAAACGTCTGGGCCGAACGCTGGGGTTTCCCACCCTGAATCTGCCTTGGAATCCGCAGCTGCGCCCGCGCCTCGGCGTTTACGCCGTGCGCCTCAGCGGCGCGAAGGCCGCCGGATTTCTGCGCGGTGTCGCCAACTACGGGCTGCGTCCGACGGTGGAGCAGTCGACGGAGCCGCGTCTCGAGGTGCACGTTCTCGGGGATTGTCCCTTCGGCGAGGGCGATACGGTGACCGTCGAGTGGCTGAATTTCCTCCGACCGGAAATGAAGTTTGGCGGCGTTGACGAACTCCGCGCCCAGATCGCGAAGGACCGCGATGCGGCGGCGGCGTGGTTCGGGTCTTAGGAATTTTGGATTTCGGATTGCGGATTTCGAGCTGCCAATCCGCAGTCCAAAATCCAAAATCCAAAATCCAAAATCCAAAATCCCCAGCCCCGCGCTCAGTTCTTCCCGGGCACGCCCAGCAGCAGATCGACCGTGGCGATCAGCTGGGCGCGGGTGAACGGCTTGGCCAGTATCGCTCCGGCTCCCACGCGGCGCGCCGTCTTCAGGCAGTCCTCGCGGGAAAGTTGTCCGCCGCCGGACATCGCGATCACCGGCAGGCCGGGGCGCCGTTTCCGGAGCTCAACGATCAAATCGATGCCGTTCCACTCCGGCATGATGACGTCCGTCAGCACGAGATCGACGACGCGGTCGCCGATGCTCTGGCTGGCATCCTGCCCGTTGGTCGCGGTGCTGACCGCGAACCCGGCCTCCGTGAGAAAATGTTCGAGCAGATCGCGAATCGCCGGCTCATCATCAACCACGAGGATCAGGGGTTGCATAGGGTGTTTTGCCTAGCGACCAAACGCGGCGAACCGGGCCGCATCAAGGTCAATCGAGACTCCCGAATGGAAAAGCCGCTAATCACTTGTGATCAGCGGCTTCGGATGGTGGACCTTACTGGACTCGAACCAGTGACCTTTTCCATGTCAAGGAAACGCTCTAACCAACTGAGCTAAAGGTCCGGAAAATCGGGACGGTTACGAAACACGAGGGCGGGGGATTGCCGCAAGGAAATTATAGCCGCGGCGGCGGCGGCAAGTTCCAAGGGACAAGGACCAAGTTCCAGGATCGAGAGCGGCGCATGCGCTGTGTGGGTTTGAAAATCCAAACTCCAAAATTCCATTCGCCTTTCCCGATGGCACCCGTGAAAAACGCGGCCCAATCCTATGATCAATCTCAAGGGAAAGCGCATCTTCATCGCGGGCGGCAGCCGCGGCCTGGGCCGGGCCTCGGCGCTCATGGCGGCCGAGGCCGGGGCGGATGTCGCGATCACCTACATCAGCGATGCGGCGGCCGCGCAGGACGTGGTGAAACGCATCGAGGCCTTCGGACGCAAGGCGCTGGCGATCCGGGCCGATGCGGTCAACGAGGCGGAGTCCACAGATGCCATCGAGGCGGCGGTGAAGAAACTCGGGGGCCTGGACGGCCTGGTGGTCTCCGCGGGCATCTTCGAGGGTGCCGCGATCGAGGCGATGTCGCTGGAATTCTGGAATCGCACGATGGCCATCAACCTCACGGGGACCTTCCTCGCCGTGAAGGCCGCGGTGCCGCACCTGCGGCGGCAGGGCCGCGGCAGCATCGTGATCTACACGTCGACCGCCGGCCAGCGGGGCAGCGAGATCTACTCGGCCTACGCCACCAGCAAGGGCGGGCAGATCATGTTCATGCGCTCGATGGCCAAGGAGCTCGCGAAGGACCAGATCCGCGTGAACTGCGTGGCCCCGGCCTGGACGGAGACCGACATGGCGCGCGGGCCGGTCGAAAAGATCGGCCGTGAAAAGGTCGTCGCCGGTTTCCCGCTCGGCCGCATCGGCCTGCCGGAGGATGTCGCGGGCGCGACGGTTTACCTGCTTTCGGACCTGGCGAAATTCGTCACCGGCATGACCCTGACGGTGGACGGCGGCAAGGACATGCGCGGCTAGGGTGGGCTTATCCGAGAGTGGTGGGGCAGGTCGCTGACCTGGCCGGCCCGGTCAACGACCGGGCCTACAACGTCAGCGCACGCGCACGTTCACGACGGCGGACAGGCCGAGGCGGAGATGGTCGCCGACCTCGCGGAGGCTGTCGGGATCGAGGGAGATCCGGACCGGGACGCGCTGCACGACCTTGTTGAAATTGCCGGTGGCATTGTCGGGCGGCAGCAGCGCGAACTGGGCGCCGCTCGCAGGGGAGACGCTCTCGATCTTGCCGTGCAGGTGGTGGTCGGGAATGGCGTCGACCGTGATCTCGACCTCCTGGCCCGGCTGCATGCGCGCGAGCTGGGTCTCCTTGAAATTGGCGGTGATCCACACGTCGCTGCCGGCGATGGAGAACAGCACCTGGCCGGGCAGCACGTAGTTGCCGACCTCCACGGCCTTGTTGCCGACGCGGCCGGCGGCCGGC
The DNA here is from genome assembly GCA_035549635.1 of Opitutaceae bacterium. Classification (GTDB taxonomy): domain Bacteria; phylum Verrucomicrobiota; class Verrucomicrobiia; order Opitutales; family Opitutaceae; genus CAIUWA01. The sequence continues at coordinate 7,175 of DASZQN010000089.1, forward strand.
GCGGTGATCGTGGTGTAGCTGAGCTTCCGCTCCGCGTCGTGGAGGCTGGACTCCGCGACGGCGACACTGGCGCCCGCGGCGGCGATCTGGGCGTGGGCGGATTTCTGCGCGGCCTGGGCGGAACCGAGGGTGGACTCCGCGGCCGTGACGTTCGCCTGGTTGGCGGCGTGGGCGGCGGTGGCGGCGGCGAAGGTGTTGCGCGCGGTGTCGAGGTCGGACTGGGCGATGATGCCGCCCTTGCCGAAGAGCTGCTCGTTGCGGTCGAGGTTGAGTTTTGCGAGGTCGAGCTGCGCGGCGGTCTGCGCCACCTGGGCGACGGCCTGCTTCACGCGGGCCGCGGCCTCCGCGGCCTGCGCGTCCGCCTGCGCGGCGGCGGCGCGGGTCTGGTTCTCCTGCGCGCGGGCCTGGTCGAGCTCGGCCTGGCTTTTCTGCACGGCGAGCTGGGACTCGAGCGGATCGAGGCGCACGAGGACGTCGCCGGCCTTGACGGACTGGTTCTCGGCGACGAGCACCTCCTTCACCTGGTTCTGCAGCTGCGGGCTGATCTGGTGCAGGTGGCCCGAGACGTAGGCGTCGTCGGTCTCGACGTAATGGTAGGAGTGCACCAGCAGCCGGCCGAGCCAGATGGCGACGGCGGCGGCGGTCACGATGAGGAGCGCCGGCTTCGCGTAGGCGCCGAACGTGCGGCGGGAGGGAGCGGCGGCCGCGGGCGTGGTGGCGGCGGGAATTTCAGCGGACGAGGCGTTCATGGTAGTAGGTAAAGGGAGGGGATCAGTGCGCGGCGGCCGCGGCGGCGCGGTTGCGCCCCTGGCCGAGAAGGAAGAGCAGCGGGAGCGTGAGCACGAAGGCGACGGCCACGTAGCTGAACACGTCGGCGAACGAGAGCAGGGTGGCCTGCGAGTTGATCGTGCGATCGACCATCGCGAGGGCCTGGTGCTGCGCCCGGACGGGATCCGCGGAATGAAAGATGAAGCTGAAGTCGAACAGCTGCAGGTGGCTGGCGAGCGAATCGCCGAAGGTCGTCGGCTGCGTGGTCGGGCTGCCGCCGATCGGCGTGACCTTCTCCACGAGGATCGCCCGGTGAATGGCCTCGCGGTGGGCGAGCAGGGTGGTGATGAGCGCGATGCCGATGCTGCTGCCCATCTGGCGCATGAGATTGTAGAAGCCCGAGCCGGCGGAGATGTCGGCCTTGGGCAGCGAGCCGAGCGTGGCCAGGCTGAGCGGGACGAACATCGTCACGCTGCCGAGCCCGCGGAGGATGAGCGGCCAGAAGAGGGAGTGCGTGCTGGTGGAGGGGTTGATGTCCGCGAGCAGCATCGCGGTGCCGGCGGTCATGAGGGCGCCGCAGGCGATCAGGATGCGGGCGTCGATCCGCCCGGCCAGCTTGCCCATGGCGATCATGGTCGCGGCGGAGGCGAAGGCCCCGGGCATCAGCAGGAGCCCGCTTTGCGTGGCGGTGAAATGAAGGTAGTCCTGCACGAAGACCGGCACGGCGAACATCACCCCGTAGAGCCCCATGCCCAGCACGAGCGAATAGATGCTGCCGGCGGCGAGCGAGCGGTGGCGCAGCACGCGCAGGTCCACGGCGGGATGCTCGATCGACAGCTCCCGCCAGATGAACAGGGCGGTGCCGATCACGGCGCCGGCCGCCATGGCGATGATGAAGCGCGAGCCGAACCAGTCCTCCTGCTGGCCCTCCTCGAGCATCGTCTGGAAACACGCCAGCCCGACGGTGAGCAGGCCGATGCCGGTCCAGTCGACGCTCTCGTGTTCCAGCTGGGAGTCCTCGTCGCGCGGGAGGAAGATGAACGCGGCGATCACCGCGAGGATGCCCACCGGCAGGTTGATGAAGAAGATCCACCGCCAGCCGAGGGAGTCCGTGAGGTAGCCGCCGAGCACCGGCCCGAGCGCGGGACCGGCGATGACGCCGATGCCGAAGAGCGCCTGCGCCGCGGGCTGCTCGCTCTTGGGAAACGTCTCGAACAGGAGGGACTGCGCCTTGGCGAGCAGGCCGCCGCCGCAGAGGCCCTGGAGCACGCGGGCCGCGATCAGGGTGCCGAGATTCGGGGCGAGTCCGCAGAGCACGGACGAGGCGGTGAAGCCGATCAGCGAGAAGAGCAGGTACTGCTTGCGCCCGAAGCGGTCGCTCAGCCAGGCCGTGAGCGGGATCATCACGACGTTCGCGCACGCATAGCCGGTCGAGATCCAGCCGACCTCGGAGAGCGTCGCGCCGAGGTTGCCCTGGATGTCCGGCATCGCGACGTTGACGATGCTCGTGTCGATCACCTCGAGGATCGCGCCGAGCGCGGCGGTGATGGCGATGACCCATTTCAGCGTCCCGCGGCGCGCGAGGGAGGCGGCGAGGGGCGACAGCAGGCGCGGGTCGGACCCGTAGAGTCCCTGGATGGGCTGGCTCATCGCGCGCCGGCCGGGCCGGTGGCCCCGTGCAGGAGGAGGTCCACCGCGGCGGTCCGGTAGCGGGCCGCGGGATATTCCTGTTTGACGTAATGGGCGGCGCGCCGGAGCACGCCGGTGAAGATCATGCCGTTGAAAAGGTCGGCGAGGATGGTCGGGTGGACCCGCCCGGGGAGCTGGCCCGCGGCGGCGGCCGCCTCGAGGCGCCCGATCAACGCCTCGCGCAGCGGGCGGAAGATGGCCTTGAACACCTGGCGCTCATGGTCGCCGTGATGGTGGATCTCGCCGATCATCGCCCGGATCAGCGGGAGGTTGTCGCCGAGCAGCTTCTCGTAGCAGCGGGCGTGGGCGACGAGATCGGCCCGCAGATCGGCGGTCGGACGCGGCGGCCGCGGGCCCGGACGCGGCGCGGCGGCGCCGAAATTCTGGCCGACGACGGCGTCGAGCAGCGCCTCCTTCGTCTTGAAGAGGCGGAAGAGCGTCACTTCGTTGACCCCGGCCTCCCGGGCGATCGCCCGGGTCGTGGCGCCGGTGAGCCCGTCCCGGGCGAAGACGCGCGCGGCCGCCGCCAGCAGGCGCTGGCGGGCGGGAGGGAGGACGGCGGAGCGGCTCATGTATGCAAGTGATTGCTTGCATAAAAACCCGCCCCCGGGAAAATACAAGCCGGTTGTGCGAAAAACCGGGTGGGGATTTTCACCCCCGCGGGTGGGAGCCGGGGGCGCGCCGCGGTCCGGGCGGGGAGAATTCCGCGCGGAGATCAATCCGCCGCTTGAAAGCCGGCGGATTTTCATGCCCTCATGGCGGGATGCTCCAGTCGCTCCGCATCCGCAACCTCGCCCTGCTCGAGGAGGTGACCCTCGACTTCGAGGCGGGCTTCACCGCGGTCACGGGCGAGACGGGCGCCGGCAAGAGCATCCTCCTCGGCGCCCTCGGCCTGCTGGCGGGCGAGCGGGCGGACAAGACCATCATCCGCCAGGGCGCGGCGGCCTGCGAGGTGGAGGCGTCGCTGTTCTTCGTCGAGCCGGCCCGGGTGGATGCGCTGCTGGCCGAGCTCGACCTGCCGCCGTGCGACGACGGCGTGCTGATCCTCAAGCGCAGCCTGCCGCGCGACAAGGCGCCCCGGATGACCGTGAACGGCGGACTCGCCACGCTCGCGACCCTGCAGCGGCTCGGCGAGCACTGGATCGATTTCCACGGCCCGGGCGAGCCCCGGCGGCTGCTCAAGGAGGCCTGCCAGCTGGAACTGCTCGACCTTTTCGGCCGCGCCGGCGGGGCGCTGGCGGACTACCAGGAACGGTACCGCGCCTGGCGCGAACTGCAGGCCGAGCGCGAGCGGATCACCCAGGAGACGAAGCTGACGCCGGAGCAGGTCGAGTTTCTCCAGGTCCAGCTGGCGAGGCTGGACGCGCTGGACCTGACTCCGGAGGCGGTGGAGGCCCTCGAACGGGATTTCCAGCGCATGAACCGCGCGCAGGAGCTGATCGGCCTGGCGCAGGCGCTGGCGGCGGGACTGACGGGAGAGGACAGCGTCCAGGGCCGCCTCGGCGCCCTGCTGCGCGAGGCGCGGCAGCTGGAGGGCCTTGATCCGGCGAGCCAGCCGCTGGCCGAAAGGCTCTCGTCCGTGGCGGTGGAGGTGAACGATCTCGGCGCGGAGTTCGAGTCCCTGGGCCAGCAGCTGCAGTTCGATCCCGAGCAGGCCGCGCAGCTCGAGGAGCGGATGAACACCTGGCTCGAGATGAAGCGGAAGCACGGCGGCGACCTGCCGGCGGTGCTGGCCGCGCGCGACGGCCTCCGCCGGCAGCTGGAGGTCCAGGGCGACCTCGAAGGCTCGCTGGCGCGGCTGGACCGGCAGATTGCCGAGGCCGCAAAGGCGGCGAAGAAGGAGGCGCAGGCGCTGCGGGCGCTGCGCGAGAAGGCGGCGAAGGAGCTCGCCAAGGTCGCGGCGAGGGGCATCGCCCAGCTCGGTTTCAAGAAGGCGGACTTCCAGATCCGGCTCGTGCCGCTGGCCGAGCCGGGCCCGACGGGCGACTGTGGATGCGAGTTCCTCTTCTCGCCGAACGTCGGCGAACCTCCGCTGCCGCTGAACCGGATCGCCTCGAGCGGCGAGCTCGCGCGCGTGATGCTCGCGCTCAAGACCGTCCTGGCCGACATCGATGGCGTGCCGCTGCTGGTGTTCGACGAGGTGGATGCGAACGTCGGCGGCGAGATCGGGCGCGTCGTCGGCGAAAAGATGGCCGCGATCGCGCAGTCGCACCAGGTGCTCTGCGTGACGCACCTGCCCCAGGTCGCGGCCCAGGCCACGTGCCATCTCGTGGTGACCAAGGATCAGTCGAAGGACCGCGCCGTCGTCGCCATCGTCCCGATCCAGGCGAACCGGAAGGCCCGCGTGAGCGAGCTCGCCCGCATGCTGGGCGACCGGAACGCGAAGAGCGCGCTGGCGCACGCCGAGGAGCTGCTGCGCTAGTCCGCCTTCGGCGGCAACGTCCGACGTTCAACGCTCAACATTCAACGTCCAAGTTTGAGATTGCCTCGATTTGGTGGAGACAGACAGCCGCGTAGCGGGTAAGCGTTTTGGGTGCTTCCGAGGACAGGAGCCATAAGGCTTGCCGGAGGATGCACCCGGACCGCGCTGGCGTGGAAGTCGGTCGGTTCGGGTGAAAGCGAGGCATCATGAACGAACCGAAATCGAAGGAGTATCAACGGCGGCGCAAATATGACGCGGCCTTCAAGCGACAGGCAGTGGATTTGACGCTCAACGGAGGCCGGTCGGTGGCCCAGGTGGCGCAGGACCTTGGGATCCGCC
>DASZQN010000090.1:0-23603 GCA_035549635.1 Opitutaceae bacterium
CGCACGACCTCGCAGGCGCGCAGGAAACGGGTGAAGGAGGCGGGGGTGTCCGCGCGGGTCGGTGAGTTCTGCAGCACGAGATGCGCGCCGTCGGCCCGGTCCACCTCGATGCGCTCGACCAGGACGCGCAGCAGCTGGTCCACGGGCCAGCCCTGCTGGTAGAGCGTGTTGAAGACCTCGATCGAGATCGGCTGGAGCAGCTGCTGGGCGTTGTCCTCGCTGTTGATCGGGATGATGCTGTAGGTGGGGACGGCGTTGTTCGACACGTTGGGGGTGAGCGTGCCGGAGAGGACGTTGGTGACCGTGCGGGACAGCGAGCTCGTGACGGTCTGGGCCGCGGTGTGGCTGGAGCTGCCGGCGCCCTGCAGGCTGGCCGCCTGCGTGCGGGAAAGCCGGATCTCGCCGATCGCCATGAAGTAGGCGGGATGCCCCTGGTCGAGGCGGGCGAGGTTCAGCAGCATCTGCCAGTTGAGGTCGTGCGCATAGGCCTCGGAATACGTGGCGAAATCCGGAACCAGCTGCTTCGTCACGCAGGCGGTGAGGGCGAGGCAGGCGGCGGCGAGGGCGCCGAGACGGAGGGAGCGGGAGATCCGCGGGGCGGACGGGGGAGAAGCGGGCATGGGGAGGAGGGGCGCGCTGCGCCCATTCAGTGGAGAAGCAGGCCGCTGGCCAGTTCTAAGATGGCGGGGCAGAAGCCTGGCTCGGGGGTTATTTCGGGATAATCGTTCTCGTACTCGTTCTTTCGTTCTCGGCTGTTTTCGGAGAAGAACGAGAACGATCAGGCCGGCGTACTCCGGAAGAGATGCTCGCGCCGGACGTTCGCGGCGTAGGCGCGGCCCGTCTGCTGCAGGTAGGGAATGAGTTCCAGGTTATCCATCGTGAACTGGAGCCGGCTGGTGTGCAGCAGGTCCTCGAGCTCCTGGCGGCTGTATTCGTAGTTGTAGCGGACATAGGAGAATTTCTTTTCCGCGGCGGACAGCAGGCCCGGACCGTGGAGATCGCCGAGTTCGTTCTCCAGCTTCACGCCGTGCACGCAGTCGCCCAGCACGCGGCACATCAGGTCCTGCTCGCGGGCGACCGAGTCGAAGATGGCCGGCACCACGTAGGTCGCCTGGTCCAGCAGGTGGATGCGCTCCGCCAGCTTGTCCTTCAGCCGCATCCGGACGTGCCCGGTGCCGACGGAGACGACCTGGAGGCGGTCGGGGCCGGTGGGCCAGTCGATGTGGTAGCACGGCAGCGTCGCCATCAGGGCAGCGATCAGCGCGGGATTGTTGTACGGCGTCACGCCGCCGTCCACGAACAGCTGGGGATGGTCGGGATCGCCCAGCACGATGCTTTCGGGCGGGAAATAGGTCGGCGCGGCGGTGCTGGCGCGGAGCAGCTTCCACAGCGGGATCCTCAGGTTGCAGTCCGCGCGGGCGGGATCGTTGTACTTGCCGCACGGGTTGTTCGTGACCGGCCAGGGCGAGCCGGTGCTGGCGTTGCGCATCACCACGAGGAGGTATTTCGGCGTCTCGCCGGCCCAGAGCTTCCGTGTGCCGAGCACGGCGGGGGAGCGGGCGTCGTCGTCCTCGCAGAAACGCTCGCGGAAGAAATGCGCGATGGAGTCCGCCCGGAACTTGCTCTTCCAGCGCTGGTGCCAGGCCGCCCGCGCGAACATCTCCGCGCCGCGCTCCACGTAGAGCGTCTCGATCTCCCCCACGCTCAGGCCCCAGGCGAGGAAGGTGGCGATGATCGCGCCGGTGCTGGTGCCCGCGAAGAAATCGAACTCGTCCCGCAGCACGAGGCCGGGCCGGCCGCGCTCGGCGCGGAACAGCGCCTCGATCCGGGCGAGGACCTGCAGGCTGAACATCCCCCGGATGCCGCCGCCGTCGAGCGTGAGGATGCGTTTCATGCCGGGTCCCGGTCAGTGGGCGCTGGCGGTGAAATGGGTGATCGAGTGCCACTCCAGCACCTCGAGCAGCAGCATGGTCTCGGTCTCCGCCACCCGCCGCTCGAGTCCGCTCCAGGTCGTGGTCCGCCGGATCCGCTCCCGCGCGACCTCGAGGTAGGAAAGCATCTCGCGGTTGCGCTCGACCCGGCGGTGACAGTCGCTCGAGACGAGCCAGGTGAAGACCGCCGCGCTGAGCAGCGGCAGCACGAGGGCGACGAACTTCACCGGGTTCTTCCAGGCGAGCAGCTGCTCCACCAGCCGGTCGGCCGCGCCGAGCGGATGCTCGAGCCGGGCCTCCGGCCAGAAGCTGTGCAGACCCAGCAGGACCAGCACCAGCACGCTGGCGGCGATGGCGCCATTGGTCCCCCACGTGGCCCAGGCCTGCCAGATCCCATGGCGCTTCTCCGCCTTCGCCAGCTGCCGGGTGAAGTACGGGATCTGGCCGGTCTCCGGATCGTCGAACCGGGCGCGGAGGTAGGCGTCGCGCTGCGCGGGAAATTCCCGCGGCGCCGGCGGCGCCAGCAGGCGCCAGAGCCGGAGGCTGCGCTGCCAGGGGCGGAAGCCCGGCATGGCGACGCCCTGGTGGACCTTTTCGGAGTAGGGAAGGAACCACGTGCCCTCCTCCGAGCGGCAGAGCTCGGCGATGATCCGGGCGCGCAGCCACTCATCCTTCACGTGGTGCTGGCGGTGGCTCAGGTTCTTGGCGTAGAGGAGCGCGCCGAGCTTGATCGAGGCGGGAATGGCCGCGACCCAGGTGACGATGCCGAACACCGGGGCGGACAGGCCGACCGCCGTGGCGCCGAGGTGGAGGAAGATGACCGTCGTCACCAGGTCCTGCGCCTGCGGGCCGTGCTTCAGCGCCACCTCGTCGTAGTGCCGGAGCGTGGCGCGCAGCGCCGGCAGGCCGCCTTCCGCCGTCGCCGGCGCGGGTCCGGGCAGGGCGGCGGGCTCGGCCGGATGCGCGGGGCGCGCGGGGAAATGCTCGCTGACGATCGCGCCGGTGTCGGCGTGGATCCAGAGGAGCGGTTTGCGCTGCTCGCGGGCGTACGCGACGGTGCCGCCGGTGCCGCCGGTCTTGCCGGGTTGCCCGTCCCAGACGGCGATCAGGTAGTCGCACTCGTCCACGGTCCGCGCCGCGCAATCCGCGAAGGCGAGATCGCGCTGTTCGTCCGGCGGCCGGTTCATCTCCGGCGGCGCCTCGACGTGGGTATGGATCGCCGCGGGCAGCAGGGGCTCGAGCCGCCGCAGATCATCCGGCGAGAAGTCTTCCTCGTTGAAGAACTCCGCGGCCGGAAACGGCAGCAGCAGGACCCAGGGCAGCTGCCGTGCCGTCGCGACCTCGATGAAGAGCGTGTCCGCGCCCTTGGCCGCGGAGGAAATCGCGGCGAGCGGAGCCTGGGTATGGGCGACGATCTGCTGGAGGGCCTCCTCGATCCGGGCCTTCATCAGCTCCGGCTTGTCCAGCTTCCGGTTTCCGGCGAAACCGACGAATACCCAAGGGCGCAGCATGGAGGCGGAAGGATGCAAGTGGCCCGCCCGATGGCGACGCGAAACTTCGCCGCGGAGCCATGGCTCCGGACTTTTGGGCCACGAAAAGGCACGAAGCATCCGTGGCTTCGTCTAGGATCTCCCGCGCGCCTATAGGCGCAATGGAGACGTGGCCGCAGCCTTGGATTTCTCGTGCCTTTTCGTGGCTAAAAAATCCGGCGGTATGCCTGGGTTGCTCGTGGCGAAAATCGCCGCACGGATCACATCATTCCGCGAACCATCCGATCATCCGGCCTTCCGCGCCGCCGCCGTCACTTCACCACTTCGTAACGGGCGGTCATGCCTGCCATCATGTGGTCCTCGACGTGGCAGTGATAAAGCCAGATGCCGGGGCTGTCGGGCACCATGTCGGCCACCTGCATGCTCGCCGGGAGGAGTTCCAGCACGTCGGTGCGATGTCCCTCGTGCAGCACGACGTTGCCGTGCCAGTGCGGGGTGTGCAGGTCGGTTTCGCCGCCGAGGCCGACGACGTACCAGCGCACGCGCTCGCCGACCTTCATGCGCAGCATCGGCAGGTTGCCGAAGATGTAGCCGTTGATGGTGAAGAACCGGTTGGCGTCCGCCGTGCCGGCGAACATCGACTGGCCGGGCATCATCGGCATCATGATCTTCTCGTCCTTGTCCGCCATCGCCGCGGCCGTGCCGGCCGCGAACAGCCGCGTGTTCACGACCGAGTAGTGGCTGACGGTCTCGTCCATGATGCCGAAGTAGGTGACGAATTCGCGGTCGACGTCCGTCGGCGAGCCGTCGGGTCGCGCCATCCCGCGACGCGTGACGATGATCACGCCGACCAGCCCGGCGTTCGTCTCGCGCATGCTGTCGACGTGGGAATGGTAGAGCCAAACGACGGAACTGCCGTCGCCGGGGCCGGGGCCGGCGCGCTCGGGGACCTCCCATTTGTAGGTGTAGGACTGGCCGGGAAGGACGGCGTCGTCCGCCTGGTCCGGACCGCTCGTCCCGTCGGGGTACCGCGATCCCTCGCCGGCCTTGTCGTAAAACACGCCGTGCGGATGGAGGCTGACGGGAAACAGCGTGTTGTTCTTGAGCGTGATCTGGAGATGGTCGCCCACTTCCGCACGGATCAGCGGGCCCAGCAGCCCGAGATGCTCCCACTCGGACGGGCGCGGCTTGCGGGTCTTGAAGCCGGCGTCGGTGTACTCGTGAAAGACCGCCTTGCGGAAGATCGGCGGCTCGGAGTTGGCCCCGCGCTTCATCCACACGTCGGCCTCGCCGCCCTTCGCCGACATGCTGGCCAGGACGTCGCCCGCCGGCGCGTAATTCCAGTCGGTGTCGTCCGCCGCGATGAAATAAGTCCGGGTGCGTCCGCCTTCCGCCGCCAGCGCCGCGACCGCCCCGAGGGCGAACAGCAGCAGTCCGGGGAAAAGCGGGGGCTTCATGAAGAAACGGATCGGACTGGGATGAGTCATTGTGAGGGCGCAAAGCGCAAGTTTGTTCCGCCGCGGAAACGGAGGGCGTCCCTTGCGGACGCCCGGTTCGGTGATCGCAAACCGGGACGTCCACAAGGGACGTCCCACGTCGATGCGACCTTGGAAAAAGTTACGCCCCGGCGGATGAATTCGGTTTATTGGCTGACAACTTCCGGGCGCCGGATTTGATGGGCGGCGTCATGCAAGCGAGGTTGTCCACCGGTCCGATGCGCTGCGGGCTGGCGTGTGCGTGCCTCCTGCTCCTGCCGCTCGCGGGCCACGCCCAGCGCGGGAACATGAGAAACGTCAGCTACCTCGACGACCTCGGAAACCAGATGATGGACTGGCCGATCGCCCCGGCCTTCAAGGAGGACATCTTCACCTTTGCGCGGCTCCGCTACCAGAACGGCGCGGGCGGCTTCGGCCGCGGGCGCGGCGGCGGGCGGGGCTGGACGGACGACAGCCCGCTGGCGGACAACATGCTCGCCTTCCGGGTGCACCAGATCACCTCCGTGCAGGTGCGGCCGGGGATGAATCCCATCGACATCACGAAGGAGGACCTCGCGAAGTTCCCCTTCGTGTTCATCGCGGGCGTGAGCGGCATGGCCCTGCACGAGCAGGAGATCGTGGCGCTGCGCGAGTATCTCCTGAACGGCGGCTTCATGATGGTCGACGACTTCTGGGGCGACGCGGCGTGGACGCGGTTCGCGGCCGAGATGCGGCGGATCTTCCCGGGGCGCGAGCCCGTCGAGCTGTCGCTCGACCACCCGATCTTCCATACGGTCTACAATTTCAAGACCAAGCCGCAGATGCCCACGGCCGGCGTCTTCTCGAGCTTCGGGATCTACTACGATCCGAACTGGGATTACGACGTCATGGGTCACGACCCGCACTACTTCACGATCTCCGACGACAAGGGCCGCATCATGGTGCTCATCTGCCACAACAACCACTACGGCGACGGCTGGGAGCACGAGGGCGACGACCCGACCTATTTCCACGCGATCTCCGAGGGGATGGCGTACCCGATGTTCATCAACATCCTGGTCTACGCGATGACGCACTAGGCCGCGCTGGCGCGCGGAAGGGACAAATTCCAGGTTTCAAGTTCCAGGGAAGTGCGGCCGGAAGGCCGACGACCGTGAACGGTGAACCGATAACCCGCCCGCCTCAGTGCCGCTGCGCTGGTGCGGGCGCACCGACGGTCGGCAGGGGGACGACGCGCAGGAACCAGTCGACGGCGGGCTTGAGGGCCGCGGGTTCGGTGCGGGTCTGCGTCCAGTGCATGAAGAGGATGAAGATGACGAGCAGCAGGAACACCGGCACGAGCATCGGGCTCACGCTTTTGAGGAAACGGTAGAACGAGAGGACCATCAGCACGACGACGAATCCGCAGACGATCGTCAGGAAATGCTGCTCGGCGAAAAGCCGGTGGACCTGATTCCAGTAGGGAGTGAGGTCGACGTTCTTCATCGGATGAGGGACGACAGCTGAGACGTGCCACGGTTCGGGGAAATTACAACGCCGCGCGCGGGCGGTTGGCCTGCGTCCCGCGGGCAGGGAACAACGGCGGCAGCCATCAGGGCCCTTCGCCCCTGAAACGGATTACCGGACGGTTAATGCGCTCCTTTTTGCCAATCGTTCTCGGACTTCTTCGGTAGGGCGCGGACTCCGTCCGCGCCGGGCATACATTGCGCTCTCGATATCAAGGACGTTCCCGGCGGGGAGCGGAGTCCCCGCCCTACCGGCATTCATCGGTCGAAGAACGAGAACGATGATTGGGTCGGCGGCCAAGGGGGCCTCAATCATATCTCGCACAGAGACGCAAAGACGCGGAGGTCGGATTGATCCTCGTCTGCACTCCGCGTCCTTGCGCGAAATTTCATCGCGCCGTCTTGCCGCCGGCTACTTGGCCGCGTCGGGCAGCGTGCCGGCGAGCACCGTGACCATGCGGTTCGGATCGAGGTATTTCTTCACGGCGGCGTTCACCTCCGCGAGCGTGAGGGCGTCGACCTGGCGCGGATAGGTGTCGATCGCGTCGAGCGGCAGGCCGCGCTGCACCGTGGTGAGGAGCTGGCCGGCGATGCCGCCGCTGGTGGCGAGGGCGAGCTTGTAGCTGCCGATGATCGCGTTCTTGAAATCGCGCAGTTCGTCGGCCGTCACGCCCTCGGCGGTGAAGCGCTTCAGCTCGCGCTGCGTCGAGGCCAGGCCCTTGTCCAGCAGCGCGGGCGCGAACGTCGCCTGGATCGCCCACTGGCCGTCGGTGTAGGTGTCGTTGCGCAGGCGCGCGTAGATGCCGTAGGTCAGGCCTTCCTTCGCGCGGACGATCGCGAGCAGGCGCGAGGAAAAATAGCCGCCGCCGAAGACCTCGGTCGCGGCCGCAAGCGCGATGCGGTCCGGGTCGCTGTACTTCAGGCCGTCCGGCAGGCCGATCAGCACGGAGACGCTGGCCTTGCCGGGCATCGCGATCTTTTCCGTGCGCGCGGCGGCGGGCGGGGTGGCGGCGGCGGCCGCGGGCAGGGGCGTGCCGCCGGTCCAGCCGGCGAACGCGGAAGTCAGCGCCGCGTCGATCGCGGAGGGGTCGACGTCGCCCACGGCGACGAACACCATCGCCGCCGGACCGTAGTGGGCGGCGTGGAACGCCCTGATGTCGTCGATGCCCACTGCCGCGATGTCCGCGAGATAGCGGTCCGCCTCGGCCGGGTGGTTCGGGTGGCCGGCCGGGAACAGCGCGCGGCCCAGCGCCTGGCTCGCCCGGAAATTGGTGTCGTCGAGCTGCTCCTGGTATTCGCCGACCGCCTGCTTCTTCAGCTTCTCCAGCTCGTCCGCGGAGAACGCCGGCGTGCGCAGCTGCTCCGCGAGCAGGCCGAGCACGAGCGGGATGTCCTTGCGCAGGCACTTCGCGCTGAACACGAGGTTCTGCGGCGTGCTGTCGAAACTGATCGACGCGCCCACGTCCTCGAGCATCCCGGCGAGCGCGAACTTGTCGTGCTTCGCCGTGCCCTTGTCCAGCAGGCCGGCCGTCAGGTCGGCGAGGGCGGGGTGGTTCGCGGGATTGAAGACATCGCCCGCCGGCAGGCTGCCGCGGATCGTGACGACGTCCTGCAGCGAGGTCTTGAAGAGGATCCGGTCGATGCCTGCCACGCGGGCGCGGTTGACCTGCGGAGCGATCAGGGCGCCCGAGCCCGCACCGCCGCCGCCGCTCGCGCTTGCGGCCGCCGGTCCGACGGCGCCTTGAATTCCGTCCTCCGTCCTCCGGCTTCCGTCCTCCGATCCCGCCGGATTCCGATAGAAATTCGGCTGCTTCACCGCGCTGCGCTGCGCTGCCGCAGGCCCCGGCTTTTCCCCGCCCTCGGTCACGGGAATGAACCAGCCGGTGGTGCTCTGGTCCTCGATCAGGTAGGTCTTCGCCACGCGATTCACGTCGGCGGCGGTCACGGCCTGGATCTTCTCCGGCATCGTCAGGTACGCCGTCCAGTCGCCGACCGCGATGTCCTCGTTGATCTGGCTCGCGATGGCGAACGAGCCGTCGCGGCCGTAGGCGGTGCTGGCGCTCTCCTTGCTGACCGCGCGCGCGACCTCGTCGGGCGTGGCCCCGCCGGACTTCAGCTTCTCGATCTCGTCGAGGACGATCTTTTCCGCCTGCGCGTGCGTGGTGCCGGGCGCGAGGCGGATGTAGAGGTTGAGCAGCGAGGCGTCGCGGTTGAAGCCGACGTAGCAGTCGGCGCTGACCGCGAGGTTCTGGTCGATGAGGGCGCGGTAAAGCCGGCTGGTCTTGCCGTCGGTGAGGATGTCGCCGAGCACGACCAGCGCGGCGTGGTCGGCGTGCAGGCCGGGCGGAACCTTGTAGGCGATGCCGACGACGCCGAGCTCGCCGGGCCGCTTGACGGTGACGCGCCGCGGCCCCTGCTGCGCGGGCTCCTCGGTGTACACCTCGGGCAGCGGGTGAGGCGCGGCGGAAATCGGGCCGTAGTATTTCTTCAGCAGCCCGAGCGCGGCGGCGGAGTTGAAGTCGCCGATGATCGTGACGGTGGCGTTGTTCGGCCAGTAGAACGTGTCGTAGAACGCGCGCAGCTTTTCGATCGACACTTTCTCGATGTCCGAGCGCCAGCCGATCGTCGGATGGTGGTAGGGATGCGCGATGTAGGCGGCGGCGGAGATCTCCTTGTCGAGCGCCTCGACGGGATCGTTCTCGCCGCGCTCGAATTCATTGCGCACGACCGTCATCTCGGGCGCGCGGTCGGATTCCCGCAGCAGCAGGCCGCGGATGCGGTCGGACTCGATCTGCACGGCGAGCTCGAGATGGTCGCTCGGCAGGTCCTCGTAGTAGTCGGTGCGGTCGAGCGAGGTGGTGGCGTTGTTGCTGGCGCCGATCTTGTCGAGGACGGTGTCGAAGCCGGTGCCGAGGTCGTTGTTGTAGTGCTCGCTGCCCTTGAACATCAGGTGCTCGAGCAGGTGCGTGGCGCCGGTGGTCCCGGTGACCTCGTTGCGCGATCCGACGCGGTAGGTGACCATGAAGGTGAGCACCGGCGCGGAGTGGTCCTCCTTGAGGAGCACGGAGAGCTTGTTGGCGTCGAGCGTGTACTCGGAGATGCCGCCGGCGCTTTTCACGAAGGTGAAGCCGTCGGCCTTGGGCGGAGTCTCCGCGGCGCCGGCGGCCGGGACGAGGAAGGCGAGGAGGAGAACAAGGCGGGCGAGGAAGGATTTCATGGGGAGCGGGACTTGCGACCGCCACCGTAGCCGCTGGTGCCGTCCCGCCAAGCCGTTTGCGGACGAGAGACGAAACGGATTGCACCAAATTGGCATCAACCCGTTCCAGCAGGGGTTTGGGCTGGCAAGCCGCAGACCGCGACGGCATGAGTGCTGCAATCATGGCGACGGACGAGAACAGGCCCGATACGGCTCGGCGCGCCGTTTTCCTGAGTTACCCGCCTTCGCCAAGGCTACGGCGGGCGTGAGTGACTCGGGCAAAGCGGTCTTTCTCTCCTATGCATCACAGGATGCAGTGGCGGCGCAGCGGATCGCAGAGGCGCTGCGGACGGCAGGACTGGAGGTCTGGTTCGACCAGAGCGAGCTGCGCGGCGGCGACGCGTGGGACCAGAAGATCCGGCGCCAGATCCGGGAGTGCGCGCTGTTCGTGCCGATCATCTCGGCGAACACCAACGCGCGGCCGGAGGGTTATTTCCGGCTCGAGTGGAAGCTGGCCGTAGACCGTTCCCATCTCCTGGCGGACGATCACCCGTTTCTTTTCCCGGTGGCGATCGACGGCGTGACGGAGGCCACCGCGCGCGTGCCGGACAAATTCCGCGAGGTGCAGTGGACCCAGCTGCGGCTGGACGAGACCCCGGGCGAGCTCGCCGCCCGCGTGGCGCGCCTCCTCCGAGGTGGCGGGGCGCCGGCGGCCGCGGCGGGAGAGCCGCGGGAGGGTGGACGCCGGCGGAGGCGGGAGCGGCAGCCTGCCTGGGTCCGTGCCGGGTGGTCGCTGCTGGCCCTGTTCGCCGTCGCCTGTTACTTGTACAAGCACTCCCCGTTGGCGACTCCGGCGCCGGCCGCCGCGAAGCCGGCGGCCGTTTCGGAGAGCAAAGCATCGTCGCCGGAGCCCCTCTCGCCGGCGCGGCAGCTCGTGGAGCGGGCGCGGGCCATGAGCCTGGACAAGTACGACTCGACGGCGGACGACTACGCCGCGGCCGAGGGCCTGCTCAAGCGGGCGCTGGCCCTGGAGCAGAACGATCCGGCGATCTGGGTTTTCTCCTCCCTCTTCAACACTTCGATCCGCACGCGGGGCTTCGATCATGCGTCCGACCGGCGCGAACAGGCCCGCCGGGACGCCGAACGCGCGCTCAAGCTGGCGCCCGATTCGATCGACGGGCTCTTCGCGCTCGGCCGCGCCGTGCGCGACTTCGACCCGCCGGCGGCGGAGAAGGTCTTCAAGCAAATCCTCGCCCGCGATCCCAATCACGTCGAGACGCTCGGCAATCTCGCCTCGATCTACGACTACACGGGCCGGCCGGACGAAAGCGCGGCCCTCTACGAGCGGGTGGCGGTGGCGAATCCGGCGCATGAGGCGCTGACCCGCTACACGGAGTATCTTCTGTTCTTTCATTACCGCCGCTTCGAGGAGGCGGAGCGCTGCATCCGCCGCTCGGTGGCGCTCCAGCCCTCGGCGAACTCCCAGGGCGGCCTGGCCATGCTGCAGCTGACCTGGAAGGGCGATGCGGAAGAAGCGGCCCGGACGCTCGCGAACGGCGTGACGGCGGTGCGCAACGAGCCGCGCGTGATCTGGACGACGGCGCTGGTGCAATTGTGCCGTCGCGCTCCGGACGAGGCGCTGCGGGCGCTCGACCGCCTGACGGACGACTACATCCAGGACAACTGGTACGCGGGTCCCAAGGCCTATTTCGCCGGCCGGGCCCACGCGCTGGCCGGCCGCCCGGAGGCGGCCCGTGTCGCGTGGGAGGGGGCGCTGGCGCTCACCGATGCCCGCCTGAAGAGCACGCCCGACGTTCGCGAACTCCACCTCATGCGCGGCCAGCTGCTGGCGTTTCTCGGCCGATCCGAGGAGGCGCTGCGCGAGGCGCGGGCGCTGCAGGAGATGGGCGTGACCGGCGACCACTACTGGTTCGGCTCGACTGCCCTCATCTATGCCGCGCTCGGCCGCGCGGACGAGGCGATGCCGCTGATCGAGAAACTCAGCGCGCCGGCCCCCGGGGAGAACGAAGGCTGGCCGCTCACGCCCGCGCTGCTCGCGCTGGATCCCATCTGGGACAAGCTCCGCGGCGATCCGCGCTTTGCCAAACTGGTGGCCGCGGCGCCGCAGAGCGAGGCCCGGCAGCTGGCGGCGCGGGCACACACGCTGTTCGAGGCGTTGGATTCGACCCGCGACGATTACAAGCTGGCGGAGGAGCTGCTGGCCCAGGCGAAGGCCAAGGCGGAGTCGGACGCGGAAGTCTGGGCGGCCGATGCCCAGCTGAACGAGCGCTACAACCTGCGCGGCTGGGATACGTCCGATGCCCGCCGCGAGGCGGCGCGCCTCGCCGCACAGCGCGCGCTCCGGCTCGATCCGTTGTCCTTTGAAGTGCGGTATGCCCAGTCGGAGCTATTGGCCTATACCGATCGCGAGGGCGTGGAAAAGGAACGGCTCCTCCGTGGACTGCGGCTGGAGCGGCCGACGGACCACCGGATCCTGCGCCAGCTGGGCAGCACCATCGAGCGCCAGCGGCGGGTGGACGACGGGATCGCGTTCATGGACGAGGCCGCGGCACTCTACGGAGGCGATCCCCTCGCGCTGTACAACAAGAGCCAGGCGCTGTGGTTCGACGGCCGCTCGATTGAAGCCGAGCGCGCCATGCAGGCGGCGATCGCGCAGAAGCCCTTCACGGGCGCGCTCCTGATGGACATCTGGTACCGCCTCGTGCTGCACGGTGACATCGCCGGCGCCAAGGCAACGCTCGATCGCCTGCCGGCGTCCGAATTGGTGGAGGACCGGGGCTGTTACTTCTCCTATTACCTGCACGTGCTGGCGCGCGAGCCGGACGCCGCCCTGGCCTGTCTGGCGGCCGTGCCGCGTGACTGGCTCAACGACAACTGGTATCGCGGACCGAAGGGGCTGCTGGCCGGCGCCGCGCTGCAATTGGCCGGACGTCCGCAGGCCGCGGCGGCGGAATGGCGCGCCACGCTCAAGCTGGTGGAGGCCCGCTTGGCGACCGCGCCGACGGACATCTTCCTGCTCAACAACCGCGCGGTCCTGCTGGCCAAGCTGGGCGAGCTCGAGGAAGCAACCCGGCAATTCGACCTGATGGTGGAGATGCGCGGCATCAAGACTGACCCTGGGGCGGTCGTTCCGCCGTGGGTGCGGGAGTTGAACATCCTGCTCGGCCGGAAGCAGGAGGCCATCCGCCAGATTGGAGTCGGCCTGCGAGTCACGGGACGCCACACGATCGAGTATTCGGCTGCGACCCTCCGGCTGGATCCGCTCTTCGATCCGCTGCGGGGCGAGCCGGGCTTCCCGGAATTGCTCGCCGAGGCCCAGTCGGTGGAAGCCGCGGCGGCGAAAGTCCCCGCTTCGGCCGCGGAAAAACCGTAAGCCCTCCGGGTCGCGTTCCCGAGGGAATCGTGCCTTGCGCCAGCCGGTGGCGCGACCAATGCTCCGCCGGCCACCCATGGAGCAGACCGCCGCACCCGCCCGCCGTCTTGCCGCCGTCCTGTTCACCGACGTGGTCGGCTATTCCTCGCGCATGCAGCGCGACGAGATCGGGACGATGGCGCTGGTGCGCGCCGATTTCGCCCGGATTCGCGAGCTGTGCGGGCAGCATGGGGGCGAAGTGCTCAATACGATGGGCGACGGCATGCTGCTGTGCTTTCCCAGCGCGGTGCAGGCGGTGGTCTGCGCGCTGAAAATCCAGTCGGAGTTTGCCCATCGGCACCTGGTGCAGCCGCCGGAGCAGGCGCTTGACCACCGCATCGGCATCCATGTCGGCGACGTTTTCCCTCAAGGCGGCCAGGTGGTCGGCGATGGGGTGAACATCGCCGCCCGGCTGCAGACCAAGGCGCCCGCCGGTGGCATCTGCGTCAGCCAGACCGTCCACGACATGATCAAGGGCAAGGTCAACGTACAGGCCGTCGCGCTCGGGCCGCAGGATCTCAAGAACATCGCCGAGAAAATGCCCGCATACCAGCTGGTGCTGCCGGGCGGTGCGCCGTCCATCGCGTCTCCACCGTCAGCGGCGCGTCCGGGCCGCTCGTTCGTGCCGGTGCTGGCACTCGCCGCGGTGCTGGTGGTGACGGCGCTGGCCGGCGCGTGGTGGTGGAAGTCCCGCTTGCCGGCCCCGAAAATCGAGGCGACGGCGCCGCCCGCTGCCGGGGCGACGGACAAATCCATCGCCGTGCTGCCGTTCACGAACCTGAGCGAGGACAAGGCCAACGGCTATTTCGCCGACGGCATCCACGAGGACATCCTCACTGACCTCGCCAACGTCGGCGACCTCAAGGTGATCGCCCGCACGTCGGTCATGCAGTATCGTGACAGCCAGAAGCGCGTCCGGCAGATCGGCGAGGAGCTGGGTGTGAGTTATGTGCTGGAGGGCAGCGTGCAGCGTGCCGGCAACAAGGTCCGCGTGACCGGCCAGCTCATCGACGCCCGCACGGAAGGCCATGTCTGGGCGCAGCGCTACGATCGCGAGGTCGAGCTGGGCGAGATTTTCACGATCCAGTCCGCGCTCGCCACCGAGATCGCCAGCTCGCTGCACGCGGTGCTGTCCCCGGATGACAAAGCGCGGCTGAATCGTCCTCCGACGGAAAGCGTGGAGGCCTACGACCTCTATCTGCGGAGCCGGGCGTTCTATTATACCACCTTCGGCCCGAAAGACATGATCGAGAAGCAGCTGCCGCTGCTGCAGCGGGCAGTCGAGATCGACCCGCGCTTCGCCCTCGCGTGGCGGCAGCTCGCGACCGTGCACGGCCGGGCCTATGCCACGATCGATCCTTCCCCGGCACGGCTGGCGCAAGCCAAGGCCTGCATCGACACCGCGCTGCGGCTCGCGCCCAATGATCCCGCGGTGATCATGGGCCTCGGCAACTACTACGAAAACGCGAAGGACCTGGCGCGCGCGGCGGAGACGTACCAGCAGGTGGTCCGGGCGTTTCCCAACGAAGCCGAGGCGTTTTTCTTCCTGAGCTACGTCCGGCAGAAGGAAGATCGCTGGACCGATGCGCTGGCCAGCATGGAGAAGGCCCGCGAGCTCGATCCGCGTTCGCCCCTCATCCTGGAAAAACTTTCCAGCCTGCTGTTCGGCCTGCGGCGTTATGACGAATCGGCCCGGCGGCAGGATGAGCTGAAGGCGTTGACGGCGGGAACGATCGCGCCGCTCCTCGAGCGTTACTACGATGCGATGCAGTCGTTCAGCGTGCGAGGTGCGACGGGCCAGATGGAGGCGCTGGTGGCAGGACTGTCGCCGGAGGTGCGTCGCACGGATCCCAATGCCATCTATGTTTGCGCGCACTGGGCCGCCTATCACGGAGATGCGGGGGCACTCGTCCGGCTCTGGCAGGAGACATCCGCGAATACGCGTCCGCCCCTCGGGCCCGATCTGTGGCTGGCGGCCTCGCATCTCAAGCTGGCGCAGCCGGACCAGGCGCGGCCCATCCTCGACCAGGAACGCAGCTCGATCCGGGACCGACTGGGCAGCCAGCCTGCGGACACCGCGCTGCAGCTCGATCTGGCTCTCGTTCAGGCGATGTTGGGCGAAAAGGCCGCGGCCCAGGAAATCCTGACGAAGCTGCGTCCGGTGGCCGGGCACCAGCCCGGAGACGGACCGCGCGGACGGCTCGCGCTGAAGTTCGCGCAGGCTTACGCGTGGACCGGACAGAAAGACGAGGCCACCGCCGAGCTGGCACTCGCCCTGCGCCAGCCGGGGTTGATGGAGGCGGCGAATGTCCACGTCCTCCGCGGCATGATCCTCTGGTGGCCGCTGCAGGGCGATCCCGCCTTCGAGGCGCTCCTGAACGACCCGAAGAACAACGCCCCGCTGCTGTAGGCCAAGCGTTTCACCGCGGAATACACCAACGACACGAAAGTCGGATCGGATTTCGTGTCGTTCGTGTATTCCGTGATGAGCGTTATCGGGAGGAGTTCGCCGCCGCGGTCCAGGCGGCGAAGGTCAGCTCGTGCTTGTGGCGCTCCCACTCCGCCGGGGTGAACACACTGAGATCCTCGTGCCGGTAGCCGGGGACGTTGCCGCCGACGGCCATGGTCCCGCCCTCGCGCTCCTCGTTGGCGAGCGAGCCGTCGACCTCCACACCCTGCTGCTTCGCCCATTCGCTGATGTGGATCTCCGGCAGCGCGCGAATCTGCGCCTCGGTCCAGTTGGGAAAATCGAGCAGCCGCTCCAGCCAGAGCACGGCGGGCTGCTCGAGGAAGTACGGCCGGTGGCCGGTGCCCTCCTTGAAGCCGAACTCGAACACGCCCTCGCGGGAGCCGTGCAGCGCGGCGACGCGGGTCTGGAGATTCTCGAAGAACGGCTCGAAGGTCTTCTGCGGTGTGATCACCTGGTCGATCCGGCCGTTGCGGATGAGGAGCGGGCCGCGCGCGGCCTGCAGCGCGTACAGCACCGCGGCCTGGTCGCCGAGGAAGCGCAGCGACTGCGAGGGCAGGCCCTGACACATGAGCTTGGGCGAGGAATCCCAGTAGTCGCCCGCGCCGCTGATGTTGCCGCCGGCGGCGAGCACGACCGCGTGCAGGCGCGGCTCGACCGCCCCGCCGATCGCCATGACGAAGGAGCCCATCGAGTAGCCGCCGGCGCCGAGGCGCCGCGGATCGACCTCGGGGCGCGACGCCAGGTACGACGTTCCCTGGATGATGTCGGTCAGCATCAGCCCGAAAAGCCGCCGCGCCATGGTCGCGTCGCCCTGGAGCTGGTCATGCTCGCGGGTGACGGATTTGCGCTCGGAGTTCCGCTCGCCCTCGCCGGCCTGGTCGTAGGTCAGCACCGCGGCCCCGCCGCGCGCGAACGAGATGCCGGCGTAGTACGAGTACCAGGAATATTTGTCGCCGCCGTGGCCGTTCACGACGATGAACCCGGGAATCTTTCCCTTCGGCAGCGGATCGGGGAGGTAGAGGATCGCCGGCACGCGCATCCCGAACTCGGTCGCATAGGTCACGGCCTCGGCCGCGACACCGGGCGCCGGCGAAAAGCGGCGGTGGGTTTTCGCGTCGAGCGCGGGCAGGGGATCCGGGACGAAGAAATTCGCGCGGATCTGCGCGCGGAGCGCCGCCACGCGTTCCGGCGTGAGCGGCTCGGCCCGAAGCGCGCTCATGGTGGTCATAGCGGAGACAAGCAGCAGGAGGAGGGTAATCCGTCTCATGGATTCGGGGGTTGAGCCTCCAGCCTGGGACGAACGATGTGCCAGGCCAAGCCGTTTGCGAAGGGAGGAGAAGCAATCACCGGAGTTGGGCCACAAGAAGGCACGAAGGGCCGATGCCTTCGTCTCGGCCTTTCCGCGCGCCTATAGGCGCAACCGAGATTCAGGCCGCGGCGACAGATCCTTCGTGCCTTTTCGTGGCTAAAAATCCGGAGGATCGAGATACGGCGCGCCCTCCGGCGTCCGCCCTCCGCGTCCTCTGCGCCTCTGCGCGAAACCCGATCGATTTCTCATCCGCCGAATTGATTCGCGGTTACCGCGGTCCTCACGCAAGTGATGCGGCATCCCGTTTCCCCTCCGGCCGCCTTCCGCCCCATGTCGCCGTCCGTTCCCCCGCTCCTTGCCGCCGTGCCGGCGCGCACGATGTCATGGCCCGACTATGTCGCGCTCGCGGCCTATTTTGCGCTGAGCCTCGCGATCGGCTGGTGGTGCTCGCGGCGGAAGCGGGCGTCCAGCGGCGGTTTCTTCCTCGGCAACCGCCACATCCCGTGGTGGGCGGCGGCGATCAGCTTCATGGCGACGGCCACCAGCAGCATCAGCTTCATGGCGCTGCCGGCGCGCACCTACGAGTCGGACTGGCTCTCCTTCGGCTCGGCGCCGGCGCAGGTGCTCGCGGGCATCGTCGTCGGGGTGTTTTTCGTCGCGGCGCTGCGGCGGCTCGAGCTCACGACGATCTTCGGTTATCTCGAGCAGCGCTTCGACCCGCGCGTCCAGCTTCTCGGCGCCGGGCTCGGCATCCTGCTCAAGGTCGGCGGACGGATGAGCGTCGTGATGCTGCTGCCGTCGCTCGCGCTCTCGACCGTCACCGGCCTCAACGTCTACGCGAGCATCCTGCTGATGGGCGCGGTCACGACGGTCTACGCGATGGAAGGGGGCTTCGACGCGGTGATCTGGACCGATGTGATGCAGGTGGGCGTGACGATCGGCGGCGTGGCCGTCGCGCTCGTCTACATGGCGTCGAGCGTCGACGGCGGGTTCACGGGCCTCCTGCACCACGCGGCCGCCGCCGGCAAATTCCGGATGGTCTCGACGGACTGGGATTTCACCCAGCCGACGCTGTGGGTCTTCATCGGGATGTTCCTCGGCCACATCTTCACCGTGCTGGGCGACCAGCCGCTGATGCAGCGCATGCTGGCGACGGCCGACGTGCGCGCGGCGCGGCGCTCGATCGTCATGGGCAACGTGGTCGGCTTCATGGGCTCGGTGATGTTCTTCCTCGTCGGCACCTCGCTCTGGGCGTTCTACGCCGCGCACCCGGAGCGCGCGCCGGCCGCCCCGCTGGGCGACAAGATCTTTCCCTACTTCATCGCCAACGAGCTGCCTCCCGGCGTGGTGGGCCTGATCGTCGCGGGGCTGTTCGCGGCCGGCATGGGCGCGCTGAGCAGCAACATGAACGCGACCGCGGCCATCGTGGTGAGCGATTTCCAGGGGCGCTTCCGGCCCGCGGCGACGGAGGCGGAGCGGGTGCGGCTCGCGCGGCGCGCAACGCTCGCCGCCGGCGCGATCGCGACGGGCATGGCCGTGTGGCTCGCCTGGCGCGGCACGACCTCGCTCTGGGACCAGTACCTGCGGCTCGTTGCGCTCATCGGCGGCGGCTTCCCGGGCGTCTTTGCGCTCGGGCTCCTGACACGGCGGGCGAATCCACCGGGGGTCATCGTGGGCGCCCTGACCAGCGTGGTTGTCACCTGGGCGGTGCAGACCTTCACCGCCACCAGCTCGTTCTTCCACGGCTTCGTCGCCGTCGGCTCGTGCATCGTGGTCGGCTACCTCGCGAGCCTCGCCTTCGGCGGCGCCGTCCGGGGCAAAAAGCTCGGCGGCCTCACCGTCTGGGACCGGGGAGATCGAGCTCAACGCTCAACGTCCAACGTCCAACATTGAACGTTCAATGTCCGGACGGATTGGGCTAGCGCTGGCTCCGCCTTGGACGTTGAGCGTTGAACGTTGAATGTTGGACGTTGCCGCCGCGGCCTACGCCTTGGCGGGCGCGCCTTCGGTCTGGATCCAGCGCTTCAGGACGCGGGCGAGGTCGGCCTTGTTCACGGGCTTGCCGACGAAATCGCACATGCCGGCCGCGAAGCACTTTTCCCGGTCCCGGTCGGAGATGTTCGCGGTCAGCGCGACGATCGGCGGCGCCTTGCGGCCCGGCAGCCCCCGGATCTTCTCCGTCGTCGTGAAGCCGTCCATCTCGGGCATCTGGCAATCCATGAAGATCAGCTCGAACTGCGTGCGCTGCGCGAACGCGATGGCCTCCGCGCCGCTCTCGGCCACTTCCACGGCGCAGCCCAGCCGCCCGAGGCGCTGGGCGCTGACGGACCGGCTGATGGCGTCGTCGTCCACCACGAGCACGTGCGGACCGCGCCGGAAGAGCGGCTTCGTCTCGCCGCTCGCCTCCGTGGCCGCCGCCGGGGAGGTGGGC
Source organism: Opitutaceae bacterium (assembly GCA_035549635.1). GTDB lineage: Bacteria > Verrucomicrobiota > Verrucomicrobiia > Opitutales > Opitutaceae > CAIUWA01. Next base: position 19,241 of record DASZQN010000090.1, read on the forward strand.
GAAGGCGCGTCGCCGACGAGGGTCGTCGACCGCAGGGCCTCGAGCAGCGCGTCGGCGCGCAGCACCGGCTTGCGCAGGATCGCGGTGGCCGGCAGGCCATGGCGGGAGGCGGACAGTTCGTCCGGGTTGCGCGACATCAGCACCAGCCGGAGCGGCCGGAGCGTGGAATCCGGCGCCAGCAGCTTCATCAGCTCGGCGCGGTTGGCCTCGATGGCCGATTCGTCGAGCAGCAGCACCAGTTCGCGCGAGCCTTCCTCGAAGGCGTCGCGGAGCAGCACGCCGGCCTTGGTGACATTGTCGGTCGCGTCCTGGTCGACCCCGAGGCGGCCGAGCATGGCGGAGACGGCGACCCGGGAAGCCGCGAGGTCGTCGAGGACGACCACGTGGAGCCCGTCGAGCGCCGGGACGGCGGTGGACAGCGGGGATTTGTCGGCGGGAAGGGCGAGGACGACCCAGAATTCCGATCCGCCCTCCGGCAGGTTGCGCGCGCCGATCTGCCCGCCCATCAGCTCGACCAGCCGCTTGCTGATGGCGAGCTCCAGGCCGGATCCGGAGCGCCGGGTCGGGGACGTGTCGGAGCCGCCGACGGTGCGGTCGAAGATCGTGGCCTGCGCCTCCGCCGGGATCGGCACGCCGGTGTCGGTGACGCTGAAATGCAGCCAGGTGCCGCCCTGCTTCGAGACGCCCGCCGAGCCCTCGGGAAGTCCCGCGCGCAGCACCACGCGGCCGCTCGCGGTGAACTTCACCGCGTTCGACATGAGGTTCAGCAGGATCTGCCGCAGGCGGGCGGGGTCGCCGGTGACCTGCAGGGGAACGTCGGGGGAGACGATCAGCACGAGCTCCAGGCCCTTGAGCAGGGCGAGGGGCGCGAGCGCCTCGACGACCTCGATGAGGGGTTCACGGAGGTCGAACGGCGCATGCGCGATCTGGATCTGACCGGTTTCGATCGTGGAATAGTCGAGGACGTCGTTCAGGGAGCGGTGCAGCGACTCCGCGGAGGACCGGAGCGTGACGAGGTGCTCGCGCTGCCCGGCGCTCAGGGGGTTGTCGAGCATCAGGTCCGCCGAGCCGATGATGCCGTTGAGGTGGGCGCGGATTTCCCGGCTCAGGGTGGCGAGCATCTCGCTCTTGGCCTGGCTTTCGCGCGTCACGGCCTCCATCGCCTGCCACGCCTGGCCGGTTTTCTCGTGCTCCTCGGCGACCTGCCGCGACTGCTCCGCCAGCTCCAGGGCGTACCCCCGCTGGGACCGCCAGAGCTGCCAGGCCAGCAATCCGATGGCGAAAAGCCCGACGATGGGCGCCATCGGCTCCAGCCAGCCGTTTTCCCCCAAGGCAGCAGCCAGGCTGGGAACGGGCGGGGCCAAAACAAGCATGACCGATCCTCGACCATTCCCGGCGGCGACGACAAACCCATAATCAGCCCAAATCCTAGGGATTTCCTCCGCGAAATCCGGGCGGTTTCCGGGACGCCGCAATATTTTGTCCGGTTTTGCGATCGGTGCCGCTTATACTGTGAAGCACCATGATCGACGACGATGCCCAACTCCTGAACGCCTACGTCCGGGACCGCTCGGAGACGGCGTTTGGCGAACTGGTGCAACGCCATCTCACCCTGGTTTATTCGGCCGCGCTGCGGCAGACCGGCGGCGACGCCCACCGCGCGCGGGACGTGGCGCAGATCGTTTTCACGGCCCTGGCCCGCGACGCCGCGGCCCTGAGCCGGCATCCGGCCCTGACCGGCTGGCTTTACACCGCGACCCGCCACGCGGCGATCGACCTGATGCGCGCTGAAAGGCGCCGGCAAAAACGCGAGGAGGAGGCCATGACCATGGAACAGATTTCAGCCGCGCCCGAACCCGTCGCCGACTGGGAGCAGCTGCGCCCGGTGCTCGACGATGCGATGGAGGAACTGGGCGAAAAGGACCGGGAGGCCGTCCTGCTGCGTTTTTTCGAGGACCGCCCCTTTGCGGGAGTCGCCGCCGTCCTGCGGGTCAGCGAGGAGGCCGCGCGCAAGCGCGTCGATCGCGCGCTCGAGCGTCTGGGCGGGCTGCTGGCGCAGCGCGGCATCACCTCGACGGGCGCCGCCCTCGCGGCGCTGCTGGCGAACCAGGCCGTCGCGGCGCCCGCCGGGACCGCGGCCTCGATCGCGGCGGCCGCGCTGGCCGGCACGGCGGCCGGCGGCTTCGGCGCCGCGGGAATTTTCATCATGAGCACCACCAAGACTGTCACCGCCATCACCGCCGCCATCGCCCTCGCCGCGATCGGCACCGCCCTCTACCAGGCGAAACTGGCGCGCGAGTCGGAAGCCGCCCTGGCCGCCCTCCGCGGCGAACGCGCCAATCTCAGTGCGAACCTCGCGACGCTCGACCAGCGCGCGCGCCAGTCGGACGAAGCCCTTGCCGCGACGCGCAAGGAGCTGGCCGACCTCCGCGCCAGCGCCGCGAAGCCGGCCCCGGCCGCGGACACCACCACGGGGACGCCCGGCTCGCAGGGGGCCGCGATGGACTATCTGCTCGAGCACCCGGAGATGCACGCGGCCTTCCTCCAGCAGCTGGAGCTGCGGAGCAAAATGCGCTACGATCGATTCTACAAGACCGCCAACTTGTCCCCCGAACAGCAGGACCAGCTGACGAAGATCTTCGATGACGTCCAGGCGGCCCAGATCGACCTGATGGCTGCGCTGCATGCGCGTGGCTACGGCGTGGGTAACATGCCGCAGGATCCCGAGGGGCAGCAGATGCTGCAGAAGATGGCGACGGAGATGAGGCAGCATCTCGAGACCGGCCTGAAATCGACGTTGGGAGAGGACGGCTACAAGTCCTTCCAGCAATACTCCGCCCTGATCTCCGAACGGAACGTGGCGGATCAGCTCGCGAGCCAGCTTTACTACACCTCCGATCCGCTCACGCCGTCCCAGGCCGACCAGCTCGTGCAGGTGCTCGCGCAAAACCGGTTCGCTCCCCAGCGCGAGCCGTCGCCCTCCGCGACGATGAACGGAACCTTCATCGATCCGCAGTCTTACAGCCGGCGCATCGCACAGGAAATGCAGCAGAACGGCATGAATATGCTGAATTGGTCCGCGCCCGTGACGGACACGGCCCTGAGCCGCGCCGAGTCGGTGCTGACGCCGGCGCAGATCGCGGCGCTGCGGCAGGTGCAGGCGCAGCAGGCGCTGCAGTTCCAGCTCGCGCCGCCGCCGGCGGGCCAGAAAGCGAGCGCGGCGGAGAACAAGTGAGCGAGTCTTTTCCCTCCGGGATCAAAAATCCAAACCCCAAAATCCAAATTCCAAAATCATGAAGTACGAACACAACGTCGCCATCCTGCAGTTCGACAAAAAGACCTTTTCCGCCACGCGCAGCGGGGTGCTGAAAGGCCTCACCGCGCAAAGCATGGAGGAACTCGCGGCCCTCGGAGCCGCCGGCTGGGAAATGGTCTCGGTCATTCCCTATGTGATGGGCGAAACGGTGCTGGTCCGTCATCCGGGCACCGACGTGGCGCTGGCGTTCTTCAAGCGAGCGAAAGGCTGAGTGTAACCCATTGGGTTACGCCGGCGGACAGCGGCCGGGCTAATGAGCGTAGCGTCGGTTGGGAAATCGCAGGGTGCGGTCCCAACCGTCCGCACAGGAGGCAACTGAGGGAACGGAGAATAGGAAATCGGGGATGACTGGTCTCTCCTCCGTTCCCTCTGTTTCCTCCTGTAAAACTTCCGGGCTTGGGCGTCACCAGCTGAAGCCGACCAGGACCGGGATGTAGAAGATGGTGACGGCGCTGGCGCGGACCTTGCCGAAATCCTTCTCGTGGATCCCGGTGCCAAAACGACTGTGGTTCTGCGGGCGGGTGGCGGGCCGCTGGTTCGCGATCGCCTCGGCCAGTCCGTTGGCCAGTGGACGGCTGGTGACTTCCACCTTCGGCAGAACGACGACATCGGAGCCATTCGCGCCCGGCGAGGCCGCATCGGCGGCTGCCACCGGAGCGCTTTTCGCCCGGACGCTCGGATCGTAGGGAAAGCTCTGGCGAAGGGCGCCCAGGACAAGCGACCGGGGCTTGGGCTCCCCGTTGGCGGAGGCAGGAACGGAAGCGGCCGGGACCACGGGGGGCTCGATCACGGGTGGCGCCGCGACGCTCGGCGCGGTGTCCGGCCTCGGGGAGGCGGGATCGTTGCCACCGGCCGCACTTTCAGCGGACTCGCCGGCCACCAGTCGCGGGAACCCCAGCACGAGCGAAAGGAGCACGAAGCCCGGCAGCGGGGTGGTCATGGTCAGGAGGGTGCGACACAACCCCCGGACCGATGTTCAGTTCAAGTGGATGCAGCCGCGCTTTGCGTTGGTCGATGTAGGGGCGTCCCTTGCGGACGCCCGGGTTT
>DASZQN010000091.1:0-6368 GCA_035549635.1 Opitutaceae bacterium
CCGGGCTCGCCGGGCGCGTGGCCGCGACCGCCTTCATCCAGACCGGCACCGGCACGGCCGCCGCGCTGGGGCTATGGACGATCCTCGCCGCCGGCGGCGCGCTCGCCGCCCTCGGCCTGGGACTCGCGTTCCATGGGAGCCGGGGCGGGAGCCGCGCCCCCAGCGACCCTCCTGCGACCACCGGCGAAGCCGCCGCGGCCGCCGCACCCATGGCACCGCCCGCCGCTCTCGCCGTCGCCGCCGCCATGCCCGCCGCGGAACCACCGCCCGCCGCCCCGCAGGCCGCCGCCCTTCCGCCGGCAGGCTCCAGCGATTTCTCCCTGCTCTCCGAAATGCAGCAGGACATCCTGAAAAAATTCTGGGAGCACCGGAAGGTTTCCCCGGACCGCCCGCCGCAGCGCTGGGGCTTCCGTCCGAGTGAAAACTCCCCCGATCTCATGGCCTTCGAGATGGCCGTGTCCAAGCTCGCGGCCCGCGGCTGGGTCGAAGGCGCGCCGAAGACCGGCATGATCTTCCTCACCGACCAGGGCGCCGCCTACTGCGCCTCGGTCTCCGCGGATATCGACGCCCACCCCGCGAAACCGGTGCTGTTCCGCGACGCCCTGTCCCGCCCCGAAGCGGGAAGCGCGGCGGTCGAGGGCAGTGAATTCGGCGTCCTGCCGGAAACACAGAAGGACATCCTGAAAACCCTGTGGGAGCACCAGAAGGTCAATCCGAACCAAGGCTGGGCCTACCGGCCCGGGCCGAACAACCCCGACCTCGCCGATTTCGAGGCCGCCGCCGCCGGACTGCAGCCCACCGGCCTCATCAAGCTCGTCGGCCGCAACGGCATGGTCGCGCTCACCCCGAAGGGAAGCGAGTTCTGCCTCGCCCACGCCTCCGAGCTCGATGCCTACGCCCTGAAGCGCCAGTCCTTCCGGCCCTCGGCAGCCCAACAAACCAGATAGAACCGCGGGAACGGGAGTTTTCGCCCAGAGACGCAAAGGCCGAACACCGGCGCACGCAAAAGCAAGCCGGCGAGCATCCGTAGCGTCTCAGCACCTTGGCCGAAACCCTGTTGGTCCTTAGTCAGTGCGCATCCAGCTCAGGATTTCCCCAGCTTGGCGTGCAGTTCGGGCGTGCGGCCCTCGTTCTGCGGGAATTTCTCCTCGAAAAGATTGAGTTTCACTGCATCGGTCCGTTCGAGCTTCGTGCCGGTCCGCGGATCCAGGAACACCAGCGTGGCACCCGGGCCCTAGATGAAATGGTACTCGTCCGCCGCCTCGTCCTTCCAAACGTCGGCGCCGGTCTCGATCTTGAGGCGGCCAGTGGGCTCGTCGCCGTCGCGCGACTTGATCTGCGTCCTTAGATGAGGAATTCCGCCGCCAGCGGCGCCGACTGCTTCGCGAGCGCGGCAGTCCCGCCGGCCGCCAAACCGAACAAAAAATCTTTTGCGGGTGCTCCTCCTTCGATGGTTCGCAAAAGGGCGTCCGCAAGGGACGCCCCTACAGGAGAGGCCGGCTCAGCCTGCCAGCGGGTCGGCGCGGAATTTCTCGCTCAGCTCGAAGAAGACTTTCTGCGCCTTGAGCCAGCGCGGGTCGGCGCGGATCTCGGCCATGGTCTTGGCAGTGTGGTTGCACACGAGGAAGCTCGCCGCGCCGACCTTCAGCAGCGCGTCGTAGCGCGTGCCGCCGGCGTCCGGCGCGAATTCGAAGTCGCCCTCGGCGAACGGGCGGCCCTCGGTCAGCGCCTGGAGGGGCGCGGCGTCCGCCGCCATCTGCGGGCGAAAGCTCTCCAGGCGCGGCCCGGCGTACGCGAGGATGCCACCGTGCTTGGCCGCCAGCGACAGCAGCGCCCACTCGTCGAAGACGGGCCGGCCGTAGAGCGCATTCATGCGCTCGAGGCAGCTCTGGATGTGCTGGCGGGCGGTCGCGAGGTCCATGCGCGCGAGAAAGTCGAAAGCCCGCACCGTGGCAAGCCGGAGCACAATCTTTCGGGGAAGTTCACGCGAAGCCGCGAAGAGCGCGAAGGCCGGGGATCGCGGCGTAATTCGCGAGCTTCGCGCCTTCGCGTGAGGCCGGTTCGATTTCCGGTCCTACTTCGTCAGGCGTACCACGTCGCCCGCGGAAACCGGCACGGTGACGTCGGGATTTTTCGTCGCGGCGTAGACCACCAGGCCGGAGCGCAGGATCGCGAGCGACTGCTGCGCGGTCCGCACCTTTGCGGCATCCGCGGCCCCGGCGAGGGTCATGCCCTCCTGCCAGGGCACGCGCACGACGGTGCCGGTCGAGGCGTCGACGAAGGTCACCATGCCGGCGTGGGCCAGCTTCGCCGCGCCTTCGAGGGTGTCCGCCGCGACGGATCCGCTGGAGGAAACGGCGGCCGAGGCGACCTTGCCGGTCGTGGAGACGACCGCGCCGGCGGTCCGGCCGGCGGCCACCACGGTGGTGGCCGCTAGGTTCACCGGCGTCGTGACCGCCTGGTACACGAGGCAGCCCGCAGACAACCCGGCGGCGGCCGGCCCAAGGACCAGCCCCAGCAGCCGGAAAGCCGGGTGCGGGCGCTTCACTTCTTCGGCGCGAAGATCTCGCTCAGGAACACCTGCATGTGCGCCCACGACCGCTGGTCAGCGGCGGCATTGTAGGCGATCTTGCCGGTCAGCCCGTTGGCCGCAGCCAGCTTGTCCGCACCGGGGTTGGTGAAGGCATGGACCGCTCCGGAATAGCTGATGAACTGGTAGTCGAACTTGCCGTCATCCATCGCCTTCACGAACGCCTCGCGCGACTCCGCCGAGACGAAGCCGTCGACGGCGCCATGGCAGATCAGGATGCGCGCGTGGTTCTTCACGGCGGCGTCCTTCGGGACCGGGATGAGGCCGCCGTGGAAGCTCACGATGCCCGCGAGGGGCGCCCCGCTGAACGCGAGCGCCTGCACCGTCGATCCGCCGAAGCAGTATCCGATCGCGGCCACCCGCGCGCTGTCGACCACCGTGGTCTTCAGCAGCTGGTCGAGGCCGGCCCGGGCGCGGTCCGCCATCAGCGGGCTGCCGTAGAACGGAGTGGAAAGCTCCGTCGCCTTCTTCGCATCGGTGGTGACCACACCCTTGCCGTACATGTCGGCGACGAACGCCACATACCCGAGTTTCGCCAGCTGCTCCGCGCGGCCCTTGGGATAATCCGTCAGGCCCCACCACTCGGGGATCACGAGCACGCCCGGCGCGCGGCCCTTCGCCGTCGCCTCGTCATCGTAGGCGAGGTAGCCCTCGAGCTTCACCCCCGCGTGCTCGTAGGGCACGGAGCGGGTGACGATCTTGGCGGACAGCGGCATGGCGGCGCAGAGTAGGACTGCGAAAGCGGCGGTGAGTTTCATTGCCTGACGATACTGGAAGACCGGCAGTCAACGTTCAACGTCCAACGTTCAACATCCAACGTCCAACGCTACAGCGGCGGACTTTGGACGTTGAAAGTTGAGCGTTGGACGTTGCGTGCCGCGCCATGCGCGTCACGTCGGATAACCGCCCGCAATGTACTGGCGCAGCTGCTCGCACTCGGCCTGGTGGGTGTCGACCAGCCAGCGCGAGACGTCGCCGATGGAGATCAGCCCCAGCAGCTCGCCGTCGGCCACCACGGGCAGGTGGCGGCAGCGCTTGTTGGTGAAGATGCTCATCACGTCGCCGATCGTCGTCTCCGGCCCGATGGTCTCGAGCCGCACGCTCATCACGGCCGAGACGCGGGTCGTCCGCGGATCCACGCCAGCGGCGACCACGCGCGAAAGGACGTCGCGTTCGGTGAAGATGCCGGCGAGCCGGCGCCCTTCGACGATGACGAGGGAGCCGATTTTTTTCTCATTCATCACGCGCACGGCGTCGGCAACAGTCTGCGACGGCGTCACGGTATGCACAGCCGAGCCCTTCCGGCCCAGCAGCGTGGCCACGGGAGTATTCATGGATGTCGGGGTTGGGGTTGACCCGAAGATACGCCCGCTGCGCTCCTCGCACAACGACTATTTCGGGCCTGGCGTTCGCGCTTTCGGCGCATGCGCGCTTGGACCGCCACCACGAACACTGGTTCGCGCAGAGGACGCAGGGAACGCAGAGCCCCGGGCATTTCCTCCGCGTTCCCTGTGTCCTCCGCGTGAAATTCCGACCGGGAGGGGAGGTTTGCGCCGCGGGGGCTTTTGGGTATCTCTCAGGAAGATTCCATTTTCATGAGCAAGACTCCTCCCCTCCTGCCGGTCGAAGTCCTGCGCCGCGTCCTCCGCGTCGCCAGCTGGGGAGGAACACTCGTGCTCGCGATCGCCGGCTTCCTCGCCGTCCTGTCGGCCGCCGCGGGCGACTATCTGGGCGCGGCAATCGGGATCGTCATCGCCGGCGCCGGGGTCTTCGAGCTGCACGGCGCCTCGCTGCTGCGGGCGGGGCACGCGCGCGGCGTGAACTGGCTCGTCGGCAGCCAGCTCTACCTCCTGCTCTGCGTGCTCGGCTACTGCACCCTGCGCCTGACGCGGATGACGCTTCCGACCGTGCCCGACGAGCTCGCGTCGGCCATCGACCTCAACGCGCAGCAGTTCGGGATGTCGACCCGCGAATACCTGACGATGGTCTACCGCGGGGCCTTCCAGCTCGTCGCCCTCCTGACGCTTTTCTACCAGGGCGGCATGGCCCTCTACTACCAGCGGCGGCGCGCCGCGGTCGAAGCGGCCCTCGTCGACGGCCCGCCGCCGGTGCCGGACGGGGAGACCTGATCCGTCCCGGCGGTTTTTCGCCGCGATGGAGCCTGGTGCGGCCGCGACCGGACAAATCGCTCCCGTTCTTCGTTCTCATTCCTCCTTCTCCCGCCGGAGACGATCGAGAACGGGGAACGACCAGGAGAACGGGAACGATTATTTCGGACTACCCGGCGAAAACCAGACGACGCCGCCCGCAGGCTCGGGACGGCGAAAAGGGCGCAAATTCGGTCTCGTGTCCGTTTTTGGGCGGCCTTTTGCTGGCAGCTCCTTTCCCCCTCCCATGACCGCCCGCACGCTCCTCCTCGCCGCCCTCCTCGGGGGCGCCCCGTTCCGCCCGCTGTCCGCCGCCGTCGTCGGCACCAACCCGCCCGCGGAGGCCGTCACGGCCGGGCGCATCGCCGCGCTGCCGGCCTCCGAACGGGCCGCGTGGATGGACTACCTTGCGCGCTCGCAGCGCCAGCTCGAGGCGGACAAGGCCTTCTTCGCCGCCGAGCTGAAGGCGCACGGCCTCGCCACCCCCACGGTTCCGCCCGCCGGCCGCGGCGGCGGCATGACCCAGAAGCACGAGCCCGGGTGGTACGGCGGCGACGAGGCACGGCGGATCGCCGACATCATGATCTCCTTCCAGACGCCGGGCGGCGGCTGGAGCAAGAACCTCGACATGACCAAGCGCCCGCGACAGCCCGGCGAGCTCTTCGCCGGTGCGAATGCCGCGCCCGTGACCGCGAAGGCCGACGACAACGACCGCCCGCACGATCCCGTGTGGCATTACATCGCGACCTTCGACAACGACGCCACCATCACCCAGCTGAAGTTCCTCGCGCACGTCGCCAGCGCCACCGCCGCGGCGCAGTCCGGCCCGTATCGCGCCTCGTTCCTCCGCGGCCTCGACTATATTTTCAATTCGCAGTTTCCCAACGGCGGCTGGCCGCAGGTGTGGCCGCTGGAGGGCGGCTACCACGACGCGATCACCTACAACGACGACGCGATGGTCAACGTGCTGGAGGTGCTGCGCGCGGTGGCCGGCGGCCGGGACGAGTACGCGTGGATCCCCGCGGAGATCCGGTCGCGCGCCGCGGTCGTGATCGAGCGCGGGCTGCACTGCATCGTGGCGACGCAGATCCGCGTCGACGGCCATCTCACCGCCTGGTGCCAGCAGCACGACGCGCTCACGCTCGCGCCGACGTCGGCCCGCAACTACGAGATGCGTTCGCAGACGCCTGCGGAGAGCTCCGGCATCGTGGTCTTCCTGATGGAGCAGCCGCACCCGGACGCCGCCGAGGTCGCCGCGGTCCACGCCGCCGTCGCCTGGCTGCAGAAGACCGCGATGTACGGCTGGCAGCTGAAGAACACGGGCGCGGACGGACGCCGGCTCGTGGCCGCCCCCGGCGCCGGCCCGCTCTGGCCGCGCTACGTGGAGATCGGCTCCGACCGGCCGCTGTTCGGCGACCGCGACAAGAGCATCCACGACCACATGGACGAGATCTCCGCCGAGCGCCGCAACGGCTACTCCTGGTACAACCAGACGGCCCAGGCCGCGCTGGATCTCTACGCGACTTGGAAGAAAAGCCACTGATCGGATGGTCGGGGGCATCGGTGATGCCTCGAGCCACGAACCGGTTTCACGCAGAGAACGCAGAGGACGCGGAGAATTCCTCCGGGTC
>DASZQN010000092.1:0-93187 GCA_035549635.1 Opitutaceae bacterium
CCACGCCCCTACATTTTCGCAGACCGCTGCTTTCATGCATTGGCGTTTGACGGGAACGGCGGGTGACCTACCTTTGCCGGCGACACCCTGCAGTGTTCGAGGTGCTTTAATAACTGCTCTTTGCCTTGGAATCATTACGGGAGCTGAACCCGCCGCGGAAGATGCTAGGCCGTAAACCGGAAAGCAGACGCTGTGGAGGAGGCGCCCACCTATACCTAAAAAGGTCTTGAGCCTTTGAGCATACGGCACAGGCGGGGTGTCATCTTTTTATGGATCCGAACTACTACTCCATCCTGCACGTGTTTTCGCTGTTCGTCCTGACGGCGCACACGTTCATGGCGTTCGCCAATCCCCGGCCGGAGGATCGCCGGCAGACCCTGATCATCACGGGCGTGGCCAGCCTGCTGGTGCTGGTCAGCGGCTTCGGCATGGTCGCCCGGATTTATCAGCATCACATCTTCGGTTGGATGGTGGTGAAGATGGTTTGCTGGCTGCTGTTCTCGGCTTTGGCGGGGATCGCCTACCGGCGTCCGCATCTGCGCGGCAAACTCGCGGCGGGCGGACTGACCTTGCTGCTGATCGCGCTGGCGATGGTCTACCTCAAGCCGACGTTCTGAGCGCCGGCCATGGCGCGGACGATCTGCGGGCTTTGGATCGGCGACGACGGCCACGCCCATCTCTCGGTCGCAACGCCGGACGGAAGGCGGGTGGAGCAGTCCGAGCCGTTCCGCCCCTTCGCGTGGCTCCAGGACACGCCGCCCGACGCCAACCTGCACGGACTCACGCTCGAACGGCTCCAGGGCGGCGCACCCTTCGACCGGCTCGTGCAGGCGACGGACCTGGCGACGTACGAGGCCTTCATGAAGCAGGCGCGGAACGCCGTGAGCGTCGATGCGATCCGGCCGCTTGAAAGCCAGTTTCTGCTCCAGCACCGGCAGCGGCTGTACCGCGACCTGCCTTTCAGCCACCTGCGGCGCTGCCAGCTCGACATCGAGACCGGCTCGACCGACGGGAGCTTCAGCGACGCCGCGCGTCCGGGCGACCGGGTGCTGGCGATCGGCCTGCGCGGCCGGGGCGCCAACCGCCTGCTCGTGCTGGAGGAACTGACCGACGCGGCGGAAAAGAAGCTGCTGCTGGCGCTCAACACCGCGCTGGCCGAGGAGGATCCGGACGTCATCGAGGGTCACAACCTTTTCAAGTTCGACCTGGACTACCTCCGCCAGCGCTGCCGGCTGCACAAGGTGCCGTGCGCGTGGGGCCGCTTCGGGCAGAAGGCGACGTTCCGCAACAGCCGGCTGAAAGTCGCGGAGCGCTGGATCGACTTTCCGCGCTGCGACCTGCCGGGGCGCGCCGTGGTGGACACCTACCTGCTCGTGCAGCTCTACGACATCACGACGCGGGAGCTCACGGCCTATGGCCTGAAGGACGTCGCGGTCTATTTCGGCGTGACCGACGAGGACAGCGCGGAGCGGACGTATCTGCAGGGCAACCGGATCTTCGAGGCCTACCAGCACGACCGGCCGACATTTCTCGCCTACCTCGCCGACGACCTGCGCGAGACGGAAGGCATCGCGGACATCCTGCTGCCGACCTATTTCGAGCAGACACGGACCTTCCCGACGATGCTGCAGGAGGCGACGCTCCGCGGCACGACGAGCAAGATCGACCTGCTTTTCCTCGAGGAATACTACCATGCCCGCCATGCCTGCCCGGTACCGCCGGAGGTGCAGCCCTTCGAGGGCGGCTACACCCGCAGCTTCCAGGAAGGGGTCTTCCGCCACGTGCTGCACTTCGACGTGGCCTCGCTCTATCCGAGCCTGCTGCTGGCGATCGGCCGCAATCCGAAGAACGACCCGCTGGGCGTCTTCATTCCGCTCCTGACGAAGCTCCGCGAGTACCGCCTCCGGCTCAAGCTGCTCGCCCGCAACGCGCCGACGGAGGAGGAACGCGCGGAGGCGCAGGCGCGCCAGTCCAGCTTCAAGATCCTGATCAACTCGTTCTACGGCTACCTCGGATTTTCCGGGGCGCGCTTCGGGGACGGCGAGCTGGCCGCGGAGGTGACGCGGCGCGGCCGCGAGCTGCTGCAGACCCTGATCGACGAATTCGCCCGGCACGGCTGCACCATCCTGGAGGCGGACACGGATGGGATCTACCTTTCGTCCGAGCGATATTTTGCCGATCCCGACGCGTTGCTGGCGCTCGTCGCGGCGATCCTCCCTCCAGGCATCGAGCTCGAGTACGACGGCCGGTACGAGGCGATGTTCTGCTACAAGGCGAAGAACTACGCGCTCTACGACGGGAAGAAAATCACGCTGCGCGGGAGCGCCCTGCGTTCGCGCGGCATCGAGCCCTACCTGAAGCGCCTCAGCGACCAATTGATCCACTTCCTGGTCGGCAGCTCGCCGGACTCGCCCGTGCCGCTGGTGGAGGACTACCGGACGCGGCTCGGCCAGCGAGCCGTGCCGGTGGCGGAAATCGCGAAGAGCGAGACCCTCGGGCAGAACCCGGATGCCTATGAACGCTTCATCGCCGAGGGCGGCAAACCGCGGCGGGCGGCGGCGGAGGCGGCGCTGCAGCTCACGCCGCGCCCGCGGATGGGAGACCGCGTGAGCTACTACATCATCGCGAAGGCGAAAGGCCGCACGAGCGACTGGCAGCGGGCGCGGGCGGTGGCGCTCTACGACGCCGCGGGCGCGCCCTACGATCCCGATTACTATACGGACAAGCTGGACGACTGGCTCGAGCGCTATGGGCGCTTTTTGGGCGTGAAACCGCCAGGAGACGGGCAGGGGGAACTGCTTTAGCTAGATTCTCCCTGATTACCTCGGAGCCTACTTCTTGGCTTCGATCATGATCTCCTTCTGGGCCCCGGCCTCGACGGGGAGGTCGGTCTTGCCGGCGGGAAAACCATTCGCGCTGAGGAGATAGGCGATCATGTCGGTGCAGTCCTGCCGGGTCAGGTCACCGGGGCCGTCGGACGGCATCGTGCGCTTCGTCTGGTCGACGAGCCGGCTCACGGCCTTGTTCTTCCATTTCTTCAGGAAAGCGTCGCCCACCAGCGGCGGGGAGTCGTCCTTGCCCTCGAGCTTGTCCCCGTGACAGCGGGCGCACCCGTCCTGATAGGCCTTCTGGCCGCGCGCGGCCTGCTCGGCCGAATAAACCCCGTCCCAGACGGAGTGGGAAGCCGCGGCCGCGGCGAGGAGGACAGGCAGGAAAAGTTTCATGGGTTCTTTTTGGCAGGCCTGACGGACGGAAAGCAAATCTAGTTGGAAATCCCAAACGGCAAATCCCAAACGCCAAATGGTATCCAGTGAAATGGTTTTGGGATTTGGATTAGGAGATTTGAGATTTTCCGTCCAGCAGACGGGCCGTTTCGGGGTCCAGGGGCGCGTCCTTGAGGAGTTCGAGCAGCTCGTCGACCGACGGAGTGTAGGTCGGCGGTTCGCCGTCCGGAAACGCCTGTTGCGCGCGTAGCGTGAAACGCAGGGCGCTGACGAAGGACGCTCGGGCCAACTCCGCCTTGTTGAAAACGGCGTAGTTTCGGCCGGCTTCGAGATTGAGCGCGGCGTAGAGCAGTACCCGGGCACGGGCGTCCGGCGGATCGAAGCCCTCGGTCAGCATCAGGAAATGCTGCTCCGGGGTGAACTGGAACAGCTGCGCGGCCTCGAGCCCGAAAAGCCGCTCGCAGGCCTGGACCACGGACTGCAGCGCCTCCTGCTCGCGGCCGGCCCGGCGCTTGAAGACCGCCCGGGCGAGGAATTCACCGACCTCCTCGATGATCCGAATGAGGTAATCGCGGCGGGAGCGGAGCATCGGTAAAGAAAACCGCCGCGCCCCGGTGACGAAGGCGCGGCGGCGGGAGGAAGGAGGGGTTCAGCTCAGCTCCAGCGCAGGTCGGCGCGGGACATCGGGAACTGGCGGACGCGCTTGCCGCAGGCGGCGAAGATCGCGTTGCCGAGCGCCGGGGCGACGGGCGGCATCGCGGGCTCGCCGAGGCCGGTGGTGGGATTGTTGGTGCTGAGGAAGTGCACCTCGACCCGCGGCGGGGCGTCGGGCATGCGGATCATCGGGTACTCGTTGAAGTTGCCCTGGACCATCCGCCCGCGCTCCAGGTTGAGCTCCTGGAAGACCGCGGCACCGATGCCATCGATGATCGAGCCCTGCACCTGGTTCTCGGCGCCGCTGCGGTTGACGATCTGGGCGCCGACGTCGCAGGCGCAGACGAAACGGTTGACCTTGAGTTCGCCGTCCTTGGAGACGGAGACCTCCGCGACCTGTGCGATGTAGCCGCTGTGGCTGAAGTGGAACGAGATGCCCTGGCCCTCGCCGCGCGGGAATTTCTTGGGATTCCAGCCGGCCTTCTCGGCCACGAGCTTCACCACGCCGATCATGCGGTTGGCGTCGTAGTTGCCGCCGAGCTTCCCGGCCAGCAGCTCCAGGCGGAACTCCAGCGGGTCGCGGCCCGCGGCGTGCGCGAGCTCGTCGATGAAGCTCTGCATCACGAAGGAGAACACGTTGTTGCCGGGCGCGCGCCACGGACCCGTGGGAATGCCGCACTCCATCACCGTCTGCTCGGCACGATAGTGGGATAGGAAGTGCGCGGGGAACTGGTCGGCGTCCAGCGTGGCGCCGCTGCCGGGGCGCGCGACCATCGCGGTGTCATTGCCGCGGCCGGCGGACAGCAGGCCGAAGGTGACGAAGTGATTCTGCCAGGCGACGAGCTTGCCCGAGGCGTCGAGGCCCGCCTTCAGGAAGTGGAAGCCGCCGGCGCGGAACTGGTCGTGCCGCATGTCATCCTCGCGGCTCCAGGTGAGCTTCACCGGCGCGCTGACCTTCTGGGCGATGGCCGCGGCCTCGAGGACGTAGTCGGTGCTGAGCCGGCGGCCGAAGCCGCCTCCGCTCCGGGTCAGGTGGACGACAACCTTCTCCTTTGGGACGCTGAACTGACCCATGATGGCGGTCTGGGCCGCGCCGGGGTTCTGGGAGGGAGCCCAGACCTCGAAGGCGCCGTCCTTGAACGCCACCGTGCAGTTCTGCGGCTCGATGCTCGCGTGCGAGATGAACGGATAGCTGTAGGCGGCCTCGACCGTCTTGGCGGCGCCGGCGAGAGCGGTGGTGACATCGCCTTCCTTGTAGACCGTGCTGCCGCCGGGCTGCTTGGAAAGCTCCTGGGCCTTGGTGCTGAAGGCATCCCAGCTGTCGTTGGCGTACTTGCCCTCGTTCCACGAAACCTTGAGCTGCTTGCGCGCGCTGAACGCGGCCCAGGTGGACTCGGCGACGATGGCCACGCCCGGCATCAGGCCGGAGAGGACATTGGTCCCCTCGACGATGAACGCATCGCGGACACCGGGCAGCGCCTTGACCGTGTCGAGGTTCGCACTGACGACCTTGCCGCCGAAAACGGGACACTTCTCGTACACGGCGTAGAGCATGCCCGGCAGCTTCGTATCGATGCCGAAAAGCGGCTGGCCGGTGACGATCCTGGGATTGTCCACGCCGCTGATGCGCGTGCCGAGGAGCTTGTAGTCCTTGGGATCCTTCAGTTTCACGGCGGAAGCGTCGGGCACGGGCAGCGTCGCGGCCTTGGCGACGAGTTCGCCGTAGCTGAGCGAGCGCTTGCTCGGTGCGTGCTGGACCGCGGTGCCGGAGGCAGCGCACTCGGCCACAGGAACGCCCCAAGTCTGGGCGGCGGCCTCGACGAGCATGGTGCGCGCCGTCGCGCCGAGCCGGTGAAATTCATTGTAATTGGTGGGAGTCGAGCGGCTGCCGCCGGCGCTCTGGCCGCCGTAGGCGGGATCGAGATCACCCTGGACGACCACGACGTTCTTCCAGTTCACCTCGAGCTCCTCGGCGATGATCATCGGGAGCGACGTCTTGATGCCCTGGCCGATCTCCGGCTGCTTGGACACGATGGTCACGACGTTGTCCGGTGTGATGCGGATGAAGGCGTTGGGCTTGAACTCGCCGCCGGCCGCCGGCTTCACGACCTCGGCAGCGAGGGCGGTGCCGTCGGACCGCAGGTAAAATCCCAGCACGAGACCGCCACCGGCAATCGCGGAAAACTTCAGGAAATCGCGCCGGGCGACGGGGCGGGAAAGGGTCGGCGTGCTCATTTGTTGGCCTCCTGGAGCGAAGCGAGCGGGGGGATGCCGCCGCCGGTGTTGATGGCGTCGTCGCCGCTGGCGATGCCGGCGGCGCGCCGGATGCCGGCCCGGATGCGAAGGTAGGTGGCGCAACGGCAGAGATTCGTCATCGCGTCGTTGATCTCCTGGTCGTCGGGCTTTGGGTTCTCCTTCAGCAGCGCGGCCGCGGCCATGATCTGGCCCGCCTGGCAGTAGCCGCACTGGGCGACGTCGAGCTCGCACCAGGCCTTTTGCAGCGGGTGCGAACCATCGGGGGAAAGACCCTCGATCGTGGTCACTTGTTTGCGGCCAACGGTGGAGACCTGCGTCATGCAGCTCCGGGTGGCGACGCCATTGAGGTGGACGGTGCAGGCGCCGCACTGGCCGATGCCGCAGCCGAATTTGGTTCCGACGAGGTCGAGGCTGTCGCGCAGCACCCACAGCAGCGGGGTGTCGGGAGCTACGTCCACGGTGCGGGCCTGGCCATTGATCTGCAGGGTGTATTTGCTCATGAGCGGAGGGGAGAAGGGCTCAACTGGCGGGGTTTCAAACGCAGTGTGGCAAAAACGAGCGCCGGGTCAATCGGCGATCCGCGTCCGCGGACGTCCGTCATTTGGCCGCGGCAGAGCGCCGCGCGACCCAGTCGACGATGGCGCCATCGTCGTTGTTCTCGTGACGCCAGACCAGGCCGAGGAACTCGGCGGGGGAGATGTCGTGGGCCTTGAAGAATTTCCGGTCGCCGCCGCAGCAGTACATGAGGGAGGCCGGGAGTTCGCCGCGCAGTTTGGCCTTCGCCTTGGGCAGGAGACGGGGCAGCCACTCGATCCCTTTGACCGCGTCGGTCTTGGCGGGCAGCTTCGCCTCGTCCAGGACCGTGTTGGCGGCGAGACCCTTCTGGGCGTTCACGAAATAATTCCGGCGGATCGTCTCGATCGCGACGGCCTGGGCGAAGCCGGGCTCGCCGTAATTATTCTGGTCCTCCGCATAGTCGTAGAGGTGCTGGGCGGTGAGGCCGTTGGCGGCGAGCCAGGCCTGTTCCTCGGGATTGAAGAAGGTCCTGGCATCGCGCTGGCCCTTGGCGTAGAGGCCGACGGCCTTGTCGTAGAGGGCCTGGAATTTCGGGGCGAAGTCGTAGTGTTTCATGGGAGTGATCGAGGCAAAGGGACGAAGGCCCGGCGGCGAGGCAAGTTCCAGGCAGAGGAATTTTCCGCGAACCTAGGCCGGACGGAAATCGATCGTGCGCTTGAAACGGTCCACCTTGTCGACGACAACGTCCAGGCGGCCGTTGAGCTCATACTTGCGCTTGGTGCGGCGGCCGATGAGCGCGGTGCCGGCGGCGTTGGCGACGTACTGGTCGTCCGCGAGAGTGGAGGCGGGGACCAGGCCGAACGTCATCGACTCGAGCAGCTCGATGAAGAAGCCGTGCGGGCGCACGTCGGTGATGATGGCGGCGAAGACCGTCTTCTTTTTCTTCTCGGCCTCGCGCTCGAAGAACTCGAGCAGCTTGATCTTCACGCTTTCCCGTTCCGCCTCGGCGCTGTTGATCTCGGTGAACGTGAGATGCTCGCCGAGACTTTCCATGCGGGCGAGATTGTAGCCGGGAGCGGTCCCGGCCGGGACCGGATGCCCGGCGTGCTTGACCAGGTAGAAATCGAAGACGCGGTGCACGACGAGGTCGGCATAGCGGCGAATCGGGGACGTGAAATGGGTGTAGTCCTTCTTGTTGAGCCCGTAATGCCCGTCGGGCGAGGCCCGGTAGCAGGCCTTCTTCAGGCTCCGCAGCAGCTGGGTGCGCAGCGTGTAGCCCTGGGGATGCGTCCGCAGCAGCTGCAGGAGGCGGACAACCTCCTCGCGGTTCGAGAGGTCGCCGACCTGGATCTGGAACGTGCCGAGCAGCTGGCGGAATTCCGTGAGCCGCTCCTCGTCGGGATCGTCGTGCACCCGATAGAGCGAAGGCAGGCGGTGGATGCGGGTCAGGCGCGCCACCGCCTCGTTGGCGGCGAGCATGAACTCCTCGATCAGCTGATGGCTTTCGTCGTGCTCGATCCGCTCGAGCCGGTCGGCGTAGCCCTCGGCGTCGACGAAGATTTTCGTCTCCGGCATGTCGAGATCGAGGCTGCCATGCGCCATCCGGTCGGAGCGCAGGCGTTTCGCGATGGTCCAGAGCTTGCGCACCCAGCTCTGCAGGTCGACGAGCTCGAGATCGCTGAGCGAGCTGAGCGCGCGGCCGGTGGAGCCGGTCTGATGCTTGGCGGGGAGCGGCAGCGCACGGATGCGCTCGAGATCGTTTTCGAAGAGCAGTGCGTAGGCCTGCTTGTACGTCAGCCGCTTGCGGCTGCGGATGACGGTGTTGGCGAACGTCGTGTCCTTCAGGCGGCCGTTGGGGGCGAAAACCAGAAAGACGGCCTTGCAGAGGCGGTCCTGCGCCTCGACGAGCGAGCACAGGCCGTTGGAGAGCTTTTCCGGCAGCATCGGGATCACCGTGCCGACAAGGTAGGTGGAGTTGCCGCGCCGCTGCGCCTCGCGATCGAGGGCCGTTCCGGACTTCACGTAGGCGGAGACGTCGGCGATGTGAATGCCGACCCGCGTCTCGCCGCCCGGCAGTGTCTCGACCGAGAGCGCATCGTCGAAATCCTTCGCGTCGTCCGGATCGATGGTGAACACCGGCACGGTGCGATAGTCGAGCCGGTGGGCGAGCTCGCGGGGCTGCACGGTGTCGGGCAGGTCGGCGACCTCGCGCTCGACGTCATCGGAAAAACTCGGACTGAGGTCGAATTTCGCGAAGACGCCCAGCAGTTCCGCGCGCGGCTCGAAGGTCCGCCCGAGGCGGGCGGTGATCTCGCCGGACAGCGGATCGTTGCGGCGCTCCCAGGTGGCCAGGCGGACAACGACCTTGTCGCCGGGCACGGGCGACGGTTTCACGCCGGAGCGGGCAGGGTCGGGGACCAGCACCGCGTACACGAAGCGCGGGTCGTCCGGGGCGACATGGAAATTGCGTCCGCTCCGCCGGAGCTCGCCCACGACGGTCCCGCGCGTGCGCTCGATGACGCGCACCACCCGGCCGACGCCTTCGCCGGCCCGCCGGCCCTTGCGGCCCTTCTGCACCAGCACCGCGACGCGGTCGCCGGGCAGCGCGACACCGGTGTCCTCGGGAAAAATCTGGATCGACGCCTGCTGAGGATCGCGGACCTCGTCGGGAATCACGAAGGCCGAGCCCCCGGCGCGGAACTGGATCCGGCCGAGCACCTCGCCCGGTACGCTGCCGCGGGCGGCCGGTTGGGCGCGCGGAGCGTCGCGACGATCGGTCGGATGGGCGGAGGCCGGCGCCGTGCCGGCGGAGCGGGAACCCGGCTTGAAGATGGATCGGCCTCCAGCGGCCGGCGGGGCCTCGCCGGTCGGCTTCCGCACCTTGATGCGGTTGCCCGGCGCCCGCACGAGCCGGCCCTCGCCGAGAAGACGGCGGAGCTCGTGGGCGAGGGCGCCGCGCTGTTTTTTGGGGAGGCCCAGCCTCCGGGAAAGCTCGGTTTCCGTCGCCGGGTGGGACCCGGATTCCGACAGCAAGGCGAGCAGACGTTCGCGAAGATTCATGTAGGGATTCCGTGGCGCGGCGCGCAGGCCGAGCTTTGGGATTGGCCTGAACAAACCGGCCGCCATAACGTGGCGCGATGAAAATCGTCCAAGCGGCCGCGGAATTGTTCCCGTACGTGAAGACCGGCGGCCTGGCGGATGCGGCGGGCTCGCTCGCGCGCACGCTGGCGGAGCAGGGACATGAGGTGGCGGTTTTCCTTCCCGGCTACCGTGCGGTCCTCGAGCATCGCGACGCCGCGGGAGCGGTGCGCAAGCTTCGCCTCAAAATCGAGATGGGCGACGTGTTTTTGTCCGGGGACGTCCGCGTGTTCTCGCCGGGCGGCAACCTCACGGTGTACCTGATCTGTCGCGAGGAGTTCTTCGACCGCCGCGGCTTGTACGGCAACGGCGAGCGCGACTTCGAGGACAACCACGACCGCTTCATCTTCTTCTCGAAGGCGGTCGTCGAGACGCTGCGGCTGCTGGAGATGCAGGCGGACATCGTGCACTGCCACGACTGGCAGACCGCCCTGCTGCCGGTGCTCCTCCGCTACGCCGAACGCAGCCACGGGCTGACGCTCGCGATGAAGACCGTCTGCACGATCCACAACATCGCGTTCCAGGGAATCTTCCCGATGCGATCGTTCTATCGCACGAATCTGCCGGAGGAGCTGCTGGGAATCGACGGGCTCGAGTACTACGGGCAGATCAGCATGCTGAAGGGCGGCATCCTGTTCTCGGACCGCGTCACGACGGTGAGCCCGCGCTACGCGAAGGAAATCCAGACGGCCGAATTCGGGTGCGGACTCGAGGGGGTCATCGCCACGCGCGTGGACGACCTCACCGGACTGCTGAATGGCATCGACACGGCGGTGTGGAACCCGGCGACGGACACGCACCTGCCGGCGAAATTTTCCGCAGCCAACCTCGCGGGAAAGCAGACCTGCCGGACGCAGCTGCTGAAGAGCCACGGCCTCGACCCGAGATTCAAGGGACCGGTCTTCGGCATGGTGTGCCGCTTCACGGAGCAGAAGGGCGTCGATTTCGTGCTCGCGAACAAGGACTTCTTCCTCGCGGAGAACTGCCGGCTGATCGTCCTCGGCGCGGGCGAGCAGCGGTTCGAGGATGCCTGGCACGACCTGGCCGCGGCGGCGCCGGACCGCATCAGCATCAGCCTGCGCCTCGATGAGCCGATGAGCCACCTGATCGAGGCCGGCTGTGATTTTTTCCTCATGCCGTCGCGCTTCGAGCCATGCGGGCTGAACCAGATGTATTCCCAGGCTTACGGGACCGTGCCGCTGGCGAGCCGCGTCGGCGGGCTGGTGGACACCGTGATCGATGCGGACGAGCAGCCGGGCGAGGGAACGGGCCTGACCTTTCCTCCCACGGTGGAAGGCCTGGAGGACGGGCTGCGGCGTGCGGTAAAACTGTTCGCGGACAAGCCGCGGCTCGCGGCGGTGCAGCAACGCGGGATGAAAAAGGACTTCAGCTGGACGAAAGCCGCGCAGGCCTACCAGGAACTCTATCGGGACGCGCTTTGAGCACCGGCCTGCGACGAAATCGGACGGCGCAACCCGACCGGGAAGGGGAGCCAAGGGCGCCCACGCTGCTGTGGTTTCGCCAGGATCTGAGGCTTGAGGACAATCCGGCGCTCGCGGCGGCGATCGAGCGCGGCGGTCCGGTCATCCCGGTTTATATCTTGGACGAGCGGGGCGAAGGCCGCTGGGCGCCGGGAGCGGCGTCCCGCTGGTGGCTGCATTTTTCCCTGGCGGCCCTGGGCGAATCTTTGCGAAAGGCCGGCTCACGGCTCATCCTCGCCCGCGGCGATTCGGCGACCGTGCTGCGCCGGCTCGCACGCCGCACCAAGGCCTCGGCGGTTTACTGGAACCGTCGGCATGAACCGATGGCGGCGGCCCGGGACAGGAAGATTGCCGATGAATTTGGCGAACGGGGACTCGAGGTCCGGATTTTCAGCAGCGCGCTGCTGTTCGAACCGGAAGCGATTGCGAACAAGGAGGGCCGTCCTTTCCAGGTTTTCACTCCGTTCTGGCGCCACTGCCTGACCCAGACCGTGCCGGACCCGGTCAAGTGCCGGCTCGCACGAATCGCGACGCCAAGGCCCTGGCCGTCTTCGCTTTCGCTGAAGCAATTGAAACTGCGCCCGGCGATTCCCTGGGACGCTGGACTCGCGGCCATGTGGACTCCGGGTGAACGGGGGGCACGCGCGCGCCTGCGCCGATTTTTGGCCCAATCGCTCGATTCCTATGCGGAGGAACGTAATCGTCCCGATCGTGCCGGCTCCTCGGAGCTTTCACCGCACCTGCATTGGGGGGAGCTGAGCCCGCGCCAGGTCTGGGCGGCGGTGAAGGCCCGCTCGCGCGACACCGGCGTGTTTCCTTCCGGCAACGGTGCCCGCGTCTTCCTTGCCGAGATCGGTTGGCGGGAATTTGCCCATCACCTGCTGGCCCATTTTCCGGCGGCACCGCAGCGTCCGCTGCGCTCCGAATTCGCGCGGTTCAAGTGGAACCCTGATCCAGGGAAAAAAGCGTGGCGATGCTGGTGTCGGGGCCGCACGGGTTACCCGGTTGTGGACGCCGGCATGCGGCAGCTCTGGCACACGGGCTGGATGCACAATCGCGCGCGGATGATCGTTGCGTCGTTCCTGGTGAAGGACCTTCGGCTCGCCTGGCTCCGCGGGGCGGAGTGGTTCTGGGACACCCTGGTCGATGCCGACCTCGCGAACAACACGCTGGGCTGGCAGTGGAGCGCTGGCTGCGGCGCGGACGCGGCGCCTTATTTTCGCATTTTTTCGCCGGTCCTGCAGGGAAGGAAGTTCGATCCACGGGGGGACTATGTCAGGCGGTGGGTGCCGGAATTGCGGCGGCTCGAGGGATCCGCCGTTCACGCCCCCTGGGAGCTGTCTGCGCTGGAATTGGCGGAGGCGGGGGTGGAGCTTGGGCGAAATTACCCGAATCGCGTGGTGGATCACGCCGCGGCGCGACGGGCGGCGCTTCTGGCCTGGAAGGTGATGCGCCGGAAAGCGGCGGGGAGCGTCCGAGCGGAACTTGCGGCCGATTGAACCTGGGGTCGCTGGAAAAATCAGGCTTTCCATGCATACTCGGCGGAGTATGTTGGCGAACTTTTATGCCGAGAACCCTGATCATTCTTAAGCCTGACTGCATGGTGCAAAAACACGTCGGCGACGTGCTCGGCCGTTTCGAAGCGGCGGGATTCGAAGTCGTTGGATGCAAGATGCTCCAGCTTTCGTCCCAAGTCCTGCGGGAGCATTATGCCCATGTGGCCAACAAGCCTTTTTATCCCGAGATCGAGCAGTTCATGAGCTCCCGGCCGGTCATCGTCCTGGCTCTCCAAGGAGAAAACATCGTCGTCCGGGTCCGCGACCTTTTGGGGCCGACCGATTCGAAAAAGGCGGCCAAGGGAACGATTCGCGGCGATTTCGGCACCGACATGATGAAGAATGTGGTGCATGCCTC
This sequence comes from Opitutaceae bacterium, assembly GCA_035549635.1. Taxonomy (GTDB): domain Bacteria; phylum Verrucomicrobiota; class Verrucomicrobiia; order Opitutales; family Opitutaceae; genus CAIUWA01. The sequence goes on from DASZQN010000092.1 coordinate 13,184, forward strand.
TGACAGCGACGAGAATGCGCGGATCGAGCTCGCGCGCTTTTTCAAGGCCGAGGAACTGTTCAGGGTCTGATGGAGACACTTTTTCTCGTCGGCCCTTGGGCCTGCGGGAGGGGAAAGAGCGGGTGTGAGTCGCTAGTTTGGCTCGGTTGTAAAAAATAATTTACTCGTTTTCATGTAACGAGTTATATCGATCAATGACCGCTGCAATTTGACAGCGGACGTCCGCCTCTCATTGTAGGCAGCGTACTGGGAATCACTTCCCGGTTCATTGAAATGTCGAGCTCCCTGAGTGGAGTAAGACCCAAGAGTAGAAAGGACTAGCCGCCATGCAAATGACGACTGCCCTCAACTACGTGGTGACGATCTGGAGTATCGTCGGCGTGCTGTTCATTGCCGCCGCGGACTACGGAAAGAAGCCGTCGAAGTTGAGTAATAAGTAAGAAAAACAGCCCCGCCCCCCGCAAGGGGGGCGGGTTTTTCTTTTCAGGGCTCATCGACCCATTCGCGTGGCTAACGGGCAGCGGGAAGACTGCTGACAGCCACCTTGCTGTAAACGTTGGCACTCCCGCCTGGCCAGTAGACGCCGGCGCCCCCGAAGGAATTGGGCGTGATTTTTCCTTCCAGGGAAAGCGTTTCGCCGTCGACGTCGTTGGAGGCGGTGACGGTGAGCGTTGAACCGACGGCCTTGAGCGTCATGCGGGTCGTCGGCTTGAAGACGCCGGTGAGCACTTGCCGGTCGTTCAATGGCGAACCCACGCCGCTTTGGATCCGGTAAAGCTGGAACATGCATTTTGCTGCCGACTGGGTTGTCCTCCAGATTCGAACAGCGTAGCCGTTCCGGGTGCGGGGATCGTACTTGATGTAGACATCTGCGTGCAGATTTCGCGGTCCGACTTCCGAGGGGGAGCCCGGTACGGAAAAGCCGGTTCCTTCGGTTTTTTCCGGCGTCATCGTGACATTCACTTCCATGTCACCCCAGTCCCCATCACGTTGCAGAAGCAGATAAGCCGGCGTGCTGGGGCGAAGTCCGTAGCCGTTGGCTAAATCGTCGCCGGTGACCACGGTCCACGTGCCGGTCACGGTCCATCGACCATCCACGAAGGTCGGATTGGGTTCAGGCACGAAGTTTCGGAAGTTCGGGGAAATCACGCTCGATGCCACGTCGGATGCCACGATCGGCTTTGTCAGGGTCGCGGAGACCGCCGGCCCGGCTTCACTCAGGTCATGCTTGGGTTGGATGGCAGCCCGGATGTATTTACCGACATCGCCCAGCGTCAGGGGAAGGGTTTGGAGGGGCTCGTTTCCCCGACTCACGGCGATGAGGCGGGAATGGCCGCCGCCAGGATCGTCGGCAACCAACCAGGAAATGAGCGACTCGTCGTGGTGGGGCCCGAGATCAAGCCGGTAGCTGAGGTGAACCACACCCTTGGCTGGGGAATCGATGAACGGCTCAGCCACGAAAGCTGGCGGGTCGGTATATTTCGGCTCCACGTGGACATGGGCGGTCACATGGAAACCATTCGCCGCCGTGGCCTGGACTTCCACCCACTCCGCCTGGGAAGTGGTGTTTCGACCCGTCACCAGGACATCGGGGCCGCTCGTTCGGCTCAGCGAGACAAGGTCCGACTTCGTCGACCAACGGACGCCAGCATCGGATACCCGCGTGGGCTGGACTGCGGCCGCGATCGTCTCTCCTGGGCCTCCCGTGCGGATCGACCCAGTGCCGCCCGTCAGGATCATCCGGTGTACGAGACTGCCTTGGCCTGCGGGCTCATACCGGTCTCTCACTCCGGCGGGATCCCAGTCGTCCGGCGGCCCATTGGGCGGAGCGCGCAGAAGGTTCCAGGGATTGAAGGCCACCAATTCCTCGGCGGATAGTTCCCGCGAATAAGTGAAGGTCGGCGGTCCCACGGTGGAATCGCAGACGAGCGCGGCGGCGCCGCTCGAGTCCCTGTTATGATAGGTCAGCGTGTATACGCTCGGGCGAGGGGGCGCCTTGCCACGCACCCACGCCGTCGATCCCAGCGGGGAATTGGCCGGCAGGATGCAGTCGATCAGCGTGTCCGGCCGCTCCGCGCCGCGGAATTCCGCCTTGTAGAGTTGCATGCCACGGACCGCGGTGAAACGGCAGCGGAGAAAAACGATATTGGACGCCGACATCACCCCGCGGCCGGTGGGATAGAGCAGCGAACAGTCCTCCCAGACACTGATCTGGCCTCCGCCGACCCAGTCGTCGGTGCCCTCGATGAAAACGTTTTTGAAGTAGGAGCGCGTCGTCCGCAGGAACATTGTGTCGAGCCGGCTGAGCAGCGCGACGTTTTCGTAGACGTGCTTGTCGCCGGCTGCCTGCAGGGCGACGGCCTGCGTGATGACGTCGGAGCGGCGCGTCAGGTTTTTCGAGGGATCGCCCGGATACTCGTAGTCCGTATTGCAATAGTTGACGATGGTCAGGTTCTTCGCGGTGAAGCCGGTGGCGTTGACGTCGAGGATGTACCCGTTGTCCTCCGCGCCCTGCATGAGCCCGCGATTGTCGGCGAGGACCACGGTGCGGCGGTTGTTCGTGAGGCCAAGCAGCGTGATGTAATTCTTGGTGATGCTTAGGCTGGGTGTGCGCGGAGCACCCCCCGGAAGCTGATAAACGTTGGGACGAATGCCGATGACCGTCGGTTTTTCCTCCGTGCCTGCAGGTGCGGCGGCATACGCGGCCTGGAGCGTGCGGAATTTTTTGCCCGCGGGATCGTCCTCCGGGAGGTTGCCGTCGACCAGGTAGTCGTAGACGAGCGTGGCCGGATCGATCGAGGCGACGACAGGTTCCGCTCCGCGGTCCACCCGGTCCTGCGCCCGGACGAGGCCGATCGCCAGGAATCCTGCAGCCGCCAGCAAGCCGGGCCGGAGCAGTCTCATCGGGGGTAGCCTATGAGGCGATGATGGAAAAAACCGGTTGATTCAGAGCCGGAACTGGCGCCCCCACGGGGAGTCGAACCCCGCTTTGAAGATTGAGAATCTCCTGTCCTAACCGATAGACGATGAGGGCGTGGCGTTTGAGCGAGCCGGAAAACGTCGCGGGCCGCCGCCGGAAGCTCAAGCAGATTTTTCGCCGCTCGGGATCGGGCTATTCAATGCCGACGAACCGCAGGAAAGGCTGGAGCGACTGGGGTCGACCGAGGAAACGCTGCACCGAGTCGGCGACGTCCCGCGAAGCGCCCACGCCGTAGATCTCATTCCGCAGCCGGCGGCCGATCTGCGGATCGAGAAATCCGCCCGGAGCCGCCCGGAAGACGCTGGCCATGTCCTGGGCGATGGCGAGGGACCAGAGATAACCATAGTAGCCGGCGTCGTAGCCGCCGGCGATGTGGCCGAAGTAGGCGACAAAGGCCGTGCCCGGCGCCGGCGGGAAGGATACGCGGGCGAGCTCGCCGTTGGTGATCGCGAGAACATCGACCGGCACGGAGGCGTCCGTCTGCGTGTGGAGCGCGAGGTCGAGCAGGCCGAAGGCGAGCTGCCGCCGGTAGTAGACGGCGGCGGTGGCCTTGCGCGCCTGCTGCAGCGCGTCGATGATTTCCGCGGGCACTTTCTTCGTCGGATCGCGGTAATCCGCGGCAAACGTGTCGAGCACCGCCTTGTCCCAGACCCAGTTCTCCAGCATCTGCGACGGGGCCTCGACAAAATCCTGGGGCACGCCGAACGCGTAGTGGCGCATGAACTTCGCCCGGCTGAGCAGGCAGTGCATCACATGGCCGAACTCATGGAAGAGCGTCTCGGCCTCCTCATGCTTGAGGAGCGATGGCGTGTCGCCGGAGGGTGGGGGAAAATTGCACTCGAGCGAGGCGACGGGGCACTCGAAATCCCCGTTCGCCAGCCGTTCGCCGGAAGAGACGGTGAAGCAGGCGAAGTGGTTGTATTTCCCGTCCCGTGGAAACATATCGAGATAGAACAGGCCGAAGGGTTCGCCGGTATCGGCGTCATTGACGGCGAAGAGCTGCACGCCGGGTGCCCACACGTAGGGCGGAGCCACCTCGGTGAACTTCAGCCCGAAGATCCGCTCATAGATCCGAAACATCCCGGCGAGTGTGTTCTGGTAGGGGAAATAGGCCCGCAACTGCTCGGCATCCACCGTGTAGCGCTGCTTCTTCAGCTGGTTGGTGTAATAGTTGATGTCCCACGGCTCGAGGCGCGCATCGGGACGTCCGATTTCGGCGGCCTTCAGCCGCTGGAGTTCGGCCAGCTCCGCGGTGAACTTCGGCTGCAGGCCCGTGACCAGGTCCTCCTCGAACTTCCGGGCGGCGGCTCCCGTCTTGGCCATGCGGGGCTCAGTCTGATAGTCGGCCCAGGTGGCGTAGCCCAGCCGCCGCGCGATGTCGGTGCGCAGGGCCACGATGCGGGCAAGGAGAGGAACGTTGTCGGCCATCGCCAGCTGGTTCCGCGCGAGGTGGACCAGACGCCTGGTTTCCTCCCGCACCGCATTGTCACCGATGGCCTGCGCGTGCCAGGTGATGTTCGCCATCACGCGATAGCGCCCGTCGGGCTGACGGACACCCGGACTCTCGAGGAAGCTTTGGGGGACGCCTTCGAGTTCCGCGGCGGTGAAGTCCAGCGCCGCTCGCGCCTCGTTGATATGGGTGCCGAATTCAGTGGTGAGCTTGGTGAGTTCCTTGCGAAGCCGCTCGATCTCGGATCGCTCCGCGGCCGGGAGGCTGAGACCGGCGCGCCGGTAGTCCCGCAGGACCTCGTCGAACAGCAGTTTGTCCTCGCCATTGAGTACGGGATGGGTGTCGGCGTAGGCCTTGATGACGCGATAGACGTTTTCGCGATAATCGAGGCCGATGGCCCAGGACTCGAGCTTCACGGACATCTCCGACGCGGCATCACGGGTGGCCTTGTCGATGTGGGTCTCCTTGATCAGGCCGATGCGGTTGTCGGTGTTGCTGACCCGGCCGGTGATGGCATCGAGCGCTCCGATCGTGCTGGCGAAAGTGGCGTGGGACAAATCCTGCCGCGCCAGCTGGCCCAAGGCGGTCTCGGCGTCGGCGATCGCCCGGTCCGCAGCGGCGCGCAGTTCCTCCGGGGTGCGCTCAAACGTGGGAACGGCGAGCACCGCATGGTACCTGGAGGCCTGCGCCTGCAACGGAGCCAGCGGAGCCGGGTCGGCGGCGTTGGATGTCAGGGAGAGAAGAATACCGCCGAGAAACGAGGAGAGAAGGAAACGGGATGAGCGCACCCTTTGACCGTAGTCAGTAAAACAGGGCCCGGTCGAGACTCCGGTACTGGATCGCCTCCAGCAAATGGGCCGCCTCGATGCGTTCGGCGGAGGCGAGATCGGCAATGGTGCGGGCAACCTTGAGGATGCGATCGTAGGCGCGGGCGGACAGGTGGAGCTGCTCCATGGCCTGCTGGAGGAGGTCGCCCAGGCGGGCATCCAGCGTCGCGTGCTCGCGGATCTGGGCGTGGCTCATGCGGGCGTTGCTGGTCGCCCGCGTGCCGGCGAACCGCCCATGCTGCAGGGAACGCGCGTGCTTGATGCGGCCGCTGAGCGTGGCGGAGGATTCGCCGGGTTTGGCGGAGCGCAGCTCCGCCAGCGACAGCGCGGGCGCCTCGACGTGAAGATCGATCCGGTCGAGCAGGGGCCCGCTGATGCGCGTGCGGTAGCGCTGGACCTGCGCGGGGGTGCAGCGACACTTGTGCCGGGGATCGCCGAGATAACCGCAGGGACAGGGGTTCATCGCGGCGACCAGCATGAAACAGCAGGGCAGGGTGATTTTTCCCGCGCTGCGTGAAATGGTGACCTCGCCGTCCTCCAATGGCTGGCGCAGCACCTCCAGCGCGGAGCGCTTGAACTCCGGCAACTCGTCGAGGAACAACACGCCGTGATGGGCCAGCGAGATTTCTCCCGGGCCCGGAATGCTGCCGCCGCCGAGGAGCCCGACATCCGAGATGGTGTGGTGGGGGCTGCGGAAAGGCCGCGTGCCCCACGTCATCTCGCCGCTGATCGTACGGCCGGCGGCGGAGTGGATGCAGAGGATCTCGAGGTGCTCGTCGAGCGTCGGAGCCGGCATGATTGCCGGGATCCTTTTGGCGACCATGGATTTTCCGGCGCCGGGAGGGCCGATCATAAGGAGATTGTGATTGCCCGCGACGGCGACTTCCACGGCGCGCCGGAGGGCGTGCTGTCCCTTGATTTCGGAGAAATTCGCGCCGCCGTCGGTAGCGGGAGTACCGCAGAGACGGACGCGGCCGGCAGTCGAAGGCGCGAGGCACAGCTGACCGGAGAGGAAGCGAAAAGCCCGGTCCAAGGTGTCGACCTCGTACACTTCGAGACCCTCGACGAGCGAAGCCTCGGTGGCGGAAATCCCGGGCAGCAGCAAACCGCGCTTGCCGAGCTGACGGGCGAGGCGGGCCATGGCGAGGGCACCGCGCACCGGCCGCAGCACTCCGGAAAGACCGAGTTCGCCAGCGATGAGATAGGCGCCCACCTCCTCCGCCTTCAGCTGGCTGGTGGCGATGAGCAGTCCCAAGGCGATCGGGAGATCGTAGATCGGTCCTTCCTTGCGGACATTGCCGGGAGCGAGATTGATGGTGGTGCGCGTCCAGGGCATCTTGAAGCCGCTGTTACTGACGGCGGAGCAGACGCGATCCCGGGATTCCTTCACCGCGGCGTCCGGGAGGCCGACCAGGACGAGGTCCGGCTTGCCGCTTTCACCGGTGTTGACCTCCACATGCACCGGGGCGGCTTCGATGCCCTGCAACGCGGCGGAGGCAATGGTGGCGAGCATATGCGTTAAGGAACGCATCCTGCCGCCGCGAACTATCAGCTTTTTTTGCCGGGGTCCGCCGCGATGCTGGCGCGAATCTCGGCGATGTTCTGCTCGATCGCCTCCAGATACGGGTTGGGGCCATGAGGGTAGGGATCGGCGAGGAAGCGATAAAGGCCCTGGAAATCGTTCTCCAGCTTCGGGCGGACAAAATGGGTCCAGAAACCCGGCGTCTTCGCGATCAGCTCCCCGGCGGAGTGAAATGCACGTTCGGCGGACGGCACATGATAAAAATTGTCCGACTCCTCGAATTCATGAAACAGAATCTCGAGCTCTCCGGGATAATCCGGGGCGGCGAGCTGACCAAGATAATCGGCCGTGGCGATGGAGCAGCCGATGATCTTTTCGACGGGTGCGCGAAAATCCATGCGTGCGATTTCCGTTCGCGGCCCCGTGCAGCTGATGGCGGCCAGTACATCCTGGACCTCGGTGATATTGGCGCCGAGGCGGGGAAGATACGCGGCCGCAAAGGCGCAGCTTCGCAGTACGTGCGTGTAGGTGTACTTCGCGCCGGTGCCTTGGGTGTCGGTCCGCAGCTTGAGATAGCCGGTGTCGTGCAATAGCACGCCGGCCAAGCCCAGTTCAAACTGGCGGGAGGTAATTTGCGGAGCGGCGCCGGCCTGGTGCCGTCCCGCCATCAGCCGGGCGAAACACAGCGTCGCCTGCAGCGTGTGCTCGAGATCGTGATAGCGGAGATCCGCCGCCTGGTAATCGGGATGGCGTCCGGTGAAGAATGCTTCGACGTCGCAAAAAAGCGTTCCCAGCCAGGTCGATGTCTTCCCGGGAAACATTTCCGCATGGAGCACCTTGACGGCCGCGGCCACGGCGGAGGCGTTCCTGGTGTCGATGCTTGCGAGCATGGGAGAGATTCGATTGGAATGGACCAGAGCCGACGCGGTAGATTTCGGCCGGCAGGCGAGTGAATGATTTAAAGCAAAAGCCAGGCAAGGGAAATCTAGGGGTAAATCCTCATATTCAGACCATGATCTTGGGTGTCACCGGCGGCTTGGGATGCGGGAAATCGTCTGCGGCAAAAATATTCAAATCGCTTGGTTATAGCCATTTGGATGCTGATGCCATTATTCGGGGGGAAATACTTACCGAACCTCGCATCATCGAGGCTATCGGGGCACGTTTTGGACAAGACGTGGTCGCCGCCGACGGGGTGGTGAACCGGGCGGAGCTTGGATCGATCGTTTTTTCGGACAGCGCTGCTTTGCTGTGGCTGGAGAATCTGGTGCATCCCCCACTTTTCGCCCGGATGAGAACTCTGCTGGCAGCCACACCGCGGGAGCCCTGGGTGGTGGAAATGCCTCTGCTCTTCGAGAAACAGTTGGAGAATTGGTTTGATTTCATTGTCTGCGTCACCTGTGCTCCGGCGCAGCAACTGATCCGGCTGGAGCAACGCGGTCTGGCACGCGCGCTCGCTGCGCAAAGAATCGCCAAGCAACTGCCCTTGGTGCGCAAGATTGAGCTGTCCGACTTTGTCCTGTTGAACGACGGGTCTCCTGATTTTCTCCACAAACAGATCGACCTGCTGGTCGCTGGCTTTCCTGTCCGCGGATAGCGGACGCCCGCCCCTTGGCCGCATGTTTTGCGGCTGATTCATTTCCCAGAAAACCCATTGTATGGAGCTGCCTCCCAAGACCGATAACGACGAAAACACCTCCGCACCGGAAAAAGACTCCGAAGCACCCGAGGCCAAGAAGACCCGCCGGGCGCGCCCGCGGACCCGGTCCAAAAAGGCGGCCGAAGATGCCCCCGCGGCGGAATCAGGCCCGCGCAATGACGCCCCCGCGGCCGAGCCATCGCGGGACGCGGAACCGCGCCGCGAGGAGCCGCGATCGACTTTCGAGCCTTCCGCCACGCCGCAGGCCGAGACGGCCGCACCCGGCGGTGATTCGAACGCCGAGGCTCCCTCCGGGCAGCCATCTTCCGGCGGCGACCAAGGCCAAGGAGGCGGACAGGCACATCAGGGTGACTGGCATGGCCAGGACCGTGGATTTTGGAAACGCAACCGACGCGACAAGCGGGGCAAGCGGGGCAAATTCGGCGGCGGCCCCTGGCAGCAGGGCGGGGGCGGCGGGGGACATTCCCCGCATCCCCAGCAGCCGCGGCCCCCGGCGGACAATGCACCTGTCCAGGGCGATTTGCCTGACCCGGCGAAGTTCTCCGACCTCGCTGCGCTCGACAAACTCGCGGACGAGGTTTCCAGCGGCAAGGGCGAGGCCTTCTATCTCGACGAGATCTATGCGCTGAATCTCGCGGACCTGACCGCGTTCGCGCGCAAGCTGGGCGTCACCTTCGACGGCGCGCCGGCCCGGCGGCTGCTGCTCGCGAAGATCTTCGCTTATGCGGCCGAGAACAAACGGGAGATCCGCGACCGCGGCTGGATTGATCTCACCGATCGCGGTGCGCACGGCTTCGTTGTCCACGAGCACGTCAATTACCGCCTTTATCCCGAGGACGCCTACCTCCCCGAGAATTTCATCCGCAGCTACGGCCTGAAGCGCGGTCACCAGGTGGAGGTGCTGGTGCGTGCGCCCGAAGGGTCGGAGCGCTGCCCGGTGGTGCTGCGAGTGATCAAGGTCATGGGCCTCAAGCCCGAGGCCATCGAGAAGCTGACCCCATTCGAGGAACTGGTTCCGTATTACCCGCTGAAGCGCATCCTGCTCGAGGCGACGGAAATTCACAAGGACGTGTCGATGCGCGCGGTCGACCTCCTGACGCCGGTCGGCTTCGGCCAGCGCGGCCTCATCGTCGCGCCGCCGCGGACGGGCAAGACCGTGCTCCTGCAGAACATCGCGAATTCGATCTCGAACAACTACCCTGAGGCGAAACTGATCCTCCTCCTGATCGACGAGCGGCCCGAGGAGGTCACCGACTTCCGGCGGCACACCAAGGGCGAGGTGGTCAGCTCCACCTTCGACGAGGCGCCGGAAAACCACATCCACTGCGCCGAAATGGTGGGCGAGAAGGCCCGTCGCCTGCTCGAGATGGGCGAGCATGTCGTGATCCTGCTCGATTCGATCACGCGTCTGGCGCGTGCCTACAACGCGCTGGCGTCGAATGCCGGCAAGATCATGTCCGGCGGCCTCGAGGCCACCGCGCTGCAGAAACCCAAGCGATTCTTCGGCGCCGCGCGCAACATCGAGGGCGGCGGCAGCCTCACGATCCTGGCCACGGCGCTGGTCGACACCGGCAGCCGGATGGACGAGATCATTTTTGAGGAGTTCAAGGGCACCGGCAACATGGAGCTCCACCTCGACCGCGGCCTCGTCGAGAAGCGGATTTTTCCCGCGATCAACATCGACCGTTCGGGCACGCGCAAGGAGGAGCTCATCTACCATCCGGAGGAGATGCAGCGCGTCTACGGCCTGCGGCGCGCGATGCAGGGCATTCCTTCGGTCGAGGCGATGGAGATGTTCCTGACCCGTCTCAAGAAGACCAAGTCGAACGCCGAATTCCTCATGAGCCTCAACCGGTAACGCCGCGGTCAGCCGCCCTGCGTTCCAGCCTGTTCGTGACCTCGGAAGATACGTTGATCCAGCTCGCCATCCGGCGGGGCCTCGTTTCGACGGAGCAGGTCGCGGGAGCCCGGGCCCGGCTCGCGCCGCGGATCGGCCTCAACGACGCGCTGGACGGTCCGCTCGACTTGCTGCGGGACGAAGGGGCTCTCGATTCCCGATCGCTGGCTGAGTTCCTCGCCCAGCAGCTCGGTCTTCCTCTGGCGGAGCTGGCAGGGGAGCCGATTCCCGCCGAAATCCTGCAACTGGTCCCGCGCGCTCTCGCCACACGGCGTGGCCTGCTCCCGCTGGAGCGCGATGCCGGCAGCCTGAGGGTGGCGGTCAGCGATCCGTTCGACACCGATGGCATCGACGACGTCCGCTATCTCACCGGCCTGGAGGTTCTCACCGCCGTTGCGCCCGCCGATCGGCTCCGGGCGGCGATCGCGGATTCGTATGGGCCCGCGCCGGTGAAGCCGGGCGAAACCGAAGAACCCAGCGTGTCCGTCGATCTGGGCTCCGGGCGCTTTGGGGAAGGCGACGGCGAGGAGGCGCCCGCCGTCGAATCGGACGCACCCATCATGGCGCTGGTGGCGTCAATCATTGAAAAGGCCGTCAGCAGCCGGGCCTCGGACATCCATTTCGAGCCGCTGGAGAAGCGCTTTCGGGTCCGGTTCCGGATCGACGGAACGCTGGTCGAAACCGACAGCCCACCCAGGCGGCTGCAATCTGCCATCGTTTCCCGCCTCAAGCTCATGGCGAATATCTCGATCGCGGAAAAGCGCGTGCCACAGGATGGCCGCATCCGCTTTTCATCGAAGGGACGATCGCTGGATCTCCGCGTGGCCTCGCTGCCGACCATCGACGGGGAAAGCATCGTGATGCGGGTGCTCGACCAGGAGGGTCTGCGGCCCGAACTCGCCGGACTTGGTTTCGCCCCGGAAGAGCGCAATCGCTTCGAGTCGTTGATCAAACACCCCGACGGACTGCTGCTGGTCACCGGGCCCACGGGTTCGGGCAAGACCACGACGCTTTATAGCGCGTTGCATCACCTCAACCGCTCGGACCGCAAGATCCTCACGGTGGAGGACCCGGTCGAGTACCAGCTGGCGGGCATCAACCAGGTTTCCGTGCGCCGCGAGATCGGCATGACCTTCGCGTCCGCGCTGCGGGCGATGCTCCGGCAAGCGCCCAACATCGTCATGGTCGGTGAGATTCGCGATCGGGAGACGGCCGGGATCGCGGTCAGCGCCTCACTCACGGGACATATGGTGCTTTCAACCCTGCACACCAACGACGCGGCGGGAGCGATCCCCCGGCTCGTCGATTTGGGCGTCCGTCCGTTTTCGATCTCCACTTCGCTGCGCGGGGTCCTCGCCCAACGGCTGGTGCGGCGAAATTGTCCGACCTGCAGCGCGCCTTACCGGCCCTCGGCGATGGAACTCGGCCTGCTGGGAATCGCGCGCGAGACGGCCGAGTCTGCCCAGTTCCTGCGGGGCGGCGGCTGCGAGGCCTGCCAGGGCACGGGCTACCACGGGAGAATCGGCTTGTTCGAACTCATGGTTGTCGATGACGAGCTGCGCCGGCGGATTCACGCGGCGGCCCCGGTCGCCGACCTGAACTGGGCGGCCTGTGCCGCCGGAATGCGCCCGCTGCGGGAGGACGGCGTGCGCAAGGTCATCGCTGGTTTGACCACCATCGAGGAAGTCGTCTCCATCACCGTTGACGAAGGTCCCTGATGCCGGCACCACTTCATCCCAAGGAACGCCATGAGCTATGAAATGAACGACTTGCTGGACCTGATGGTCGATCAGAACGCCTCCGATCTTCACATCCAGGTGGGGCAGCCGCCCTCGCTGCGGCTCAGCGGCAGCATGACCCCCATTGACGGTCCGCCCCTGTCTCCGGCCGATACGGAGAAGCTCATGCTGTCGATCACGCCGGACGCCCACATCAGCAACGTGAAGCTGAATGGCGGCGCCGACTTTGGCTTCGCGTTCGGCGAGAAGGCGCGTTTTCGCGTGTCCGTCCTCAAGGCCAAGGGCAACTACGGCCTGGTTCTGCGCCAGATTCCCTACAAAATGTTCGGCCTGCGCGACATCGGCCTGCCGGACAAAATTCGCGAACTGCTCTATCGTCCGCGCGGGTTGATCCTGGTCACCGGCCCGACGGGCTCGGGCAAGTCGACGACGCTCGCATCGATGGTGAATTACATCAACGAGAACCGCGACGGGCACATCATCACCATCGAGGACCCGATCGAGTATTATCATCCGCACAAGCACTGCATCGTGACGCAGCGCGAGGTGCACTCGGACGTGCCGAGTTTCTCCGAGGCGATCCGGCGCGCCCTGCGCCAGGATCCGGACATCATCCTCGTCGGTGAAATGCGCGACCTCGAGACCATCGAGGCGGCCATCAGCGCGGCGGAAACGGGTCACCTGGTCTTCGGCACTCTGCACACGAATAGCGCGGCCAAGACCATCGACCGCATTGTCGACGCGTTCCCCGCGAACATGAAGGACATGATCCGGACGCAGCTGGCTTCGTCCGTCGTGGCCGTCATCTCCCAGGTGCTCTGCAAGAAGATCGGCGGCGGCCGCGTCGCGGGCTACGAGATCATGGTGAACACCACCTCGATCGCCTCGCTCATCCGTGAGAACAAGACCTTCCGGATTTCCTCGGACATCCAGACCGGCGCCGCGCTGGGCATGATCACCATGGACACCCATTTGATGAGTTTGGTAAATCGCGAGCTGGTTTCCCCCGACGAGGCTTTGGAAAAGGCGCAGGATCCCGTGGGCATGCGGGAAAAACTCACCGGCATGGGCTTCGAGCTCCGGCAGCTCTAGTCTTTTTTCGCGCATCGGACGCAAAGGGGAATCGGGATCGCGGGCATGTTTGCGTCGTACGAAACGGAGATCCGTGGCTGGCTGGCCGCATCCGGCCTCGTTTCGGAGTCGGACGTGCGGTCCTCCGCGGAGAAAGCAGGCAGGACTGGCCGGTCGCTGGCGGAAGTTCTCGTCGGGGACGGTGTCCTTTCCCGGGAGGCGCTGCTGCGGGAGATTTCACGGCGGTGCGGCTGTCGTTTTCTTTCCGAGCTGCCGGACGAACTGCCCGCGCCGGCGCTGGCGGAGATTTCGGCGGATATCGCGCGGAGCCGGGGCGTCGTTCCATTGCGCGCGGATGCGGACCGGGTGGACGTGCTCGGCTCCGATCCATTCGATGTCACGGCGCTGGACGACCTGGCCTTCGTGCTCGGACGCGAAGTCCGGCTAATCATGGCCGATCCGCTCGAGGTTGAGCCGCTTGTCAGGCGGCATTACGGCGAAGCGGAGCCGGCGCCAGCCACCTCACCGGCGGCTGCCGCGGATGAGGCGCCGCTGACGGAGGAGGAGATGTCTCCCGGCGAATTGGAAACCATGGCCGGTCAGGCCCCGGTCATTCAGCTGGTCAATGCCGTCCTGGGCCAGGCGGTGGAGGAGAAGGCGAGCGACATCCACTTCGAGCCCTTTGGAAACGAATTCCGGATCCGCTGTCGGATCGACGGCGCCCTGCGCGAACGGCCATCGCCTCCGCGACACCTGGCTCTGCCGGTGATTTCCCGGCTGAAAGTCATGGCCAATCTCAACATTGCGGAGCGCCGGCTTCCCCAGGACGGGCGCATCCGGTTCTCCGCGGCGGGCCGCAGTGTGGATCTGCGGGTTTCCACTCTGCCGACGCAGTTTGGGGAAAGCGTGGTGCTGCGGATCCTCGACTCCGCGGCTGTCCAGCTGGAAATCCGGCAGCTCGGCCTGCCGCCGGTGGCGGAGCGCGAGCTGCGGACGATCATTCATCAGCCGAGCGGCCTCTTGCTCGTGACCGGCCCGACGGGCTCGGGCAAGACCACGACGCTTTATGCCGGTCTGCGCGACATCAATCAGCCGGATTCGAAGCTCCTGACGGTGGAGGATCCGGTGGAGTACGAAGTCGAAGGAATCATGCAGGTGCCCATCAACCCGGTCGCGGGGCTCACCTTTGCCTCGGCCTTGCGTGCGTTTCTGCGGCAGGATCCCGATGTCGTCATGGTCGGCGAGATCCGCGATCTGGAAACCGCGCAGATCGCCCTGCAGGCCTCGCTCACCGGTCACCTGGTGTTCTCGACGCTGCATACCAACGATGCGGCCGGCGCCGTGACCCGGTTGCTCGACCTCGGCGCGGAGCCCTTCCTGGTGGCGTCCTCACTGCGGGGCGTGCTGGCGCAACGGCTGGTGCGCCGCATTTGCCCTCGCTGCCGCGTCGCCTGCCGTCCGTCCCCGGAATTGCTCGCCGAAAGCCGTCTTGGGCCGGCGGAGATCGAAGGCCGCGAGTTTTTCCATGGAACGGGCTGCGCACACTGCCGGCAGACGGGTTATCTTGGCCGCACCGGCCTTTTCGAGTGGCTCCGGGTGACCGACTCGATCCGCGAACTCATCGGCGTCGGGGTGTCCGGTAGCGAACTTTTCCGTCGGGCGGTCGAGCAGCAAGGCATGCGCACCTTGCGCGAGGAAGGCCTCCGGGCCGCATTTTTCGGCGAGACGACGCTCGATGAAGTCGTGAGGCACACCTAGGGACTTCTCGCGAAAAGGTGAAAGAACGCCGCCCCGAGCCGCGTTTCGGATGGCGGAATGGCAGCAGCGGAAAAGGAAAGGAGCAGCCCGATCGCCCGGCGCGCGGCTGGCCGTCGGGAACTGACGGTCTTCACCCGCCAGCTGGCGACCCTGCTCAAGGCGGGCATGCCGCTGGTCCGAGCGCTCGAGGCTCTCGCCCGGCAGCGGAAAAATCGCGCCTTCCGCGCGGTCCTCTCTGAGGCGATCGGCACCATCCGTGCCGGCGGAAATTTCTCCGACGGACTGGCGCGCCATCCGCGGACCTTCGACCGGCTGTACGTGAACATGCTCCGGGCCGGGGAGGCGGGCGGCGCGCTCGTGGTCGTTTTGGAGCGGCTCGCGGCCTTCATGGAAAAATCGGAACGCGTCCGGAGCCGGGTGAAGGGAGCGATGGCCTATCCCGCGGTCATCGTGGCGGTCTCGATTGCGATCGTCTCGGGTCTGATGACGTTCGTGGTGCCGAAATTCCAGGGCATCTTCCTGGGCCTGTTCAAGGGTCAGCCGCTGCCGCCGCTCACGCAGGCGGTGCTCGCGGCCTCCAACATGGTTCGCGAGCACCTCGTGCTTGTGACTGCGCTCCTTGCCGCATCCGGCCTCCTCGCCGCGTGGATCCAGCGGACACCCCCGGGCCGGCGCCTGATCGACCAGGCGCTCATCCGGACGCCGCTGCTGGGCGATCTCTTCCTCAAAGCGGCCGTCGCCCGGTTTGCACGGACGTTCGGGACCCTGCTGGCGAGCGGGGTGCCCATGCTCCGCGCACTCGCCCTCACTCGGGAGACCGCGGGCAACACCCGGGTGGCGGCCGCCATCGCGAGGGTGCATGACCGCGTCAAGGAAGGCGACTCGGTGGCGCGGCCGCTGCGGGCGGCGGGGATTTTTCCCGAGATGGTCGCCGGGATGGTCGAGGTGGGGGAGGAGACGGGCGCCCTGCCGGAAATGCTCGCGCGCGTCGCGGAAGCCTGCGAGGAGGACGTCGACAATGCCGTCGCAAGCCTGACCTCGCTGATCGAGCCGGCCATGATCGTGGCCATGGCGCTCGTGGTGGGGACGATCGTGATCGCGCTCTTCCTGCCGATCATCCGGATCGTGCAGCTGCTGTCCTAGGCGAACGACCGAGCGGACTCAGCCGCCCGTGGCGGCGGAACCGGGCTTGCGGAGCAGAAGCTGTGAGCCCAGCCCGGGATGCCGTTCGGAGAACTCGGCGTCGTCCCCGCCCTGGCGGAGCAATCGCTGCACCATGCCCATTCGGGAATCCAGGTTGTCGACCATCGAGACGAAGACCGCCTCGGGGGTGGCCGCAATCACGGCGGCGCCGTATTCGAGTTCTCCCTGATGGCTGAGCACGATGTGCTCGAGCCTCTCGAGGAGGCCGGCGTCGAGTTTTGATTTCAGGCCGGCCTTGCGGACCAGCTGGTAGCCCAGCACGACGTGCCCCTGCAGCAGGCCGCGTCGCGTCTTGCTCGGCACGAGGCCGTTCTCGTACTCGATCGCCTTGCCGATGTCGTGCACAAGGATGCCGGCCATGGCGAGGTCCGGATCGACCTCGGGGTAGATCGGCAGGAGCGCGCGGCCCACGCGGGCCATGTGCACGGTGTGTTCCAGCAGGCCGTGGCGGTAGGCGTGGTGCATCATGATGCCCGCGGGCACGAGGCGGAAGGCCTCGCCGAGCTCGTCGAAGACCGCGCGGACCGTCATGCGGATCTCGTCCTGCTTGATGCCGTCGATGTAGCCGGTGAATTCGCGCCAGAGTTCGGCGGGATCCTCCGGCGCAGTTTCGACGAGATTGTCGAGCAGCCCGGGAGCGGCGAGCTGTTCGGTCGTCAAGGGTTCCGCCTTCGCGAGCCGCGGGGAGAGCCGTCCCTGAAAATAGTCGATGCGGCCCTCGATCCGGACCACGCCGCCCTCGCGCAGGCCCTTGAACAGCTCAAAGAGCGGATTGTCGTTGAAAAGCGTGCAGGCGAAGGAGCCCGTGCGGTCCCCGAATTCGACGCTGAGGAAGGGATTGCCGTTGGAAGCGGTCTTTCCTGCCAGCTTCTTGACGATCAGGATGCTGGCGAACGGGCGGCCGTTCGCGTTGTCGAGCGCCTTCAGTTCGCGCACGGAGGAAAGGGCGGGCTCAGGCATATTTTTTCACGAGCTGGGTATAGGTTTTGAAGAAGGGGTGGGCCGCGTCGTGCAGGCGCGCGTAGAAGACAGTCTCGGCGGGCAGCACCTGCACCCCGGCATGACGCAGCGCGGCCAGCGCCGTTTGCGCGTCGTCCGGGCGGCGGGCGCACACGGCATCGGCCAGCACGGTCACTTTCTGCCCGGAGGCGATCGCGGCCATCGCGGTCTGGTAGACACAGACTGGCGTCTCGAGACCGCAGATGAGCAGGTCGTTCACGCCCCGTGCGCGCAAGGCATCGCGGATGCCGTCGTCCCCGAGCGCGGAAAACGCGGTCTTGCCCCAAACCACCGGTCGCGGGACGAGCGCGAGCAGTTCCGGGACCGTGCCCCCGAGCTTCTGGGGCACCTGCTCGGTAAAGGCGACGGGGACGCCCAGCCCCGACGCCGCCTCGATGGAGAAGGCGCAGCGGCGCAGGGCCCGGCTGCCTCCCTCCATCGCGTTGAGGAAAATCGGCTGCACGTCCACGCAGAGCAGCAGGATACCGGCAGCGGTTGCGTTCATGGATAGTAAGCCTTGCGTGCCTTCACCTGGATGAAGCGTTTCTCGGGCAGCTCATAGGCGGTCAGGTGGCCGCCCATCACGCAGCCGGTATCGATCCCGACCGACCACTTCCGCTTGTAGATCTCCGGCCGCGGCGTGTGACCGTAGACAACGAACGGCGGACCGTTCCAGAGATCGGCCCAGGAGGGCGCATCCGGCTCGTCCGCCCGCTTGCGTGCCCGTCCGTCCCGGTCGATCACCTGGATGCGGGTCACGACGTTGGCCGGCTGCTTCTGCCACGGCTCGTTGGGAAGGAAACCGCCATGGACGAAAACGGTGTTCAATTCCTCGACGTAGTGCGTGAGGGGCATGCCCTCGAGGTAGGCCCAATCCTCGGGAAGAAGGGTCGCGGCGGTCGCGGCATCGTTTTCCTTCTGGAAGGCCGTGTCGCTGGTCCGGCGATAATTGAGCAGGCGCAGCTCGTGGTTCCCCAGCAGGGAAACGGCGCGGTGCGCGCGGGCCAGGTCGAGCACTTTCGCGCTGTCGGGACCGCGGTTGACGAGATCGCCCAGGAGAATGAGCCGGTCCTCCTTCTGCAATTCCAGCCGGCCGAGCAGTTCGCCGAATTCCTGATAACATCCGTGGATGTCGCCGACGGCGATGAGGCGTCCATTCATGTTGTAGCCGGAAATTGGCTAGCGTCGCGAGCCACGACAAGTAAACAAGTGCCATGGATATGAACCTGCAGCCGCTCGCGACGACGTGCTTCGTCACCGGGCAGCCTTTTGTCGAAGGTCAACGCGTGGCGAGCTTCCTCGTGCGAACCGAGCAGTCGGCCGACGTCATCCGGCACGACGTGCGCGAGGACGCGGTTGGTTCCTATCGGGCACCCGGCTACGTCGCCTGCAGCTGGGTTCATGCCTACAAGCCGCGCCGGCCCGAGGAGAATTCCGACCGCGTCATGAAGCTGACGGCGGAAAATCTTTTCGTGACGCTGGCGGACCCGGCAGCGGAGCCGACCGCGGAAAACACGCGGCTGATCCAATTCCTCGCGCTGCTGCTCGAGCGAAAAAGGCTGCTGCGGCCGAAGGGCCGGAATGCCGACGGCACGAAGAACGTCTACGAGCACGCGAAATCGAAACAGGTGTACGAGGTCGCGGTCGGGGAGCTGGACCCCCCGTTCTTCCTGCAGGTCCAGACCCAGCTCAGCGTCCTGGTCGGGCCCCAGCGCGGCCCTGCGGAAGTCCCGCAGCCCGCGGCGGTTTGAGCTTGAGCAGAATTCCTCGTGCCCGCCGCCGGACATGCGGCGGCGGACGAGCTGTCTTTCGGTCGTGTGACGCCCGTCCGCCCGTCGGAGATCGTTCAGGGACTGGCCGAGGTCAGCACAGCGCGATCGAGCTTGATCGCGAACGGCACGGGCTTCTCCTCGACGATGGCCGTCCCGCCGGTGATCTCCGGTGTCTTGGGCGCGTCGTTCAGCTCGAGGACGACAATCTCATTTTTCCCCCGCTTCAGCCACTGGGCGGGAAGGAAGAGGGAACGAAGACCGCCGCGGTCCCAGAAGCGGCCGAGATTGTGGCCGTTCACCCACACGACACCGAAGCTCCAGTTTCGGAGATCGAGGAAGGTGCCGCCGAGCTTGGCGACGTCGAAGGTGCCGCGGTAAAGGGTGGGGCCGGTGTGCGGGGCTGTGGACGCCTTGAAGTTGTCCACCTTGGCCATGGGCAGGGAGAAGATTTCCCAGTCGGAAAGTTCCTGGCCGTCGAGATAGGCGCCGTCGATCAGGCCCTTGCGCGCGCGGTCCTGGCTGCGGTCGCTCACGATCACGCTGATGCGGCCGAGATTGTAGACCAGCAGGTCAAGCGTCACGGGGCCCGTTTCGTTCAGCTCGATCTTGTTGCTGTCGAGTCCGAGGCCGACGAAGGACTTTCCAACCGTGCGGCCGTTCACCATCACCGTCGTGTAGTCCATCGCCTTCCGCAGCTCGAGCGTGCCCTTCACGCCGTTGGCGAATTTTTTCCGGTACAGGACGAAGCCGTAATCCTGGTTGAGATTCTCCATCGAGATCGGCTTGGCGGAGACTTTCGTGGGCCGGGAGGGAAGCGTCGCCAGCAGCGGTTCCTTTTGTTCCAGCTTGATCGGGGGCAGCTCGATCACGGCGGGCTCGGGCGGAGGAGCCGGTGGGGTGATCTTCAGGCGGGTGGCGAGCAGATCCCGCAGCGCGCGGTATTTCTCCGTGGTGCGCCCGGCCTCGTCGATCGGCGCGTTGTAGTCGTAGCTCGTCTGCACCGGGAGATACTCGTTGCAGCCGTTGGAAAACCCGTAGTTGGTGCCGCCGAAAAAGACGTAGAGGCAGAACGAATAGTTGTGGTCGAGCAGGTAGGTGGCCCATGACGTGATCTGCGGGATCGTGGAGTTCCGCGTCGCGATCGGCTCGCCCCAGCCGCTGAACCAGGCGGTATAGACCTCCGGCACGAAGATGGGATAGTCGCCGACGGCTTCGGCGCTCTGTTGGGCCATCTGGTCGTTCTTCAGGCCGTTGCGCGCGTGCAGGACGCCGGGCAGGCGGAAGGCCGGATCGCGCCACTCCGGCGTGCCGCTGGGATCGCAGGTGAACAGCTGCACGTCGAAGCCCACTGCGGTGAAGATCTGCTGCAGCGAACGGATGTAGTCGTTGTTCGCCGGGCGGGTGATGCCGTATTCGTTCTCCAGCTGGACCATCAGCAGCGGGCCGCCCTTCGTGACCTGGAGGTCTCCGACCTGCTTGTAGACCTGCTCGATGTACCGGCGGCTCCACTCGACGTATTTCGGATCGTTGGTCCGGATTTTCACGTTGGGATACTTCAGCGTCCAGGCGGGGATGCCGCCGTACTCTGTCTCCGCGCAGCAATAGGGGCCGGGACGAAGGATGGCCCACATGCCGTTGGCCTGGCAGAGCTTCAGGACCCGGCGGACGTCCGTCATGCCGCTGAAGGTGAACTTGCCTTCCTGGGTCTCGACCTGGTTCCAGAAGAGATAAAAGCTGATGGTATTCAGGCCCATCGCCTTCGCCTGCTTGATGCGCAGGTCCCAGTCCTCCGGCTGCACGCGACCGAAGTGCATTTCGCCGGCGACCAGCATCGTCGGCTGGCCGTCGATCATGAACTGGTGGTTGCGCGCCTCGAATTTGTGCATTTTTCCGTCGGGCACGATGGTGGTGACGCTCTGTGCGGCAACGTTGGCGGAAAACGCGCAAAGGGCGAGGCCCGCCTGGGCAAGGGTGGCGAGGACGTGGGGGATTTTCATGGGGAAAAGGGAGATGGCGCGCCTGCGCCGCCGTCAGCGGGAGCCGACGGCGGCCCGGACCGGCACCCCGCGGGTCGCGAGGTAATCCTTTACCTGCGGGATCGTGAGGGTGCCGAAATGGAAGAGGCTCGCCGCAAGCACGGCGCTGGCCCGGCCGTTGTCCAAGGCTTCGGCGAAATGCTCGAGCCGGCCGGCGCCGCCGCTGGCGATCACCGGCACGCCGACGGCGTCGCTGACCGCGCGGGTCAGCGCGCAATCGTAGCCGGCCTGGGTGCCGTCCGCATCCATGCTGGTGAGGAGAATCTCGCCGGCGCCCAGCTCGACTCCGCGGCGGGCCCAGGCGACGGCATCGAGCTCGGTGGGGTTGCGTCCGCCGTGGGTGTAGACCCGCCAGGAGCGGCCGTCCGGCTCACGCTTGGCGTCGATCGCCAGCACGATGCACTGGGCGCCGAAGCGGTTTGCGGCGTCGCGGATGAGCTCGGGATTCCGGATGGCCGCGGTGTTGAGCGAAACCTTGTCGGCGCCGGACCGGAGCATCGCCTCGATGTCGGCCACCGAGCGCAGGCCGCCCCCGACCGTGAGCGGCATGAAGCACTGCTCCGCGGTGGCCGCGACCACGTCGTGCATGATCTGCCGGCCGTCGCTGGAGGCGGTGATGTCGAGGAAGACGAGTTCGTCGGCGCCCTGGGCGTCGTAGGCGCGGGCGCTCTCGACGGGATCACCGGCGTCGCGCAGCTCGAGGAATTTGACGCCCTTCACCACGCGGCCGGCGTTCACGTCCAGGCAGGGAATGATGCGGCGGGAGAGCACGGTGGGGGAAGTAACAAGGATCGGGTGCCAGGTATCAAGAGGAGAGCGGCCGTGCGCCGGTCACTTGTTACTTGTCACCGGCCACGTGTCACTTCGCGGCGGCACGCTCCGTTCAGCCCTCGACGGGCACGATCTCCGGATCGAACTCGACGACGAGGCGATAGACGTGCCCCGGACGCATCACCAACGGATGATCGCGCACGAGATTCTGGAGATAATGGATCTTGCCGTAATTGGTCCGGTAGGCGGCGTCGGCCGACACGACTTCGGTGTCCTGCCAGCTCGCCTGGAAGTCGTTCTTCGCCACCCCGCAGCGATGCCCGAGCGGGCCGAGCGTGGGGGAGCCGCCGACCCGGTACTTTGTGTGCGGAGCCGCGACGACGAGGACGTAGCGGAACTTGTCGAGGGTCACCTGCTGTTTCACCGTGTAGGCAAATTCGCAGGAAATCTTGCTGCCGGTGAAGGTCCACTGGACCTTCACGCTGCCGAGCCCCTTGACGATCTCCTCCTTGGTGGAAATGAGTTCGGGCTGCTCGTAACGGAAATAGAAGCTGTTGCGGAGGCCGAGACCGGTGACGCAGTTCTTGCCGTAGAACGCCGGGATCGTGACGTGCTCGCCGAAGGTGAGCTCGGGAAGCATGATCGGCAGGTAGACATTGTTCGGCCAGTCGAAGACTCCCGGCGCATGCGGGAAGGGCAGCGAATCGCTGGTGAGCGTGCTGCCGGAGCTGATCAGCGGAATCTGCAGGTGCAGGCCGCTGTCGGCGTCGCGGTAGAGGAAAAGGCCCTGCTCCTTGCGGTTGCTCTTGTCGAAGATGACGAACCGGCCGCTCGTGCGCACGGGCTCGGACTTCGGCACGCCCGGGGGCATCTGCACGGTCTTCGCGAGGCGCGACCACTGGCAGAGATAGCGCGCGGCATCGAAGTTCGCCATGCGCGTGGTGTGGTTCGCGTAGGCGGTGCGCTCGTCGTCGCGCAGGTCGAGGAAGCCGTGCTCCTGGTCGAGGTAGGTGTGGTAGAAAAAGAAAAACAGCCGGCGGAGGATGTCGTAGTACCGGGGCTTCTGGTCGTCCGCGATCCAGCCGTCGCGCAGGCCCTGCAGGATGAGGGTGATGCAGTGCATCTGGCCGTAGGCGCCGGCCGCGCGGCCGAAGGCCCAGCCGAGGCCGTCGGCCCGCACCAGGTCGGGCATCATCTTGATGTATTTTTCCGCGTAGGTCCGGAGCGTCGGCAGCTTGCGGTCGCGCACGCCGCTGTTCGCGTGGAGCTGCAGCGCGGACCGGATGAACGCGAAGCTCATCAGGCCGTACAGATTGAAATTGCCCCCGAAGCCGTGCGTGGCGTCGTCGAAGAAGCCGCTCGAGCTCGTGTGGTTGATGCGGTCCACCATGCGCTCGATGAGGCGGGAGGTCTCGTCCTTCTTGGACAGGCCGAAGCTGTAGCGCGCGACCGCCTTGGCGACGTTGAAGGCCTGCCAGTGGTTGTCGTAGTCGCTGCGGTGCAGCAGCTGCTTGTCGATGCGCACCTGGGTTTCCTCGACGAGGCGCTCCCAGACCGGATTGCGCTCCTTCGACGGCCCGAAGCACAAAAGGCCGAGCGAGGCGTAGGCGAGGCCGTTCTCGGCGGGCGGCTCAGTGAACATCTGGGCCGTCACGCAGCGCGCGGCGAGGTCGATCAGGTCGAAGTCCTTGAGCGTGGTCTCGCCGGTGGCGCGATGGTATTCGCCGAGCGCATAGGCGACGTGGCCGGGTTCGTCGGGGCGGGGCTGCTCGCCGGGGGCGGGGAGGATGGTGCCGTCAGGCTGGATCGAGTCGAGATTGTGGCCCAACATCGAACGGGCCATGTCGAGACACTGCTCGGAAAAACTATGCATGCGGTGGGTTGGGCGGCTGGACGAAGGGAAGGTCGCGCGGCGGTGGCACGCGGAAAGGGAAGGGTTTCAGGAGTTTGGTCCGGGGGGCAAGGGGGAAGTTCGGGAGCGGCGCGGGGCGGTCAGCGTGCGATCAGCTTGAGGAAGGCCTCGTTGGTCTTGGTCTTCGAGAGGCGGGCGATCATCGTCTCGGTGGCTTCCTCGATTTTCTGCTGCACGAGGGCGCGGCGGAAGAAATGGATTCCCTCCAGGGTCTTCGCGTCGATCAGCAGCTCCTCCTTGCGGGTGCCGGACTGCGCGATGTTGATCGCGGGCCAGAGGCGCATCTCCGCGCACTTCCGGTCGAGGACCAGCTCCATGTTGCCGGTGCCCTTGAATTCCTGGAAGATGACGTCGTCCATGCGGCTGCCGGTCTCGACGAGCACGGAGGCGATGATCGTCAGCGAGCCTGCCTCCTCGGTGTTGCGGGCGGCGGCGAAGAGCTGGCGGGGCTTTTCCAGCGCGCGGACGTCGAGGCCGCCCGAGCCGGTCCGGCCGCTGTTGCGCGCCGTGTTGTGCGCGCGGGCGAGGCGCGTGATGGAATCCAGGAACAGGACCACGTGGCGGCCGGCCTCGACCAGGCGCTTCGCGCGCTCGATGCACAGGTCCGCGATACGAAGGTGGTTTTCGATCTGCTCGTCGTTGGAGGACGCCCAGATTTCCGCGGGGACGCTGCGCTTGAAATCCGTGACTTCCTCCGGGCGCTCATCCACGAGGAGGATCATCACGATGCACTCCGGGTTGTTTTCCAGCACGCCCAGCGCCATGTCGCGCAGCAGCGTGGTCTTGCCGGTGCGGGGCGGGGCGACGACGAGGCCGCGCGTGCCCTTGCCGATGGGGCAGAAGAGGTCGACGGCGCGGGTGGTGAGCCGGCCGTCCTTCAATTCCATCTTGAGCATCTTGTCCGGCGACACCGTCGTGAGCGAATTGAAGTCGAGCATGTGCCGGCGGGCGTCGAGCTCCATCCCGTCCACCTTCTCGATGAACTTCATCTTCGGATTGGGAAAACGCCCGTCGGGCGGGAACGCGGTGCCCGAGACCAGGCTGCCGGTGCGGAGCTTGAAGCGCCGGATGAGCTCCTTCGGCACGAATGGGTCCGTGGGACGGCGCTTGCCGTTCTTCGCAAGGTCGAGGAGCTGGCCGTTGCCGCCCTTCGAGAGGTCGATGTCGAGGATGCCCTCGACATGGATCGTGTTCTCGGCGGGCGCGGGTGCGGCCGGGGCGCCGCCGGCGGTGGCCGCGGCGGGCGAATTGCCCGCAGGCGCGGGCGAGGGGGATTTTTCCATACAAAATTTGAAACCGTAAGCGACTCCGGCGCTTGACGCTTAAAATTCCCGGCGGGATAGTGCCGCGCTCTTCACGCAACACTTAATCCCTAAAATCAGCCACTCACGTGACGGACCAGACGATTACCTCAGTATCCCGGGAGCACCGGAAGTTCAGGCCTTCGGCCGAATTTAAAGCCCAAGCAAACCTTGGGAGCGAAGCCACTTATAAGAGGCTCTATGCCGAATCTGTCAACTCCCCAGAGAAATTCTGGGCTCGGCAGGCCCGCGAGCTCCTCTCGTGGAACCGGCCGTTCAAGAAAGTGCTGCAATGGAAGCTCCCGCATGCCAAGTGGTTCCAAGGCGGACAGTTGAACGTCGCCGCTAATTGCCTCGACCGTCATCTGGGCACCCCGCGAGAGAACAAGGCGGCGATCATCTTCGAAGGTGAGCCGGGCGACATCCGCACCATCACTTACAAGCAGCTGCACCGCGACGTGTGTCAGTTTGCCAATGCGTTGACCGAACTCGGCCTGGGCAAGGGCGACCGCGTGGCAATTTATATGCCGATGGTGCCGGAGGCGGCGGTCGCGATGCTCGCCTGCGCACGCCTGGGAGCGATCCACACCGTTATCTTCGGCGGATTCAGCTCGGAGGCGATCAAGGACCGCGTGAACGACTGCCAGGCCAAGCTTGTCATCACCGCCGACGGCGGCTGGCGGCGCGGCAAGGTCGTCGACCTCAAGGGCAATGTCGATCGCGCGCTCGCCGGCACGCCGAGCGTGCAGCACGTGATCGTCCTGAAACGCACGGGCCAGCCGGTCGGATTCACCGCCGGCCGCGATCGCTGGTGGCACGAATTCGTCGCGGGCAAATCCGCCGAGCACAAGGCGAAGGGCCAGGACAGCGAGCAACCGCTGTTCATCCTCTACACCAGCGGCTCGACCGGCAAACCGAAGGGCGTGCTGCATACCACCGCCGGCTACCTGCTCGGCGTGACGATCACGACGAAGTACGTTTTCGACCTGAAGGAAACGGACGTCTACTTCTGCACCGCCGACGTCGGCTGGATCACCGGCCACAGCTACGTCGTCTATGGTCCGCTGGCCAACGGTGCCACCGTGCTGATGTACGAGGGCGCGCCGAATCATCCGGAGCCGGATCGCTTCTGGGACATCATCGACCGTCACGGGGTCACCATTTTCTACACGGCGCCCACCGCCATCCGCGCCTTCATGCGCTGGGGCGACGACTATGTGAAGAAGCACAGCCTCAAGTCGCTGCGGCTGCTTGGCTCCGTCGGCGAGCCGATCAACCCGGAGGCCTGGATGTGGTATCACACGCTCATCGGCAAAAAGCGCTGCCCGATCGTCGACACGTGGTGGCAGACCGAAACCGGCGCGATCATGGTCACGCCGCTCCCGGGCGTCACCGCCACGACGCCGGGCTCCTGCACGCGGCCGTTCTTCGGCGTGGTGCCGAAGGTGCTCGACGAAAAGGGGGTCGAGGTCCCGCGCGGTTCCGGCGGCAAGCTGTTCCTGTCGCAGCCTTGGCCCTCGATGCTCCGCACACTCTGGGGCGACGATGAACGCTACAAGAAGCAGTATTGGTCCGAGCTGCCGGGTTATTATTTCGCCGGCGACGGCGCCCGCTTCGACAAGGACGGCTACCTCTGGGTCGTCGGCCGCATCGACGACGTCCTCAATGTCTCCGGCCACCGTATCGGCACGGCCGAGGTGGAGAGCGCGCTCGTCTCGCATCCGGCGGTCGCCGAGGCGGCGGTCGTCGGCCGCCCCGACGATCTCAAGGGCCAGGCGCTGGTCGTCTTCGTCACGGTGAAGAACGGCTTCAACGCCTCCCCGGAGCTCAAGGAGGAGCTTCGCGCCCACGTCGCCAAGGAAATCGGCTCGCTGGCGCGCCCCGACGACGTCCGTTTCGCCGCCGGCCTGCCCAAGACCCGCAGCGGAAAAATCATGCGCCGCATCCTGAAGGAGATCGCCTCCGGCGGCGCCGTGAAGGGCGACACGACGACGCTCGAGGACTTCTCGGTCGTCGCCGCGCTGCAGAGCGAGGAATAATCCGGCCCTCCTTCGTTCCCGGGCTCCTCGGCCCGGGAACGCCTCGGGTTGACGCGACCGACGCGTTCTGGCGTCCTGCGCCTTCGCCATGCCCTCCGCCCCCGTCCGCGTCTGGACCGAAGAACTGGTCATCCCGACCTACCTGCCGTGCGCTGCGGACAAGAATCCGCTGTTCATCGAGAAGCGCGTATATCAGGGAAGCAGCGGCAAGGTTTACCCGCTGCCGTTCACCGATCGCATCGCGGCGCAGAAGGTCGACCGCAAGTGGCGGGCGGTCTGGCTGGAGAACGAGTTCCTTCGGGTGCTGGTGCTGCCGGAGATCGGCGGACGCATCCACGCGCTGCAGGACCGGACCAACGGCTATGACGCGATCTACCGCCAGGAGGTGATCAAGCCCGCGCTCGTCGGTCTCGCCGGGCCGTGGATCAGCGGCGGCATCGAATTCAACTGGCCGCAGCATCACCGCCCCGCGACGTTCATGCCCGTCGACTATCACGTCGAGGAGCATGCGGACGGTTCCCGAACGTTGTGGTGCGGCGACCACGATCCGCTCGCCCGCATGAAGGGCATGCACGGCATCTGCCTGCATCCGGACCGGGCCTATCTCGAACTGAAGGTCCGCGCCTACAACCGCACGCCGCTCACGCAGACGTTCCTGTGGTGGGCCAACGTCGCGACACGGGTGCATGCGGCTTACCAGTCGTTTTTCCCGCCCGACGTCCATTATGTCGCCGACCACGCCAAGCGGGCGATGAGCGGGTATCCGTTGTGCCGCGGTTCCTACTATGGCGTGGATTATCGCCGGCGCGCGCGCGAAGGCGTGCCTCCGGAGGAACGTCCTGCGCACTATGTGCCGCCGCCGCCCGGCTCGCCGCTGGCGTATGCGCCGAACGATCTGTCCTGGTACGCCAACATTCCGACGCCGTGCTCCTACATGGCGATGGGATCGAGCGAGGACTTCTTCGGCGGCTACGATCACCAGCGCGAGGCGGGGCTCGTCCACATCGCGAATCACCATATTTCCCCCGGGAAGAAGCAGTGGACCTGGGGCAACCATGAGTTCGGCTATGCGTGGGATCGCAACCTGACCGACCCGGATGAGCACGGAGAGTGCGCGCCCTACATCGAACTCATGGCCGGAGTCTACACGGACAACCAGCCGGACTTCTCCTTCCTGCTGCCGGGAGAAACCAAGAGCTGGAGCCAGTACTGGTACCCGATCCAGCGGATCGGCGTGCCGCGGGCGGGCAACCTGGATGCGGCGCTCAGCCTGCGCGTGGGCGGTCGCAAAGCGCGGGTGGGGACCTCCGTTTCCGCGCGCTTTGCCTCCGCAGTCATCCGGCTGACCGGTCGTCGCCGGATCCTTGCCGAATGGACGCGCGACCTGGCTCCGGGAAATCCCGTGATCGAGGAGGTCGAGCTTCCGCCGCGGATTAAGGAGTCGGATTTGGAAGTCTCCGTGATGGCTGGCGACGGCCGTGAAATCGTTGCCTGCCACGCAAAGACGAAGACGGGGGCTTCTCGAGCGAAGCAGGTTCCTCCGCCGGCAACAGAGCCGGCGCTGCCGCGGGAGGTCGCGACGAACGAGGAACTTTATCTCGTCGGTCTTCATCTCGAGCAGTACCGCCATGCCACGCGTCAGCCGGAGCTCTATTGGCGCGAAGCCCTGCGACGCGATCCGGGCGATGCCCGGTGCCACCATGCGCTCGGCCGCTGGCACCTGCGCCGCGGCGAATTTGCGGAGGCCGAGGGCCATTTCCGCGCTGCGATCTCCCGGCTGACCGCGCGCAATCCCAATCCTCCGGACGGCGAGCCGCACTACTGCCTTGGTCTCACGCTGCGCCATCTCGAACGGAAAGACGAGGCCTACGCCGCCTTCTACAAGGCCACCTGGAATCATGCCTGGCAGGCCGCGGGTCATCACGCGCTCGCGGAGATCGACTGCGGCCGTGGCGAGTGGCGGGCCGCGCTCGATCATCTCGACCGCGCCTTGCGCGCCAACACCGACAACCTCCGCGCCCGCAACCTCAGGGTGCTCGTCCTGCGCCGGCTCGGGCAACCGGACGAAGCGGAGGCCGACCTGCGGCAAACGCTCGCGCTCGATCCGCTCGACTGGTGGACGCGCCACCTGCGCGGGGAGACGCTGGGCTGCGACACGCAGGTGCGCCTGGATCTGGCCCTCGACTACGCCGGCGCCGGTTTCCATCGGGAGGCGCTCGACGTGCTGGCCGGCGCGCAGCCGGAACCCGATTCCGGCACCGCTCCGCTCGTGGACTACTACCGAGCCTGGCTGAACGACCGGCTCGGCAATGCTCCGGCGGCACGGAGGCACCTCGCGGCGGCGACAAAGGCCCCGCCGGACTACTGTTTTCCCGCGCGGCTGGAGGAGATCGCGATCCTCGGTTACGCGCGGGTGGCCAAGCCCCGCGATGCGCGGGCGCCGTACTATCTCGCCAATCTGCTCTACGATCGCCGGCGCCATGCGGAGGCGATCCGGCTGTGGGAGAAATCGGCGCGGCTGGATCCGTCCTTTTCCATCGTCTGGCGCAATCTCGGCATCGGCTACTTCAATGTCGTGCGGAAACCGGCGAAAGCCCGTGCCGCCTATGATCGCGCGTTCCGGGCCGCGCCGGACGATGCCCGGCTGCTCTACGAGCGCGACCAGCTCTGGAAGCGTCTGGGCGAATCCCCGCCGAAGCGGCTGGCGGAGCTGGAACGGCACCGGCCACTGGTGGCGCGCCGCGATGACCTGTCGCTCGAACTTTGCGCGCTCTACAACCAGACCGGGCAGCCGGAGAAGGCCCTTGCGATCGTGACGGAGCGGAAATTCCAGCCGTGGGAGGGCGGAGAGGGTGTCGCGCTCGGCCAGCACGCGCGTACGCATCTCGGCCTGGGCCGCGCGGCGCTGCGGCGCGGTGCGATCGACCAGGCCCGGCGCGAGTTCGAGGAGGCGCTGGGCTGTCCGCCGAACCTGGGCGAGGCGAGGCACCTGCTCGCGAACCAGAGCGACCTGCACTACTGGCTCGGCGAGGCGCTGCTCGCGCACGGCGACTGCGCCGGGGCCCGCGCGCACTGGACCGCGGCGGCGAGCTTCAAGGGTGACTTCACCGAGATGAGCGTCCGCGCCTTCTCCCCGATGACCTACTATTCGGCCCTTTCGCTCGCGCGCCTCGGCCGCGGCGCGGCCGCCCGGAAGCTGCTGCGCGATCTCCTGCGTTACGCGCGCGAGCTGGCCCGCACGCCGGCGCGGATCGACTATTTCGCGACGTCGCTGCCGACGATGCTCGTCTTCGACGACGACCTCCAGCGCCGCCAGTCCCTGCTGGCCACGCTGCTCGAGGCCCAGGCCCGCCTGGGGCTGGGAGAGAAGGCCGCCGCCCGGCGCCTGCTGCGGCGGGTGCTGGCGGGCGATCCGAGCCATGCGCTGGCGGCCGACCTGCTCAGTTCAACCCAGGCATGATGCCGGCCTGAATCGGAGCAGACGAGGTAACGAGGCGATTCAGGCCAAGCCCGTTCGATCTCAGCCTCGTTAACTCGTCTGCTCCGGCTCGGACCGACGGTCGGTTGCGGTGGCTGAAATTTTTCCGAACCTAAGACTTGCCGCGCCCTATTGCGGACCGGCAGCCTTGCGCCTTACCCCCTCCGCCATGACTCCTGTTCAATTGCTTTCGTCCCTCCGCCTCGCCTTGCTCGCCGCCATGCTCCCGACGGCCGCCGCCTTCGCGCAGAAAGCGCCGGTTTCGCTCGCCGGCGAATGGCGCTTCGCCCTCGATCGCGCGGACGCCGGCGTGAAGGAGCAGTGGTTCAACCGCGACCTCGCCGACCGCATCAAGCTGCCGGGCGTGCTCCAGGCCCAGGGCTTCGGCGACGAGATCAGCCCCACCACACCGTGGGTCACGACGCTTGGCGATGCGTGGTGGAAGCTCCAGCCGGCCGCGCTCCGCGATCACTTTTCCCAGCCGGGCCACGTCGAGGTCCCGTTCATCGCGCAGCCGCCGCGGCACTATCTTGGCGCGGCGTGGTACCAGCGGGAGATCGACATCCCGGCCGCGTGGCAGGGACATCGCGTCGTCCTCTTCCTCGAGCGCGCACATTGGGAGACCACGGTCTGGATCGACGACAAGGCCTATCCGGCCAACAACAGCCTCGTGGCGCCGCATGTGACCGATCTCGGACCGCTTGCGCCCGGCCATCACCGGCTGAGCCTGCGCATCGACAACCGGCAGGTTGTGCGCGACCCGGCCAACGACGGCCACGGCGTCGACTCCCACAGCGTGTCCGATTCGCTCGGCGCGACCTGGAATGGCGTCGTCGGCCGGATCGAGCTGAGCGCCACCGCGCCGCTGTGGATCGACGACGCTCAGGCGTTTCCCAACGTGGAGCGGAAGTCTGTGCTGGTCCGGGTGAAGATCGGCAACCTCACCGGCCAGCCCGGCAGCGGCACGCTCGCCTCGGGCTCACACTCGGCGCCGGCGACATGGACGGCGGCCGGCGGCACCGCCGAACTGGAAATTCCGCTCGGGGAAAACGCGAAGACCTGGGACGAATTTCATCCCGATTTGCAGCACGTCACGATCACGCTGAAAGGCGCTGGGGCCGAGGATGCGCGGGAGATCACCTTCGGCCTCCGTGAGATCGCCCACAACGATCGCGCGCTCCTGCTGAACGGTTATCCGGTCAACCTCCGGCTCACGCACTCCGGCGGCGATTTTCCGCTGACGGGGTACCCCGCGACGGATGTCGCCTCGTGGAAGAAGATCATCCAGGTCTGCAAGGACTATGGCCTGAACGGCATCCGGTTTCATTCGTGGTGCCCGCCCGACGCGGCCTTCACCGCGGCTGACGAGATGGGATTTTATCTCCAGCCCGAGTGCGGCATGTGGAGCCCCTTCAATCCGGGCAGCGTGTACTCGCTGTTCCTCGAGGATGAGACCGCGCGGCTCCTGAAGGCCTTCGGCAACCATCCGTCCTTCATCCTGCTGTCGCCGAGCAACGAACCGGCGGGCCGCTACCAGCAGGTCACGCCCAAGTGGGCGGCCGCCTGGTACGAGAAGGACAACCGCCGGCTCTATTCGGCGGGGACCGGCTGGAGCGATCCGGCGCAGGTGAACGGCGGCGCGCAGTACGCCTCGCTCGTGCGCTTCGGCCGCGGGGAGCTGCGCAACACGTCCGGCTGGTTCGGCAAGGACTACCGCGCGGCGCTCGAGAATGTGCACATCCCGGTGCTGGCGCACGAGGTGGGACAGTGGTGCGCCTATCCGGACTTCGACGTCATCAAGGAATTCACCGGGTACCTGCGCCCGAGCAATTACGACATCTTCAAGTACATCGCGACGGAACAGGGGGTCCTCGACCAGAACCACGCGTTCGCGTGGGCCTCGGGCCGCTTCCAGCTCGAGTGCTACAAGGAGGAGATCGAGGCCAACCTCCGCACGCCGGACCTCGCCGGCTACCAGCTGCTCGACCTGCACGACTACCTCGGCCAGGGCACCGCGCTCATCGGGCTGGTCGATGCCTTCTGGAAGCCCAAAAGCTATGTGACCGCCGCGGAGTTCCGCCGCTTCAACAGCGCCACGGTCCCGCTGGCCCGGCTGGCCCGGCGCACGTTCACGACGGCGGACGCCTTCGCGGCGGACGTCGAGGTCTATCATTTCGCCGATCGGCCGATCGCCCAGGCGGCGCCCTATTGGAAGATCATCGATTCCGTCGGGCACTCCGTCGCGCAGGGGCAGTGGCCGGTGCGCGAAATTCCCCTCGGCAAGAACATTCCCCTGGGAAAGGTGGAGGTCGATCTCTCCAAGCTCGCGGCCCCGGCCGCCTACAAGCTCGTGGTCGGCATCCGCAACACGGCGGTGATCAACGACTGGAATTTCTGGCTCTATCCCGCTCCCTCGGAGAGTCCGGCGGCGCCGGCGAACGTGCTGATGACCGACGATTGGGCCGCCGCCCAGGCGAGTCTCGCGGCCGGCGGGCGCGTGCTGTTTACGCCGAAGGCCACCGATCTCGATCCGGCGAAGAGCCCGCCGATGAAGAACGTGCCGGTCTTCTGGAACATCCAGATGACCGTCCGCCCGCCCCGAAATCCCACGGCGAAGTTCGACGCCATGCTCGGCCTGCTCTGCGATCCCCGGCATCCGGCGCTCGCCGGCTTCCCGACCGATCGCAATTGCGACTGGCAGTGGACGCCCCTGGTCCACGACGTGAAATCGATCAACCTGAGCGGCGCCCCGCGCGACCTGACACCTATCGTCGCCGCGATCGATGACTGGAACCGCAACTGGCGGCTCGGCGTGATCTTCGAGTGCAAGGTCGGCTCCGGCAGCCTGCTGGTCTCCGCGATCGATCTGCGCAACCCGGCCGGCAATCCCGGTCTGGCGGCACTCCGCCGTTCGCTCCTCGATTACGCCGCATCCGCCAAATTCCGTCCGACCGTCTCGCTCACGCCGGAGAAACTTCACCAGCTCTGGCCTGGCCCCGCTGCGGCTCCCGCGCCGGCGCAGACTCCGCGCGCCCTGGATCCGGATCTCGACGACGGCTCAGGCCGGGCTGGCGCGACCAGGAAAATCTAGCCGCAAATCTCAAATCCCGGGCTTCAAACTCCAAAATGAGTGCGGCTGCCGATCCTTTTGGCGTTTGAGAATTTGGCGTTTGGGATTTCCCCGCCTCGTCGCGAGGCGGGGCTTCACTTTTTCGCATCCGGCGTCACCGGCTGCGTGAATTCCATTTTGCCAAGGAGGTTGAGCAGCCGTTCCCGCAGCTTTTCATCCTCCTCGGCAGTCGTGCGCTTCACGGCGCCGTGCTCCAGCGCGTGCTCGGCGAACTCGGAGCTGATCACGAAGATGTGGCCGGATTTCACGAAGACGAGGTTGCCCCGCTTGGCCACGATGGATTTCGGGTCGGTCCCGGGCAGCGCGACGCGATCGGCGAACATCGACCCGCCGGGCAGCAGGGTATAGGTGAGCAGCGTCCCGTCATTGAGGGTGGGGAGGAAGCGGGCGCTTTCCACACTGGTTCCCGCATAGCGGCGGGCGAAGTCCGGCAGCACAAAGGTCGTGAAGAAATAGATGAGATAGTCCTTCGGTCCGCGCGTGCTGAGCTCCCAGCGCTGGGTCGCGTCCTGCGGGAAGGCCGCGATGCTGATGTGGACGCTGAAATCGTCCTCGAAGGTGACGACGTTCTCCGTGTCGGTGACGGAACCGCCGAGCTCCGGCAGCACGGGAACGACCACCTTGAACACACCGGTCGGCGAAAGGTAGCTGCCGTTCACCACCTTGCCCAGCAGCGCGGGCTCCGGTGCCGGTTCCGCCGCGCGCAGGCCCGCGGCGGCGAGCAGGCCAAGGCAGAGGAGGACGCGCGGAAACATCGGTCGGAATTTCTTGTTCCGGTGTGACCGGCTTTCAAGCCGCGGGTTTCAGGTGGTCCGCGAGTTTGCGCCACGCATTCACGGGAATTTCCTCCGGCCGGCTGCGGGCGGAAACGCCTTCGCCGGCAAGCCCCGCCAGCCACGGCTCGCCACCGTCCGGAAGATGGACGCGCAGGAGGGCGCCAATCTGCTTCCGGCGCTGCTGGAAGCAGGCGCGGATGACGGCGCGGGCCGCGGGCGGAAAAACGAAGGGCACGGGCCGGCGCACCAGATGCAGCAGGTAGGAGTCGACCTCCGGCCGCGGGAAAAAGCAGGCCGCCGCCACCTTGTGCCCCGGGGCGAGGTCATAGGCGGCCTGAAGGAAGACCGAGATCGCCCCGAATAACTTGGTGCCCGGCTGGGCCGCGTAACGCTGCGCCGCCTCGTGCTGCAGCATCAGGACGAGGCGGACCGGCAGACGGCCGGCGAGGACCGCGTCCATCCACGGCGTGGAGATCGCGTAGGGCAGGTTGGCGACGATCTTGAAATCTCCCGGTACCGCCGCTGGCAGCCCGGCGAGCGGCTCGTCCATTGCATCGGCTTCCAGCAGATGCAGTTTTTCCGGGAACTGGGGCTGGAGCGTCGCCGTGAGATGGGCGAAGAGCGTGCGGTCCTTCTCCACCGCCCACACGCTGGCTCCGGCGGTGAGCAGCGCCGTAGTCAGGGTGCCGAGCCCGGGGCCGACTTCCACGACGGTGTCGCCGGCGCCGATCGCCGCGAGTTCGAGCGACTTGCGGACGATGTTGCCGTCCACGAGGAAATTCTGGCCGAGGAAACGCTTGGGCTGGTGGCCGAGCTTGGCCAGCAGCTCGCGGGTGGCCGACGGGGAGAGCGGCATGGCTCAGGGCCGTCGGCCTTCGTCGACCTCGTAATAGTCGAAGAAGGTGGCGAGGTCGGCGCGACCGGCGAGACCGCTCTCGGCCTTGTGCTTTTCGAGCGTCGCCGTCGCCTCGTCGCGCCAGCCGCGCTTGGAGGCGAAGGCGTTCCACACGAGCAGGTCGAGTTCGTCGAGCCCGCGCCCGGATTGCTGGCACCAGGCGAAGATCTCCTCGTCGGTGCCGCCGGCGAGCACGCGCGCCTTCAGTGCCTCGTAGTCGATGCGAAAGAAGCGGCAGACGCGTCCGTCGAAGCCCTTGCCGAGATACTCGAGGTGATCGGGGTGAAGCTCACCGCGGGCGTGGAGCCGGATCTTGTCGAGGGTGCGGGCGAAGAAATACATGCCTCCGACCTGGATGAACGCACTGACGGGACGCTTTTTCATCGGCTGATCAGGCGCGCCGGAAATCCGCCACCAGTGCAGCAGGATCGCTCGCGCGCATCAGCGCCTCGCCGACCAGCACGGCCCGGGCGCCGGCTGCCTTGACGCGCGCCGCGTCGGCTCCGGTGGAAATCCCGCTTTCGCTGACGGCGGTGGTACCCGGCGGAAAAAGGGGGATCAGGCGTTCGCTCAGCGCCAGGTCGGTCTTGAAGATGGCCAGGTCGCGATTGTTGACGCCGATGAGGCTGGCGCCGTGCGCCTTCGCCCGGTTGATCTCCGCCTCGTTGTGGATCTCGAAAAGCGCGTCCAGGCTGGCGGCGGCAGCCGCGGCGTGGAGCACCTTGATTTCCTCATCGGTCAGCGCGCGGACGATGATGAGGATCGCGCTCGCGCCAGCCTCGCGGGCCTCGAGCACCTGGATCGGGTGGATGAAGAAGTCCTTCCGCAGGCAGGGCCGGGCCGGGCCGGTGGTGCGGAAATGCGCGGTCACGCCGCGGAGATCGTCGAGCGTGCCGCCGAAGAACTTCTCGTCGGTGAGGACGGAAAGCGCGTCGACCCCCGCCGCCTGGTAGCGCCGGGCCTGCTCCACGGAGGAGGCGCCGGCCTTGATGTCGCCGGCCGACGGGGAACGGCGCTTGATCTCGCCGATCACGGCCAGCGTCCCGTCCGCCCGCCGCAGCGCCGCGGCAAAGGACGGCGGCCTGGGGCTGGCGGCGGCAGCGCGCGCGAGCTCCGCCTCGGAGACCACCCGCAACCGCGGCGCGATCTCCTGGCGCTTCCAGGCCATGATCTCGGTGAGCTTATCGGACATGGGGCACCACGAAATACACGAAAGACACGAA
Organism: Opitutaceae bacterium; assembly: GCA_035549635.1. GTDB lineage: Bacteria > Verrucomicrobiota > Verrucomicrobiia > Opitutales > Opitutaceae > CAIUWA01. Next base: position 49,623 of record DASZQN010000092.1, read on the forward strand.
AACCAGACCAGAATAAATCTCGACGCCCGATCGGTCTCACACGAAGCCACGAAGCCCACGAAATTCGGCCGAGAAATCCCTTCTTCGTGGGCTTCGTGGCTTCGTGTGAGACCGGATCGAAGCTCTTACCGTGTTTTTTGGTGTATTTCGTGTGTTTCGTGGTTTCTCCTCCGTGCATGAGTGCGATTGACGATCTTCGCCAGACCATCGCGCGGCTGCGCGGGCCGGGTGGGTGTCCATGGGACCAGGAGCAGACGCATGCGACGCTCGTGCGCTGCCTGATCGACGAAGTCAGCGAGCTGATCGACACCATCGACCGGCTCGACCTCCCGCATATGCGGGAGGAGCTGGGCGACGTGCTGATCCAGGTGGTTTTCCACGCGCAGCTGGCGGAGGAGGCGGGACATTTCAACCTCGAGGACGTGGCCCGCGAGGTGAACGAGAAGCTCATCCGCCGTCACCCGCACGTCTTCGGTGACGGCAAGCTCGATACCTCCGAGCAGGTGCTCGTGCAGTGGGACCAGATCAAGGCGCAGGAGAAGAAGCACGGCGCGCCGTCGACCTCGGTCTTCAAGGAGCTCCCGCCGCGCCTGCCGGCGCTGATGTTCGCCGAGGCGGTCTGGAAGCAGATCGAGAAGAAACGACTGCCCGTCGATGGCGTCGTCGACGCCGCCCAGGTCGAGGCGCTGGCCCGGCACCTCGACGACGCGACCGTGGGCCGGATGCTTTTCGAGATCGCCGCCGCCTGCCGCGCCCGCGGCCTCGATCCGGAGGGCGCGCTGCGCCTGCACGCGGCGCAGGTGATGAAGCGGGTGGCAAAAGCCGTGCCGGCGCCGGCGGCTTCCGGTCCGGCTTGAGCAGTGTCGGGGAACCTCGACTTCCTGCCCGCATGACCACCCCGAAGTCCGGCGCCCGCCCGGTGCCGCCGGCGGCCGTGATGCGCGAATGGTGGACGCCCTTCGCCGACTTCCTCTCGCGCGAGCGCCGCTACTCGGCCCACACGCTGCGCAACTACCGGCAGGCGTTCGTCGATTTTCACACCTGGCTCGAGGGCCGCGGCGCCGGGCGTCAGGGCTTCGACGCCCTGACGGCCCGCGACCTCCGCGACTGGGTGATCGAGCGCCAGCGGGACCTCGAGGATCTTCCGCGGCTGGACCGCCGCACGCTGCACAACCATGCCTCGGGGCTACGGGCGTTTTTCCGCTACTGGATGCGGCATGGAAGGCTGCGGCGGAACCCGCTCGACGGCGTGCCGTTGCCCAAGCTGGAAAGGCGCCTGCCCCAGTTCCTCACGGAAGAGCAGATCAAGGCGCTGCTGGGCGGGCCGCAGCGGCTCCTCGGGAACGGAACCATCGACGCCTTCAGCGCCTGGCGGGACCGGCTGGTAATGGAACTGCTCTACGGCGGGGGCCTGCGCATCAGCGAGCTCGTCAACCTGAACCACGGCGACATCGACCCGGCGAGCGGCGTGGCGCGGGTCGTCGGCAAGGGCCGCAAGGAGCGGCTCTGTCCCCTTGGCCGGGTGGCATCGGCCGTCCTGGAGAAATTTCGCCGTGAATTCGCCCCTGACGCCGGCCCGGATGCCCCGGTCGTGGTGAATGCGGACCGGAGGCGCCTCGGCGCCCGCGCCGTTCAGCTCCTGCTGAAACGCTACCTCGCGCTCGCGGACCTGCCGCTCGACCTGACGCCGCACAAGCTGCGGCACAGCTACGCGACCCATCTGCTCAACGCCGGCGCCGATCTGCGCGTCGTGCAGGAGCTCCTCGGCCACGCGAGCCTGGCGACGACGCAGATCTACACGCACGTGAGCATCGCCCGGCTCCAGGACATCTACAATAAAGCCCACCCACGCGCCTGACAGCGCGGATTTTTTAGTGCCATCAAACTTCCGATCCGGGTTCACACGAAGCCACGAACCTCACGAAGGTTTCGGCCCTCCGATCCGTATTTTTGACTTCGTGCGCTTCGTGGCTTCGTGTGAGCCACCTCACCAAATGATCCGGCGCGCTGAGTTATTTCCGGCGGCATCGTAGAGGAGGATCTCGACCGACGTCGCGTTGGAGACGCGCGCCAGGGGAATTTCGAGGGAAAATGACTCTTCCTTGCCGTCGAGGATGCCGTCGACCGGCTGCTCGACCGTTTCGTGGACGCCGTTGTTGAAGTTGAACTCGGCGCCGTCGAGGAGCGAGAGCGCATCGCGGCCATGCACGAGCAGGCGCAGGGTGTCGCCGTTCCGCTGGGCGGCGGCCTCGAGGATCACCGGGGGCGTGCGGTCCACCACGAGATCGTCGGTCTCGAAGGTCGTCGTCAGGCGGTCCGCGACCGGACGAGGCGCCGCTTCGACGGCGATCAGGCGGGTGAAATAGAGTCCCTCGGCAAGATGCGAGGTGTCGAACTGCGCGTAGGAATCGCGCGAGCCCACGGCGAGGTCGGTCCAGGCGGATTCGCCCTCGTGCCGGATGGAGAAGGTGAAGTCGAGGTTGTCGCCGTCGAGGTCATTGACGGTCCAGAGCACGATCTGCATGCCGGTTTGCGGCGCGATCTGGCTGTTGAGGAACGCGCCCTTCTTCTTGTCGTCGGCGCTTTCGCCTCCGCCCCCGCTCCGGCCGAGCAGCTGCGAGAGCGACACGACCGCGGACGGCGGCGGATCGTTCGCGGGGATCAGGCTGTAGTTCGGGGACACGACCCGGAAATCCACCAGCAGCGGACGGCGGTCCTGTGGCAGGTGATAGAGCGAGGCCTTGTCGATTTCAGCCGCGCCGGTGGCGGAGCCGGGCAGCTGCACGCGCAGCTTCACGTAACGCGCGCGGAGGGCGTCGCCGTGCCAGCCGCCGTCACCGGCCGTCAGCGGGAGCCAGTCGGACCAGCCCTCGACCTCGTCGCTGCCGAAATTGGTTTTCACGGACAGGGAAAGCTGGCCGGGCTCCACGTCGCGGAGACGGTTGAAGCGGATGCTGCCGAGGGTCGCGGGAACGCCGAGGTCGAGCCGGCGGGTCTCGGCCTCGCGCGGGCCGGTGGCGGCGAAATCCAGCACGGCCAATCCGGGTGCATTGTTCTTGAGAAGCAAAAAGCGGCCGGGAGCGCCCGCGACCGGCGCGAGGCCGTTGAGCTGGGCCGCCGCGCTGCCGGCGAAGGTCAGGCTCGTGCGCGTCTGCAGGTCGTAGCCGAGGAGGTCGCCGGAATCTCCGCCCGCGACGATGAGGGTGTCGTTGCGGCGGGCCAGGCGGTAGAAGGCGAGGTTGTTCCGCGTGACGAGCGTCTCGGGGAATCCGTTCGCGGGAAACCAGACGAGGGCGCCGCGGCCGGAGAAGCGGTCGGGAGCCGGGGCGATGAGGAGATCCATCGCACTATCCGTCGGCGCCGTGGCCGCGGTGCCGCTGGTTCCGGTCGCGCCGGCGCCGTTTGCCGGCTTCGGGCGGTTGATGCGCGACTCGCCCGGGGGCGCCGAGAACACGATGCTGGCGTAAAGGTCGCCGTTGGGCTGGGGCAGCAGGTCGGTCACCTCGCCGTCGCGGTTCTCCTGCAGGATCGTCGGCGCGCCGCCGGCCGCCGGGAAGGCGTAGATGTTGCCCTTGGGCGCGGAGCCGGCGACGACGCGCCCGTCCGGCAGCCGGACGACACGGCGGACGTTGCGGTCGCGGATCTCGCCGAACAGGGTGAAGCCGCGCCCGGCGAGCGAGGCCGCTTCGGCGAGCTTGTCCGTGGTCACGCCGCTCGCGGCGAACTTCGCGAGGTCGATGCGGTAGAGGCGTCCGGGGTTGCCGGTCGCCACGAGCACGGATTGGGCGTCGAGCGGGAGGATGTCGAAGATCGAGTCCACCGGCAGCGTCTGGCGCGCGATGACCTTGCCGTCGCGCAGCAGATAGACCGCGCCCTTCGGAGACGTGCCGGCCAGCACCGTGCCGTCGGCCAGCCGGCGGAGGGCGAAGACCTGCGGGTCGTCCAGGCGCGCGTACTCGCGGGCGGTGTAGGCCGGCTGTGCGGGATCGAGCGTCACCTCGAAGATCCGGCCCTCGGGCCCGGTGCCGACGAGCCATTTTCCCGAATCCGCCGAAGGCTCCAGGCACCATAGCAGGTCGGCGGGCGCAGCTCCCGTCAGCTCCGTGAGGACGGGTCCCGCGACGAGACGGCCGTCCGCGCGCGTGGCGAGGCCCTTGAGGTTGCGGCTGGCGACGTCTCGGTAGAAATCGATCTCGAACTTCCGGGACAGCGGGTCGGCGCGCAGGAATCCGGCGCAGCCGGCGCCGAGGACGAGGAGGGCGGGAAGCTTCCGCAAGGAAAAGGGAGAGGACATGGGAGGGAGGTCCCGCCGCTTCGCGCCGCGGGACGGGCGGTCAATCCGCGACCTGGAGCGTGCGCGTTGCCTGGCTCGGCAGGAGCCGGCCCGGCAGCACGTGCTGCTCCCAGAGGGGGACGTAGGTGTCGCGCTTCTGGTACCGTGCCTCGTCCGCCCCGCGGGCGATGCGCTCGAAAGTCCCGGGCAGCTCCAGGGTCGGCGTCGTCTGGTCGGTGAACACCGGCGCTTTCTCCACGACCTCCAGATAGAGCCCGTCGCTGCGACGGTCGTCGTTCAGGGCCGCCACGTAGGCGTCGAAGCTCCGCAGCTGCGCGGCGGGAATGACCCGGGGATGGCCGGTGAGCTCGTCGACGGCGCGGCCGGGGGCCAGGATCACCTGCAGGTTCTTGCCGGTCCAGTCGGCGTCTACCGGAATGCCGATGACGTCGCGGTGGCTTTCACCCTGCCAGTCGCGCCACGCGATCGTGGCCTGGACGGTCTCGCCGGCCCGGGCGGTCGTCCGCGAGAGCTGGAAGAGATCGAGCACGGCCGTGGGATTCTGCGCGAGCGCCTCCACGGTGAACTTCACGCGGTCGGGAAAGGTCTTCTCGTACGGGTTCTGCAGGTTCGCGGTCAACCGCTGCACGAAGTCGCCGAGCCCCACGGAAAATGCCTGCGGGCCGGCGTACAGCGTCTGGCTGGCGACGGACTCGCCGGCCGGAAAGGCAACCTCGCTGCGCAGCCTGAATCCCTCGGTGAGGCCCGCGTCGTTCGAGCTGAGGATCGCCTGGGTCACGCCGGCCGCAACCACGGCGGGCGTCAGCTGGGCCTGGCGGACGACGGAAAAGTGAAGGGAGCGCGGCGCGCCGAACTGCGGCTTCACCAGCACCTCAACCGGGATCATGGCCGGGCCCGGCCCGAGCGTGCCCGCGATGCCGGAGAGGCGGTCCTGCGCGATGGTGCCGATCACGGCGCCGGTGTTGGCGACCTTGATCGACTGCATGTTGGACGGAAGGATGGTGACGATCTCCGCCTCGCACATCGGCAGCTCGACGTCGCCGAGCGCGAGCATCGGGTGCCCGAAGGCCGTGATCCGCTTGCCCTCGATGCGGGACACCGTGCCGGTGCCGGCGAGCGTGATGTCGCCGGTCGAGAGCGCGACCGAGACGGCGGAGCCGGCCGTCAGCGGGGATTCCTGGCCGGAGGGGGCGGCGCCGGCGCTGCTGCCGCCGAGGGCGCTGGTGCCGAGGCCGAGCGCGGCGAATCGCCCGGCGAACAATTCGGCGACCGCGGGGCTGAGTCCGCTGAAGGTGAACACCGGCTGCAGCGCCTGGTAGGCGGGCGTCAGCATGGCGGTGGCGGCGGAGGTCGTCACGCCGCCCGGTCCCGGTGCGTTGACCCGCGACTGCACCTCCGCGAGGTCCGCGGCGGGCGTGAAGCCCGCGTAGTGCACGGTCTCGAAACGCTGGACCTGATAGCTGAGCGCGCCGGCCAGCCGGCCGCCGATGTAGAGGGGGCTGCCGCTCATGCCGGCGACCGCGCCCATGCTCTGGACGCGCGGGTCGCTCAGCTCGCAGATGATCATCGCCTTGCCGGGACCGATCGCGTTCTGGATGACGCCCGTGACCTCGACGGCGAAGGGTTCGGGTTCGGTCCCGCGGAAAACCGTCCAGACCTCGCCCTTCATTCCCGGCTTGAGTTCGGAGAGCGGAATCAGCGGGGCATCGACGGGCTGCTGGGCGTGGAGGAAGGGGACGCTGACGACAAAGAGGAGCGCGCGCAGGAACGGTTTAAACTCGATGCTCACTGGGCCTTTTTCCGGTTGTTGATCAAAGTTCGGTGATCGCCTGCGCCATGATTTCGCTGGCGCGGGCGATGGCGGCTCCTTCATGGGCCGTGCTGAGGAAGACTGTTTCGTAGGCGCTCGGTGGCAAGAAGACATCCTTGCGCAAACACGCTTGGAAGAACCGCGCAAAAACTTTCGCGTCGGACTGCAGCGCGGTCGCGTAGTCGCGGACCGGCGTCGGCGTGAAGAAGATGCTCAGCATCGAGCCGCGGTGCGGCGCCTGCACCGGCAGGCCCTTCGCGCGGGCCGCGGCGAGCACGGCGCCGCAAAGCTGGCCGGACATCCGCTCGAGTCGGGCGTACGGATCCATTTCCTCCAGCAGCCGGAGGGCGGCGATGCCCGCGGCCATCGCGAGCGGGTTGCCGCTGAGCGTGCCGGCCTGGTAGACCGGGCCGAGGGGCGCCAGCCGGTCCATGATCTCGGCGCGGCCGCCGAAGGCCCCCACCGGCAGGCCGCCGCCGATGATCTTGCCGAGGCAGGTCAGGTCGGGGGTGATCTTCTCCAGCTCCTGCACGCCGCCCCGCGCGAGGCGGAAGCCGGTCATCACCTCGTCGAAGATCAGCACGGCGCCGTGGGCGGTGCACGCGCGCCGGACCTGGGCGAGATAGCCGGGCTCGGCCGGGATGAAGCCGACGTTGCCGATGTACGGCTCGAGGATGACGCCCGCGATCTGCCCCGGATTGGCGGCAAAGGCGGCGTCGAGCGCGCCCGGGTCGTTGAAGGGCAGCACGATCGTCTCGCGGGCGAAGGCCGCGGGGATGCCGGCGCTGTCGGGATTCCCGTGCGTCAGCGCGCCGGAGCCGGCCTTGACCAGGAGCGAGTCGGAGTGGCCGTGATAGCAGCCGGAGAACTTGACGATCTTGTCGCGACCGGTGAAGCCGCGCGCGAGCCGGATGGAGGACATCGTGGCCTCGGTGCCGCTGCTGCAGAGGCGGACCTTCTGGATCGACGGCACGAAGCGCGTGATCAGCTCGGCCATCTCGACCTCGAGCGGGTTCGGCGTGCCGAACGACGTGCCGTTCTCCAGCGCCGCGGCGATCGCCGCGCGGATGCGCGGGTGGTTGTGGCCGTGGATGGCGGGTCCCCAGCTGCCGACGAAGTCGATCAGCTCCCGGCCGTCGGCGGTGACGAGCGTGGCGCCGTGGGCGGACCGGGTGAAAAACGGCGCGCCGCCGACGGAGCGGAAGGCGCGGACCGGCGAGTTCACGCCGCCGGGGATGAGCTGCAAGGCGCGCGCGAAGAGCGCGTCGGACGTGGGAGGGGCCATGGAAGGAGCGGGTGCGCCGAAGTTCAGCCGACGTATTTCTGCACGATCGGGATGCGCCGGCCGACCCCGAAGGCGAGCGGGGTGATCTTCAGGCCGGGCGCGGCCTGCTTCCGCTTGTACTCGTTGAGATCGACCTTGCGGACGACATCGCGGACCACCGCCTCGGCGAAGCCCTGGCCGACGAGATCGGCGGTCGCGAGACCCTCCTCGACGTAGCCCTTCAGCAGCGCGTCGAGCACGTCGTAGGGCGGAAGGCTGTCCTGATCCGTCTGGTTGGGGCGCAGCTCGGCGCTCGGCGGCTTGTCGATGCTGGACTGCGGGATCGGCGGCACGCGGCCGGCGCGGCGGGCATCGGCGTTGATCCAGTTGGCCAGCGCGTAGACCTGCGTCTTGAAGAGGTCCGAGATCACGGCGAGCCCGCCCGCCATGTCGCCGTAAAGCGTGCAGTAGCCGACGGCGATCTCGCTTTTGTTGCCGGTGGTGAGGAGGAGGGCGTTGAACTTGTTGGACAGCGCCATCATCACGACCCCGCGGATGCGTGCCTGGATGTTTTCCTCGGTGACGTCCCGCGGCCGGCCGGCAAAGACGGGACTGAGCGCGGCCTCGCACGCGGCGACGGCGTCGGCGATCGCGATCGTCTCGAAGGGCACGCCCAGGTTGGCGGCCAGGCTCCGGGCGTCGTCGCGCGAGTGCTGGGATGAGATTTGCGAGGGGAGGGAAACCCCGACGACATTCTCCGGCCCGAACGCCGCGGCGGCGATCACCCCGACGACTGCGGAGTCGATCCCGCCGGACAGCGCGACCAGCGCGCGCCTGAAGCCGCTCTTGTGCGCGTAGTCGCGCAGGCCGAGCGTCAGCGCGGCAAAGATGTCGGCCATTTCCGGCTGGTCGAAGCTCGGGGCCAGCTCCGCCGCCGGCGCGGGCGTGGGGCCGCGGCCGAGGACGTCGACGACGCGCAGTTCCTCGGCGAAGGCCGCCAGGCCGGCCGTGATGCGTCCGGAGGCGTCGCTCACCAGCGAACGGCCGTCGAACACCAGCTCGTCGTTCCCGCCGACGGCGTTGACGTAGGCCAGCGGGCAGCCGAGCGCCTTGGCCGCGTCGGTGACCAGCGTCTGGCGGATGCCGCCCTTGTCGTTGTGCCAGGGGCTGGCGGAAAGGTTGACGACCAGGTCGCACTTCTGCGCGGCCAGCTGCTTCACGGGGTCGAGACCGTGATAGAGGCGGCGGGTGCTGATCATCGGGTGCGTCCAGATGTCCTCGCAGATCGTGATGCCGATGCGTTTCCCGGCGTGGGTGAGCACGACGGGCTGGGGGGCCGGCTCGAAGTAGCGGTCCTCGTCGAACACGTCGTAGGTCGGCAGCAGGCACTTGTTCGCCACGGAGACGATGCGTCCGCGATGGCAGAAGGCGGCGGCATTGGAGAACGGCCGGCCGTGGCCACCGGTGTTGGCCGCCACGGTCCCGACCAGCGCGGGGACCTCGCCGACGGCGGCGGCGATGAGGCGGGTAGACTCCTCGACATCGGGCACGAAGCGGCGCTTGAACAGCAGGTCCCGCGGCGGATAACCGCAGACCGCCAGCTCGGGAAAGACGACCAGTTCCGCGCCGCGGGCGACCAGCGCCGCGTAGGCGTCGAGGATCCGCTGGCGGTTGCCGGCCAGGTCGCCGACGGTGGGATTGAGCTGGGCGAGTCCGAGACGCATTTAAGTAATGGAACGAAGAACGTGGACGTCTTTCCGCGGCCTGACAACTCGCAAGGCTTGCAGTGGCACTTCCGGGCGCGATTTGCTGTCACCCCCGTCACATGCATCCGAAATCGCCGAAGCTGGGATTGTTTCTGATCGCGCTGGCCGCGCCGCTGTCCGGCGCCGACTCCGCCTCGCTCACGCTCGAGGAGGCGCTCCGCTCGGCCGAGCAGATCAATGCGAGCGTGCTCATCGGCCGCGAGGGCGTCGCCCAGGCCCGGGCCGAGGCCGGCCAGGTCCGCTCGAATGTCCTCCCGAACGTCGCGCTGAGCGCGCAGCAGCGGCGGACTTCCGCGGTGAGCGTCATCGGCCCGGCCGCGATCGCCGGTTCGCCGCAGGACCGCTTTGACGCGAACCTCACGGGCAACTTCGACGTGCTCAACCCGCAGGAGCTCTCGGCCCTGCGCGCGGCGAACAAAGGCGTCGAGGTCGCCAGCTTCAATTCCAGCGCGAGTCTGCAAAGCGCGCTGACCGACGTGGCCCAGACGTATTTCACCCATCTGCGCAACCTCCGCCGCATCCAGGTGCTCGACGCGAATGTCGACCGCGCGCGCCAGCTGCTCGACCTCGCGAGCAACCAGCTGAAGTTCGGCATCGCGACGCAGATCGACGTCACCCGCGCGCGCTCCGAGCTCGCCGTGGCCCAGCAGGCCCGCCTCCAGCAGGACACGGTCGTCTACCAGAGCGACCTCCAGCTGAAGCGCCTGCTCAACCTCGACACCGGTCGCACCCTGCAGCTCGCGGACTTTCCCGTCCGCCAGGTCGCACCCAGGGAGTTCAGCGCGACCGACGAGCATGACGCCTTCGGCCAGCGCGCGGACTGGCTCGCGGCGCAGAAATCCCTCGACCAGGCGAAGCAGGACGTGCGGACCGCGCAGTTCGAGCGGCTGCCGGCGCTGGGCCTGCAGGGGCAGTACGGCTATTCTTCCGCCGATCTCGATGACGACGGGAAGAAGGCCGGATGGTTTGCGGGCGCCGTGGTGTCGGTTCCGGTCTTCGACGGCCTCCGGGCCGGGGCCGACCGCAAGCTGGCGCTCTCGCGCCAGCGGGAGCAGGAGTTCCGCCTGCGCGATCTCGGGCTCCAGATCTCCGGGGAGGTCCGGCTTGCGGTGCAGGATGCGGCCTCGCGCTTCCGCCAGATCGACGTCGCCCAGACCGGCCTGCAGCTGGGCGAGGAGGAGCTCCGCCTCGCGCGGACGCGCTTCGAGCAGGGCGTGGCCGACAACCGCGAGGTCATCGAGGCCCAGAACACCCTCGCGCTCGCGAGCGACAATTTCAACGAGGCGATCTACCAGTACAACCTGAGCCGCGTGGAGCTCGCCCGCGCGCGGGGCGACGTCCGGGGCATCCTCACGGAAAAGCAGGAATGAGCGGCGCCGGGTCCCTGATCCTCGCGTCGGCCTCGCCGCGCCGCCGCGAGCTGCTGGCGCAGCTGGGGGTGCCGTTCACGGTCGTCCCGGCGGAGGTGACCGAGCACGAGGATCCCGCCACCGACCCGCGCGAGATGGTCGCGCGCAACTCGGCGCTCAAGGCCGACTGGGTGGCCGCCCGCCATCCCGACGCGGTGGTGCTGGGGGCCGACACCACCGTCTACATCGACGGCACGGCGCTGAACAAGCCGCGCGACCTCGACGATGCGCGCGCGATGCTCCGCCGGCTCGCCGGGCGGACGCACACGGTCTTCACCGGCCTGGCGCTCCGCCGCCGGCGCGACGGCCTCCGGATCGACGAGGGCGTGGCCAGCGGGGTGACCTTCAAGCCGCTCGACGAGGCGGCGATCTCGGCCTACCTCGCGCGGGTCCACGTGCTCGACAAGGCCGGGGCCTACGCCATCCAGGAGGTCGCGGAGCTGATCGTCGCCGGGCACACTGGCTCGTTCACCAACATCGTCGGGCTGCCGGTGGAAACCACGAAACAAATTTTGACGCGCGCGGGTCTGATCGGCTAACGTGGCGTGATCCGCCTGCATGAGTTCCGTCATTTCCGCTCCTCCCGACCGCCCGGCCCGCCGCCGGATGGTTCCCCGCTTTTCGCGCGATCCGGAGGTGCGCTCGGTGCAGGTCGGCGTCGTGGCGACGATCATCATCCACCTGCTGCTCCTGCTCCTGGCCCCGGCGATTTTCCGCAGCGATCCGTCCGCCATCGTCAAGCCCGCCACCGCCAAGCCGCAGTTCAACATCGAGCTGGCGCCGGAGACGTTCACGCAGGAGAAGGCGCCCGATCCCTTCAAGTTCGTCGAGACGAACCCGGACGCCCCGGACAACGCCCCGGACAAGACCAATAATTTCGCGGCGCAGAACCAGCAGGTGGCGCAGGAGAAGCCGACGCCCGACGGCAAGAGCGACCGGCCGGCGATCGAGGGTCAGAAGGACATCCAGTCGACGCAGATCGTCGACGGCCACCTGACCCAGCCGAACGTCCAGCCGGCGCCGCCCGCTCCCGTGGAGCCGCCGTCCACCCAGACCGCCGAGGCGGCGAAACGCGCGCAGGATCCGCTTTCGGGCTTCGACAAGACCGTCGGCGAGAACGCGGAGGGCGTCGGCAGCAACATCGCCCAGAAGTCCGCGCAGCCCGAGGACGTGCCGGACAAGGTCGAGGGCGTGCGCGACGCCCCGCTCGTCACCGGCGCGACGAGCCAGACGATGACGATCGATCCCCGCAAGCCGCAGCCGCGGCCGCAGCTGACGAGGAATGTCCGCCCCGCCATCTTCCAGGAAAACAAGCTCGGGACGATGAACATCGGTCCGATCGCGGTGGACGCGAAGTGGAGCAATTACGGACAGTACCTGCAGAAGATGCTCGAGGCCATCCAGGCGCGCTGGGACAACCTCATCGCGGCCAGCCGCCATTATCCGCAGCCGGGCAGCCGGGTCACGGTCAGCTTCGTGATCAACTCCGCCGGCCGGATCACGAGCTTCGGCGCGACCGACGGCGATGCGGGCGAACTCGCGACCAACTGGTGCGTGACCGCGATCAGCCCGAGCGAGGATTTCACCTACGGCCCGTGGACCGACGACATGATCGCGATCCTCGGCGAGAAGCAGGAGATGACGTTCGTCTTCTATTATCGGTGAGCGGACCGGGGGAGAAACTCTGGGCGGCGCTGCCGCTGGGCCGGGGAGTGGAACTGATCGCGCGGGACGCCAACGGCCTGGCCGCGTTCGCGAAGCCGGCCGGCGTGCTTTCCCATCCGAATGGGCCCAAGGATGAGCCGCGCTCGCTGCTGCAGGCGCGTTACGATCTCGAGCGCGAAACGTACGCCTGGACCGATGCCAGCGGCGCGCCGGCCGGGCTGCACCTCCTGAACCGCCTCGATTCGGCCACCTCCGGGGTGATCCTGGCTGCCGCCGACGAGGGCCTGGCGCGCGAGATCCGTGCGCAGTTCCGGCGCAAGCAGGTGCACAAGGTCTACGTCGCCCTCGTCTTCGGCCGTCCGCCGGCGGGGCGCCAGACCTGGCGGGACCGCCTGGCCGTGGAAAAGCGCGGGGCGCGGATCCGCACCAGCGCCGGCGACGGGATTCCGTCCGAATGCGACGTCAGCGTGCGCCGCGCCGCGAAGGAAGCGGGCCTCGCGCTCCTCCAGCTGGAGCCCCGCACCGGCCGCAGCCACCAGCTGCGCGTGCAGTGCGCCAGGCACGGCCTGCCGATCGCGGGCGACCAGACCTACGGGGATTTCCCGCGCAACCGTGAGTTCGCGAAGCGTGCTGGCACGAAGCGCCTCTTCCTGCATTCGCTCGCGACGGACTTCACCTACGAGTGGGCCGGCCGGAAGTTCTCCTTCTCCGCCCAGGCGCCGCTGCCGCCGGAGTTCGAGGCGGCGCTGTGAAGAAATACTCCGGACCAAGCAACCCATCCTTCGGAGGGCCTCACGCGAAGCCGCGAAGCTCGCGAAGAAATCGGAGGTAGGGTCCTTCGCGAGCTTCGCGGCTTCGCGTGACCCACTCTGGATTTGCCCGCCAGCTCGACGAGCTGACCCGTAACATCTCCAGCGAAAGCCCTAGAGCAGGTTCAGCTGCGAATCGTCGACCGGCGCCACGGTGATCTTCTTCTTCGGCCGGGCCTCGGGCGCGGGGAGATCGACGCTCGGGTCGTCGCTCTCGAGCCGCGCGAGGATGGTCTTGGCGCGATCGATGACCGCGCGCGGCAGGCCGGCGAGGCGCGCGACCTGGATGCCGTAGCTGCGGTCGGCGGCGCCGGGCACGACCCGGCGGACGAAGACGATCTCGTCGTTCCACTCCTTCACCGCGACGGAGAAGTTCCGCAGCCGCGGCAGGTGCCTTTCCAGCTGGGTCAGCTCCTGGTAGTGCGTGGCGAAGAGCGTGCGCGGCCCCTGCGCGGGATCCTGGTGCAGGTGCTCGACCACCGCCCAGGCGATGCTGAGGCCGTCGTAGGTGGACGTGCCGCGGCCGATCTCGTCAAGGATGATGAGCGAGCGGCCGGTGGCGTTGTTGAGGATGTTCGCGGTCTCGTTCATCTCGACCATGAAGGTCGAATTGCCCCGCGCGAGATCGTCGCTCGCGCCGACGCGGGAGAAGATGCGGTCGACGAGGCCGACCCGGCAGCTTTTTGCCGGGACCCAGCAGCCGACCTGCGCGAGCAGCGTGATCAGCGCGACCTGGCGGATGTAGGTGGACTTGCCCGCCATGTTGGGACCGGTCAGCAGCGCGATCTGGGCGTCGTCGCAGGCGAGCACCGTGTCGTTGGGCACGAAGGCGTGGCTCGCGCCGCGCGCGGGGGCGCTGGCCTCGGGGGAGCGCAGCATCTGCTCGACCACCGGGTGGCGGCCCTCGGTTATTTCCAGGGCGGTTCCCTCGTCGAGGACCGGCCGCCGATAATCCCATTCCCGGGCGAGCGCCGCCCAGCCGGCCAGGACATCCAGCTCCGCCAGCGCGTCCGCGGTGCGGGCCAGGGCTTCGGCCTCGGCGACGATGGCGGCGAGGAGCGCCTCGAACAGCTCCCGCTCGCGGGCGAGCGCGTTCTCCTCGGCGTGGAAGATCTCCTTCTCCTTTTGCTTGAGCGACTCGGTGACGTACCGCTCGCCGCCCACCGTTGTCTGGCGCCGGATGTAGTCGGCGGGGACGAGGTGGAGGTTGGCCTTGGTGATCTCGATGTAATACCCGAAATTGTTCGTGAACCTCACCTTGAGGCTCCGGATCGTGGTGCGCTCCTGCTCGGCGCGCTCGAGGTCCGAGAGCCAGGCCTTGTTGCCGCTCGTGAGCGCACGCAGGCGGTCGAGCTCCGCGTCGTGGCCGGCGCGGATGAAGTTGCCGTCGTTCAGGTCCGCCGGGAGCTCGTCGGCGAGGGCGCGCGCGAGCAGCTCGCGCAGCGCCGGCAGTTCGGCGAGCCGCGGGCGGTAGCCGGCCGCCAGGTCGCCGCCGAAGCCCGCCAGCTCCGCGTGCAGCTCCGGGAGCTGCGCGAGGGTGTCGCGCACGCCGCCGAGCTCGCGCGGGTTGCGCAGGCGGTTCTGCAGCCGGCCGAGGATCCGGGGGATGTCGCGCACCTGCGCGAGGCTTTCCCGCAGCGCGGCCAGCCGTGAGGGCTGGGCGAGGAGCTCGCCGACGAGTGCCTGCCGGCGGTTGATCTCGGGCAGGTCCAGCGTCGGCGACGCGAGCCAGCGCTCGAGCAGCCGGGCGCCGGCGGCGGTCGCCGTCCGGTTGATCGCGCCGAGCAGCGAGCCGTCGCGCGTGCCGCGGCTCGAGGCGAAGATCTCCAGGTTCCGCAGCGTGGCCGGGTCGAGCAGGAGGGTGCGGGCGCTGCGGTACTCCTGCACGCCGCGGAGATTTTCCGGCTTCGCGCAGAGGTTCTCCGTGGCGTAATAGACCAGCGCCCCCGCCGGCCCGAGCGCCGGATGCGTGTGGGTCAGGCCGAAGCCCTGCAGGTTCAGCACGCCGAGGGTGTCGATGACGGTCTTGGCGCCGGTGGCCGTGTCGAACTGGTAGCCCGGCTGCTCGGTGCAGAGCCGCGCCGCGCAGAAGGCGTGCAGCGCATGCACCGCGGTTTGCTCGTGGGGCGCCGCCTGCCAGCGCGCAAGTTCGCCCTCGACCAGCAGCAGCTCGGCGGGATCGAGCGCCGTCAGCACCGGCAGCAGGTTCGCGACCTGCGGGTCGGTCGCGACCTTGAACTCGCCGGTGGAGAGATCGAGCCAGGCCGCGTGCAGCCCGGCGGCGTCGAGCGCCACCGCGCAGAGGTAATGGTTGCGTGCGGCGTCGAGCTGGTTGGCGGCCAGGGTCGTGCCGGGGCTGAGGATGCGCGTGAGCTGGCGCCGGACGAGGCGGCCGGGCTGCGCCGACTCGGCCTGGTCGCAGATGGCGACTTTCTTCCCGGCGGCCAGGAGCTTGGAGACATAGCTGTCGCAGGCATGCGCCGGGATGCCCGCCATCGGATGATCCTGGCGCTTCGTCAGCGTGAGTCCGAGCAGCCGGGAGGCGACCGCCGCGTCGTCGAAGAACATCTCGAAGAAATCCCCGAGCCGGAAGAGCAGCAGGGTGTCGCGCGGCAGCCCGCGCTTCACCTCGAAGTACTGCTGCATCATCGGGGTGAGCTTGGCGTCGGGCATGGCGGGAAACCCGATGCGAAAGGCCGGAGGCCGGCGAGGCAAGGATCGAACTTCGCGTTCTTCGCAGCTTCGCGTGAAAAAATTCGACCCGGAGGACGTCGCACACGAAGCCACGAAGTCCACGAAGAGAACCGTCGGACCTCTCTCTTAATTCCTACTTCTTACGTCTTCCTTTTTCCTTGGCCTTTCAGTCATCTCCCCGCGTGCAGCTTTTTCATCGTGATCTGGGCGGTGCCGGTAAACCGCCCCTCGTCATCCTTCATGGTTTCCTTGGCTCCTCGCGGAACTGGCAGACCGCCGGGCGCGATCTCGCGGAAAATTTCCATGTCCTCGCGCTCGATCTGCGCAATCATGGCTCCTCGCCGCACGAGGCCGAGACCGGCTACGCCGCGATGGTGGCCGACGTGCTCGCCTGGCTCGATGGACAAGGATTGGCCCGGGCGACGCTGCTGGGACACAGCATGGGCGGCAAGGTGGCGATGCTGCTGGCTTGCCGCCATCCCCAGTGGGTCGAGGAGCTGGTGGTCGTCGATATCGCGCCGAAGGACTATCACTGGAAGGAGCGGCCGTCCGAGTTGGCCGCGCTCAACGAGCTTGATCTCTCTCGCCTGACCTCCCGCGCCGAGGCCGAGCGGCTGATCGAGCCGCGCGTGGCGGACTGGGCGATGCGGAAGTTCTACCTGACGAACCTCGAACGCACGTCCGACGACCGCTGGAAATGGCAGATCAACCTGCCGGTCCTCACCGCGGCGGCCGCCGAGCTCGAAAAAAATCCGCTCGCGCCCGGCGATCGTTTCGACGGCCCGGCCCTGTTCGTCCTCGGCGGCAAGTCACGCTACGTCCAGCCCGGCGACGAGGCGGTCATCCATCGCCATTTTCCCTCCGCGAAAATCACCACGCTCCCCGAATCCGGCCACAACCCCCACATGGAAGCACGCGGGAATTTCGTTGCCGCGCTCCAGGACTGGTTTTCGCGCCTCACGAGCTGATCGGAAGGCCCGGTCTCCGCGACCCTGCGTCTCTGCGCGAAATCTCCGGCTTCAACTCCGGCGCGACCAGATGCGCAGCGACGCCAGCAGGAAGTCCTCGAGCGCCGCGCTTTCATTGAGGTTCAGGCGGAGCAGGCCGGCGTCGCGTTCGAGGCGCTCGACGGCGGAAACCAGCGACTGGGCGATGCCGCGGTCGTCCGCGGAGGCCTTCGGGCCGAGGGCGGAGAGGGCGAAGGCGCGGGTGGCCTGTTCGACCTCGGCAAAGAGCCGGGCGCGGAGCCCGTTGGCGATGCCGGCCTCGATCGCGACCTGCTCGTCCTCCTCGAGGTCGGGCGGAAGTTTTTCCTTCTGCTGCTTCCAGACCGCGTCCGTCGCGGCCTCGAGCACCGCGCTGAAACGCGCGACGAGTCCGTAGAGCGTGAACACGTGGTCGGCCACCGCCCGCTTGTCCGGTGCGGCGCCCGCGAGGCGGCCGAGCCACGCGGCGTAGTCCTCGCGCCAGGCGGCCCAGCCGTCGACCGAGAGCGCGGCGGTCGCGGCGGGGAAGCGGAAATGCAGCACGCGGCTGCGGATCGTCGGCAGCAGGGCGTGCGGCCGCGTGGTGAGGAGGAGGAGCGTGGTGTTGCGCGGCGGCTCCTCGAGCGTCTTGAGGAAGATGTTCGCCGCGGCCGTGTTCATCCGGTCCGCCTCGTGGATGACCGCGACCTTGCGCGGGGCGACGGCGGGGGAGACCTGCACCTGACCGATCAGGTCGCGGGTGGCGTCCGCGGTGATGACGCGCATCTTGCCCGAGGGACGCAGCGCGAAGCAGTCCGGATGCTGGTCCGGCGGGAAGCGGGCGGGGGCGTCCTTGGCGTTCAGCAGGCGGTCGGCAATGGCGTGGGCCACGCCGACGAGGGTGTCGGGATCGTCGCCCTGCAGCAAAAGACTGTGCGACAGCCGCTGGCGGGCGATCGCCTGCTCGATCACCGCGACCGCGGGCGTGCCGGCGAGCGCGGTGGGCCAGGGCAGGGCGGCGGTCATGGCCGGGGCCGCGGGACGGCTCACTTCAGGCGCGTCTGGACCGCTTCCCAGATCTTCTTCGCGATCACGTCCTCGCCCTTGGTGCCGTCCACCACGATGAATCGCTCCGGCATGCCTTTCGCGAGGAGGAGATAGCCCTCGCGAACCTTGTCGTAGAAATCCACGTTCTCGCGCTCCATGCGGTCGGGCAGGTCGGACGCGCGCTGCTTGAGACGGGAGAGGCTGACCTTCGTCGGCACATCGAGGACGATCGTGACGTCCGGCATGACGTTGCCCACGGCGAAGCGGTTGATCTGGTTCACCGGGTCCATCGCGAGGTTTCGGCCGATGCCCTGGTAGACGGTCGACGAATCGAGGAAGCGGTCGCAGAGCACGATCGCGCCGCGGGTCAGCGCCGGGGCGATGATCTCGCGCACGAGCTGGGCGCGCGCCGCGGTGAAGAGGAGGAGCTCCGTCTCGGCGCTCATCTCGTCGCCCTTGGAATTGTGCACGATGATGTTGCGGATCTGCTCGCCGATCTCGGTCCCGCCCGGCTCCCGCGTCGAGAGCACTTCGTGGTGGGTTTTCTGCAGGTGCGCGGCCAGGCGGGCGATCTGGGTCGATTTGCCGCTGCCTTCCGAGCCTTCGAAGGAGATGAGCTTTCCCGTGGGTTTGGACTTGAGTGGCATGGTGACAGCGTGGATTTCGTGGGCATTCGACCCGGTTGGCGAGAAAAGTTTCACGTCCCCGGCGACATTCCGGATCGATATCACGCGGAGAACGCAGGGGACGCAGAGAATATCCGAGCCTTTTTCCCTGCGTTCTCTGCGTGAACTTCTTCAAAAGAAAGCCACGACCGGCATGTGCACAGGGAATTTCCGTTGAACGCCCCCGCCAAAACCGCCAACTCTGGTCGCCATGCCCGTGCCGCTCCTGCCCTCCTCGTTTTTTTTCGCCACCGCCAACATCTTCGAGGTCTTCCGCAACTGCGACATCGTCGGCCAGGTCATCACCTGCGTGCTCGGCCTGTTCAGCATCATCGCGTGGGCGCTGATGTGGGGAAAACACCGGGACCTGAAGGAGCTCCGCGAACTCAACCTCAAGTTCGAGACCCAGCTGCGCAACGAGCGCACCGTGCTCAACCAGCCCGAGTCGTCGCGCAACCAGCGCGTGATCCCGTACGCCGACCTCTTCGCCGACGCGGTCGAGGCCTACTGGCGCGCCGCCGCGATCGGGAAGGAGAAGGGCGAGGACAACGTCCGCGCCCGCCTCGAGCACGCGGAGAACGCGCTCCAGCGCGCGCTCGGGCGGCAGACGCTGCGCTACGAGTCGAACATGGTCTTCCTCGCCTCGATCGTCTCCGGCGCGCCGTTTCTCGGCCTGCTCGGCACGGTCTGGGGCGTGATGACGGCGTTCAGCGACGCCGCCGTGCAGGGCTCGGCCACGATCGTCACGCTGGCGCCCGGCGTCGCGGCCGCGCTGCTCACGACGATCTCAGGCCTCCTCGTCGCGATCCCGTCGGTCTTCGGCTACAATTACCTGTTCGCGAGCACCAAGCGCCTCATCACCGAGCTGGAGAACTACGCCAGCGCCCTGGCCGACCGCATCGAGCTGGAGAGCAAATAGCCGCGGGGATCCGACCATGGCACGCACCTTCCGCCGCCACCGCACGACGCAGCCGATCGCGGAGCTGAACGTCACCAACCTGATCGATCTCGGCTTCACGCTGCTGATCATCTTCATGCTCGCGGCGCCGCTCATCACGCAGGAGCAGACCGTCCCGCTGAAGCTGCCGGTGGCCTCGAAGAGCCCGCAGGACAAGCCGGACCCCGCGACCCGCACGATCGCGATCGCGGTCGACGCGAAGGGCAATTATTACGTCGACGGCCGGCTGATCCCATTCAACGAGCTCGTCGACGTGGAACTGAAACGCTACGCCGCCGAGGCGAAGCCGCCCCTCATCCGCCTGCGCGGCGACGGCGAGGTGGCGTGGAAGAAGATTGCGGTGCTGTTTAACGAACTCACCAAGCGCGGCCTGAGCCGGGTCAGCATCGACTACGAGACGAAGGGCTAGGGTTCCGCCCCCTCGCGCGTTGTTCCTCCCGTGACGACCACCATGCCCAGCCGCTACCCGGGAGCCGTGCTGCTCTCCGCCGTGCTGCACGGGCTGGTGCTCGCGGCGCTGCTGTTCGCGGGCTACTGGGTCGGGCGCCAGGTGAAGGAGTCGCCGCGGATCATCGAACTCGTGGCGGGCGAGGGCGACAACTACGGCGCGCACGAGGCGCCGGCCCTCGGAACGCCCGGCGGGGTGAAGCTGGACCCGCCGCCGCCCCTGCCGAAAAGCGAACCGGCGCCCGTTCCACCCGCGCCGCCCGCCCCAGCCGCAGCAGCCCCGGCCGAGGCAGTCCCGCCCCCGCCGAAGCCGGTCGACCCGGCCAGCAAGATCACCAAGACCGTCCAGAACATCGAGCGCCGCGATCGCGCGAACACCAGGAAGATCCAGCAGGAGGAGGAGAAGAAGGCGAAGGAGGAGGCCGCGCGCCAGGCGATGACGAAGGAGCAGTACGACAAGCTCAACAAGGGGAAGAGCAATCCCACCGCGAAGGCGGCGCCGCCGGCGAAGATCCCGCTGGTCGATGCGGCCGGCATCGCCAAGGGCGTCATCGGCGGCTCGACCGCCAACACCAAGGGCGGAGCGGGAGGGAAGGCGCTCACCAGCCAGGAGAACGACGAGCAGCAGGTGTACTATGCCGCGTTCCGCCAGCGCCTGCACGATGCCTTTGAGCTGCCGCCCGGAGTGAGCGACACGCTGATGGCGAAGGTGGTCGTCACGATTTCCGCCGACGGCCGGATTTCCGGCGCCCGCATCGAGCGTTCTTCCGGCAACGAGGACTACGATCGCGCCGTGCTCGCCGCCGTGGCCCGCGTCCACATGGGGCCCCGGCCGGACCATCGCACCGAGCAGGTCAGCTTCGATTTCAAGCTGCACGACACCAGCGGCAATTGACGCGCGCCTTGGCTGGCGATCAATAAGCTTCGGATTTTGGCCACGAAAAGGCACAAAGTGTCGGTGGCTGCGGCTGGGCTTTCAGCGCGCCTATAGGCGCAATGGGGATTCACGACGCAGGGGACGGCGCCTTGCGCCTTTTCGTGGCCAACCCTCCGAAAAAGTCCTTGCGTTCGCGCGGGGAACTTTGATTTTTCCCAACCCTTGGAGTTGGCAATGGGCTCTTAGCTCAGTTGGTAGAGCGCCTCAATGGCATTGAGGAGGTCAGCGGTTCGAACCCGCTAGGGTCCACCAACTTTCGCGTCGCGGACGCGGAGGTTTTCGGCAAGTCACGGCTGCAGCCGGAACGGGGCTAGAATCCGCCCGCGGCCATTCTCCAGGCCCACCAGCACAGGCCGGCCGCGCACCAGGCGCAGGCCGTCACCCGCAGTCCGGCGGCCACGGCCTTTGGCCAGCGAAACCGAAACGCGAGGTGGTTCAGGACCAGGGCGACAATGACGACGGTGATGACGTCGTGGCTCCGGGTCCACGCGTGCTCCGCCAGCCAGCGGAGATGCCACCCCGCCAGCGCGAGGCAGAAGGCCAAATAGCCGTAACGCCGCCCGGGTGCGACCGGCCGGGGCGGGGCGGTGAGGATGATCCGGAGATTCATGGGAAACCTTTTCCTTCCTGACGTGACAGGAGCGGATTTCTTAGCCCCCGCGCCTAGCTGCCCGCGACCGGCACGCGGCGGACCCGAAAAAAATCCGCAATCCGCAACCCAAAATCCGCAATTCCGCCAGATGGCACTCCCGGCGGACCCCGTTGTCCATCGCGCGGCCATGATGATCCGATTCCTGTGGGTGATGCTGGCGCTGGCGGGGGGCCGGCTCGGGGCGGAGGTCAACCGCGTCGAGATCAACCACGCCTACGTGCGCGCGATCGCGGAAAAGACCGCGGCGGCGCCCTACCACGCACGCCCGTCCGACCTGCCGCCTTTTCTCCGCGACCTGTCCTACGACGACTATCAGCGCATCCAGTTCCGCCACGACAGCGCCCTCTGGCGGTCCGACCAGCGGCCGTTCACCGTGGAATTCTTCCATCCGGGCAGCATTCATTCGCGGCCGGTCGCCATCAACGAGTTCACGGGCGGCTACACGCAGCACATCCCGTTTGTGCGGACCTTCTTCGACTACGCGGATCTCCATCTCGGCGGGCGGCTGCCGAGCACCCTCGAGTACGCCGGGTTCCGGCTGCTGTTCCACCTGGAGGACCCGCAGCGCTGGGACGAGGTGGTGGCGTTCCTCGGTGCGAGCTATTTCCGCGGCCTGGCGAAGGGCCAGCGCTACGGCAGCTCGGCGCGCGGGCTGGCGTTGAACGCCGGCGGGCCCGGCACGGAGGAATTTCCGGATTTCACCGAGTTCTGGCTGGGCAAGCCCGAACCGGGCGCGAGCACGATCACCTTCCACGCGCTGCTCGACAGTCCCAGCGTGGCCGGCGCCTACACCTTCGTCCTCACCCCGGGCTCCGAGACCGTGATGGAGGTCCATGTCTCGCTGTTCTTCCGCAGCCGGGTGGAGAACGTCGGGCTCGCGCCGCTCACCAGCATGTTCTGGTTCGGCGAGAATTCGGCGAATCACTTCGGCGACTTTCGCGGCGAGGTGCACGATTCCGATGGGCTGCTGGTCGCGCCGGAGGACGGCGTCCGCTGGTGGAGGCCGCTCGCGAATCCGCCTCAGGTCCGGATCAGCGACTTTTCGGCCGCGGCGATCGCCGGCTTCGGGCTGCTGCAGCGCGACCGGGTCTTCCATGACTACGAGGATTCCGAGGCGCGCTACGAGCGCCGTCCCGGGGCGTGGGTCGAACCGGTCGGACCCTGGCCGCCGGGGCGCGTCCGGCTGCTCGAGCTGCCGGCGAAGAACGAGTACGACGACAACATCGTCGCCTCGTGGAATCTCGTCACGCCGCCGGAACCCGGTCATCCGCTGGAATATTCCTACCGCCTGCACTGGACGAACGCGGCGACCTTCGGCGGTCCGGCCGGCTGGGTCAGCTCCACGCGGCAGACGGTGCAGGTCGACCGCGCGGGCCGCACGAAGTTCGTGATCGATTTCGATCCCGCCGGCCCGCGGGCGATCCCGGCGAGCGCCAATGTCACGGCCGATCTCGATCTGCCGCGGGAGGTCACGCTGCTGGACCAGCGGGTCTTTCGGAACGAGGCCGACGGCTCGTGGCGGCTGGCCCTGCTGCTCGACGGCCCCGCGGGGGGACATCCGGTGGAGCTGCGCGCGCGGCTGCTGCTGGAGGGGAAACCGCTCACCGAGACCTGGGTCAATACCTGGCAGCCATGAGCGCCGCCGCAGCCCAGCTCGATCCCATGGTCTGGGCGGAGGCCTATGAGCGGGTGGAAAACCACCTGCTGGCCTACCGGGTGACGAACCGCTTCCTCCTGACGCAGCTCACGCAGGAGATCCTCGCGGCAGCCGCGGACCGTCACGCGCGCGAGCCGGACCGCGATCCCGGCGATCTGGCGGCCGAGGAGGCGGAGAAGTCGCTCGACGCGTGGGTGGTGCACCTGACGAGTTCGACCGACGAGTCGCCCACGCACCGTGCGGCCCGCGGCCGGGCCGCGATCTATCTGGCGGAGCTGCCGCAGCGCTGGCCGGCGTCGTTTCTCGACACCCAGTCGCCGCCGCCCGCGCTCGTCGAGGAGCTGCGGACGGTCTACCTGAAGGCGGGCCCCGACCTCGAGTTCTCCAACATGGCGCCGCGGCCGATCGATCTCGGCCCGGTTTCCGGCGCCGCGGGGGAAACGTGGCGCACCTTCGCCAAGTGGCCGGTGCTCCGCGGCGTCACGGTCTGGGGGCTGCTCGCCATCCTGCTGGCGACCGCCTTCTACCTGACCCGGCTGTAACCCCATGGCCGAACCGTCCACGTCCCAGGCCGCCGCGGTCGCGCGGGTGAGCCGGCGCCGGATGGGGGTGCTCACCGTCATGCTCGTCCTGACGGGAGTCAGCACGCTGCTGATGGCGGACCTGATCTGGGGCATGCCGATGCGCGGGTGGAACGGCGTGCTCCTCGCGCTCTTCGCCCTGTTGTCGGCGCTGATCTCGTTCGGCGCGACCCAGGCGGCGTTCGGGTTCATCGCGCGGCGGTTCGGCGGCGATCCCTGCCGCCTGGCCTGCACGCTTTCCGCCGCGGAGGAGGCCGGCGTGGCGCTGGCGCCGACCGCGATCGTCATGACCGTCTGCAACGAGGAGGTCGCCCGGATCTTTGCGGGGCTGCGCGCGGTCTACCGCTCGGTGGCGGCCACGGGGCAGCTCGGGCATTTCGATTTTTTCGTCCTCAGCGACTCGACCGACCCAAACGCGTGGATCGCGGAGCAGATCGAGTGGGCCCGTTCCAGCCGCGAGCTGGGCGCGCGCGGCCGGCTGTTCTACCGCCGGCGCCGGGTCGGCACGAACAAGAAGGCGGGCAACATCGCCGACTTCTGCCGTCGCTGGGGCCGGCGCTACCGGTACATGGTGGTGCTCGACGCGGACAGTTTCATGATGGGTGCGACGCTGGTGCGGCTGGTCCGGCTGATGGAGCGCAACGGGGATGTCGGCCTCCTGCAGACCGCGCCGATGCTGGTGCGCGGCGAGACGCTCTATGCGCGGGTGATGCAGTTTGCCATGCGCCTCTACAGCCCGGTCTTCCTCGCGGGGTTGAATTACTGGCAGCAGGGCGAGGGCAACTACTGGGGACACAACGCCATCATCCGCCTGGCGCCCTTCATGGAGCACTGCGCGCTGCCCCGCCTGCCCGGGCGCGAGCCGATCGGCGGCAAGATCCTCAGCCACGATTTCGTCGAGGCCGCGCTGCTGCGCCGCGCCGGCTGGGCCGTGTGGATGCTGCCGGATCCGGAAGGCAGCTACGAGGAGGGGCCGCCGACGCTGCTCGACGCGGCGAAGCGCGACCGCCGGTGGTGCCAGGGCAACCTGCAGCACACGCTGCTGCTGTTCGCGCGCGGGCTGCCACTGATCAGCCGGATCCATTTCCTGCTGGGGATCCTCGCCTACGCGGCCTCGCTTGTCTGGCTGGTGTCGCTGCTGCTCGGCTCGCTGCTGCTCATCGGCTTCGGCCGCACCGGCCTGACCTGGATGCCGAGCCCAGGATTTGCCGCCACCCTCGGTATCCCGCCCGCCATGCAGTCGACCGCGCTGCTGAGCCTCACCCTCGTGCTCCTGCTCGGGCCGAAGCTGCTGGCGGCGATCGACCTGCTGCTCCAGCCGGGCGGCGCCGTGCGCTTCGGCGGGGCGGGGCGGATGCTCGCGAGCGTATTTCTCGAATCGCTCTTCTCGGCCGTCCAGGCGCCGATCCTGATGCTGTGGCATTCCCGGTTCGTGGTCGTGACGCTCCTGGGCCGCGGCGTGCGCTGGCTGACCCAGCAGCGCTCGGGCCCGGGCGGCGTCAACTGGGGCGAACTCCTGCGCGCGCACTTCGGCCATACCGTGACCGGCCTCCTCTGGGCGCTGGTCGTCGCCCGCAATGCGCCCGACATGCTGCCGTGGCTCGCACCCGTGCTCGCCGGCCTCGTGTTCTCGATTCCGTTCTCCGCGCTCACCAGCCGCATCCGGGCCGGCCGGCGGGCGCGCCGGCTCGGGCTGTTCCTCATTCCCGAGGAGACGGCGCCGCCCCCCGGCCTGGCCGAACTGGATGACGACCACGGGGACGAGGAGCTCGTCGGCGAGGGCCCCGACCGGGGCCTCGTCCTTGCGGTCGTCGATCCCTACATCAATGCCCTCCACCTCTGCCTGCTGCGCGAGCGGAGCGGGCAGGCGGAGGAGATTCGCCAATACTTCGAGGAGAACCGCGAGAAGCTGCTCCGGGTCGGCCCCGCCGCGCTGCCGCCGCAGGAGAAGCTGGCGCTCCTCTCGGATGCCGACTCGATGGACTGGCTGCACCGCGAGCTCTGGCGCCGCCGCCCCGCCGACCTCGCCCCCGCCTGGCGGCAGGTCCTCGCGCACAACCGCCGCCTGCGCCTGGCTGCCGCCTGATCGCTGCCGGCCGGATCCCGCCTGCCAGGCCCCTCCTTCCGGCCGCCGGAGGAGTGTCACGTAATACGTGACACCCCTTCAACCTGCCGGAATCGTTCTCGTTCTCTCAATCCTTCTCTTTCTCCTCCGAATTTTGGGGCCGGAGGAGGACGATTGAGAGAAAGAGGACGGGGAAGAACGGGCTCACCGGCGGCCCGGCACGTAGCGCACGGAGCTCTCGAACGGCACGGGGGTCACGCTGCGCTTCTGGCCGGGGTGGTGGCCCTCGGCGAATTCCTCGATGATCTTTTCGTTGAACTGCGGGATGTCGTCGGGCTTGCGGCTCGTCACGAGCCCCTGGTCGGTGACGACCGCCTCGTCCACCCACTTCGCCCCGGCGTTGACGAGGTCGGTGCGGACCGAGGGATAGGACGTCATCTTGCGGCCCCGGACGACACCGGCTTCGATGAGGACCTGCGGGCCGTGGCAGATGGCGGCGACCGGCTTCCCCTGGTCGAAGAAGGCGCGGACGAACTCGACCGCCTCGGGCACCTGCCGGAGCTTGTCGGGGTTCATCACGCCGCCCGGCAGGAGCAGGCCGTCGTAGTCCTCGGCGTGGGCCGACTTGATGTCGACATCGACCTTCACCGCCTCGCCGAAATGGTCCTTGTCCCACCCGCGGATCGCACCGCTGGCGGGGGAAACGACTTCGGTGCGAGCGCCCGCCTCATCGAGCGCCTCCCGCGGCTGTTCCAGTTCGCTTTGCTCGAAACCCTCGGTCGCGAGGATCGCGATCTTCTTGCCTGTGAGCACCTGTCCTTGGTCGTTTTTCATGACGGAGTTTTTCCTTCGGTTGTATTTTTTGGGTGACTTTGGGTGACGTGAAGCGGACGCACCTTGAGTCCTGCCGCGTCGGCGGGTTCCTCGGTCGCGACCGGGATATGACCCGGCGGCGGCATCGGTGGATTGCCGGCCGTGGGCGACGGGATGGAACCAGCTTCGGCCGGGCGGAATCTGTCCGCCCGTCACCCTCAACCAAAACCTCAAAACCCTCCTCCCATGCCACAAGGCGACAAGAGCAGTTACAGTTCGAAACAGAAACGCCAGGCCGCGCACATCGAGAAAAGCTACGAGTCCAAGGGCGTCGGCAAGCAAGAGTCCAAGGAACGCGCCTGGCGCACGGTGAACAAGCAGACCGGCGGTGCCCGTGGTGGCGCCCGGAAACGGACCGCCCGGCGGTCGAAGTCCGCCGCCGGCCGAAAAGCGGCGCGCTGACCCCCAAGGCGCTCCGCCGGCGCCGGCCGCTCCCGCGCAGCCGGCGCCGGATTTCCCCGTCTTTCCTGCGCCGAGGCAGTGTCACGTATTACGTGACACTCCTGCCGGGCGGGGAAGTGACGGTCGGATCGTTCCCGGCGGCGCGGGTCAGGCCGGCTGCAGGGGCGCCTCGCCCGGTTCGGCGGCGGGCGCGGGCCGGCGGGCCGGTTCCCGGCCGTCGGCGGTGAGGCCGAGCTCGGCCCGGTGTTCGCGGCGGTCGTCCTCCAGCGGCAGTTCGGTCCCGGGCAGCGGCTGCCCGTCGAGCCGCAGGCCGCCCGCTCCGTCCGCGGACCGGGTAACGAAGATATGATACACCGTGTCGCGGTAGCGATAGTGCGCCGTGAAACCCGGCCATTCCGCGGGCAGGCGCGGCTGCAGGTGGAGGCGGGCGCCTTCCAGCCGCAGGCCGAGGAGGGACTCGACCAGCAGGCGGTACATCCAGCCGGCCGAGCCGGTGTACCAGGTCCAGCCGCCCCGGCCGGTGTGGGGCGGCACGGCGTAGATGTCCGCGGCGACCACGTAAGGCTCGACCCGGTAGGTGCGCATCCGCGCGGGGTCGTTGCCGTGGTGCACCGGGTTGAGCAGGGAGAAGAGCTGCCACGCCTGCGCCGTGTCCCCGAGCTGGGCGAAGGCCATGGCGGTCCAGACCGCCGCGTGCGTGTACTGTCCGCCGTTCTCGCGGACGCCGGGGATGTAGCCCTTGATGTAGCCGGGGTTGAGCGGCGAGCGGTCGAACGGCGGGTCGAAGAGCTGGATGATCCCGGTCTCGGTCCGGACGAGCCGCCGGCGCACGGCCTCCATCGCCTGGCGCGCGCGCGCGGGCTCGCCGGCGCCGCTGAGGACGGCCCAGCTTTGGGGCAGGGAATCGATCTGGCACTCCGGGTTGGACTGCGAGCCGAGGGGGTCGCCGTTGTCGAAATAGGCGCGCCGGTACCATTCGCCGTCCCACGCGTTCCGCTCCAGGTTGGCGCGCAGCGATCCGGCCTGCGCGAGGCAGCGCTCGGAGAACGCGGTGTCCTGCCGGCTGCGCGCGAGGGCCGCGAACTTGATGAGGACGTCGTAGAGGAAGAACGCCAGCCAGACGCTCTCTCCCCGGCCGCCGCGGCCGATGAGGTTCATGCCGTCGTTCCAGTCGCCGCAGCCGATCAGCGGCAGGCCGTGGGCGCCGAAGCGGAGTCCGTGCTCGATCGCCCTGACGCAGTGTTCGTACAAGGTGCCGCTGTCGACCGAGCGGGTGGGAAGTTCGTAGCAGGATTCCTCCTCGGGTTTCAGCGGGCGGCCCTCGAGGAAAGGGATCTGTTCGTCGAGGACACCGGTGTCGGCCAGCGCCGCCACGTAGCGGCAGGTCGCGTAGGGCAGCCAGAGATAGTCGTCGGAAAAATGCGTCCGGACGCCGCGGCCGGTCGGCGGATGCCACCAGTGCTGGACGTCGCCCTCGCGGAACTGGCGGCCGGCCGCGCGGAGCAGGTGTTCGCGGGTGAGCGCGGGCTCGGCGTGGACGAGGGCCATCGTGTCCTGCAGCTGGTCGCGGAAGCCGAAGGCGCCGCCGGATTGATAGAAACCCGTCCGCGCCCAGAGGCGGCAGGCGAGGGTCTGGTAGAGCAGCCAGCCGTTGGCCATCGCGTTCACCGCGGGATCCGGCGTTTCGACATGCACCGCGCCGAGCGTGCGGCCCCAGTAGGCCCACACGGCCTCGAGCGCCTGCCGCGCGGCGCCCGGCCGGCGGAAACGCCGGAGCTGCGCCTGGACGTCCTCGGCCCCCCGGCCGACGCCCAGCTGGAAGACGATCTCGCGCTCCTGGCCGGGCGCGAGGGCGAAGGGCACCTGCATCGCACCGCACGGGTCGAGGCCGGTGCCGGCACGGCCCGACAGCCGCGAGCGCCGGAGCGCCGCGGGCCGGGCGAGACTGCCGTTGCGGCCGAGGAATTCCCGGCGGTCGCCGGTCGCGGTGTGCGCGGCTTCGCCGACGTCGACATAGGCGATGCGCCCGGCGAAGTCGGTGTTGTACGGATTCCGCACGAGCAGCGCCCCGGTCTTGGCGTCGAGCTCGGTCTGCACGTGGGGCAGGTTCCTGGCGCGCAAGTCACCAAGGACCCATTCCCAGTAGCCGGTGGCGGACAGACGGAGTAGCTGGCCCGAGACATTGCGGACCTTCAGCACGGCAAACTTCACGGGGGCGTCCATCGCCACGTAGATCCACAGCTCGGACGCGACGCCATTCTCCGTGTGCTCGAACACGGTGTAGCCGAAGCCGTGGCGGATCACGTACGGCGCGGCGCCCGGCGCGGGGAGCGGGGTGGGCGACCAGAACTGGCCGGTCTGCTCGTCGCGGAGGTAGAACGCCTCGCCCGTCGGATCGACGACGGGGTCGTTCGCCCACGGCGTCAGGCGGAACTCGTGGCAGTTCTCGGCCCAGGAATACGCGCTGCCGCTCTCGGAGACGACGGTCCCGAAATGGGGATTGGCGATGACGTTCACCCAGGGCGCGGGCGTGGCCTGCCCGGGCGGCAGCGTGATGACATATTCGCGTCCGTCGGGCGTGAAGCCGCCGAGCCCGTTGGCGTTGGCGAGCTCGCGCGCCGGGAGCGGCGGCGGCGCGCCGCGGGGAGGCGTGCGCACGGGAACGAGCATGGGGATGGCCGGCGCCGGCGCCTCGCGGCGGCCGAGCTGGTCGGCGAGCGAGCCGTTTTCGTCGATCAGCACGATCCGGGCGACCGCCTGCAGCAGCAGCCGGTCCTCGGCCGGCACCTGCTCGACCCGCCGCACGAAGATGCCGCCGGCCTTGTCCAGCAGCTGCGCCTCGATGCCCGAGGTGACCAGGGTGACGATCTGGTCGTGGAGCGGCTGGTGGTAGACCGAGTTGTCCTCGTTGAGGATGACCAGTTCGACCGCGAGGCCCTTCATCCGCCAGTAGGAATGCGCCTGCACCAGCTGCCGCACGAGATCCATGCGCTCGGGATGGCTGATGCGCAGCAGCACGATGGGAGCGTCGCCGGAAATGCCGTAGCTCCACAGCCCGCTCTGGCCGCGACGGTTGGCGAGCAGCACGCCGGCCTCCGCGCGCCAGGCGGGATGCGCATAGAGCAGCGGGCCCGCCAGGCGCCCGAAGAGCTGGGCCTCGGCCTCGGTCGCGTTGAGCTGCCGCAGGATCACCTGGCTGTGGGTCCAGGCGAGGTCGAATGCGCGGTCCGCCATGCGCGGATTGCGGTACTTCGCGACGAGCGCGAGCGCGTCCTCCCGCTTCTCGGTCATGCCGAGGACGACGTCGACGCGGACCTTCTCGCCGGCCGGCACGGCGACGACCCGGCGGAGGGCGACGATCGGATCCAGCACGGGCCCGGTGGTGTTGGAAAGCGGACCAGCCTGGTCGAGCGCCGCCGGATTCGCCGGGGTGCGTCCCCGGCCGAGGAAGCGCGCCCGATCGGTCTCGCACGACACGGCGTCGCCCTCGGCGGCGGTGCCGGCCAGCACGTGCAGCAGCCAGGGCGGATGCTCCTCCTCGGAGCGGGCCCGCCGCGTGCACAGCACCCCCTGGTCGGCGGCGAGGCGCTCGGTCTGCACGAAGAGGTTGCTGAACGCCGGATGCGCCGCATCCGCCGCGGGCGGAGCCAGCACGACCTCGGCGTAGGTCGTCAGCTCCAGCGTCCGGGTCCGGTGCCCGTGGTTCGCCACGGTGATGCGGCGCAGTTCGATGTCGTCCTCCGGCGAGACACAGATCTCGGTGTGGACCTCGAGGTCCTCCTGCTGCACCCGGAATTCCGCGCGGGCCTGGGTGAAGATGGACTCGCAGCGCTTCAGCGTCCGGCCGACCGGCTGGTGCGCGGCGGACCAGCACTCGCCGGAATCGATGTCGCGCAGATAAATGAAGGTGCCCCACGCGTCGGCCGTCGGGTCCTCGCGCCAGCGCGTCACCGCGACCTCACGCCAGCGGCTATAGCCGCCCCCGGTGGCGTTGATCACCACATGGTAGCGGCCGTTGGAGAGCAGATGCACCTGCGGCGCCTCCGCCGCGGGATTGGTGCTGATGCGCATGAGGCCGTCGTCCTCGCGCTGGCCGGCGAGCTTGCGCGACTCGCCGAGTTCGAGGTGTTCGGACAGCACGCGGGCGGTGACGGCGGGCACACGCTCCTGGAGCAGGAGGTCGGCAGCCTTGAAGATGGGACAGGAAAGGAAGCGCCGCTGCATGGGTCGGTCCAGCAGCGCGTTCGCCACCGCGAGCAGGCCCATGCCTTGGTGATGCACCATGAACGAGCGGATTGTCACGCTCGACTGTCCGGGCGGCAGCCGCGACGGCGTGTAGTCGACGGCCTCGTAGAAGCCGTAGGGGCCCGTGCGTCCGCCGGCGGCCAGGCGCTCGAGGTTTTCGCACGCGGCCCGCGGACGGACCATCAGCGCCATCAGCGTCGCGTAGGGCGCGACGACGAGGTTCTCCCCGAGGCCGCGCTTGAGGCCGAGCCCGGGCACGCCGAACGCGCGGTACTGGTAGTTGAGATGGACGTCGGTCAGGTTGTAGCCGCTCTCCGACATGCCCCAGGGCACGTGGCGCATCCGGGCGTACTCGATCTGCTGGTCCACCGCCCCGCGGCAGGTCTCGTCCAGCAGCGTGTGCTCGTATGACGGCATGACGAGCAGCGGCATCAGGTACTCGAACATGGAGCCGCTCCAGGAAACGAGGATCGGGCGGCCATGGGCCGTGACCAGCTGCCGGCCGAGCGAGAACCAGTGATCCTGCGGTACCTGGCCTTGGGCGATGGCGACGAAACTCCCGAGCCGGGCCTCGGAGGCGAGGAGGTCGTAGCAACTGGAGTCGAGCCGGCGCTCGCTGACGTTGTAACCGACGGCGAAAAGGTCCCGCGCCTCGTTGAAGAGAAAATGGAAATCCATGTCGGCGAGCGCCGTCGCCTGCCGCGCCAGGTCCGCGGTGTCCGCGATCCGCGCGGCCGCGCGCTCGGCGCCGCGCTGCAGCGCGGCGAGCAGTTCCCCGAGGTGCGTCTGGCGGGGTCCGGAAGCCGCGGCGCGGAGGCGCGCCACGAGCGGAATGAATTCCTCGCCGAGCTCCGCGAGATCCCGGAGCGTCGCCTCCCGGCCGATCCGGTCGAGCCCGGCCGCGATTTCCGCGGGCTGGTCGGCGGGAGCGGGCGGAAGGACGAGCCAGGGAGCGAGGAGGACGAGATCCTCGCGCTGGGCCTGGCAATCCTGCACGAGCGCGCGGGTCCAGCCCTTCAGCTCGTCACCGGCGTCGGCGGGCAGGGCGGCCGCGAGTTCCCGGGCCTGCGCCCCGACGCGCTCGAGCAGTGCGAGGGCCGCGCGCAGGTCGGCCGGCTCCGCGCCCAGGGCCGCCTCGATCTGGCGCAACGCGAAGTTCTTGCCGGCCACCTTGCCCAGCGCCGCCGCGGTGTCGGCGAGGCCGGCGGCCAGGCGGGGCGGAAGCAGGGGCCGGTCGGGCAGCTCCGCGAGGCCCTGGGTGAGGGTGAGCAGGTGGCCGGCGAGGTTGCCGCTGTCGACGCTCGAGACGTAGAGCGGCAGGAGCGGCTTGAGCGTCCGCGTGTCGTACCAGTTGTAGAAATGCCCGCGGTGCCGCTCCAGCCCGGCCATGGCGGAAAGCGTCTGGCGGGTCCGCTGCAGCAGGCCCCCGACGGGAAGGTAGCCGAAATCGCTGGCGGCGAGGCTGGACAGCAGGGCCAGCCCGAGGTTGGTCGGCGAGGTCCGGCTGGCGACGATCGGCACCGGCTGCTCCTGGAAGTTGTCCGGGGGCAGCCAGTGATCCGCCTCCGTGACGAAGGTCTCGAAATAGCGCCAGGTGACGCGGGCGATGTGCCGGAGGAACTTCAGCTGCGGCGGGGTCAGGTTCACCGGCGAGGGCACGATCGGCTGGCTGATGCGCCACGCGATCCACGGCGCGGATGCCCACAGGCCGAAGACCAGGGCCGCCGACGGCACCTCGCCGGGGTGCGGCACCCGGAGGAGCAGAGTCCCCGCCACGGCGAGGGCCGGTGCGATCCACATGGTGGCGTAGAAATCCACGAGCCGCATCCGCGCCGTGCGTTCCGCCTCGCTCGCCGTCTGCCATTCCAGCAGGCGCCGATGCGTCAGCAGCACGCGGAGCAGCGTGCGTCCGATCGCATCGAGGCTGACGAAGGTGTCGTAGGGCAGGAAGGCCAGGGTGAGCAGGATCTGCCCGAGCTGGCGCGCCCCGGCGCGGAGCGCGCTGGCGAGGTGCAGCGCGAGCGGGCGGTCCTCGGGCCGCCGGGCGAGGTCGGTGCAGAGGCCGAGCAGCGGCGGGACGAACAGGATAGCGAGCACGAGCAGCAGTCCGACTTCCGCAAGCTCCGGCCGCCAGACCCAGCCCGCGAACAGCAGCGAAAGCAGCGCGGCCGGCACGAGGCTCCGCCGCAGGTTGTCGAGGATCTTCCAGCGCGAGAGGCCGGAAAGCGGGTTGTCGATCTGCCGGGCGTCGGAGCCCGGCACGCGCGGGAGCAGCCATTGCGCGATCTGCCAGTCGCCGCGGATCCAGCGGTGGCGCCGGCTGCTGTCGACGTTGTAGCGCGAGGGATATTCCTCGTAGAGCTCGACGTCGCTGATCAGCGCCGAGCGCGCGTGGCAGGACTCGATCAGGTCGTGGCTGAGGACCGCGTTCTCGGGGAAGCGGCCGGCGAGGGCGCGCTCGAACGCGTCGACGTCGTAGATTCCCTTGCCGATGAAGGAGCCTTCCTGGAAGACGTCCTGGTACACGTCGGAAACGGCGCGCGTGTATGGATCGATGCCGACATCCCCCGCGAACAGGCGGACGAACCACGAGCGGCCCGCCGACGGCAGGCTCACGCCGACGCGTGGCTGGAGGATGCCGTAGCCCTCGGTGACGATGCCGCGCTCGGGATCGAACTGCGGGCGATTCAGCGGGTGCGCGATCGCGCCCACGAGCCGGTGGGCGGCGTCGCGCGGCAGCTGGGTGTCGGTGTCGAGGGTGATGACGTACTTCACCGCGGGCAGCACGCTGAGATCGCCCTCGGTCGCCGAAAACGGCGCGAGCGATCCCCCGCGGAGGATCGCGTTGAATTCGGCCAGCTTGCCGCGCTTCCGCTCGTAGCCCATCCAGCGGCCTTCCCGTTCGTTCCACCGGCGGGGACGGTGGAAGAGGAAGAAGATGTCCTTGCGCTGCGATGCGTACTTGCGGTTGAGGGCGGCGACCCCGGCGCGCACCTCGTCGAGCAGCGCGGCGTCCCCGGGCATGACGGCCTGGCCGGCGTCCGGGAAGTCCGTCAGCAGGGCGAAGTGCAGGTGCTCGTCGCGGTTCGCCAGATGGTGGATCTCCAGCGTCTCCAGCAGGTGCTCCACGGCGGCCGGTCCCGTCAGGAGGGTCGGCACCGCCACCATCGTGCGCCGGTCCGGCCCGATGCCGTCGGAACAGTCGAGCCGCGGCAGCAGGTGCGGCGACATGACAAGCAGCGCGAACCAGTTGAGGATGCCGACGGCGAACTGGCTCGTGCAGACCAGGAACAGGCCGGCGAGCAGCCAGAGGCTGGCGCCGTGCACCCCGAGTTCGCGGGTCTGCTCGAGCAGAGCCCAGGTGAAGCCGGCGGTCAGCACCGCGATCCCGCCGACATAGAAGGCGAGGGGAAAGCGCTGGATCAGCTGCTCGAACCGCGTGCGCCAGGGCCAGCTCACGCCGGCGATCCGCTCCAGCTCGGGCCGGCCTTTGTCCACGAGATAGAAGCCGACGTGGGCGGTGCGGTCCCCGGCGCCGCGGGTGCGGGCGGCCTCGGCGGCGAGGGCGATGGCCTGCTCGGCGACGGCGCGCTCCGGCTGGCCGCTGTGGCGCGCGATGGCCTCGACCGAATGCCGGTAGTGGTCGCGCGTGGCGAAATCCATCGCGGCGTGCACGCCGGCCGGGTCGCGGCGCAGCGTCTGCTCCACCAGGCTGACGCGCTCGACGAACTGGCGCCAGTCGACCGCGCTGAGGAAGCGCAGGCTGGTGATGCTGTGGCTGATCGTGACCTGGTCCGCCGCCTGGCTCTGGCTCTCGGCGATGATCAGCTGTTCCGCGGAGAGGCCCTCCTCGGCGAGGCGTTGTTCAAGCCAGTTGCGCGCGATCTGCATCGATGGGTTCTGGCGGGAGATCCGCTGGTAGAACTCGGCGACGAAGGGCGTCGACAGCGGCGGCTCGGATCCCGCCATCGCCGCCACCACGAGCACCAGGCGCGACGGGTTGCTCTCCCCCGCGACGTCCTCGAGGCGCTTCACCCAGTGGTCCGCGAGGTCGCGGTCGCGCCGCGCGATCGTCAGCCGCGCGGTCACCCGGCGCAGGTTCTCGATCAGCGCAAGGCGGAGCATGATGGGGATGGCCCAGAGCTCGCCGAGCGTGAGCGGCGCCGTTTCCTGGTAGGCGGAGATGAAAGTCGCGAGGGACTCCTCGTCGACCTGCGCGTCGACATGGGAGATCAGCTCGAGCGCGAGATCGTAGACCCGCGGGAGACCGGCGGAGGCGCCGTCGACCAGGCGCGGCAGCTCGCGGCTGTAGCCCTGCGGCAAATGCCGGCGGGCCATCTGGATCTGCTCCTCGATGAGATAGAAATTGTCCAGCAGCCACTCCGCGGCGTGCGTCACCCGCCGGACCTGGTCGACCGCATGGGTCGCCCGGTTGTAGGCGCGCAGGATCTGCTCGTTCCGGTTGAGGCGGTGCAGCAGCCGGTTGGTCGCGCGCGTCTGGGCGGTGCGATGGCCGGAGGCGAGCCGCCGGGCGTGGTCGGCGAGATGTTCGGAGGTGAACAATTCGGCCCGCAAAGGCTGTTCGCTCGCAAGGTGATGGGACGGCATCGGCGACGACTGACCCATTCGGGCGGCGGTGGTTCGTTTGGCGGGATCCCGCCCGGGGCTGAGCCGGAAATAGCGGACGGTTTCGCACCGGAAAGCAGAGGCGCGGAGGTCGGCAGGCCTGAGGTGGAATTGGAAAAAGACCGCCACGACCTCGGACATCGCTCCCAGCCGCGCCTTCCCCGGCGTCTCCGCGTCTCTGCGCGAAAATCGAACCGGGGCGGCAAAGCGCTGTCCGTGAGAACATTCCCCACGTCTCCCGCATGAAAATCTCCGCCGGCCACCTGAAACGCTACCGCCAGATCGCAGCGCTGCTCTGGAAATATGGCCGGGCCGACCTGGTGAAGCAGATGGATGTGGCCGGAGCGGTCGATGCGGACGATGCCGCCCGCCTGGCGACGGAGGCGGCGGGAAGGCCCGCGCCGGAACAGCTCGCGGACGATCTCGAGGCGATGGGGCCGACGTATGTGAAGCTCGGCCAGGTCCTGGCGAGCCGGCCGGATCTCCTTCCCGAGGCCTACCTGACGGCGCTCTCGCGCCTGCAGGATCGCGTGAAGCCGTTCCCTTATCCGGAGGTCGAGAAGATCGTGACCGCCGAGCTCGGGGTGCGCATGTCCAAGGCCTTTTCCCGCTTCGATCCCGAGCCGCTCGCCGCCGCTTCGCTCGGCCAGGTCCACCTCGCGGCGCTGCGGGACGGGCGCGCGGTGGTGGTGAAAGTCCAGCGGCCGAACATCCGCGGGCAGGTCGCGGAGGACTTCGAGGTGCTCGGCGAGATCGCGGAGTTCCTCGACGCCCACACCGAGACCGGCCGCCGCTATCGCTTCTCGGCGGTGCTCGACGAATTCCGCACGACCATCCAGCACGAGCTGAACTACGAGCGCGAGGCGGAGAACCTCGTGACCGTCGGGGAGAACCTGAAGGAATTCGAGCTCATCCAGGTGCCGCAGCCCGTGCCGGACTACTGCACGCGCTCCGTCCTCACGATGGACTACGTCCGCGGCCGCAAGATCACCTCGCTCGGCCCGCTGGCGCGGCTGGAAATGGGCGATGCGCCGCTGACCGACGAGCTGTTCAAGGCGTATCTCAAGCAGGTGCTGATCGACGGGCTCTTCCACGCCGATCCGCATCCCGGCAACGTGTTCCTCACCGACGACGGCCGGATCGCGCTGCTCGACCTCGGCATGGTCGGCCACACCGCGCCCGGCATGCAGGAGCACCTGCTCAAGCTGCTGCTGCTGATCAGCGAGGGCAAAAGCGAGGAAGCGGCCGACCTGGTCATCTCGATCAGCGAGAAACTTGAAATCTTCGATCCCGCCAATTTCCGCCGGCACGTCGGCCAGCTCATGGTCCAGAACCAGGCCCATGGCCTGCAGCACATGAAGGTGGGCCAGTCCCTCATCGCGCTCAGCCGCGACGCGACCAAGTGCGGCTTGGTGGTGCCGAGCGAGCTCACGCTGCTCGGCAAGACGCTGCTCCAGCTCGACGAGGTCGGCCGCGTGCTCGATCCGTCGTTCGATCCGAACCAGGCCATCCGCCGCCACGCGACCGACCTCCTGTCGCGCCGGATGCGCCAGGACATGAACCAGGGCAATATTCTCAGCTCGATCCTCGAGATGAAGGGCTTTGTCAGCCACCTGCCGACCCGGCTCAACCGGATCATGGACGCGGTGACCAACTCCGAGCTCGAGGTGAAGGTGAAGGCGGTCGACGCGAAGATGGTCGTCGAGGGCATGCAGAAGATCGCAAACCGCATCACCGCGGGCGTCATCCTCGCGGCGATGATCATCGGCGCCTCGCTTTTGATGCGGATCCAGACGAGCTTCCAGATCTTCGGCTATCCCGGCCTCGCGATCCTCTGTTTCCTGGGATCCGCGGTCGGCGCCGTGTGGCTGCTCATCAACATCTTCATCCAGGACGAGAAAATCCTCCGCCGGCACATCCGCTGATCCTCCCATGTTTGGCGCCGCCAAGAACTTCATGGCCAGCAAGGCCGCCCAGACGTACGTGAACGGGCTGATCAGCCGCTATGGCACGCTCCGCGATCTGCAGATCGACGCCGCGAACAAGCGGGTCCAGCTGGTCTGCGAGCTCCACGGCGAGACCGATCCCATCCGTCTTTCCGTCTCCTATCGCGTGCAGGAACGCGGCGGTCAGCGCTTCGCGCAGATCACGGGCTGCGCCTGCGCCCGGCCCTGGGTCCAGCACCTCGTGGAGGATTTTGTCCAGGGACGCGACGTCGAGGTCCCGGGTTGGGCAGTGTCGATGATTTGAGGGAATCGGAAGGTTTCACGCAGAGGACGCGGAGGACACAGAGGACCAGCGACCCTCAGCGTACTCCGCGTCCTCTGTGTGAAACCTCCGCTGGTGGTCGTACTTTTTAACCCTCTTTCGTTTCGATCCGCTCCAGCGGTTTCTCCGCCGGGCCGGAGATCACCTCGCCGGTCGGCTTGAAGCGCGAGCCGTGGCAGGGGCAGTCCCAGGTCTGCTCCGCGCCGTTCCAGGCGACGATGCATTTCAGGTGGGTGCAGACCGCCGAACAGACCGTGACCTTGCCGTGCGCATCCCGGTAGGCCGCCACTTTTTTCCCGAGGTGTCCCAGGATCCGTCCCTGGTTTCGTCCCAGCTCGCGCAGCGACTCGATCTCCGCGCCGGCCAGCCAGTCGCGCAGCAGGTAAAAGGGATAGTCCTTGTTTTCCTTCAGGTAGTCCCAGGTGCCGCCGAAAATCTTGCGGCGATGGATGTCGAAGAGCTCCTGCCAGGGATTCCTGCGGCGCAGCATGGCGTCCACCGCCATCATGCCGCCGAGCGTCCCGAAGGTCATGCCGTTGCCGGCGAAGCCCGTCGCGGCGAACTGCCGCTCCGCGGTCTCGCCGATGAAAGGCAGGCCGTCGTTCGTCTCGATGACCTGGCCGGACCAGCGGTGATCCACCACGGCCCCCGGAAAATGCCCCCGGAAGCGCTGCTCGAGGCGGTCGTACGCCGCGGCGGTGTCGGTTTCCTGCCCGGTCTTGTGGTCCTCCCCGCCGAAGATCGCCTGGTCGTACCCGCGCTTCCGCTCCACGCGCAGGTAATCGTAGGGCCGGCCCGTGTCCCAGAAGGACGCCTCGGGCGCGCTGCCGGCGGGCAGCCGGGCGCTCAGCGCGTAGCTGGTGTAAAGCGAGAGCTTGGTCTGGAAGAGGGTCGCCGGCAGGAGCGAGGTGTTGCCCATCAGCGGGGTGTGGGTGGCGAGGACGAGATAGCCGGCTTCAACGCGGCCGTGCTTCGATTTGACCGAAATCGGGTCGCTGGTCGTCTCCTCGATCTCCGTGCCCTCGAAGACGTGGCTGCCGCCGCCGGGAATGCGGCGGAGCAGTTCGCCGAGGTATTTGCGCGGATGGAAGATGGCCTGGTGGGGAAACCGCACGCCCGGGACGTTGAAGAGGGGAATGGCGGGAGCGTAGGCGGCGGCGATGCCGAGTTCACGCGCCAGCGCGGCCTCCTCCTCGAGTTCCCGGGCGCCGGCGCCGGGCGCCCCGCGCACCGGCTCGTGGAGGTAACCCGGGACCCATTTGAAGTCGCACGCGATGCGCCGGTCGCGGATCAGCGCGTCGATCTTGTCGATCGCGGCGGCACCGGCGTCCCACACGACCTTCGCGGCATCGCGGCCGAACTTCCGCGCCAGCTCGGCCAGGCGGAGGTCGGTCACGCAGGTCAGATGGGCCGTCGTGTGGCCGGTGTCCACCCGCGCGCAGCGGTCGCGCTCGACGAGGGCGACCGTTTTCCCGGCTTGCTTCAGCAGGTAGGCCGCCGTGATCCCGGTGATGCCGCCGCCGATGACGATGGCGTCCACCCGGTGGTCGCGCTCCAAACGGCGGAAGCGCGGCAACGGGGCGGAGTCGATCCAATAGGAGGCGGTGTTCATCGCGCGCCTGCTGCGGCCTACTGCGTCGTGCTGAGGCGGACCTTGTCGTACGCATCGGCCAGCCGTTTCCAGGCATTGGCCACGCCTTCCTTCGCCTGGCCCCAGGTCTCCGGCGTCGCCGTCCCCAGCTGGGTGATCTTGAACTGCAGGTCCGCACGCGCGGAGTTCAGTTCGGTCATCGCGACGTCCCAGTCCTGGATGGAGGTCTGCGCCAGCGACGCGCGACGGGCGCCGAGCTGCTGGATCTGGGCGTCGGCACTCCCGGTCATCCGGTTGATGTTCGCGATATAGTCGCCGCGACGCTCGTAAGGGTAGTCGATTCCCTGGTCCATCGTCGCGGAGAGGGGCAGCAGGGGCGCGTTGGCCGGCGCGGTCGCGGACGCCCGATTCGGCGTCACCACGGGCGGCGGAGGGATGGGGGGCGGCAGCGGTGCGGGTTCCGCGCGATTCACCGAGGAGGGCGCCGGGAGCTGCGCCACGGATTGCGGCTCGACGGGAGGCCGCGAGCGATCGCGACAGGCGGTGGTGAGCAGCAGGCCGCCGGCCATCGCGGATATGATCAGGGCGGAGGAGCGTGAAACATTCATGCCGCCATGGACCACGCGCGGCCTCGGCGGTTCGCCGGGTCGGCGGCAATTGCGGGTTGGCAAACCCCGGAGCCAGCCGTGTGCGGTCGTTTGTGGCTTACCATTCCGCCACCCGCAATCCGCAGTCCGCAATCGTCAGAATTGCGAGCGGAACAGCCCGCAGAACATGTCCGCCAGCTTGATGTACCATGGGCGGGCCTGAAACTCTTCGTATGACAGCGGATGGGAGCGGCGCATGTCGTCCTCCAGGGCTTTCTCGTGGACCGCGGCGACGGCGCGATCGATGACGTTCAGGGCGACCTCGTCGTTGATGGTGAACGAGCGGTTGTCGAAGTTGGCGGAGCCGACGGTCACGAGGACATTGTCCACGACCATCGTCTTGGCGTGGTACATCGCGGGCAGGTACTCGTAGAATTCCACGCCGGCGGCGAGCAGCGGCCCCCAGCGCGAGCGGGACACGGCCCGGCCGAAACGCGAGTCGTTGATCGCGGGCACGACGATGCGGACGCGGACGCCGCGCTGCCGGGCGGCGATGAGCATGGTCACGGCGAGGTCGTCGGGGACGAAGTAGGCGTTGCCGATGTCGATCGTCTTCCGCGCGGCGGCGATCGCGCAGAAGTAGGAGAGCCGGGCGTTCTCGGTGCCCTCGCCGGGGCCGCTCTTGATGCACTGGGCGAGGCTCGTGCCCGGGGTGCCGGTCTTGGGGAAATAGTCCTCGCCCTGCAGCAGCCGCGCGGTCGTCTGCAGCCAGTTCGAGGCGAACACCGCCTGCATCTGCCGCACGACCGGTCCCTCGACCCGGACCTGCGTCTCGCGCCACACCTTCGGCGAATCGGCGTTGCCCATCCAATGGTCGTCGATGCACATGCCGCCGGTGAAGCCGATCCTGCCGTCGACGATCAGCAGCTTGCGGTGGGTCCGGTGGCTGATGTTGGGCTTGATGTCGTACCAGTGCTCGCGGCCGTAGATGAGCAGCTCGATGCCGGCCGACTGCATGCGCACGCGGTCCTCGTGGCGGAATTTCAGCGTCCCCATGCCGTCCATCAGGACATGGACCTTCACCCCGGCACGGGCGCGCTCGCTCAGGGCGGCGATGAACTCGTCGCTGATCTTGCCGGGCGCCCAGATGTAGGTCTCGAGCGTGATGGTCTTCTGCGCGCCGCGGATGGCCGCGAGCATCGCCGGGAAGAACTGGTCGCCGTTGATCAGCGTCTGCACCGAGTTGCCCGGGGAGAAATCCGCACCGAGAAGCGGGCCGACGGTGTCGGGGAAGGTCGCCGAGAGCGGGCCGTAGTCCGCCTGCACCGCCACCTTCAGCCGGCGCGCCGACGTGTACCAGAAGTAGGTCGCGAAGAGCGCGACGACCACGAGCGCGATCCACCAGTGCGAGCGGGCTCCGAGGTGCGTCTTCCGCGCGGGCCGGGCCCGGCGGCGGGAAGGGAGGTCGGACGCCGACCGGGCGGTGGCCGCGTTCATGGCCGAGTCGGGCGGGAGCCGACGGAATGGACTGGAGGCGAAGGGATAATGACCCCGCGCTGGACCGAGACGGAGCTGGACAGTTCCGCGCACCGCCAACTCGGCGCCAAGCTTTCGGGGTTTTGGCCACGAAAAGGCACGAAGGCTCCCAGGCTTCGAATCGAGTCACCTGCGCGCCTATAGGCGCAATGGAGACGCTCGCCGCAGCTGGGGATTCTCGTGCTTTTTCGTGGCTAAACCCTCCGAACGACGCACCGAGGCCTTTAGCGGCGGTCTGTCGCCGTCTTCATGTCTTCCTCCGTTCCCAGTTCCCAGCCGCTGCCGCCGGGCGGAATCGGCCACAGCGCCTCGCCCTCTGGGAAAATCGGCGGGCGTTCCCGGCCGAGCGGACGGCGGAAGCGCCGTGAGACCTGGGCCGGTTGGTGGTGGCTGGCCCTGGCGCTCCTCGCCATCGCGGGCGGGGTCGCGCTGGTTTTCTCGCACATCGATTTCGCGGCGATCAACCGGACCATCGACGGCTTCAACTCCGGCGTCGTGATCCTGCTGATGGCGGTCCTGCCTCTATTCGGATTTCCCATCAGCGTCGTCTACCTGATGGCCGGGGCGCGCTTCGGCCCGCTCGAAGGCTTCGCGGTGGTGGTGCTCGTGACCGCCCTCCATCTGCTGGCGACGTATTGGATCACGCGCAGTTTCCTGCGCGCCCCGCTGGAGCGTCTGCTGGAGCGTCGCGGTCATCGCCTCCCGCACATCCAGGCCGGGGAGCACGCGGGCGTATGCGTCCTCGCCGCGCTCGTGCCCGGCCCGCCGTATTTCGCCCGCAACT
This sequence comes from Opitutaceae bacterium, assembly GCA_035549635.1. Classification (GTDB taxonomy): domain Bacteria; phylum Verrucomicrobiota; class Verrucomicrobiia; order Opitutales; family Opitutaceae; genus CAIUWA01. Next base: position 92,220 of record DASZQN010000092.1, read on the forward strand.
ATCTCCTCGCGCTGACCGACGTGCCGCTGCGCACCTACTTCTGGGTCTGCCTGACGGTCTACGCGATCCGGTCCTACATGACTATTCTACTGGGAGACTTCGCGACAGATCCGGACCGCAGCCAGATCGCTTTCCTTGTGGGGGTCTATGTCGTGAAGCTTGCGGTCTGCGCCTGGGTTGTCTGGCGCCTGCGACGCCGAACCGGAGGATGGAAGACAGGAGGCAGAGAGCCTCTGTCAAAAGGTCGGGTTTGACCCTTTTCGGGCCGTTCTGCGCGGCACCAATCGCAGCCTGGATCGCGATTGGATATGTCGTGCTTCAGGAAACCCGCTCGCTCCTCACTCGTGAATCTGCAAATCTGCGGCGAGACCCCTGCTATGGGGAAACATAGTCAAGCGTTTCTTCAAGGCGGTTTGTAGATCGGGAGCATGAGTGGAGGTTGTGAAGCGGCTCCTTCGCGAACGGCGACGGTCGGCGACCGGGCCTTAGCCTGCTATCCGCGCGTGCGCCGCGAAAGCGGCGCAGCGCATCATGATCGATTCAAGGTGGGCGCGAAGGAGTGACGGGCCGCCCCATCTTTGGACACGGGCGTGGCTGGCACACCCAGGGGTCAGTGCGGACGGCCCGCCGCTCCAAAATCAGTTGGTCTGCAATCCCAGGGCGGCGGCGGTGGTGCGGCCCGTCGCGATCCGCCACAGGTCCACGGCGAGTTGCCGCGCGATGGCGACGATGATCTTTTTCTTGCGCGCCCCGCTGATCTTCAGCGCCGTCAACGCCGGGACCCACTTGGCGATCGCCCGGTAGTGCGGCTGGAACTTGAACAGCCGCCAGACCGCCTCGACCAACAAATGGCGCACCCGCGGATTGCCGTGCCGGGTGATGCTGCCCTGCAGGCGGGACTGGCCGGAGGAGTGTTCGCTTGGACACAATCCGGTGTAGCTGGCCACCTGCCGCCGATTGCGGAAGCG
>DASZQN010000093.1:0-94873 GCA_035549635.1 Opitutaceae bacterium
GTCCCTTGCGGACGCCCGGCTCGACGATCGAAACCGGGACGTCCGCAAGGGACGCCCCTACAGCGATCCAGCAACAGAACAATCCCGCTGGCCTGGCCGCCTACGACTCGATGATCGAGGAATCGAGGTGCTGGATGATCAGCTCCTGGATGGTCGCGAGAAACAGGTAGCACATGAAGGCCTTTCGCACTGCCTCGTCGAGCTGCACGAGCTCGACGTCGCCGCTCTCCAGCTTCTCGTCGTCGAGGCCCCCGAGAAAATGCGAGCGCAGGCGCAGGCGCACCGCCGAGCAGGCGCGCACGATGATCTCGGCGTTTTCCTCGTCGAAGCCGATGACGCCGCTGGAAAGAAATTCCCGGTCGAAGAGCGCCAGGAGCGCGCGCAGGTCCGCGGCCTGCCCGGCCAGCAGCTCGCCGGTCCAGGCGTCCCGGAATTCGCCCTCGATGTCCTTGATCGCCAGCGGCGCCGCCAGGTCGGCCTGGAGGGAGTCCGCGGCCTGCTTGACGACGTCGAGCAGCGGCGCGACGACCGGGACGCTCAGCTTGACCTCAACGCGCTTCATCGGATTCCAGCACCGCCGTCAGGTGCCATTGCTGCAAGGTGAACGCGTAGGCCTCCGCCTTCTCGCGCAATCCGGTCCAGACGATCGAGCGGCCCTGCTCATGGACCTCGAGCATGTGCCGGCGGGCCTTGGCCTCGTCGAAGCCGAGGATCTTTTTGAAGACCATCACCACGTAGGACATCAGGTTCACCGGATCGTTCAGCACGACCACGCGCCACACGCCCTCGAGCGCCAGCTCCGTCTCGGCCTGCGGCGCCGGCACGGACTGCGGCCGGGTCTGGGCGATGGGCATCCCCCATTCTCGATTCATTGCCGCCGGGATAACAGGATGCTCCATCCGCATCAAGGACCGCCTTCGCCGCCCTTCTGTGCCATGGAAACACACTCGGCCACCTTGGCCTCGATCTCGGCCAGCGGGACCCGGGCGACGTCCTTGCTTCGGCGCCACTTCAGCTCGACGATGCCCTCCTTCAGTCCCTTGCCGCCGATGGTCAGCCGGAGGGGAACGCCGATGAGGTCGGCGTCCTTGAACTTCACACCCGGCCGCTCGGCCCGGTCGTCCACGAGGACATCGGCCCCCGCCCGCTCCGCCGCCGCCGCGAGCTTCTTCGCCAGGTCCATGACCTCGGGCAGCTGCGGATCCAGCACGCAGACCAGCACCTGGAACGGCGCCGCCGGCCACGGCCAGACGATGCCGTCGGCATCGTGGCTCTGCTCGATGAGGGCCTGCAGGGTGCGGCTGATGCCGATGCCGTAGCAGCCCATCACCATCGCATGCGACTGCTTCTGGTCGTCGGTGTAGACCGCGTTGTATTTTTCGGAATATTTCGTGCCGAGCTTGAAGATGTGCCCCACCTCGATGCCGCGCCGCACCTTGAGCGGCTGGCCCGACTTCGGGTCAGGCTCGCCCGGACGCACGCGGCGGAAGTCGCCGAACTGCGTGATCGCGAGGTCGCGCTGCACGTTGACCCCGCGCAGGTGAAAGCCGTCCTTGTTCGCCCCGGTGGTGCCGTTGCCGACCAGCCGGATCGCGTGGTCCGCGAAGACGCCGGCCAGCGCCGACGGATTCCGGATCGTGCCCCGGACCGCGCCGAGGCTGCCGGGCTTCGCACCGAGGACGGGCTCGATCTCCTCCGGCGTGGCGGGGCGGCGCAGCCCGAAGCCGAGCGCGCCGAGCTTCGCCTCCTCGAGTTCGTCGCTGCCGCGCAGGATGACGAGGAACGGCTTCCCGTCGCCGATATACACGAGCGTCTTGAACTGCTTGTCGGCCGGCACCGCGTACGGCGCCGCCTCCAGGGCCGCGATGGTCACGACTCCCGGCGTCGCGAACTCCTCGACCGGGCCCGCGGCCGGCGCATCGGCGAAGCCCGCCGGCACCAGCGCGCTGGTCGCCTTCTCCCGGTTGGCCGCGTAGCCGCTCTCCTCGTTGTAGATCACATCGTCGTCGCCGATTTCCGCAGGCACCATGAACTCGTGCGAAAAGCTGCCTCCCATCACGCCGGTGTCCGCCTCGACCGCGATCGCCTGCGCGCCGATGCGGCGGAAAAAGTTCTCGTAGGCGGTCTTCATCGCCTGGTAGCTCCGGACTGCGCCCGCGTCGTCGGCGTCGAAGGAGTACGCGTCCATCATCACGAACTCCTTTGCGCGCATGAGGCCGTAGCGCGGACGGATCTCGTTGCGGAACTTCGTCGCGATCTGGAAGAAATTCTTCGGCAGGTCGCGGTAGCTCGTGATCTCCGTCTTCACCAGCGGCGTGATGACTTCCTCGTGCGTCGGGCCGAGGACGAACTCCGGCTCCTTCGCGCGGCCCTTGCCCGCGCCGGCGCTGTCCGCCCGAAACATGATCTCGCGCGCCGCCGGCCAGCGCGGTCCCTGCTCCCACAGCTCGGCCGGATGCACATGCGGCATCCAGAGTTCGATGCCGCCGCCCCGCTCGATCTCCTCCCGGCAGATCTGCGTCAGCTTCTGCAGGACCCGCAGCCCCAGCGGCAGGTAGCTGTAGAGCCCGCCGCCCAGCTTGCGGACCAGGCCCGCGCGCACGAGCAGCTTGTGCGAGGCGATCTCCGCGTCCGCCGGGCTCTCCTTCAGGGTGGGAATGAAATACTGCGACCAAAACTTCATGAGTGGCGGCCACCAAACAGCCCCGCTCCGGCCGGGGCAAATTTATTCACCGACCAGCTCCGCCGCGCCGGGCGCGCGGAATATTCAAGGTCCAATGGTCAATGTTCAAATGGCCTCCGGCCCGGGCTCATCGCCTCTTCAGATTTCGCCAACCGGATCAACCGAGTTGCCGGAGGTGAGTGGCCCGGTCGTTGAACGTTCAACGTTGAACGTTGGACGTTGAACGTTGAACGTCCGCCCCGATGTCCGCCCTGCCCTCCCGCAAACCTTGGCCGATGAAATGGGTCGTTCTCGCCATTATCCTCGTCATCGTCCCGTACACCTACCTGACGCTGCACTATCGCAAACCCGGGCCCGCCTATCGTCCGTACGAGGACGGCAAACGGCGCGCGGTCACGGGCCGGTTGGTTTCCGCCGGCTACCAGCGGATCGCGCTCGACGCGCAGCGGCCCGCAGATCCCGTGCGCAGTGGCTCCTCCGCGGAAACGGCGCCGGCACCCGGCGGGCTTCCGCCCGCGCTCACCGAGGCCCTGATTGATTCGCCAGTCCTGCCGGTGTCGATCGACGCCGTCACCGCTGCCGGCAGCACCGGCGCCGTGCAGCCCTATTCCATCCAGTTCACCTGCACGCTCGCCGACAACAAGGCGCAGCCGACCGGCGGCCAGCTTTACCGGCACGACAACGAACTGATCCTCGTTCCCTCCTTCGAAAAGCTCGATGCCGGGCTGCTCGCACGGACGCGCGACAGCACGATCCTGCTCACCGTGCCGGCCGGTGCGCTCAAGCCCGGGCGGTACGACGTTCGCGTCGTCGGCGTCCGCGCCTCGCGCCGATGGACGCTGCAAGTGCATTGACGTGCCCGGCCGCTTCGTCGAGAACGGGCCCGACCCATCTTCGATGAGCAACGGCAACGGCACTCCTCCGCCCTCCGCGTCCCCCGCGCAGGCGACGGTCATCAAGCCCACGGACCTCCGCGGGATCCTGAAGTACGTGCCCCGTTTCCAAGGGCAGATCTTCATCATCGCGCTCGATGGCTCGATCGTCGCCGACGAGAACTTCGGCAACCTGCTCGTCGACATCGCCGTGCTCCGCAGCCTCGGCATCAAGGTCCTGCTCGTCCACGGCATCGGCCAGCAGATCCAGGAACTTTCCGTCGCCCGCAAGATCCCGATCAGCAATGCCGACGGCACCGGCGTGACCGACGCCGCCACGCTCGACCTTGCGATCCGCGCCTCGTCGCGGGTCGCCCACGCGCTGATCGAGGGCCTCACGCAGAACAACCTGAAGTGCGCCAGCACGAATGCGGTGCGCGCCCTCCCGACCGGCATCATCAAGGGCGTCGACCAGCAGTTCACCGGCAAGGCCGAGCGCATCGACAAGGAATTCATCGGCGAGCTCATCGACCGCCAGGTCGTGCCGGTCGTCTCGCCGATCGCCTTCGGGCCCGACGGCCGGTCGCTCCGGGTCAACTCCGACCTGCTCGCCGCCGAGCTGGCCGAGGCGCTCCACGCCACCAAGATCATCTACCTGACTCCCCACCCGGGCCTGGAGATCGACGGCGAGGTGCGGCGCGAGATCTCGGTCGACGCCCTGCGGGCCGTGCTCACCGACCATCCCGACAAGATGGGCGAGGCCGGCCACAGCAAGGCCCTGCACGCGATCAAGGCCATCGAGACCGGCACGCCGCGCGTGCACATCGTCGACGGCCGGGTGTTCGACGGCCTCCTCAACGAGATCTTCTCCAGTGAGGGCGTCGGCTCGCTGATCTACGGCAACGACTACCAGCAGATCCGCAAGGCGCAGAAACGCGACGTGCGGATGATCTACAACCTCACGCGCAACGCCGTGAAGCGCGAGGAGCTCATCTACCGGTCGCAGAAGGCGATCGAGGAAAACATCGACCAGTTCTTCGTGTTCGAGGTCGACGAGAACATCGTCGCCTGCGTCACCCTCTATTTCTATCCCGGCAAGCCGCAGCTCGCCGAGATCGGCTCGCTCTATGTGCTGCCGTTCTACCACAACCGCGGCATCGGGAAGAAGATGGTCGAGTACGCCTGCCTGGTGGCCAAGGAGCGCGGCGCCAACACCGCCATCGCGCTCTCGACCCAGAGCTTTGGCTTCTTCACCAACGTCTGCGGCTTCGAGGAGACGACCAAGGAGATTCTCCCCGAGGCGCGCCTGAAGCTCTACGAGGACAGCGGCCGGAACGCGAAGGTGCTGCTCAAGTCGCTCTGAGCGGAGTGGGTTCGCGCGGAGACGCGGAGAGGCGAAGGCCGGAAGGTGGAACGCGTTGGCCCCAACGCGTTGTTCGAATCGGACGACGGATTTTGGGCCGCGAAAAGGCACGGAAAATCCCCGGTTTCAGCTCGAATCTCCCGCGCGCCTACAGGCGCAATGGGGGCCCTGGCCGCAGCTTGAGAATTTTCGTGCCTTTTCGTGGCTGCTCCGAAATCCGGCGCGTCGGGGTCAGCGCGTTCCACCCGGCTTCTCCAGCTCGAACCAGGCCTGCGCGTAGCGGCGGCCGAATTCGCGGAGGGATGGCGAGTCGAAATGCAGCTTGTCGCCCTTGTCGGTCAGGCCCGCGGCGGAGACGAAGGCGCAGCGTGGCACCCGGGCGGGAAGCTGGACGAGGACGAGATTCATCGGGTCGCCGGCCGGGCGAAAAAGTCCGAGTTCGCCGACAATGACCGGCACGTTTTCCGCGCCGAGGTCGGTGCGCAGCTGCGCGATCATGACGCGGAAGCGCTCCGCGTAGCTGGCGGTCTGCTCCGGGGCCGCATCCGATTCGCCCTGGTGCCAGAGGATGCCGGCGAGTTTTCCGCGCTTCATTGCCTCGCGGGCGCGGGCGACGGCGTTGCGGTAAAGCTCGCCCCCAACCTTCCACTGGTCGAGCGAGGTGCCGCCCACCGCCGCCGGGATCAGGCCGATCGTGGCCTTCGGATCGGCCTCGGCCACGACGCGCCCGAAGCTCGAGCCCAGGCCCACGCCCGCCACGTCCGGCTTGTCCCAATGCAGCGGATCGACCGCCGGCGCCCAGGCGAGGTCCTTGGTGAGCAGGAACACCCGCGGATGCGGCACCTTGTCCTGCGGCTCGACCGGGCCGCGGCCCGCCATGTTCGACTGTCCGATCAGGAGGAAGAGCTTCATGTCCGACGGCGGCGACGATTCGGCAAAAGCCACGCTCGCCGCAAGCGCGAAGCCGGCCAGGAGGGCGCCGGCGCGGGTCATGCCTTGATCTCCGCCACGACCTGGATCTCCGTGGTCGAGCCGCGCGGCAGGCCGTTGACGGCGACGGCGGCGCGCGCGTGCTTGCCGGCGTCGCCGAAGACCTTGAGGAATAGTTCGCTCGCGCCGTTGATCACCGCGGGGCTGTCCGCAAAGCCGTTCACGGCGTTGACGAAGCCGCTGACGAACACGATCCGCGCCACCTGGTCGAGGGACCCGAGCGCCGCCTTGATGTTGGCCAGGGTGTTGAGCGCGCAGACCTCGGCCGACTTCGCGCCGGTCTCGATCGTCTGCTCGCGGCCGACCTGGCCGACATGGGTCATCCTGCCGTCGAGCAGGCAGAGGGTGCCCGCGCAGTAGAGGAGGTTCCCGGTGCGGACCGTGGGAACGTAGCTGCCCGCCGCAGCGGGGGGCGCGGGAAGCGAAAGGCCGAGTTCGGCGAGGCGGGCTTCGGGGTTCATCGCCGAAAGATTCACGCCCTCGTCGGGCTGAGGCAAAGATTTAGTTTCGCGCAGAGACGCGAAGGCGCAGGCGGAAGAAAAGAGGCCACCCAAATGGGATGGCTGCCTTTCCGAGCCTCGCGCCTCCGCGTCTCCGCGCGAAACATCCGGCCCCGGAAACTTGCCTTGGCCATGGACTCGTTCGAAATGGCGCGATGGCCGAGCCGCCCAACACCTTCTCCTTCTGGCAGGATCTCGCCCGCGACCCGGTGGCCGCCGCGCGCGAACTCCGCCGCCGCGTGACGACACAATTGGCCCCGGCCCAGCAGCGCGCCGCCGTCGCCTGGCTGCCGGCGGAGGAGAAGCTCGCGGCCGCTTTCGCCGCGGCCCCGGCCGGCGCGCCGCTGCGGGGCGTACCCTATTTCCTGAAGGACCTTTTCGATCTCGCCGGCGTCCCGACCTTCGCCGGTTCGACCTTTCTGCCCGAGGTGCGCCCCGTCCGGGGCGATGCGATGATCGTGCAGGCGCTGCGCCGCGCCGGCGCCGTGGCCGCGGGCAAGACGCAGCTGCACGAATTCGCCTACGGCATCACGGGAGAAAACCCCAACTACGGCGACTGCGATCACCCCCGTTTTCCCGGCCGGACCACCGGCGGCTCCAGCAGCGGCGCGGTCGCGGCCGTGGCGGCGGGCATCGTGCCGCTGTCGATTGGCTCCGACACCGGCGGTTCCGTGCGCGTGCCGGCGGCGTTCTGCGGGCTGTTTGGATTCCGGATGACACCGCATCATCCGTGGATCGACGACGCCTTCCCGCTCGCGCCGAGCTTCGACACCGCCGGCTGGTTCACCGGCAACGCCGGCGACCTCCTCGCGGCGAATGCCGCGCTGCTCGGACTCGGCACCAGCCGGCGCGAACTGCGCGGGTGTTACGTCGAACTCGGCCGCCTCGATCCCGACGTGGCCGCTGCCTGCCGCGAGGCCGCCGGCCGGCTCTGCGCGCCCGCCGACACCGCCACGCGCGAGGGACTCACGCAGGCGTTCGCCGGCGCGACGGACAGCTACACCGTGCAGACCGGCATCGAGGCCTCGCAAGCCCACGCGGCCTGGCTCGACTCGCACCGCGGCCGCTACAGCCCCACCGTGTGGGAACGCCTGGATCGTGGCCGGCAATGGAGCGAGGCGGACCGTGGCCGCGCCGCCGTCGTCCGGCAGCGGGTGCGTGCGACGTGGAGCAGTTATTTCCTGACCTTCGACTATCTCGTCCTGCCCGCCGTGCCCTGCCCCGCGCTGACCAAGGCCGAATGCAACCAGGCCAACCGCGTGCGCCTGCTGGAACTGACAACTCCCGCCAGCCTCGGCGGCCTGCCCGTGCTGACGGTGCCGGTCGCACTGCCTTCCGGCCTGAGCGCGGGGCTGCAGGTGGTCGTGAACCACCTGCAGAGTCCCGTGATTCCCTGGGCGCTCGATCGATACCAACAGGAATAGTGTAGCGGACGAGGTGACGAGGCCGGACTGGAACTTGGACGCAATCCCGGCCCGTCGCCTCGTCTGCCACGGTTGAGTCCGATGGCCAGGTCGAGCTGGCCTAGAGGAAGAAAAGGCGCCGGGCGTTGCCCGAAAAAATCGCGGACAGATCTTCCGCGGAAAGCCCCGACGCCTTCGCCTCTGCCACGAGGCGAACCAGCTCCGCCTCGAGTTCGAGCTTGGGATAGAGATTAAGGGGAAAATCCGATCCGAACAAAACGCGCCCGGCGCCGACGGCTCCCGCGAAACGCGCCCAGATTTCGGGACCGTACAACAGCGGCGAGGCCGCCGTGTCGACGTAGACATTCGGCAGCTTCCCCACCCCGGAATCGTTCAACGGCAGCAGGCCGCCCCAGTGAGCGAGAATGAAGGTGGTCCGCGGACATGCCCGGGCCACCCGGGCGAAATCCGCGAGCGGAGTCTCGACCCGTCCCGGAAAATCCCGGCTGGCGGGATCGGTGACATGCAGGTTCACCGGCCACTTCAGATCGGCAGCCAGCGCCAGCACCTCGCGGAAGACCGGATCGTCCACCGAAAATCGCTGCGAATGCGGCGACAGTTCCCCGAGGCCGACGAGACCCTCTTCCTTCGCCTGCCGGATTTCCGCCAGCGTTGCGTCGCGGCCCGCGGCGGGATGCAGCGTGGCGCACGCCGCGAGGCGGTCCGGGTGTCGCCGGACGCATTCGGCATAGAATCGATTCTGCCGCCGGCAGGTCTCGAAGTTTTCCCAATACCAGCCGAGCAGCACGGCCCGCCCGACGCCCGCCGCATCCATCGCCCGCAGCAATCCCTCCACGTCGGAAAAACCCTGGACGGGCCGTCCATCCCGGCGCCGCCGGGTGCACAGCGTCGCCCAATGTGCCTCCCGCTGTGCCTGCGCCCATCCCGCGGGATCCCGGTTGGCCTCCGGCGGATAAAGGTGAACATGACTGTCGACGACCGTCATCGCCCCAACATGCGTGCGCCCGCCCCCGGCGCGCAACCCTTCCATTGCGGATTTTGGATTGCGGACTGCGGATTGGCCAGCCGGGCCACCCCCGCCCGATCTTCATCCGTCCGTCTACTGTCCTCCGTCCTCCGATCCCCGTCCTCCGGCCGGACGGCACGGCCCGTGCTTTGCCCATCCGTCATTTCCAGCATGACCTTTCGTCCGTTTCTCGGTTTCGCTTTCGCCTCCCTTCTTGCGTCCGCTGCCGGCGCCGCGGAGGAACCGCTCCGGCCCAAGGTGATCGTCGTGACGATGTTCGAGCCGGGTGCGGATACCGGCGATGTCCCCGGGGAATTTCAGTTCTGGGTCGAGCGCGAGCACCTCGACCGCGTCGTGCCGTTGCCGGCGGCGTTCCACGATGTCCGCACCAATACCGACGGCTCCGTCATCGCCATCGTCACCGGCGAGGGCAACAGCAACGCCGCCGCGTCCATCATGGCGCTCGGGCTGGATCCGCGCTTCGATCTCCGCCAGAGCTACTGGCTCGTCGCCGGGATCGCAGGGATCGACCCCGCGGACGGCTCCATCGGCTCGGCGGTCTGGGCCGATTGGGTCGTCGAGGGCGATCTCGCCCACGAGATCGACGCGCGGGAGATGCCGGCCGACTGGCCCACCGGCTACGTCCCGCTCGGGAGAACCCGCCCCTACGAACAGCCGCGCCTCAAGGACGAGTACGCCACCGGCCAGGCCTATCCGCTGAATTCCGGCCTGGTCCACTGGGCCTACGCACTGACCCGCGACACGCCGCTGGCCGACAACGAAAAAATGCAGAAGCGGCGGGCCACCTACACCGATTCGCCCAACGCCCGCCGGCCGCCCTTCGTGCTCATCGGGGCCAATCTCGCCTCGAGCACCTACTGGCACGGCCGGCTCCTGAACCAGTGGGCCAACGCCTGGGTCAGCTACTACACCGACGGCCGCGCCAACTACGTCACCACCGCGATGGAGGACAGCGGTACGCTGCGCTCGCTGACCAACCTCGGCCGGGCCGGCCGGGTCGATGCGCAACGCGTGCTGGTGCTCCGCACGGCGAGCAACTATGACATGCAGTGGCCCGGCGTCACCGCCGCCCAAAGCATGAGCAGCGAAAATCTCGGCGTCTACACCGCGTACCTCCCCTCGCTCGAGGCGGCCTACGGCGTCGGCAGCCGGGTTGTGCACGCGCTGGTCGCCGGCTGGGACCGCTATTCCGACCATCTGCCGGAGGCTCCGGCCCCATGAGAGTCGTCGTCCTTTGCTGGCTTCTTTTCACGGCGAGCGCCGCCGCGGCCGACAAGGTCGATCTCCTGCTGGTCGCCGCGGACGACGCCCTGCTCCAGCCCGTGATCCAGCGGCTGCAGACGCCGGCGACGGAAACGCACGCGGCATGGACGTTCTGGCGCGGCACCCTTGCCGGCAAGACGGTCCTCCTGGCGCGCAGCGAAGGCGATCCGCTCAACGCCGTGGCCGCCACGACTCTCGCCATCCGCCTGCACTCGCCGCGGCTGATCGTCACCTACGGGCTCGCGCGCCCGCACGATCCGGCGCTGAAGACCGGCGATCTCGTCGCCAGCGAAAGCTTCGCAGCCTTCGACGGCATGGTCTCCCAAGTGACGGCCCTCGATCACGGCATCCAGCCCCTGCACTGGGAAACCCTTCCGCATCTGCTGATGACCCCCGGCGAAAACGAGAGGCCGGCGATGTCCTTTCCCGCCGATGCCTCCGCCCTCAAGGTCGCCCTCTCGCTGGCACTCGCCGGTGGACAGGTGAAGTCCGGCGTCCTCGGATCCGCCAACCAGGTCAATCGCGAGGCCGACCGCGTCGCCTGGCTGCATGCCACCTGGCACACCGCGACGGAGGACGGGGAATCGGCCCACATCGCCGGCTGCGCCGCCCTGCTCGGCGTTCCGGTCATCGGCCTGCGCGTGGTGGACGGCAAGGCGGAAGCCGCCGCTGATTTTGCCCTGCGCTTCGCGGAGGCCTGGCGATGAGATTCCTGCTCGGATTGCTTCTGCTCGTGTCCGCGACGCTGCGTGCCGCGGAGCCGGTCGACGTCCTCGTCCAGGGCGCCGAGAAACTCGAGGTGCGCGAGCTGATCGCCGCGCTCGGCCCCGACGCCCGCAAGGTGACAGTCGCACCATTCAGCTTCTGGCTCGGACGGATCGGGCCGCATCGCGTGGCGGTCTCGCTCACCGGCCAGGCGCTGATCAACTGCACGACCTCCACCATCATCGGCATCGAGGAATTTCACCCGGCCCTGATCGTCAACCAGGGCACGAGCGGCGCACAGGCGCCGTATCTCACGCTGCACGACATCATCGTCGGGCGGCGCGCCCTCGACTACGACAACTTCATCACCCCGGTCGCCGGCCCCGGCCAGGGCAGCTCGCCGACCGCCTGGACACCGGTGCCGCAGCGCCTGCGCGATCCGGCCACCGGCCGGCTGGCTGCCTTTCCCGAGGGCTTCAGCGGCGATGCCGCCGCCGTGGCCGTCGCCCTGCGCACCCGCAACCCGATGGGCCGGGTGTTCGCGGGCACGATCGGCTCCGCGCACGAGGTCAACCTCGAGCTCGACCGCGTGCGCTGGTCGCAGCGGACGTTCGGCATGGACGTCGAGGAGATGGAGTCCGGCCATGTCGCCGCCGTCGCCCACGCCTACGGCATCCGCTATGTCGCATTCCGCGTCGTGAGCGACGCCCCGTATGAAGGGGTGCCCTTCTATCCGCTGGCTGCCCGCGCCACCGCGCTCTTCACGGTGAACTTCCTGCACAACCTTCCCCCGCTCGGCTCCGCACCCTGACGCCCCTCCCGCTTTCCATCCATGCTGCAACGCTTCTTCAAACTGGACCAGGCCGGCACCACCGTCGGACGCGAACTGCAGGCCGGCCTCACCACCTTTGCGGCGATGGCCTATATTCTCGTCGTCAATCCGGACATCCTGGCGAACACCGGCATGGACAAGGGTGCGCTCGTCACCGTCACCGCGCTCACCGCCGCCGTGGCCACCACGCTGATGGCGCTCCTGACGAATTATCCCATCGCGCTCGCACCCGGCATGGGGATCAACGCCTTCTTCACCTTCACCATCTGCCTGACCGACAAGGTGCCCTGGCAGGAGGCCCTCGGCATGGTGTTCGTGAACGGCGTGATCTTCCTCCTGCTGTCGGTCACGGGCGTCCGCGAGAAAATCGTCCGTGCCATCCCCTACTCGCTCAAGATCGCCATCACCTGCGGCATCGGTCTCTTCATCGCCTTCATCGGGCTGAAGAACGGCGGCGTGATCGTCGCGAGCCCGGCCACCTACGTTTCCCACGGCGACTTCACCTCGCCGCCGGTCGCGCTCTGTCTCGGCGGCATTGTCCTCACGGCGATCCTCGTGGCCCGTCGCGTGCCGGGCGCCATCGTCCTGGGGATCGCGCTCATCACCCTCTTCGGATTCTTCGTCCCGGCCGGCGGCGGCAAGATGGTCACGCCGCTGCCGGCCGGATTCTTTTCCCTTCCTCACGGGATCGCCCCCGTCTTCCTGCAGCTGCGGTTCGGCTTTCTCGGGAGCTGGACCGCCTTCCAAACCGCGCTGCCGCTCATCCTCACGCTGCTGCTCGTGGATATGTTCGACAACATCGGCACGCTCATCGGCGTGACCAAGCGCGCCGGCTACCTCGACGCGGAGGGCAATCTGCCGCGTGCCGGGCGCGCGCTGGTCGCGGACTCCATCGCCACCCTGCTGAGCGCGCTGTGCGGCACCTCCACTGTCGTCAGCTACATCGAGTCGGCCTCCGGCGTCGAGGCCGGCGGACGCACCGGCCTCACTACGATCACGACCGCGGCGCTCATGCTGCTGGCCCTCTTCCTGACTCCGCTGATCCTGATCGTTCCCGCCGCCGCCACCGCGCCGGCCCTGGTGATCGTCGGCATCTTCATGATGCAGTCGGTGATCGAGATCGACATGGCCGACTTCCGCATCGCGGCGCCGGCGGTCATCACGCTGCTCGCGATTCCGCTCTCCTTCAGCATTGCCGAGGGCATCGGCCTGGGCCTCATCACCGCGGCGCTGGTCGCGCTCGCCACCGGGCGGGCCCGGACTTTTCCCGCCGTCGGCTACGTGATCGCGGCGGTGTTCTTCCTGGATTTCTTCCGGATCTTCCCCTTCAGCGGCTGAGCAAAACGTCGGGGCGTTCCTTGCGACGTCCTTTGAAGTCACCCATGGGCGTCCGCAAGGGACGCCCCTACATCTTTCCCGTCCTCCCGGCCGGCAGAACCAAATTGAGGACCAGCGCGGTCAGTCCGCCCGCGGCGATGCCTGACTCCAGGAACGCCCGCAACGCCGCCGGCAGGGTCGCCAGCCAGTCCGGCTTCGATGGCGCCCCCAGGCCCACGCCCAGCGCCAGGGCGACGATGAGCGCATCGCGCTGGCGCAACCCCGTGGCGAGGATGAGGCGGATGCCGGAGACGGCGACCAGCCCGAACAGCAGCAGCGCCAGCGCGCCGAGGATGGGCGGCGGCATCGCCGTCACCCATCGACCCACCGCCGGGAACAGGCCCAGCAATGCGAGGATCAGCGCCATCCACGGCCCGATGCGCCGGCTGGCGACGCCCGTGATCTGGATCACGCCGTTGTTCTGCGCGTAGGTGGTGCTCGGAAAGGCGCCGGCCAGCGCCGAGGCCAGGCTCGTCAGGCCGTCGGCCAGGATTCCACCCCGCAGTCGCGCCCAGTAGGCCGGGCCGTCGGTCTCCAGGTCCGAGAGCTGCGATGTCGCCGTCATGTCGCCCATGGCCTCGAGCAGCGAGACCAGGTAGATGAAGGCGAAGGGCAGCAGCAGGTTCGCGCGAAAGGCGAAGCCATGCGGCAGGAATCGCGGCCATTGCAGCCAGCCGTCCCCACCCGCCGGCGGCGCATGCAGCCAGCCGAAGACGGCGCAGATGAGATAGCCCGCGACCACGCCCAGCAGCACGCCCGCGACACGGCTCCACGCGCGGCCGACCGCCTGCGCCGTCACGACCACGGCGATGACCGCCGCCGCCAGCACGGCTCCCGCCCAAGCCGGCGCCTGCGGATCCAGCGGCGCGCTGATGCTCAGCATGGCCGACGGGATCAGCGAGAGCCCGATGAGCAGCACGACCACCCCCGACACCAGCGGCGTGAACACCCGGCGCAGCCGCGGCAGGACCGGCGCCAGAATCAGCTGCACGGGCGCCGTCACCAGCGACATTCCGAACATCAGCGAGAGCCCGCCGGACTGGCCCGCCTGGATCAGGGGCTGCAGGAAGGCGAAGCTCGTTCCCGTCACGCTGAGCAGGCCCGAGCCGACCATTCCTGGCCGCGTGGTCTGCAGCAGCGTGCCCAGCGCCGAGGCGAGGAGCGCCATGCTCACGAAATAGGCGGTGTCCGCCGGGTCGAACTTCAGCACGCCGGCCAGGATCAGCGGCGGCGTGATCGTGCCGACGACCATGGCGGCGACCTGCTGCAGGCTGACCAGCACCGCGGCCGCCGGAGGCACGCGTTCCTCCAGCCCGTAGACGAGAGGCGGCACGGCGGGGGAAGAATCGGAGTCCACTGCGGCTTGCCTAGCACGGGGCGAGCCAGCGCGGCCTTCCGACCCTCTTTCTCTTTCCGCTCCACCTTTCGCTTTCTTTGTCCGGGTCGGACGCTGCGCGAGAAAGAGAACGAGAAGAGGAAAAAGAGAAAGATAAAGACAAGCCGCGCCGACCGGATGGCGTGTCACGTAATACGTGACACGCTGCGGTCTAGTACGCCCCGTGCCGGCCGTTCTGCGCCCGGAGGTCGGAAAAGAAAAAGCCGCCCGCGAACGGGCGGCTTTCTGTTAGCTGATCGGACCTGGCAGGAAAGATCAGAAGCTGAACTTGACGGTGAACGAGCCCTGGGTGCCCGGCAGCGCGAGAATCGAGGCGTCGCCGTAAACGGCATTGGGCGGCGCCCAGTTCTTCTCGTTGGTGATGTTGGACAGGCTCAGCCGGAAATCCCATTTCTTGAAGTGATAGGACACGCTGCCGTCGATCGAGTACTGCCACGGGATCACCAGCGTGCCCGCGAAGTTGTTGTTGATCGGGCTGGTCACCAGCGCGTTGGTCGAGAAGCCCCAGCCGTTGTCGAACGAGTAGGAAATCAGGGCGTTGAACAGGCTCTTCGGCAGGCCGGACACCTGGCCGTCGGCGCTGGAGGCGGCTCCGAACTGCGGCACGCCGCCGTCCGACTGGAACGGCGCCGAGGTCTTCGCGTCGATCGCGGAGTACGAGAAGGTGCCGTAGAGATGCTTGTCGGGCTGGTAGTTCAGCTCCGCCTCGAAGCCTTTCGCGTGGAACTGCTGGATCACGGTGCTGCTGGTGCTCTTCTGCGTGCGCTTCTGGTCGTAGACCGCGAAGTTGAGGAACACCTTGCTCTGCATCAGCGCGTACTTGGTGCCGATCTCCGTCAGCTCGCTCGGCTGGAGGAAGTTGTCCTTGAACAGCGCCGTGCCGGCGGCGTTCCAGCCCGTGATGCCGCCGCCGTTGCCGACCGCGCCGGAGGTGTTCTTGCTGTAGTTGTAGGTGGCATAGACGCTCGTGGTGACCGTGGGCTTGAACACCAGGCTGCCGTTGTAGCTCGGGATCCACACGCTGATGTCCGCCTCGGGCGACGGCGTGACCAGCGGCTCCCGCACGTGCGCGCTGAACCGGTCGAGCCGGCCGCCCGTCACGAAGTCGGCCTTCTCGCCCAGCTTCCAGGTCGCCTGCGCGAACGGCCCGACGGTGGTCGCGTGGCTGTCGTTCGTGTCGCCGTTGATCGTGCCCGGCGTCGCGTAGCGGCCCGGCCAGCCCGGCACCGGGATGCTGGTGAAGGCGTTCGGGAAGTTCACCGAGTTGTAGACGTTCACGTAGCTGAGATCCTTGGTCAGGTCCCAGACGTTCGCCGGCTCGAAGAAGTAGTCGTCGTAGGCCTTCGTCCGCTGGTAGCGCAGGTCGAGGCCGGTGTTGATCGTCGCGAACTTGGGCGAGAAGACCAGCTCGGTGCGGTTCTCCGCGAACCAGGAGGGATCGATGATCTCCGAATAATAGTAGGTGCTCAGCGTGTTGCGCGCGGTGTAGCTCGCGAAGCTGTTGTTCACGACCCTGAACGTCGGGCTCGCGATGTAGGTCTGGATGGCCTGCGCATTGAACTCATGGCCGGTCGAGTGATTGCCCGGCTTCAGCAGGCGGGCGTGGCGGTTGAGGGTGACGGTCGGTCCGAACACCACGGTGTTCTCCACCGGGAAGCCGCTGGTGACGTATTGGGAATTCTGGGGATCGGACGGCGCGCCGCCGTTGTTGCTGTTGATGCCCGTCTGGTAGAGGCCGTTGTCGATCAACGCCTGCGTGACGCGGTTCATGCCCCAGTTTTCGGTGTAGCGGTAAAAGGCGGCCGTGGCGTTGACGAAGAGCTCGTAGCTGCTGCTCGGGCGGAACGTGAGGGCGCCATAGATGGCGTTGTTCTTGTTGTAGTAGTCATCCCAGTAGCCGCCGCTGTCCTCGCCCGAATAGCTGAAGCGGTAGGCCGTCTGCTTCGAGAGCGGCCCGCCGACGTCGATCGTCCAGGCCTTCTGCCCATAGGTGCCGACGGTCGCGCTGACCGAACCCTTGTAGGTGTCGAAATAGGGCCGCTTCGTGACGAGATCGATGAAGCCGCCGACGTACATCGAGGTGCCCTGCACCGCCGTGGCCGGCCCCTTGACGATGTTCACCGACTCGACCGAGTTGAAGTCGAGCGGCAGGCCGTTGCCGTTGCTGGTGATGCGGCCGCGCACGCCGTTGATGTAGAGGTCCGCCGTCTGGCCGCGGATGCTCGGGTTGGCGGGCGCGCCGAAGTTCGTCGTGGTGTAGGCGCTGGAGGTCAGCTTCGAGAAGTCCAGCACGCTATCGATGCTGATGTCGCTGAGCTGCTGGTTGGAAATGATCGTCACGTTGCGCGGCACGTCGACGATGTTGTCGTCGGTGCCGAACACCGAGTTGAACGGCCGCGCCGTCGGGAGGATTTGCTGCGCGATCGGGACGTCCTTCACCTCGAACGCGTCCATCTTCACGGTGTCGCCGGACGAGGCGTCGGCCGCCTTGGCCGGAGCCGCGGTCTCGGCGGCGAGCTGCAGGGAGGCGGCGGTGAGAGCCGCGAGCAGAAGCATAGGTTTGGTCATGGTGGAATGGGTCCGACCAAATCAGCACGCGATATGCCACCAGGTTCCCCGCACCGGCGGCCGCCGCGGCCAAACGCCTCCGCGTTGAGGGCGTCAATGTCGTCCTGCGAGCGGAAGCCACAAGCCGGATTGCTGCACCAGGTTTCGGTGATGAATTTTTATCACCTTTCCCACCGGCGCTGCGCGCAGGGAAAACGCCGGCTGTCCCTGCCGTCGCCGGATCAGGACCGACTTCCAGCGGAATTTCCGCCCCGCGCTCTCTGCGACGCCTCATTCCGGATCGTGTCACCCATTGGGTGACACGATCCGGAAGACGGCGGCGAGCAGCGGGGACGCCCGAAAACCCCGATCGGATATCGGGTCAGAAATGCCAGCGCAGGCGGACGACGGGATTCCAGTCGGCCGCGGCGCGGGTGAGGCCCGCGTAGCAGGCGAGATCGAGCTGGAGGCGGCGCGTGCTCTCGATCGTGAGGCCGCCGCCGGCGGCGAGCGCGGTGCGGGACAGTCCGGCCGAAGTCAGCGCGAGGGTGCTCTCGACGTACAGGCCGACCGCGGGCGTCACGTCGCCCTGCAGGACGAACGAGGCGTCCCAGCGCGAGTCGTAGCCGTTGTCCGCGTCGTTGCGGACGACCGCCCACTCCGCCATCGCGCCGGCGCGGTAGCCGCGATCGAGCGCCATCGACCAGGGCACGATGATGCCGCCCTCCGCCGCATGATTGTCCACGCCGCCGGAATTCGTCGGCAGCTTCACGTAGGGCATGACGGCGGCCATCGCCTGGAGCCCGGCGTCGCTCCAGAAAGTCCACTTCGGACGCACGTAGACATCCCCGATGCCGGAATGGGAGGTGGTGCCGCCCGCCGTCTTCAGGCGCGCGCGCAAGAACAGCTCCACTCCGAGCTGGAGGTCGAGGCGATCCGTCAGCCCGGTCGTGACGAAAGTCTCCCCCAGGGCCACCGCGGAATAGCGGGTGTCGACGGGCTGGGAGGCCTTGTCCTCGAACTTCAGGTTGAGCGCGTCCATCCGCACGAGGAAATGCCCGGGAGCGATGGTCATCGGGCTTTCCGTCACCTGTCCCGCCAGGCGGCCGCTGGCGAAAAGGAGAAGCGCGATCGCCCCGAGGGCGCCGGCATGACGCCACGAGATCACATCCTTAGCCGGGGCTTGGGTTCCACGCGAAGGACGCGGGGAACGCCAAGAGGGGTATTGGGAGGGCAGGTTCAACTCGCCGGGGGTTCGTACAGCTTGGCCAGCTCCAGCAGCAGGGCCTCGAGGCGTCGATAATATTCGTCCTCCGGCAGCCTGGCCTTGGAGTCGCGCAGCTTCGCCAGCGCCAGCTCCAGCCGGTCGCGCTCGGCGCGGGTCGCGGGCGAGAGCTTCTGCTCCGCCGCGCTGGGCACCAGCACGAACTGCTGCGCGCGAATGCCGTCCACGGTCGCGCCATTGCTCGCCTTCTTCACCGCGCGCACGCCGCGGAACCAGTCGGGCGGCGTGCCAAGGCCGTCGCCGTTGTCCTCGATGAGCGGATGCTCGGTCGCGAGGCGGCCCTCGGTCTTGTAGAATTCCGCCAGGCGCGCGGAGGCGCTCAGGAAGGCCTCGAGCAGCGAGGTTTCCCCGTCCTTGTCGATGTCGCCCTGCGGATCGCCGATCGCCTCGGCGAAATAGCGCCCGAAACGGGTGTAGTTCTGCTCGAAGCCGCTGCGGGTCGCCGTGATCACCACGCGATTGACGCCCGCGAGCTTGGCGAGAAAAGGAGCGCTCGCGGAGGACGTATCGATGATCGCCAGCGGACGGTGAAACGGCTGCAGCCAGAGCGCCAGGTCGGTGGCCGAAAGATCCGGGCCCCGCAGGTTGAACTTGGCGTCGTGACCGTCGAAGGTGCCGTGGCCGATCAGCACGACCCAGAGATCGCCGGTCCCCTCCTTCGGCTCGGCCTCCAGGACCTGCTTGAGCTGGTCGAAATCCGAGATCTTGCCCGCCGCGGCCTGCCCGATCTCGATGCGCCGCGCACCGGCCTGCGTGCAGGCTTTCTCCCAGTGCGACGCCTCCTCCTTGAAGACCGTGCCAAATTCCTCCTCACCCGCCGCGCCCACCACGACCACGACGGTCGCCTGGTCCGTCGCCGCGGCCGCCGCCGGTGCCGGCATTGGCGCCGTCTCCGCCCGGGCCAGGGACGCAAGGCCGAGCAGCAGGGATGCAATGCGCCACCGGCTCATGGCAGGCCTTTCCACCGCCGCAGTCCCCACTCCGCCAGCAGGCAGCCGACGGCAAAGGCAAAGATGAGCGGCGTGTGCCAGAGCGGATAGGACCAGGTTTCCATCACGGGAGCCTTGAAACCTGGAAGCTTGCGCGTGAACGAGTCGAGGTCCGCGGCCTCGACGACCTGCCCGCCGGTCTTGCGCGCGATCGCCTCGAGCAGCGGGCGGTTTGGCGTCAGCGAGCGGAACTCCTCCGCCGCCAGGTCCACGCTCCAGCCCGCGTCGGCCCGGCCGACCTCGGCGCCCTGCGTGTTGGTCACGATCGCGGTCGCCTTGTAGCCGCCGGTCAGCCGCGGAATGTAGGTCGCCTGGTAAAGTCCCGCCTCGTTGAGCGACGGTTCCGCCTGCAGGCGGATGGCGTTGCCCATGGCGCCCGCCGTGCCCTCGAAGAGCACCGGTTGCACCTCGATCGTCACGCCCGCGTCGTCAAGCGGCTGGTATTTCTCGTCGCGCACGCGCACCTGCAGCTGCACCGCATTGTTTGCGTCCTCCGGCTGCGGCTCGACCGCCAGTTCCACGCGCCGGGGCACGTCGGAAACGAGCCAGCGCACGAGCTGGCGCCAGGTCTTGTCGAGGTCCGCGTGGAGCTCGGCGTTCTTGAAACCCCAGCTCCAGAGGTCGCCGATCATCAGCGCCGCGGTCCGTCCGCGGCCGAAGCGCTGCGAGACCAGCGCCGGGATCTCCGCGCCGTTCGGATCGCGCAGCGTGGCGATCACGCTCGCGCCCGGCTTCACGCCGCGCACGTGGTTGACCACCGAGAAACCGGGCATCGCCTCGCGCCGCGCGCGCTCGTCGGACTCGTTGTCGCGGAGGCGCGCCCAGGGCAGCAGCCAGCCCTCGCGCGTCAGTTCGAGCCGCGGCTCCACCGTCGGCGCCGGCAGCTCGCGCGGCGGATCGAGGTAGATCGGCAGCATGTCCCCGACGGGCGTGCGCTGGTACTTGCCCTCCTCGAAGGACTCCATGCCGCCGAGCATCAGGAAGCCGCCGCCGCGCTCGGACACGAATTTCTGCAGGAGCAGCGCCTGGTCGGGCGCGAAGAACTCCGCCTCGAGGTCGCCGACGATCACCGCGTTGTATCCGTAGAGGTCCTCCGGCACGCGGGGGAAGCCGCTGCGCAGCTCCACCTCGTCACGGGTGTTGAGGCGGATCAGCACGGGCTGGTCGTAGCTCTGCACCGCCTCCGGGGACTGGTCGCCGAAGCCGCGGAAGAGCGGATTGCTCGACTCGCCGACGCGCCCGCGGAAATCGAACTTGGGCTCGCGCTTGGCGACACGGATCAGGCCGACGAGATCGATCTCCTTGTCCTCCTGCACCGCGCGGTTGAGGAACTTGTACTCCCAGTTGGGGCGCCCCGAGACGTACAGGACGCGGTAAGGGCCCTCGCCGCGGTTCACCACGAGCACGCGCGCGTTGTTCGCCAGCGTGGCCTCGCCCGAATCCGTCGCGCCGGCCGCCGGCGCCGCTGCCGCTGCCACGCCGGGCGGCTCGCGCAGGCCGACGCGCACCTGGTAGAATGAGAGACCCTTCTGCTCCGGCTTGAGCTGGAAGCGGAACGCCAGGTTGTCGCCCTCCCCGCGTCCCTCCATCGTCTGCTCCTCCACCACTTTCCCGTTCTTGTCGGTCAGCCGCGCCGAGATCGGCTGGCCGCGAAAGCCGGTGGCGACGACGTCGGCCTGCACCGACACGGGCGCGTCCTCGAACGCCGTCTGCGTCACGGTGACCTGCTGGACGGAGATGTCCCGCACGGGATCGCGCCGGCCGATGACCACGGGATAGACCGGCGGCAGCTTCGAGAGATCGGGCAGCGGATCGTGGAGGTCGGTCGCGTTGCCGTCGGTCAGCAGGATGACACCCGCGATGGGCCGGCCCTGGAAGCGGTCCGCCAGCGTGTGCAGCGCGGTGCCGATCGCCGTCGCGCGCCCGTCGAAGACGAGCTCATGGAAATCCGTCGTCGCCTGCAGGCGGGTGTCGAAGACATAGCGCCGGACATCGAAGGTGTCTCCCAGCGTCGCGAGCCAGTCGGCCTGCGCGGGATCGACGAGCTTCTGCAGGAACTCGCCGCGGGTCTGCTGGTCGCCCGCGTCCTTGATCTGCATGCCCTGGCTGTTGTCGGCGACGACGGCGAAGAGATTGGCGCCCGGCCGCGCCCGCTGGCCGAACCAGAGCGGCTCAAGCAGGCAGAGCGCCAGCGCCAGCAGGCCGAGGGCCTTCATCGCCAGGCAGACCCAGCGCAGCCCGCCGCCCGGCGAGGCGCGATAGCTCCACAAGAGCACGACCACGCTGACGAGGAGAAAGCCGGCCGCAGGCCAGAGCCAGTTCCAGCCGGAGAAGGTGAGCGCCGCCAATGACATCACGCGTCGCTCAGTTGTCCTTCCCCAATTCCTCGTAATACTTCCGCACGGATTCGGCGAAGCGGTTCGGCACGGGATCGCGGTCGATCGGCACGAGCGAGTCCTTCGATCCGCGGCGGGCCAGCTCATCGCTGATCCGGTTGCGGACCTCGACCAGCGGTTTCACGATCTCCAGCTGCACGACGGCCCAGTCCGGCTTCTTCAGGTCGCGCTTGTACTCCAGCCGCATCAGCCGGGCGCGCTCGCGCGCGGCCGCGACGGCCTGCTGCATTTCCGGCGAATCGACCATCTCCTCGACGTCGCGCAGCCGGTCGGCCCATGCGCCGAAGTTGTCGCCCAGCAGCGGGCCGCCGACGTTCACGGGACCCCCATTGTAGCCGCCGAGTCCGCCGCCGATGAAATTGTCGATGCCCAGCTGGCCGCCACCGCCGCCGGCTTGGGCCCCGCCGCGATTGTCGGCACCGGCGAGCCGCTGACCGCCGCGCTGCGCGCCACCTCGCTGTCCGCCGGCCTGGCCCGCCTGGCCCTGGGCACCCTGGGCGCCCTGCCCCTGCTGGGCGTTCGCGTCGGCAACCTGGCGATCGCCCTGACCTTGACCCTGCTGTCCGTCCTGGCCCTGCGCGGAAGCCTGACCCTCGGAGGGCTGCTGGCCTCTCTGCCCATTCTGGCCGCGCTGGCCAGGCTGACCGGGTTGTCGTGAAGTCTGTCCGCGACCCTGGCGGGCATCGGCCAGGCGTTGCGCCTGCTCCGTGGCCGAGCCCGGCTGCGCCTGCGCGTCTGCTCCGGCTTCACCGGGCTGACCCTGGCCGTCCGGACGCTCACCGGCGCTCGCTTGCTGCTGACCGGCTTGGCCGGCCTGGCCGGGCTGCGCGCCCTTCTGTTGCTGGGCCGGATCGCCGGGAGCGGGACG
This sequence comes from Opitutaceae bacterium, assembly GCA_035549635.1. GTDB lineage: Bacteria > Verrucomicrobiota > Verrucomicrobiia > Opitutales > Opitutaceae > CAIUWA01. The sequence goes on from DASZQN010000093.1 coordinate 22,518, forward strand.
GCCCTGGGCCTGCGCGGCTTCGCGCATGAGCTGGTCGGTCACGGCATCGAGTTCCGACTGCGCGATCTGCAGCGCGGAGGTGTCGTCGCCCAGGATGCTTTCCGCCGCGCGCTCCACGCCGTCCTTCAGATTGTTGATGCCGGCGCGGGCGCGCTGCTCCGCCTCCGTCGCCTGCGGGAGGTAGCCTTCGCGCAGCATCTCGGCGGTCAGATCGAGCGACTTCGCGCCCGCCGGGCCGGATTTGTCGTCGAGGCGGTCGTTGAGGCTGCGGGTCAGCAGGCCGTTGCGGAGCAGCTCCTGCTGGAATTCCTTCGCGGTCGCGTCGTCGTCCTGGTCGAGCTTGCGCAGGCTGTCGTAAAGTTTTTCGGCCAGGAGCGGCTCGGAGTTTTCCGCCTGTTCCGACACCTGCTTGGCGCGGTCGACGAGGTCCTTCATACGCTCCTTCTGCTTGTCCAGCTGGTCGACCAGGCCCTGGCGGTCCGGGGTGTCGCTCAGGCTTTTCCGCTGCTGGCCCGCGTCGGCGTTGCCGAGCTTCTGGGCGATGGCCTCCTCCTGCGTCGCCAGGTCGCGCGCTTCGTTGCGCATCTCCCGGAGGTCGTCCGCAAACTGACTCGAGCTCTGCTTGCGCAGTTCGTCGCGCATGTCCTGCAGCTGCCGTTGCGCCCGCGTGCCGGCGGAGAGCGCCTGCGCCACCGAGCCCTGGCCGGCGGCGTCGGCCGCGCGCTGGAGTTCGCTGCGCGTCTGGTCCATCTGCTGGCGCTGGTCGTTCATCTGCGACTGGTTTTCGGGGCGGTTCATCCGCTGCTGCACCTCGTCCGCGTCGGCGAGGAGCTGCTGCTGTTCCTCCTGGAGGCGCTTGAGCTGGCGGCGGACGTCCTCGCGCTGCTGTTCCGTCTTCGCTTCCTGCAGCGCGGTCTGGAGTTCCTTCAGCCGGTCGTTCACGTCCTGCTGGCGACGGGCGAGCTCCTGCAGCCGGTTCATCACCTGGAGCTGCTCGCGCCGCTCCGGACTCTGCGGCGGGGTCGCCTGGCGCTGGGTCTCGTAACGGTTCTCCTGCTGGGTGAGGTCCAGCTGGTCGAGCTGGCGCTGGTTGGCCTGCTGTCCGCCGCCGCCCTGGCCGCGGCCGCGGGAACGGGAGACCTGGGTCTCGCGCGCCTGCAGCTTGAGCAGCGCCTGGTAGGCGGCCTGCTCGGAGGTGAGCGCCTTCGTGAGCGGGGCGGGCGACTTCACGGCGTCCTTCAGCTGCGACGACGCCTGCTCCATCTGCTGCGTGACGGCGGTCCACAGCGCCTTCGCGCGGGGATCCTCCGATTTCTGCTGCGAGGCGCCAGCCTGGCTGAGCGCGTCCTGCTGCGAATCGCGCACGACCCCGGCGTCGTCGGAATACTTCGGTCCGGAGGGATCACGCTGGAGCTTCCAGGTCGCGTTGATGATCTGCTTCTCCAATTCGGTCAGGCGGCGGTTCTGGTTCCCCTGCCCCTGCTGGCCCTGCTGCTGCTGGTCCTGCGACTGCTGCTGCTGGCTTTCGCGGAAGACCTCCTCGAACGGACGGACCTCGGCGAAGAAAAGGTCGCCATTCGTGCGGCGGACCTTGCCGTCCGGCCCGACGTCGTCGGCCCAGACATACCACGAGAGCAGCTGGTCGGGCTGCACGCCGAGGTCCTCCAAACGGAGCGTGTAGTTGAAAGGCCGCTTTTCCTTGGCGGGGACCGCCCGGCCCAGCTCGATCGTCTTCGTCTCGCCGCCGGCCACGGTGTAGGAGAGGCCGTACGCGGGGGAGCCGAAATCGTCCCAGACGGTTCCGTCGAAGGTGATCTCCTCGAGGGCGGAGGGTCGCACGTCGCCGCGGGGCGAGTTCACGTGCAGCTCGGGCGGCTTGTTCGGCAGCACGTCGATCACGAAGGGCGAGGCGGTCTTGTTGGTCCGCCCCTGGGCGTCGACGAGCTGCAGGTCGTAGGTCTGGCTGGCCGCCAGCGCGAATTTCGGGAGCGAGGCGACGGCCTTTTCGGCGGACACCTGGAGGGGAATGACGGTCTTCTTCGCGTCGTGCGCGACGAGCTTCGCGGAGGCCACGGGCTTGTTCAGCTGCAGCGACAGGTCCAGGCGGGTGCCCTCGACGGCGCTGATGCGGCGCGTGTTCTCGATCCGTTTCGGCTCCTGCGCGGTGTAGGCGGGAAAGGTCAGCTCGGCGTCGGCGCGCTCGAGGCGCGGATGCTCGAAGACCGTGACCTTGTAGTCGCGCGTGCTCTTGCCGCCGTACTCCAGATGATAGACGAGGTCCGTCTTCACCTCCGGCACGCTGCCGCCGAAGACGGGGTCCGCGAGGCTCTTGACGAGGGCGACCTTGCGGGGCGACTCCCCGGAGGTCCGCACGACCATCTCGACGTTCGCCGGGAGCGCGCCGCCGAAGCGCGCGAGGACGACGAGGCTTTCACCGCGCTCGAGGTCGATGTCGCCGGGCGTGACCGCCACCCCGGAGAAAGGCACCGCCGGCAGGCCGTCCGCGGGATGACTGACGCCGGTGCGCAGGTGGGAAAGCGCCAGGAGGAGAAGAGCGAGCATCGCGAACTGCGTCAGCGTCGCGAGCCACAGGCGGCCCGCCGGCACGATCCGGCGCCAGTCGCTGGCGCGGCTGCGCTCCATCGCCTCCTGCAGCACCCGGTATTGCAGGTAGCCGGGCGAGGCGCCCTCGGGCAGGTCCTGCTGCACCGCGGTCAGGAGCAGTCCCTTCAGCTCGGGGTGCCGCTGCTCGATCTTCTGCGCAATCTCCCGGTAGTCCGGGCGCCGTTCGAACTGGCGCGCGATCACCATCATCGCGGCCACCAGGCCGACCGCCGCGAGGATCGGCATGGTCAGGGGCGAAGCCCAGCCGGTCTGCCGGTGCCAGAGGAGGAAGGCGCCGGCGACGAACGCCACCGCCGCCCAGGCGGCAGCCAGCCGCCAGTTCACCGCCTGCCACTGCTGCCGGCGGATGACCGGCTGCAGGCGCGATTTGAGGAATTTTTCCATCATGGTGAGATACCTCCTGCTGTGACATTAGTTGCCTGCCGCCGTGCCGTCCAGCCCGCCAGGGCCGATTCGATCAAAAGCACCGCCATCGTCGCGCCGAGGAACCAGCGCCAGAGTTTCTGGCGGCTTTCCGCCTCGGTCCCCTGCATCAGCGCCTCGCGCCGCGCCTCGCGGGCGGCGTCGCGCACGGGTTCGGCCCCGGGGGCGCCGTACCGTTCCAGCTGGTCGGGCGGCAGCGGCGACGTGCGGCTTTCCGCCGCGTCGAGGTTCACCGCCACGCTCACGGTGCGCGAGCCGACGTTCAGCTGGTAGATGCCGGGCTGGAGGGTATCGGTGAAATTCGCCGCGCCCGCCGCCAGGGTTGTCGTCGTGCCGTCCGGCCGCCGCACCGCGACGGTTCCGCCCGCGGCGTCCACGGTGGGCACCGCGATGGGATCGCCGACGGATACCTGCGCCGCCTGCGAGGAGAGGCCCGCGCCGTATTCCAGCATCTCGTAGAGGAGCGGGACGAACTTGGAGGAAACGGCGAGTTGGCTGTCCTCGGGATTCCAGCCGGTCATCAGCGCCAGCACCCGCCCCTTGCCCACCGGAATCTCCAGCAACGCAGGATCGCCACTGTCGAATTTCGCGATCACGCGCGCGCCCGGGACCGCGGCGGCCGCGATCCGCCGGTATTTCCAGACGTGGATCTTGGTGAAGTCGCTGTAGCGCGGGTCCGCGAAGGGCGCGAAGAGCGGATGCTGGAAATCGATTTCCGAGAGCATCGCGTAGCTCTTCGGCTGCACGTCCTCGACCGCGACGCCCGCGGTCCCGAGCAGTTGCCCCAGCGTCGCGGCGGCGGACGCGGACCGCGGCGCGAACACGACGGTCTTCCCGCCGAGCAGCTGCTCGCGCAGTTCCGCGGCCGGGCCGGCTTCGAGCGCCTCCGTGACGAAGAACAGCCGCGCCTGCTGCCGCTCGACAGGCGAAAGCCCCGCCGACGGCGCGTGCACCGACGCCTTGACGGAAAGGCGGGGGTTGTCCGGCAGCGCGCGCTGCAGGAAGAAAAGCGGCTGGTGGGAATCCTCCGGCGCATCGGCGCCGTAGTAGACGACGCTCAGGCTCTGCTTCTCCGGCGGCATCACGTAGACGGTGTTGTCGAAATCCTCGTCGTCGCCCCGCAGCGCGATGCGTTGCAGCCCGGCGGCGTTCGTCGGCACGGGCACGGCCATTACCCGGCTCTGGCCGGGCGGCACATAAGCGTCGACCGCCGGGCCGGCGAAATCGGCGCCATCGGCCCGCAGCCAGCCGACGCGGAACTGTTCCCGCGTGGAATCGGCGGCGTTGCTGACGCGCACGCGCACCGTGGCGGCCGCCCGCTGGTCGGCGTCGGGCGAATCCGCCACGAGTTGGAGGCCCGCGTTGGTGAGATTGTGCGCCTTCAGCGCCTCGATCCGCAGGGCGATGCCCTTCGGCCAGTCGTAGGCCTGCAGGGAATCAAGCGCGCTGCCGGCCTGGAGATCGCCGACCAGCACGATCTCCCGCGGCCCCGGCGGCGTCTTCGCCTCGGTGTCGGCGTCGGACAGCGCCTCCGCCGCGCGGATGAGGGCGTTGCCCAGGTGAGTGCCGTCCCAGCCCGGCGCGAGCGCGGCGAGCCGCTGCGACGCGAGCGCCGGCCGGGCATCGGGCAGCGCGGCCTTCCATTCCTCGAAACCGACCACGGACCGCACCTGGCGGCCGAACGTGAAGACCGCCACCTGGTCGGCCGGGCCCGCGCGCCGCAGGACCTCCGCGACGCGCTCGCGCGCATCCGCCCAGAGGCCGGTGCGCCGCATGCTCGCGCTGGCGTCGACCAGCACGACGATCCGCTTCGCCTGGCCGGTCGCGGCCTCGTTCGGGGCGGTTCGGCGGAAAAAGGGCCGGGCAAAGCCGAGCGCCAGCAGCCCGAGCGCGAGGCAGCGCAGCAGCAGCAGCAGCCAGTGCTCGAGCCGGCTGCGGTGCGTCAGCCGCGGCGGCGTCGGCCCGAGGAACATCAGCGAACTGAACACCGTGCGCTCGCGGGTCGTGCGCCGGATCAGGTGATAGACGATCGGCGCCGCGATCGCCAGGGCACCCAGCATGAAAAGGGGCGCGAGGAAGCTCATGACCGGTTGGTTGCGCCCGGGCGGCCGAGGCGGCCGCGACGCTGGCGGCCCTGGACGAATTCAAACAGCGCCAGCTCCAGCGGCTGGTCGGTGGAAATCCGGTGATAGGAAATGCCGAGGCGCTGGCAGGTGGCGCGCACCGCGGCGCAGTGGGCCTCGATCCGCGGGATGTATTCCTTCCGGGCCTGCACCGGGTCGATGTAGATCGTCCGCGCCGATTCCACGTCTTCGAACATCGCGGCCTGCTCGAGGTTGAGCGTCAGCTCCGCGGGATCCAGCACCTGGAAGACCGTCACCTCGTGTCCGGCGGCGGTCAGCGCGGTGAGCCCTGGCTCGAGCCGCTCGATCGGCGCCAGGAAGTCCGACAGGTACGCGACGAGCCCGCGCTTCCGCACCAGGCCGGTGATACGCTCGATCGGCGCCGTCAGGTCGGTCGCCCGTCCGCCCGCGGGCTTTTCCAGCGAAAGCATGAGCTGCCGCAGATGGCCGGTGCGATGGCGGGCCGGCAGGTACTCGCGCACCTGCTCGTCGAAGGTGAGCAGGCCGACGGCGTCGCCCTGCAGGTGGAGAAAATAGGCGAGGGTCGCGGCGAGCGTCGCGGCGTACTGCGCCTTGGTGACGCCGGCCGAGCCGTAGCCCATCGAGCGGCTCTGGTCGACAAGCAGGTGACAGCGGAGGTTCGTCTCGTCCTCGAACTTCTTGATGAAGTAGCGGTCGCTGCGCGCGAACACCCGCCAGTCGAGGTAGCGCGGATCGTCGCCCGGCGTGTACTGCCGGTACTCGGTGAACTCGACGGAGAAGCCGTGATACGGGCTCCGGTGCAATCCCTTCCAGAAGCCCTCGACCACCACGCGCGCCCGCAGCTCGAGGTTGCGGATGCCCATCAGCGCCTTCGGATCGATCAGCGCTGCGGCCGCGAGGCCGGGACTGGAAGGACTGGCAATCATGCCGTGACGGGCGAACGGGCGGCCGCGAGCAGGCGGCGGATGACCTCCTCGACGCGGATGCCCTCGGCCTCCGCGCGGTAGTTCAGGAGGATGCGGTGGCGGAGCGTGGGATAGGCCAGCGCCTGGATGTCCTCGACGGCGACGTGGGCCCGGCCCTGCAGGAGGGCGCGGCCCTTGGCGCCGAGGACGAGGAACTGCGCGGCGCGCGTCCCGGCTCCCCAGCTGACCCATTCGTTGACGAAATCCGGCGTCCCCTTCTGCTGCGGCCGCGACGAGGCCGCGATCTGCACCGCGTAGCGGACGATCTCCTCGGCCACGGGCACCGAGCGCACCAGCTCATGGAAGCGAAGCACGTCCTCGCCGGTGAAGAGCGGCGCGATCGCGGCGGGCCGGCCCGCGGTCGTCTGCGCCACGACCTTCACCTCGTCGTTCTCGGGGAGGTAATCCATCACCACGTTGAACATGAAGCGGTCGAGCTGCGCCTCGGGAAGCGGATAGGTGCCCTCCATCTCGATCGGATTCTGCGTGGCGAGGACGAAGAAGGGCTGGTCGAGCAGATGGCGGACGCCGGCGGCGGTCACCTGGTGCTCCTGCATCGCCTCCAGGAGCGCGGCCTGGGTTTTCGGCGGCGTGCGGTTGATCTCGTCCGCGAGGATCATGTTGGCGAAGATCGGGCCGCGGACGAACGCCATTGCGCGCCCGCCGCCGGCGGAATCCTGCAGGATCTCGGTGCCGGTGATGTCCGCGGGCATCAGGTCGGGCGTGAACTGGATGCGCTGGAACTTGAGGTGGAAGATCTGCGCGATCGATTTCACGAGCAGGGTCTTCGCGAGGCCCGGCGCGCCGGTGATGAGGCAGTGGCCGCCCGCGAGCAGCGCGAGCAGGATCTGCTCGATCACGTCGCGCTGGCCGACGATCACCTTGGCCAGCTCGGCCTCGATGCGGTCGCGGCCCGCGAGGAGCTTCTCGACGGTCTCGCGCTCGGCGGCGAAGGAGCCGGCGCGCGCGGTTTCGGTGCTGGCGGGGGGAGTGCTGGGGGAGGTCATGGTCAATGGGTCATCGCGTAGAAGATGATGTTAATCCCGAGGGGATACGCGATTTTCTCGGAAAAATGCTCGAAGAAGTAGTGGTTCTCGCCTTCGCGCTCCCAGCCGTCGCCGTTGTCGGTGTTGTGCGTCGCGATCACCATGATGCGGCCCTTGTCGTCGTAGATGACGCGGTGGTGCACGGTCCGGACGTCGCCGTCGTGGTTCACCTCCCACGTCACGCCGTCGTACTGGCTGCGCTCGCCCTGCCGGTAGTTCGGCACCTGGCCCTTGGAGTTGATCTGGAACACGCAGTGGTAGATGGGATGGTCCAGCGGCAGTTCGACGAAACTCCGGTCCGGGAAGACCTGCTTGAGGACCTGCTCCGCGTTGGCCCACTCGGAATCGCCCCAGAAGTCGTCCAGCATGAGGAAGCCGCCGTTGAGCAGGTATTTCCGCAGGGCGACGACCTCCTCCTCGGTGAGGTAGAGGCTGCCCGGCTCGACCATGTAGATGAAGGGGTAGTCGCCCAGTTCCTTGTCCGTGAGGCGCAGGTACCAGCCGTCGGGGCTGACCTTCATCGAGGTCATCTGCTGCAGGCGGAAGGAAAGGTTCAGGTCGCTGTCGGGCGTGTCGGTGCTCCAGCTGCCGCCGTAGCTGTCGGGCGCCCGCTGCCGGCGGACGCGCACGAAGGTGAAGACATCCTTCTCGAAGCCCGCCGGGTTGGTCCAGCGCGGCGTATCGGAACTATGCGACGGCACGTCGCGCGCGGTGTGCACGTCCTCCGGGATGTAGCCGCTCTCCCCGCCCCCGCCGTAGCCCCCGAAGCCGCCGAACCGGCGCCCGCCGAAGCGCTGGGCCACCGCCAGGCTGGCGACCAGGAGGAACAGCGGAAGGATGAGGCGCGCCTTTTTCATTTCGAGGCGGCGGGATCGCCCGCGGGCGGCGGCGCCTCCGGCGCGGGAGCCGCGGCCGGCGGGCGGTCGATGTCGAGCAGCAGCGCGAGGGCTTCGCGGTACCGCGGGGCCTCTTCCAGCGCCTCCAGGACGTGGCGCTTGGCCTCCGGGTCGTGGGTGCGATGGAGCAGCTGCGCCAGCTGGAAATGGGCGTCCGCGGGATTCGGCGGATCGAGCTTCAGCAGGGTCCGGTCCGCGGCGATGGCGGCGGAGGTGTCGCCGACCTCCGCGCTCGCCTCCGCCAGGTAACGATACGGCGGGACCACGAGCGGATTGACGGCGAGGAAGCGCTCGGCGGCGTGCTTCACGGCCGGCCAGTCCTTCGCGTCCTTCGCGAGCTCCATCAGCCGCAGGTAGGATTCCGTCGCATCGTCGTCGAGGTCGGCCAGCCGCGTCAGCACGGACCGCTCCTGCGTGGTTTCGCCCAACGCCCGGTGGGTCGCCGCGAGCAGACGGTAGGCGCTCTCGCCCCCCGTCTGACTCGGATAGGCCTCCACGAGACGAAGCAGGACCGCCTTCGCCTCGGGCCACTTCTTCGCCTCCATCAGGTCGTGCGCGGTCATCGTGAGGGCCCAGTAATTGTCGGGGTGGCGGCCCGCCCAGTCCGTCAGGTCCTTCTCCGCGCCGAGCTCGAGCAGGTCGGGCTTCGGCTTGTCCCACGTCAGGCCCGGCGCGAGCTGGTCGGCGGCGGCCTTCGCGTAGGCGGAGAATTCCTCCTCGATCTTCGCCATCGGGGCCGTGTGGGCGGCGATGGCCTCGTTGATCTCCGAGCCGTTGCCGAGATCCACCAGGATGGCGCGGAGCTTGTCCGCGCCGTAATGCTCGACGAGGAAGCGCACCACCAGCGACGACTCGTAATAGGCGAACTGCAGGTCTTCTCCGGTCGGCGGCGCGAGGAAGGCCCCGCTCAGGCTGCCCACCGGGGTCATCTTCCCCGAGGTGATGATCTCATGGTAGTGCGGGGTCATGCGCATGCCCCAGGACGGATCGGCCTGGCTCTCCTCGTAGACGGAGATGCCCTCGCTCAGCCAGCGCGGCATCTTGTTCTTCGTGAGCTGCAGCGTGATGACGTGGCAGAATTCGTGCCACAGCACCGCCTCCCAGTTGGCCGGCGAGGCCGCGTTCGCCGCCGGACCGTTGGCCGTGACGACGCGGCCGAAGCAGACGCCGAGGAACCCCGGGATGTCCGGCATGCCGAAGGTCCGCACCGCAAAATCCTTCTGGTCGCCGAAGACCTCCACGTAGGTCGGCCGCGCCAGCTCGATGCCGTACTTGGCCGTGAGCTTCGCGCGAGCGCGCATCAGCAGGTCGAGCACGCGGGGCCCGTAGACGTCCGCCTCGTGCGGCGTCATGCGCAGGACGAAGTCCTCGTTCGTCAGCGTGGCGTACTTGGCCATCGTGTCGTGCAGGGTCACGAGGTTGTAGGCCTCGACGTCATAGTCGTCCTTCGTGTGCACCTGCTGCGCGAGCTGCCAGCCCTCCGTCTCCTGGCCGAGACGCAGCAGGTCGCTGGCGAGCTCCGCCTTCGCCGGCAGGTAGTTCGGATCGAACTGCAGCGCCCGCCGCTGGTAGGCCTCGCCTTCGGCGAAGCGGTACTTCTCGGCGAGCTTCTTGCCGATCGCCCAGTCCACGAGGGGATTGGCCGGCCAGAAATGGAGCCCGTTCTCGCGAAACACCTTTTCGGAAGCCGGCTCGTTCTTCAGGTGGGCGATCACGGCGCGATCGGCCCAGGCCTCGGACTGCCAGGGGTTGATCGCCTTGATCTCATCGAGGATTTTCTCCGCGTCGTCGTAGTCCTCGGAGGCGATCTTGTGGTCGGCGAGCAGCAGGAGGCTCGGCACGTGCCGTGGGTTGACCTTGGTCGCCGCCTCGAGCTCGGCGAGCATCGGCGTGCGGTCGCCGCTCTCGTACGCGCGCGCCAGGCCGTAGTGGAAGTCGGGATCGTCGGGGAACTGCTTCAGTCCTTCCTGGTAGGCTTTCGCCGCCAGCACGAAGTCGTGCTTGTCCATCGCGAGCTCCCCTTTCGCGAGATAGACGTCCCGGAGCTTGGGGTCGCCCTTCTGCGCCGTGCCGAGCACCTTGTCCAGGACGTCCTTGGGATCCGCCCCGAGCAGGAGCGCCACGCGCGCGAAGACCACGAGGTTGACCGGATCGCGATAGGCCCATGACCGGCTCGTCACGAGCTGCCGGATCTCGTCGCTCATGCGCGCCGCGGCCTCGGGCCGGCCGTTCGCGAACGAGGCCTCGCGGCCGATCCAGCGCAGGCGGATGCTCTGCGGGATGTTCGACAGTCCGTTCGCCACCGCGGAGCTGGCATCGGCGTAGCGCCCGATGGTCAGGAGGCCGCGCACCAGCAGCAGATTGAGATCCTCGTTGTCCGGCGCGGCGCGGACTTCGCTCTCCGCCTGGCGGATCGCCGCGGTGTAGTCGCCCGTCTGCAGCTTTTGCTGGATCTCGTCCGCCGGCGCCGCCCGCAGCGCCGCCGTCATCGCGAACAGGCCGGCCAGCATCCCGACGGAGAACTTCCTGCTCGCAGTCATGGGGAATGGGTAAGTCCGGAAGGAGGGCATTGCAAGCAGCCGGGGGATCAGGGCATGACGCGCGCCTCCCGTGAATGTTACCCCGCACTTTCGGCCCGCGCGGGGCAAGTCTGTTCCGCGGATGACGATGACAGAATCGTTAGAAACGACGGATGACGATTTTGGATTTTGGATTGCGGATTTTGGATTGCGGAATCCGGGCTGCCCCAATCCGCAATCCAAAGTCCAAAATCCAAAATCGGCCGCCGCGCGGCCTAAAACGGCGGCCTGGAGCCGCTGCCGGCACGGAGGACCAGGATCGGGATCGTCGTGTTGTGCCGGACTTTCTCGATCGTGCTGCCGAGGAAGATGTCGCCGAGCAGCTTGTGGCCGTGGGAGGTCATCGCGATGAGGTCGCACTGCCGGTCGCCTGCCGTCCGGAGGATGCCATCGGGCGGGCTGCCGAGCGCGAGCACGGTCACCACCGTCAGGCCGGCGGTCCGCAGGCGCGCGGCGACGCCGTCGAGGTAGGCCTGGTCCGCCTTCATCTCATCGGACTCGGCGAGCTTCAGCTGGTCGAAGTTCCGCGCGGCCCAGCCGTCCGCAACGTGCACCAGCAGCAGTTCGGAACCGAGCCGCCGGGCAAGATCGGTGATGTGAGGGACGAGCGTGTCGTCGGCCGGCCCATTTTCCAGGGCGACGAGGATGCGGCGGTACATGGCTCAGGGGTTGGTCCCGCCGGTGAGACCGGCGAAGTCGAGCAGGAGCTTGAGGTTGAGCACGACGATGAGCGCGGCCGTGGTCCACGCGAGGACTTTCACCCACCAGGGACTCGCGAACTCGCCCATCTTGGCGCGGTCGCCGGTGAACATCACGAGCGGGATGACCGCGAACGGCAGCTGGAGGCTCAGCAGCACCTGGCTGAAGACGAGGAGCTTCGCCGTGCCGCTTTCGCCGTAAAGCCCCGCCGCGATGGCCGCGGGCACGATCGCGAGGCCGCGCGTGATCAGCCGGCGCAGCCAGGGCTGGAGGCGGATGTTGAGGAAGCCCTCCATCACGATCTGGCCGGCGAGCGTGCCGGTGAGCGTCGAGTTCTGGCCCGACGCCAGCAGCGCCACTGCGAAGAGCACGCCGGCCGCACCGACGCCGAGCATCGGCGCGAGCAGCTTGTGGGCATCCTGGATCTCCGCGACGTCGTTCCGTCCCTGCGCATGGAAGGTGGCCGCGGCGACGACGAGGATCGCGCCGTTGATGAACAGCGCGAACATCAGCGCGACGGTGGAGTCGATCGTGGCGAACTTGATCGCCTCCGCCTTGCCGTGGGTGTCCTGCACGTACTTGCGCGTCTGCACGATCGAGGAATGCAGGTAGAGGTTGTGCGGCATGACCGTGGCGCCGAGAATGCTGATCGCGACGTAGAGCATCATCGGGTTGCGGACGATTTCCGCGGTGGGCACGAAACCCGCGACGATCTCGCCGAGCGCCGGCCGGGAGAAGAGGATCTCCAAGCCGAAGCAGACGCCGACGAGCAGCACCAGCGAGATGACCAGCATCTCGAGCCAGCGGAAGCCGCGGTGGGCCAGCCAGAGCACGATCAGGACGTCCAGCGAGGTCAGGCCGACGCCCCATACCAGCGGAAGATGGAAGAGAAGATTGAGCGCGATCGCGGTGCCGATCACCTCCGCGAGGTCGCACGCGCAGATCGCCACCTCGCACAGCAGCCACAGCAGCGCCACGACCGGCCGCGAATAGTGGTCGCGGCAGGCCTGTGCCAGGTCCCGCCCGGTCACGATCCCGAGGCGCGTGCAGAGCGACTGGAGGAGGATCGCCATCAGGTTCGAAAGCAGGATGACGCTGAGCAGCGTGTACCCGAACTGCGATCCGCCCATGAGGTCCGTCGCCCAGTTGCCCGGGTCCATGTAGCCGACCGCCACGAGGTAGCCCGGCCCGGAGAACGCCAGCAGCTTCCGCCAGAATCCCGCCCCCGCCGGCACCGCGACCGTCCGGTGCGACTCCGGCAGGCTGGGCACCGCGGCGTCCTGACGCCAGTCGGCCTCGCCGGAGGAAGAGGAGGTGGAAGGTCGGTTCACGGGAATTGGTCCGAGGGACAATACCGACAGGAGAAGAACGATAAGTTTTAATCAACAAAATAACTTAGCCTAGGCTAATTCGTGTGGATCTGGGACAGAAATCCGACGCCCCAGGCGAGAACCCCGGAACGGTTCACGCGAAGTCGCAAAGCACGCGAAGAATACTCCGAGGCATCCGACCTTCGCGTGCTCCGCGGCTTCGCGTGAACCAAAGGGGCGGACGTTGCGAGCCCCGCCTCCCAACCGGAAATCGTGGGTCCACGCCTCCATCCCGGCTATCGACAATGCGCGCGGAAAGGGGGCTTGTCTCCGCGCGGGGCCACCTGTGATGTCGCCTTCTCCCCCGCCCCATGCCCTCGCCTCTTCGCTCCGTGTTCCGGTTCCAGGAAAGCGGCCTGGTCCTCGTGATCCTCGTCCTCGGCGGGCTGCTCACGGCGTTCTGCGGCACGGTCCGGACGCCGGTGTTCGCCGCCGGCCCCGACGGGACGCGCACGCGGGTCTTCGTCACCGGCGCCGACGGCGAGCGCACCCCGGCGACGGTGGAGCGGAACAAGTTCCTCAACGCCCAGAACCTCGCGCAGCTCGCGAAGGACACGAGCTTCACCGCGATCATGGCGGTGGGCATGTCGATCGTCATCATCTCCGGCGGCATCGACCTTTCCGTGGGCGCGATCTACGCGCTCGCCTCCGTGTTCGGCGCGCTCGTGCTCCAGCGCTACGGGCCCGACGGCGCCGCGGCCGCCACCTCGCCCTGGCTGGGCGTGACGCTGGGCGCCGGCGCCTGCCTCGGCGTCGCCGCGCTCTGCGGCCTGGCCAACGGCGCGCTGATCGTCGCGCTGCGGGTCCATCCGTTCATCATCACGCTCGGCGCGATGGCGATCCTGCGCGGGATCGCGTTCGTCGCGACCAAGGGCCAGTCCGTCGGCGGATTTCCTCCCGCCTTCCGCGAACTCGTGCGCTATGAGGTGGGCAACGGGCTCAGCCTCGTGCCGCTCGCCGTCATGCTGGTCGTCACGGTGATCGGGGCGCTCTACCTCGCGCGGCTCGCGGCCGGACGCCGGGTCTATGCGGTCGGCGGCAACGAGCTGGCCGCCCGCTTCAGCGGCATCCGGGTCGGGCGGGTGAAGCTCGGCGTCTACCTGCTCTCCGGCCTGTCGGCGGGCGTGGCCGCGCTGCTGTCGCTCGGCTACTACGGCGCCGCCACCTCGGGCGACGGCCAGGGTTACGAGCTCAACGTCATCGCGGCCGCCGTGGTCGGCGGCGCGAGCCTCACCGGCGGACGCGGCACGGCGCTCGGCGCGGTGCTCGGCGCACTCATCATCCAGATGATCGCGAGCGGCATCGTCATCCTCGGCATCGACCAGAACTACAGCCAGATCATCATCGGCAGCGTCGTGATCGCCGCCGTCGTGCTCGACAACCTCAACACCTGGCTCGCCCGCCGCCGCCTCGCGCCGCCGGCGCGGTGACCGATCGCATCCCTGAATTTCGCGCAGAGACGCAGAGGCGCCGAGAAAGTCTTATCCCAATCTCTTTGGTTCCATCCGATCGATCTCCGCGCCTCCGTGCCTCTGCGCGAAATTCCGAATCTTTTTTCCAACTAGCCAAAACATGATCAAACGCCTCCTCCCCCTCCTCGCCTCTCTCACCGCTTGCGCGCTGCTCCCAGCCGCCCGGGCCGCCGAGCCGCGCGCGCTGACGATCGGCCTCGTCGCCAAGTCGCAGAGCAATCCCGTCTTCCAGGCCGCCCGCGTCGGAGCCGAGGACGCCGCCAGGGAACTCGGCGCCAAGTACAACCTCCGGATCAGGATCGACTGGCGCACGCCCAACGACGAGGACGCCCAGAAGCAGGCCGAGGCGATCGAGCAGCTCGTGCTCGCCGGCGCCGACGGCATCTCCGTGAGCTGCTCCGACGCCAACAAGCTGACCGACTCGATCAACCGCGCCGTCGCGAACGGCGTGCCGGTGGCGACGTTCGATTCCGACGCCCCGGCGAGCAAGCGGTTCGTGACCTACGGCGTGGACGACCTGAAGTGCGGCGAGCAGACGATGGACGAGCTCGCCAAACTCATGAACGGCCGCGGGGTCGTCGCCATCCTCGCCGGCAACCAGAACGCCCCCAACCTGCAGAAGCGCGTGCAGGGCGTGAAGGAAGCCGCGAAGAAGTATCCCGGCATCACGATCCGCGACACCTATTATCACAAGGAGACGCCGGCGGACGCTGCCGCGAAGGTCGAGCAGGTCATGCAGGCCAATCCCGACATCACCGGCTGGGCGATGATCGGCGGCTGGCCGCTCTTCACCGAGAACGCCCTCAAGTGGCAGCCGGGCACCGTCAAGTGCGTCGCCGTCGACGCGCTGCCGGCCCAGCTCGCCTACATCCGCAGCGGCCACGTGCCGGTGCTTCTCGCCCAGCAGTGCTACGAGTGGGGCCACCGCACGGTGGAACTGCTCGTGGACAAGATCGTCTTCAAGAAGGACCCGCCCGCCGTGAAGGAAATCAGCGCCCTGATCCCCGTGACGAAGGACAACGTCGACGCCTTCGCCAAGAACTGGGCCAAATGGCTCCCCAAACAATAATAGCGGATCGCGGAATGCGGATTGCGGAGTGACGGCAGCCGGCCTCGAACCGATGGTTCCCGCGACTTCTGCGATATCGGCCGACTGCCATCTCCGTTCTCTGGGACCTTAACATTCCGCAACCCGCAATCCGCAGTCCGCAATCGCATGTTTCTCGAGTTCACCGGCATCACCAAGCGCTTCCCCGGCGCGCTGGCGCTCGATGGCGTGAGCTTCGGGGTCGAGCGCGGGACCTGCCATGCGCTCATCGGCGAGAACGGCGCGGGCAAGAGCACCCTGGGCAAGATCCTCGCGGGCGTGCATCCGGCGGACAGCGGCGAGATCCGCCTCGACGGCCAGGTCGTGCAGCCCGCCACTCCGCTGGCGGCGCGCCAGCTGGGGATCGCGATGGTGCATCAGGAGCTCGCCTTCTGCCCCAACCTCTCCGTCGCCGAGAACCTCTGCCTCGGCGATCTGCCCCGCGGCGCGCTCGGCTGGGTCGATCGCGCGAAGCTGCACGCCCGCGCGGCCGGGATGCTGAAAGCCGTCGGCGCCGTGCTCGATCCCGCGGCGCTAATCGGCTCGTTGTCCACCGGCCAGGAACAGTTGGTGCAGATCGCGGCGGCCGTCGGCACCGGCGCGCGCGTCATCGTCATGGACGAGCCCACCAGTTCGCTCTCGGGCGGCGAGACTCGCGAGCTGTTCCGCCTTGTCCGCGAGCTGAAGGCCCGCGGCCTCACGCTGATCTACGTCTCGCACCGCATGGAGGAGATCTTCGCCTTGTGCGACGGCCTCACCGTCCTGCGCGACGGACGCCATGTCGCCACCGAGGCGGTGGCGGCCTCGAATCCGCCGCGGGTCATCCGGCAGATGATCGGCCGGGAACTGTTGGTGCGCCATCCCCGGCATCTGGACCAGGTCCCCGGCGCCGAGGCGCTGCGGGTGGAGAATCTCTGCTCGCCGGGCCGCTTCACGGGAATCGGTTTCGAGATCCGCGCCGGCGAGATCGTCGGACTCGCGGGACTCGTGGGTGCCGGACGCAGCGAGGTCGCGCAGGCGGTCTTCGGACTCGACGAACACTGCACCGGCAAAGTGGCCGTGAAGGGCCGCGCGCTGGCCCCGCGTTCCATCGGCGCGGCGCTCGCCGCCGGCCTGGGCCTGGTGCCGGAGGACCGCAAGCGCCAGGGCCTCGTGCTGCCGCTCAACTGCCGGGAGAACGCCGCGCTCGCCGCGCTGCCGCTGCTGACGCGCGCGGGCTGGGTCAGGCGCCGGGCCGAGCGCGCGCTGGTGCAGCGCTACGCTGAGCGGCTCCGCGTCAAGACGCCCTCGCTCGAAACGATCATCGCCAGCCTGAGCGGCGGCAACCAGCAGAAGCTGGCGCTCGCCAAATGGCTGGCGCGCGACTGCGACGTCCTGATCGTCGACGAGCCCACGCGCGGCATCGATGTCGGCGCCAAGGCCGAGATCTACGAGCTCCTCGACGAGCTCGCCTGCGAGGGCAAGGCGCTGCTCGTAATTTCTTCCGAGCTGCCCGAGCTGATCGGCCTGTGCCGCCGCATCCTCGTCATGCGCGACGGCCGCCTCGCCGGCGAAATCGCCCGGCCCGACTTCAGCGAAGCCGCGCTCATGCGCCTGATGGCCGGCCTGGCCGCAGCGTAGTTTCCGGCAGATCTCGCGCAGAGGCGCAGAGAGCGCAGAGTTCTGATGAACTGATCTCTCCGTTCTCTGCACCTCTGCGTCTCTGCGCGAACCTGGATCGATTTCCGCCTTGCCGCCTCGTTTGGGCCGCGGACATCCTGACACCCGATGTCGCAGTCGTTCGCGCGCCTCGTTTTTGGTCTCACCGCTGCGTTTTTCGCCGTCTTCTTCCTCTGGCCGATCGCTCAGATCCTCAAGGGCGGCTTCATCGACGCCGATGGCCATCTGACCTTTTCCTATCTGATCGCGCTGCTGTCGGACCCGACCTACCTCACGGGACTGCGCACCTCCTTCCTCCTCGCCTGCGCCGCCACCGCGCTCGCGCTGGTGATCGCGATGCCGCTGGCGTTCATCAGCGACCGGTTCTACTACCCGGGCAAAGGGCTCCTCGGCTCGATCGTGCTGATCCCGATGATCCTGCCGCCCTTCGTCGGCGCGATCGGCATCAAGCAGATCTTCGGGCAGTACGGGGCGCTCAACGCCCTCATCATCCACCTGGGGCTGCGGCCGCACGGCTGGACCTTCGACTGGTTCGCGGCGAACCAGTTCTGGGGCGTCGCCCTCGTCGAGGCGCTCTCGCTCTACCCGATCATCTACCTCAACGCCGTCGCCGCGCTCGCCAACATCGACCCCGCGATGGAGGAGGCCGCGCAGAACCTCGGCTGCACGGGCTTCCGCCGCTTCTGGAAGATCACGCTGCCGCTGATCAACCCGGGGCTCTTCGCCGGCGGCACGATCGTCTTCATCTGGTCGTTCACCGAGCTCGGGACGCCGCTGATCTTCGACTACGCGCAGGTGACAAGCGTGCAGATTTACTACGGACTGAAGGATATCGGCGGCAACCCGTTCCCGTACGCGCTCGTCGCCGTGATGCTCGTCAGCTCACTGATCCTCTACTGGCTCGGAAAAAACCTCTTCGGCCGCGCCAGCCATGCGATGATGGCGAAGGCCACGAGCCTCGGCGGGCCGCGCGACCTCCCGCCGCTGCAGTCCTGGCTCTGCACCGCGCTCTTCGCCGGCGTCACGTTCGTCGCGGTGCTCCCGCACCTCGGCGTCATCCTCGTGGCGTTCTCGCAGGACTGGTACGGCACGGTCGTCCCGCACAACTACACCCTCGACAACTTCCGCTACGCCCTCGGCAACGACCTCACGGTGCCCGCCATCGCGAACAGCCTGAAGTTCGCCAGCATCTCGACCGTGGTCGACGTGCTGCTCGGCATCGCCATCGCCTACGTGGTCGTGCGCACCCGCATCCTCGGCCGGCAGATCCTCGACTTCCTCGCGATGCTGCCGCTCGCGGTCCCGGGCCTCGTGCTGGCGTTCGGCTACCTCGCGATGTCCCAGGAGGGGAAGTTCTTCGCGTTCCTCAATCCCGTCCGCAACCCGACGGTCCTGCTGATCATCGCCTATTCGGTGCGCCGGCTCCCATACGTCGTGCGCTCGGCCTCGGCCGGCTTCCAGCAGACCAGCGAGACGCTCGAGGAGGCCGCGCAGAACCTCGGCTGCCCGCCGCTGAAGGCCGTCTTCAAGATCACGCTGCCGCTCATCGCCGCCAACCTCATCGCCGGCGGCCTGCTCGCCTTCGCCTTCGCGATGCTCGAGGTCAGCGACTCGCTCATCCTCGCGCAGAAGCAGGTGTACTATCCGATCACGAAGGCGATCATGGAGCTCTTCCAGCTGCTGGGCGACGGCAAGTTCATCGCCAGCGCCCTCGGCGTCTGGGCCATGGTCTTCCTCGGCGTGACCATCGTGGGCATGACCTTGTTGCTGGGAAAGAAGCTGGGGGCGATCTTCAGGGTTTGAGGCTGAGGCCGGATTTTTTGGCCACGAAAAGGCGCGAGATGACACGAAAAACGGAGATTCGATTCTCCTAGGCAGGCTTGGACATCAGGTATTTTTTAACGTGGAGGATGGGGGCGCCGAAGTTGATCAGCAGGCCGGTTTCGATCCGGCTGGAACGGAGATAGCCGAGGAGCTGCGCCACGTGCTCTTCCCTTACGGCGCTGGCAGCCTTCAACTCCACCATCAGTTGTCCTTCGATAAACAGGTCCGCTGAAAATTCCCCCAGCAAGGTCCCGTCCTGGTCGTACACGGCCAGTGGATGCTGTTGTCTGACCTCGACGCCTTGCTTCCCAAGACGAGACACCAAAGCGTTCTCGTAGACCTTCTCGAGATGTCCGTGTCGATGGTAACGATGAATCTGAAAGCTGGTTTCGCGGACGATCGCACAGAGCTCATTGATGTTTTCAAAAGTCATCGAGGTTCACCTTCAAAACGTCTCCACCCCGTCCAATCTTTCCTCCTCCTCCGTTTTTCGTGTCATCTCGCGCCTTTTCGTGGCCAAAAACTCCGAAACCCTCATCCCCCAGTGACAATCCTTGCGGCCAACCCCCGGATTAGACCTAACTCTCCGTCGTGCCGCTATTGCTCCTGGTCTCGTTCCTCTGGGCCTTTTCTCCTGGCCTGATCAAAGGCCGCCTCCTCGGGCTCGACAGCGGCTTCATCGCCGCCGCCCGGCTGGGGCTCGCCTTCCTGGTGTTCCTTCCCCTGCTCCGGCTCCGCGGCGTGACGATGCGGGTCGGCCTGGCCCTCGCGGGGATCGGCGCCGTCCAGTTCGGGCTGATGTACCTGGCGTACAATGAAAGTCTCCGGCACCTGCAGTCGTACGAGGTGGCGCTGTTCACCCTGACGACCCCCGTCTTCGTGACGCTCTTCGCCGACGCGCTCGATCGACGCCTGCACGTCCGCGCGCTGCTCGCCGCGCTCGTCGCCGTGGCCGCCGCCGCGGTCGTCACCGTGAAGGGCACCGCCATCGTCAGCACGCTGACCGGCGTGGCCCTCGTGCAGTTCTCGAACGCCGCCTTCGCGGTCGGCCAGGTGCTCTACCGCCGCCTCCGCCTGCGCACGCCGGACCTGCGGGATCCCGACGTCTTCGGCCTCCTGTTCGCCGGCGCGTTCGTCGTGACGCTTCCGCTCGTGCTGGTCCAGACGGACTTCTCCACCTTCGCCCTCGGCCGCGAGCGGCTCCTGACGCTCCTCTACCTCGGCGCCTTCTCCACCGGCCTCGGCTTCTTCCTCTGGAACCTCGCCGCCCCCCGCGTCCCCGCCGGTCTCCTCGCCGTGATGAACAACGCGAAGATCCCCCTCATGGTCGCCTGTTCCCTGCTCTTCTTCCATGAAAGCGCCGACGTTCCCCGCCTGCTGCTGAGCGGCGGCCTGCTCGTGCTGGCGGCCTGGCTCGCCGGCGACCGCGGAGCCCGTCCGCCGCCGAAACGGCGTTGGCGCGCGGGTCATCTTGAAGGTTGGTCGAAGAAGATGAAGCTGAGAAAGCTGATGTCCCTTGGCGGATTCGCGCTCTTCTTCGGCAGCATGCTGTATGTTTTATTGCTTAAGCTGATGGGCGATCCGCGCGTCCAAGACCACATTCTGGGCGGCTCAGAGATGACGAAGACCGAACGCGGCCTGTTTTTTATCGGATTCGCAGTATCGATGTTTTGGTGGCTACGTTGCCTGGTCGTAACTGGATTCAGAAAAGAGTATCGCTGGCTGTTCGCGATTCTCGTCATTTGGCCTCTCTCGGTTTATTATGTGTGGCGTGAAGACTAGGAAGTCCAACCAGACGCCGGAGCCAGCGCGCTTCGCGTGTGGCCGCTCTTGAACGTTCGGCAAAGGAATCCGATGCCCATCACCTATACGATCGACCGCGAAAAACGGCTCATCCACGAAACTTGGACCGGCGAGATCCGCGCCGCCGACTTGGCGGCCTATTGGAAGCGGTACCTGGCGGACCCGGAGGTGCTGGAAATCAGGCGCACGATCGTGGACCTGCGCGGCTGCGTCATCCGTTTTCGCGGCGCCGATATGGACAGCCTCATTCAAACGGTCGTGCTGCCGGTCCTGAAAGACCGGAAGTGGACGACGGCGATCGTGGTCGGAGAACCCGCCCAGTTTGGCGTGAGCCGCCAGTATCAGGTCTTCGCCGACCGCTACAGCGAGGATTCCATCTTCGGCAACATGGCGGACGCCGAGAAATGGATCAGCTCGCTCAGTTCCTAAAATGCTGAATGCGCCGAATCAGACGCCGGAGCCAACGCGCTGTTTGCATGGCTCCTAAACGTGGGACACGGAAAAATGGCCCAGCTTTCACTCATCCGCTTCGGTACCTACGCGATTGTCACGATCGCTGTCCTTTTGGCGGTGCGGCAGCATTACGTCATCCCGCTGCGCCTGCCGGTTTCCATGATCGACGGCAGCCCATGGACCGATCCCGCCGTTTATTACCGCGGCGGCGGCGCTCCGACGACGATTCCGGGCTTTGCCGACACCCGGCTGTCAGGAGTCGAGATCACCCGCATCACCTCCGAGTGCCTGAGGAAGGAGCAGATCGATTCCACCAAGCTTTCATGGTTGAGGATTAACCTAGCGACTCGGGACAAGAAACTGGTCTGGCTGGTCACCTGGGATCTCATCAGTGATCCGGCCCCCGTAACCCGTATTTTCGGATCGTGATCGATGATCTCACCGGCGTCGCTTCGCTCGAAAGGTTCGGACGCCTATGAAAAGAACCCCGCCGGACGCCAGAGCCGCAGCCTCCCGCCGCGGCTCGCTTGAACCTTCGACGAGTGGCGCCGAATGAGCCTCGACATTTTCGTGGATTCGTTTCGCGAGGGTGAACCCGCGGGTGTTTCGCGCGACGCCGTTCGCTCGGCGTTCGGCCGTTTTGTCGCAGATGTTGACCAGAACTGTTGGCGGTTGCGCTACGACGACACGAATTTTTGTGACGTGGATCTCTCCGCCGATGAGGCTGACCCCAAAAAGATCGGCGGCTTCATGATTAGCGGACCATGCGGGGACGAAAGACTGTGGGATGCACTCGTATCCATCCTGAAGCTTGGCGCCTTGGTCCTCCATTTCGAAGGGCGTGTTGCCTTGGTCGCCGCCCCAAACGCAGTGGAGCATCTCCCGGAGAGAATAATTGAGGTCTTTGGGCCGCCGAGGTGTACTTCAACCGGTCATGAAATCATGGCCGCCATTGAAGATGCCTGACCATCCTCCGCTGAGTCATGCGCGCCGCTCAATTTGAACGCCGGCCAAAGGAAATCGTGAAAATCAAAACTGACGATTGGTCCAGGATTCATGCCGCCCACCACAGACAAGTTTCGCTTTTTTCCGCGCCCCACGTCTAGATGGCCAGCCTATGCAATCGACCCCTACCCCCACCCGTTTGCTCACCCTCGTCGCCCTGGCTTTTGGAACCGCGCTCACGGGAGCCGGCGCTGCTTCCGCCGCGACCCCACCCTCGTCTGAGTCCATCGGCTCGATCTGGCAGCAGCACTCCAACGAGCCGGACGTGGCGTGGCGCGATCCCACGTCCCACACCCGGGTCCTCAACCTCACGAGCGGCTTCAGCAGCGCGAGTGTATTCTATTTCCACCAGAACATCTTCACCGCCGACGGCGACCTGATGCTCTTCAGCGGCCGGCGCGGCGACGCCCAGGGTTACTTCGCCTTGAGTCTCAAGACCGGCGAGATCCGTCAGCTCACGCAGCAGACCGGCGGACACCTCGTCGTCCTGCCGCACCGGCGCAGCGCGGCGTACGACCGGGGCGACGACATCTTCCTGCTGAACCTGGACAGTGGGGAGACCCGCAAGATAGCGACGGTCCCCCATGGCAGGCTGGACCAGGCCGCGGGCTTTGGCTTCACCGCGGATGAAAGCAAACTGCTGTTCGCCTATTGCGACGGACTCGCCGAGGAGCACGCCGCGCTGGTCAAGGCCAAGCCCGTGATGGACGACCCCCATCTGCGGCGCGTCGACTGGGTAGAGGCGTATGAGCACATGCAGCGGCACAATGCCATCTATTCGGTCGAGATCGACTCGGGAAAGGTCGCGGTGGTGTTCCAGGACAATGACAACAACTGGCTGGGACACGTGCAGGGCTCCCCGACGAATTCGAACCTGGCGCTGTTCATCCATGAGGGCTTTGTCTCGGTGCACATCAAGAATCGCCTGCGACTCCTCGACCTGAAGACGGGAACAGTGACCATGCCGCGCACGGGAGCGACGCTTGAGGCCGAGGGCATCACGCATGAGTTCTGGGATCGGGACGGCGAATCCGTCTGGTACGACATCAGCAGCGCGGGAGCCCTCGCCCACCTCGATCTGAAGACCGGCGTGGAGACGCGCTATTCCTACGGCGGCGAGAAGGTCGCCGGCGCTTCCTATGGCGGTACGACCGTCGCCGCCTTGGACCGGTCCAGCAATCGCTCGATCCACTACGCCATCGGCCCGGGCGGCAAGTGGGCGGTCGGCGACGGATTCCAGCATACCAATCCGTGGCTCTGCATCTACCGGCTCGACCAGCGCAACCCGCAGACCCTCGAGGTGCCCGTCGTGCGGATCTGCGATTTCTCCGGGACCTACGAAAACCCGAAGGCCGAGTACATCGAACCCAATCCCCATCTGACGCCCGATTTCCACTGGATCGTGCTGACCGTGCACCTCAAGGGCACCGCCAACAACGTCTATGCTGTGGAGATCCCGAGCCAGTGAGGAGCCCTCTCAAGTCTCCCGCCTGACGCGGGGCAAACGATTCATGAGCAAACGGCTCCTCGGTGCGTTTGCCCTGCTGCTCGCCCCGCTGGTGGCCCTTGGCGCGGCGCCTTCGGCCGCCGCGCCCAAGGATTCGGTCGTGATCGACCAGAAGGACTTCAAGATCGCCGGATTTTCCAAGTCGAAGACGTCGGTCCGTTCCGACACGGTAAAGATCCGGCTGGAGGTCAAGGCCGTGCTCGTCTCGCAGGACAAATCCTACCTGCGGGCGGCCATCAACCTCGAGGGGCCCGAACAGTTCACGCCGGTGTTTTCCAAGGACGTGGAAAAGGGCGCCAAGAATCACGAGATCGAGCTGACCATCGACCAGCCCAACCAGAAGATCATCCGCGTGGTCGTCTGGCTCGACCGGGAAAGCGGCACGGGGACTCCCCATGCCCTGGCATCCGACAACATCGCCTTCGACGGGAAGGCCTTTCTCAACCGCAACGACCGTTAGGCGGAAAGGGGCCTTCCATGAGGGCCGTCCTCCCAAATGTCCGGATGGCTCAGGCGACTCTTCCAGCGGCAGGAGGATTCAAAAAGGCGCAGGCGTAAGGGGTCAGCCCGAGTTTTTGCGTGGCACCGGGAGGGATCGTGACGCGACGCATGCCTTGGCCAACCCCTCGGCGTCGCCCGGGAAATAGTCTGGCCCGGCCAGATACAAAAGCCCGGCCGGACCCATTGCTGTTGCTGCCGGGCGGGCACGTGTCAGCCTGGACGTTCGCCAGAACCCGCATGCACACGCTGTCCGTTCTGATCCCGGCCTACAACGAGGAGGAATTGCTTCCCCGCTGCCTCGGGCACGTGCAGGCCGCGCTGGATCGTGTCGCGCCGCTGCTGGCGCGAAGCGAGATCGTCGTCTGCGACAACAATTCGACCGACCGGACCGCCGAGATCGCGTCCGCCCACGGATGCAAGGTGGTCTTCGAGCCGTTGAATCAGATCGCGCGCGCGCGCAACGCGGCCGCAAAGGCCGCTGGGGGCGACTGGCTGCTGTTCGTCGACGCCGATTCCTGGCCGCCCCCGGAATTGCTGGAGGAAGCTGTCGCCACGATGAAAAGCGGGCGCTACGTCGGCTGCGGCAGCACCATCAGGATTGTCGACGGACCGCTTTGGTTCAAATGGGCGTGGGAAAGCAAGAACTGGAGCATGCGCCTCCTGAAATGGTGCCCCGGTGGATTCATCCTTTGCCAAAGGTCGGCCTTCGAGGTCCTCGGGGGTTTTCCCGTGGACTATTATATCTTCGAGGAGGCGGAGTTCGTGCGACGGCTGAAGCGCGCCGGCAAGCTGCGCAACCTCGGCTTTACCGTATTGCACAAGCACCCCTTCAGCGCTTCGGGACGCAAGGGTGCCAAATACGGTCTTTGGTCCTGGATCGGGACCGCCTTCCGATTTTGGCTGGCGCCGACCCGCCGGTCGCAAGACCGGGCCTTTGCCGCCAAGTGGTACGACGACCGAAAATGAACCGAACCAGGCGCTCGCCGCCGGCCCTTGCGAGGAAATACCCCGGAGACCGCCTCAAGATGCGGGTCCAAATCCGGCGGCCCGAGACGCGATCCCGCGCAAACTTTCGGGTTTGCCGCCCTGATCCCGTTTAAATCCCCGATCCAGCCCAAAGCCCGCAATGAACGCTCGGGGTCCTGCCCCGCTCCTCCTCCATGCCTCCCACTTTCCGAATCCGTTCCCTCGAAACCGGCACCGAATACTGGATCTACGTCCACCGTCCGGCGGAAGCGCGATCGCCGGCTAGAAACCGCCGCCGGCCGTGGACCGCGATGGTGTTTCTCGATGGCGACAACCAGTTTTCGTCGGCGATCCGGGCCTGGCGCGCCGTGCGGAAATCGGCGCGCGGCCGGAAGCGGCCGCCGCTCCTGCTGGTCGGCGTCGGCTATGGCGCGAGCTACGGCCGGGCGGCGAACAAGCGGGGACGCGACTACACGCCCACGGCGCACTCCTTCGAGCCCGGCAGCGGCGGCGCGCGCGCGTTCCTGAAATTTCTCACGCACACACTCTGGCCCGAGCTCGCGCGGCGCTATCCGCTCGACCCGCGGCAGCGCGGCCTCGGCGGCTACTCGCTGAGCGCGCTGTTCGTCCTCTACGCGCTGTTCCAAAAGAAAAATTTCTTCACGCATCATCTCGCCGCCGCCCCGTCGATCTGGTGGGACGACCGCGCCGTCCTTGCGCAGATCCGCCGTCTGCGAGCCCACCGGCGGGCGCTGCCGGCGCGGCTTTTTCTCGGTGTCGGCGAGAAGGATTCCCCGTCCATGACCGGCGACCTCGCCCTCCTGGAAACCCAGCTCGCCGAAAATCCCTTCGCGAAAATGAAGATAACATCCCGTCGTTTTCCGCGCCGCACGCATTTTACCGCCCTGCCCGTCAGTTTCCGCACGGGTCTGGAGGACCTCTTCTCCGCGAAGAAACGCCGGAAGCTCTCGCGCGCTCCCGTTGGTTCCTCCCCGCCGGGCTGGTCGGGCTAGGAGCTTCTCGGCTTGGCGCTCAACCGATCTGAGCGGGGTATGCCCCAGACGCCGACCGCCACCTTTCCCCGAAAGGCGGGTCTGTGGGCCGGAAAGTTCAAAAATGAATCTCACCGACGAATTGCGAAAACTCGCCGATCTCCGCGCCGAGGGCAGCCTGACCGAGGAGGAATTCGTAGAGGCCAAGCGGCGCCTGCTGGCCGGCGCTGGGCAGCCGGTGGAATCCACGCCGACGGAGGAGGATCCCTCGCTGGACGAGACCTACCGGTCGAGCCGGTGGTCGGCGGGCAACCTTTTCTTTCCCGACTCGCTGACCCTTTCCGCCGACAGCCTGCGCTTCTGCAAGCGCGGCCTTGTCGGCGCCCGCGAGGAGCGCATCAGCTACAAGGCCATCGCCTCCCTGCGGGTGACGAGCGGTCTATTCCTCGCCAATCTCTCGGTCGAGACGAGCGGCGGCAGCCAGCCGATCTTCATCAACGGACTCTGGAAATCGGACGCGCGAAAGATCGAGGAATCGATCCGCGCGCGGCAGCGAGCAAACTGACGTCCACGCAACGGCAGCAAAACAGGTTTCACGCGGAGCCGCGAAGATCGCGAAGCGAGCCCCAGATGGAGATTCCGCAGTCGGAGGAAAAATCGATCCGGCCCTGCGGCCTCTGCGTCCCCTGCGTGAAATTCTCCGGCGCTTCGCGATCTTCGCGGCTTCGCGTGAACCCCTCCGAACCGGAATTCCGAACTCGCCAGTCCCCGGCGAGGTGCGGATAAACTTCATCATGAGCGCCGATTCCCCCTCGGTTTCCTCCCTCGGCCAGGTGGCGGTCACCGTCAGCGACGTGGCCAAGGCAAAGCAGTTTTACCACGGCGTCCTCGGCCTGAAGTCACTGTTCGATGCCGGCCCCAACCTCTCCTTCCTCGGGGCCGGCGACGTGCGGCTCATGCTGACGCTGCCGCAGGGCGCGGGCGCCATCGGCCAGAACTCCGTGCTCTACTTTCGGACGGCGCAGCTCGAGTCCGCCTACCCCGCCATGCTGGCGCGGGGCGCCGAGGGCGAGCGGCCGCCGCAGCTCACGGCGAAGATGCCGGACCACGAGCTGTGGATGGCGTTCGTCCGCGATCCCGACGGGAACCTGATCGGGCTGATGGAGGAGCGGCGGTAGCGCCCGGAGGGCGCTGCGATTGCGGAGTGTGGATTGCGGGTTGCGGATTGGCCGGGATACGTTGCGGGCCTTCGCGCGCCGCTTGTCATGTAGGGGCGTTCCTTGCGGACGTCCGCATTGACGATCGTCGAACCGGGCGTCCGCAAGGGACGCCCCTACATTGAGCTACTTCGCCGTCGTCTGGAACGTCTGCGAATGGCCGGTGGCGGGGATCGAGATCGTGTAGCTCTTCCCGTCGGGGGCGACGGACATCTTGATGACGTTGCCGTCCTTCGCGCCGCCGGTGACGTCGGTGTTCGCGATGTTCGCGGGATCGGTGTTCCGCTCCGGCGCGCCGAGGTTCTGGTGCATCTGGAAGAGCGCCTTCAGCGTCGGCTGGGCCTTGAGGGTCGCGAAGGCGCCGGCCTCATCGCCCTTGCGCGGTCCGTTGTTCATCACGGCGACCGTCGGCGCGAGTCCGCGGATGAGCACCGGATTGTTGCTGCGATCGAGGCCGTGGTGGTCGGTCTGGTAGACGTCGACCGGGCCGGCGATGTTCACTGGCGAGACCAGCTTCGGCTCGAGGTTCCAGGTGAGGTCGCCTCCGTCGAAGAAGCGGAACGGGCCGAACGAAAGCAGGAAGGACGCGCTGTTCTCGTTGTCGATGTCCTGGTCATGCGGCTTCTCCGGCGGGACATCGCCGAGGGAGGGCTGCTTCGCGGCGCGCTGGGCGGCCGTCGGCTCGGCGAATTTCTGGCTGACGCCGAGGACGCGCAACTGGAGTTCGGCGGTGCCGCGCGTGCCCTTGAGCGGAATGACCTTGCCCGGCTCGAGCAGCTCGCGCTTGCCCACGGTCATCTCCCGGTACGGCTTGATCCGGATGGGAAAGTTGGAGGTCTCGTGGTTGTCGGGATCGTGATCCGGAATGCCCTTGTCCCAGAGCGTGCCGATCGGCATCGCCGCCGCGACTTCAGCCGCGCCGCCGAAATGATCGGTGTGGAAATGGGTGATCATGACGTTGTCGAGGCGGACGAGCCCCGCCGCCTTGGCCGCGGCGACGATCCGGCCCGCATCGCGGCCGCCGGGATTGCCGGTGTCGATTAGCACCGACTCGTTCGACGGCGTCACGATCAGCGTCGAGCCGCCGCCCTCGCTGTCGACCCAGTAGACGTCGAGCGTCTTGGTGGTCGCGTCAGCCAGCGCGGGAGTGGCAAAAAGCCAGCCGGCGGCCAGCACGGTGCAGGGAACGAGGAGGCGGGGTAGTTTCATGGGGAAGGCGGGCACGATGGCCGGGCGGACGGCGTGCCACCAGCTGTTTTTTCGGCGAGACGGCATGCGCCGCCAAACCACACACCCCGTCGCTTCGCGCCACCCCTCTTTCTAGAGGGGAGCTCAATCAAGTCAGGCTCCCCTCTAAAAAGAGGGGTGCCCGCAGGGCGGGGTGTGTCGTCGGCGCCGCGAACGTAGGCGCCGATATCCCGCTCGGTTCACTTCCCATAGTACGCGTTGATGCGCGCCGCGACGTCGCGGTAGACCACATCCTCGGCGTAGATCTGCTTGAACTCGGCGACGGCCTGTTCGCGCCGGCCGAGCTGTTCGTAGCACTCTCCGAGCTGGTAGATGACTTCCTTCTTGGGCTCGTCGAGCTGCGGGCCGAACTCGGCCTTGGCCAACACGAACTGCGCCACGGCGAGGTCGGGGAGCTTCTTCGCCCGGTATGCGCGCGCGAGACCGAGGAGCGCGGCCGTGCGCACGGCCGGATTCTTCTGGGCCTCCTGGAACTGGGCGATGGCCTCGTCGTTCTGGCCCCGCTCGAGATAAAGCAGGCCCAGCGTCTGCCGTGCCGCCAGGTCGTTGGGCCGCCGCTCGACATTGCGCCGGGCCTCGAACAGCCGGAACGATGCCAGCTCGCGCTTGGCCGCCGCGAGGCGCGTCTCCACCTCCGGATCGCCGGGCGACGCCACCAGCTCGGACTGCGCGGCCTTCACCTGGAGTTCCAGCAGCGTCACGCTCAGCTCCGACTCCTGGCGTTCCAGCGCCATGTCCACGGCCCCGGCGGGCAGCTTGCGGCCCTTGCGCAGCCAGGCGAGCGCCTCCGCCGGCTCGCCGAGCTGGCGGTAGCGGTCGACGATCGCGCGATAGTGGTCCAGATGCTCCGGCTCCCGCGCCACGGCGGCGACCGCCTCCACGAGTTCCTTTCTCAACTCGTCCTCGGGGGCGGCGGACTTCAGCGCCAGGCCGGCCGGCGGCATCTCCGGCTTCGCGGCGGCGGGGGACCTCGTCCACCCGTCCCAGCCGCTTTCCCGCGAGGTCTTCGCGATCGCAGCCTTGCGCATGAGATTCTGCGCGGCGGAGTCGAGCGGCTTCAGCCTCAGGAGCGTGTCGGCCGTGCGCAGCGCGTCCTGCGGACGCCCCGCCGCCAGCCAGGCCTCGCCAAGCTGCAGCAGGTTGCCGTGGTCGTCGGGCTCCTGCTCGTGAGCGGCCTCCCGCGCGAAGGCCGCCGTCTCCGGAAAATCCATCGCCATCGCCGCCTCGGCCAGGAGCTTCAGCGCCGAAGCGCTCGTCGGGTCGGAGGCCAGGATTTTTTCCGCGCTGCCGAGCGCCTTCGCCGGGTCCTTGGTCACGCTGCTGAAAATGAACGGCGTCGACGACAGCCCGCTCACGACCTTCGCCACCAGCTGGTTCTTCGTTTCGAACTGGCCCAGCTGGCCGGTGCGCTGCAGGCGGCGCGCCTCGACGCAGCCCGGAACGGCGCGCAGCACGTGGCTGCAGGCCTCGACCACGTAGTCGTAGTTCCGGTTCGCCAGGGCGACGCGCGCGTTCTCCATCAGCTTCTGCTGCCGGGAATCGAGGGCGGAAACCGGGACGTCGGGCATGAGTCAGGCCAGCGAAGCGCGCGTCGAAGTCACGTCAACGCTAGAGTCTTACGCTCAATTTCGCCGCCGTTTCCTCCCGTTCCCTCCGCTGGATTCCCCTAAACCGAATCGGGCAACCGTCGCTGCCTCCGACGGAGGTTGGCTGGCAGATTTTCGATCCGGTTTAACACAGAGAACACGTAGCCCTCAGAGAGAACCGGCGACGTTCCGCGGGTACTCCGAGTTCTCGGTGTTGGATCGGATCGAAATCCCTCGGCTTTTTTAACTTTCCGCCCAGCTGCCTCCGGACGCACTATCCGGCGCCCTTTCCGCATGCCCCGCCCGTCCGCGTTCCCCTTTCCGCTGCCTGCTTCGTCGGACTCCTCCGCCAGCCGCCGCGCCATCCTGGTCGCCGCGGTCCTCCTGGCACTGGCGGTGATCGCGGCGTACTCGAACAGCTTCTCCGGGCCGTTCACCTACGACGACAACCAGTCGATCCCGTCGAACACCACGATCCGCCACCTTTGGCCGCCCGGGGACGCGTGGTCGCCGCCCGCCGGGGGCGTGACGGTCGGCGGCCGGCCGGTGCTGAATTTTTCCCTCGCGCTCAGCTACGCGCTGGGAGGCACGGACGTCCGCGCCTATCACGCAGGGAATCTCGCCATCCACCTGTTCGCGGCCCTGGTCCTGTTCGGACTCGTGCGCCGGACGCTGCTGCTGCCGCGGTGGGCGGGACGCTTCGCCGCGGCGGCCCTGCCGCTCGCGCTCGCGAGCGCGGCGCTCTGGGCGCTGCATCCGCTGCAGACGGAATCGGTCACCTACATGGTGCAGCGGGCCGAGTCCCTGATGGGGCTTTTTTATCTGCTGACGTTCTACGGCTTCGTCCGCGGGGCGACGGCGGAACGGCCCTGGCCGTTCTATCTCCTCTCGATCGGCGCCTGCGCCCTCGGCGGAGGAACGAAGGAAGTCATCGTCTCCGCGCCCGTGCTGGTCCTGCTTTTCGACCGCACGTTCGTCGCCGGGAATTTTCAGGCCGCCTGGGAAAAACGCCGCGGCTACTACGCCGCGCTCGCCGCGACCTGGATCCCGCTGGGCTGGCTCGTGCTCGCCAACGGCGGCAATCGCGGCGGCTCGATCGGGTTCGGCATCGGCGTGTCATGGTGGGACCATGCCCTGACGCAGGGCGAGGCGATCACCCGCTACCTCGCGCTCTCGTTCTGGCCCCACCCGCTGGCGTTCGACTATGGTCCGTTCTGGGTCCACGGTCTGGCGATCCTGCCCTATTCCGCCGTCGTGCTCGGGCTGCTCGGCGGCACGGCCTGGGCGCTCTGGCGTCGGCCGGTGGCCGGCTTTCTCGGCGCCTGGTTCCTCGCCATCCTCGCGCCGACGTCGCTGCTGCCCGGGCCGACGCAGATGATCGTCGAGCACCGAATGTACCTCTCGCTCGCCGCCGTGGTCGTCGCGTTCGCCTCGGCGCTCCACCTCGCGGCCGGCCGGCGGGCACTGACGGCGGCGCTGGCCGTCGCCCTCGCCTTCGGCGTGCTGACCTTCCGGCGCAACGAGGACTATCGCACCAATCTCGCGCTCTGGCAGGACACGGTCGTCAAGCGTCCCGGGAACGCCATCGCCCACTGCAATCTCGGCGCCGCGCTGTCCGCCGCGGGCCGCAAGGCGGAGGCGGAGGCCGAGTACGACAGGACCCTGCAGCTGGATCCCGACAATCCCGAGGCGCACATCAACCTCGGGGAAATTCTCTCCGAGGCGGGCCGGCCGGCGGAGGCGATGCCGCATTTGTTCCGCGCGCTGGTGCTCGCTCCCGGGAGCGCCGCGCTCCACCTGAACCTCGGCACGGCGCTCGATCGCGTCGGCCGCACGGCGGAGGCCGTTCACCACTACGAGCGCGCGTTGCTGCTCGATCCGGAGCTGGCCGACGCCCACAACGACCTGGGCAACGTCCTGCTGCGCGATGGCCGCGCCGACGAGGCCCTCAAGCAACTCGATGAGGCGCTGCGGCTGCGGCCCGACTACGCGGGCGCCCACTACAACCGGGCGAGCGCCCTCGCGAAACTCGGGCGCATGCCGGAGGCCGACGCCGAATTCGAGCGAGGCCGCCGGCTGAATCCGGACGACGCCGTCGCCCGCCACGGCTGGGCGAACACCCTGACCACGGCCGGCCGCGTGGCCGACGCCCTGCCCGAGTTCGAGGTTTCGCTCCGTCTGAACCCGAATGACTCCGTGACCCACTACGACTACGGCACCGCCCTGGCCGCCGCCGGCCGGCTGGAGCCGGCGATCGCGCAGTACACCGAGGCCGTGCGCCTCAATCCCAATTACGCGGAGGCCCACAACAACCTCGGCAACGCCTTCATCATGCTCGGACGGAACGCCGAGGCGGTGCCGGAGTACCAGGCCGCATTCCGCCTTCGTCCCGACAACGCCGCCGTGTGCAACAACCTCGGTCTCGCCCTCGCCCGGCTCGGACACATCCGCGAAGCCGCCGGCTATTTCGAGACCGCCGTCAAGCTCGCCCCCAATTACCAGGACGCCCGCGCCAACCTCCAGCAGGCCCAGGCCGCGCTGCGCAGCGGGGCGCCGTGATATCCAGAGGGTTCACGCGGAGGACGCAGGGGAGGCGGAGAAGCATTTGCCGAATTTCGGTCTGAACTCTGCGGCCTTCGCGTCCTCTGCGTGAACCTGACTCAGGCCAGCACGTCGAGATCGGAGCGCGTGGCTTTCTCCAGACGGCGCAAACCCTCCTCGACCGCCGCCTCCGTCGGACCCTCGACCAGCAGGCGCAGCTTGGCCTCGGTCCCGGAGTAACGCACGAGCAGGCGGCCCTGCCGGCCCAATTCCTTTTCCAGCGCCGTCATCGCGGCGGTCAGCGCCGGCAGCGATTCCAACGGCTTTTTTTCCCTGACCTTGAGCGCGAGCGAACGCTGCGGAAATTTCCGCAGGACGCGCCGGAGCTCCGACAGCGGCCGGCCGGTGGCCAGCATGACCTCGATGACCTTCAAGGCGGCGACCAATCCGTCTCCGGCGGGCGAAACCTCCGCGCAAATGATGTGTCCCGACGATTCCCCTCCCAGTTGCGCACCCGCGGCCGCCATGCCCTCGCTCACGTAGCGATCGCCCACCGCCGTGCGCCGCACCTGGCCGCCGGCGGCGGCGAGCGCGGCATCCACGCCCAGGTTGCTCTGCACCGTGACGACGAGCGTCCTGGCGGCGAGCGTGCCGCGCGCCAGCGCATGGGTCGCGAGGATCGTGAGGATCTCGTCCCCATCGAGCACCCCGCCCCGCTCGTCGCAGAGAATGCAGCGATCCCCGTCGCCGTCGTGGGCGATCCCGAGGCGGGCCCCGGCAGCGAGGGTCCGGGCCGCGAGGGCCTCCGGATGTTCGCTGCCGACTCCCGCGTTGATATTTTCACCGTCGGGCGCATCGCCGATCCCGACCACCTCCGCCCCCAGGCCGCGCAGCACCGCCGGGCTCGTCACGCAGGTCGCACCATTCGCGGTATCGAGGACGATCCGCCATCCGGCCAAAGCACCGGCGGGCAGGAGCCGCGACGCCGTCGCCACATAATCCGCCGCCGCTTCGGGACCGGGGGACACCGCCGCCGGTTTCCAGTCCACCCGTTCCGGCAGCAAGCGCTCGAGGGCGGACTCCTGCTCGTCCGTCAGCTTCACGCCACCGGGACCGAAAAACTTGATGCCATTGTCGCCGGCCGGATTGTGCGAAGCGGTGATCACGATCCCGAGCGGCGCGCCTCCCGCGCGCACGGCCCGCGCCACCGCGGGTGTCGGCAGGACGCCGAGCGAATGCGGCCTGGTCCCGGCCGCAGCCAGGCCGGCCGCCACCGCCTGCTCGAGCGACTCACCCGAGGCCCGCGTATCGCGGCCGATCAGAACCGTCCGCTCGCCCGCCGACGGCGGCAGCCATTGCGCCGCCGCCACACCCAGCCGGGCGAAGAAGTCCTCGTTGACCACCGGCCCGCCATAGGGCCCCCGCACGCCGTCGGTGCCGAAATACTGGCGCTTCATGAACGGTAGAATTCCCGCGTCGCCTCGATCTTCGCCTTCACCGCTCCGCCCAGCAGGCGCTCGCGCGCGAGGCCGAGGCCCTCCTTCACGCCGGACGTCCGGCCGGTAAGCCAGAGCCCCACCGCGGTGTTGAGCACGATCGTGTCCACCAATCCGGCGGGCCCCTTGCCCGCCAGAACGCGGTCCACGATCGCGAGGTTGGCCGCGAGGTCGCCGCCCTTCAGATCGTCAAAGGGCGAAGTCGGCAGCCCGAAATCGCGCGCCTCCCACTGCGCCTTGAGCCCGGCCAGGCGACCGACGCCGCGGACGCGGTTCACCGTGGCGGTCGTGAGTTCGTCAATGCCCCGGCCCGGGGCGATCACGCCGTGCGCCGCCAGGCCGGCGGTGACGCCGAGTTCGCCAAGCGCGCCCGCGAGCTTCGGCACCCACGCCTCGGCAAACACGCCGAGCAGCACGTGCGCCGGGCGGCCGGGGTTGATGAGCGGGCCGAGAATATTGAAGACCGTGCGTCGCCCCTGCGCGGCCAGGGCCTTGCGCACGGGTCCGATATGCTTGAACGCCGGATGGTATGAGGGCGCGAAGAAGAAGACGAACCCGAGCTCCCGCAGAGCGCCCCGCAGTTTCTCCGGCGGCGCCTGCAGGTCGACGCCGAGCGCGGACAGGAGATCCGCGCTGCCGCACTGCGAGGTCACGCCGCGATTGCCGTGCTTCATCACCGTCACGCCCGCGCTGGCCAGGGTGAGCACGACCATGCTGGAGATGTTGAAGCCGCCGGCGTGGTCCCCGCCGGTGCCGACGACATCGATCGCGGCGGGCGCCCACTCCTCCACCCCGGGATTCACCGCGATCCCGCGAAAGGCGCGGGCCAGCGCGGCGAGTTCGCCGACGGTTTCACCCTTGTCCGCCAGGGCGACGAGGAAGTCCGCCTTGGCGGCATCCGCCACTCCGGGGGACGCGAGCGCCCCGGCGGCCCCGGCGGCCTCGTCGGCGCTGAGGTCGCGGCGTTCGGCCAGCCGGGCGGTCAGGGCTGCGAGGTCCGTCATGCGAGGCGGCCAGCGTTGGCAACGCGCCCCGGTCCGCAAATAAATTTGCGCCGACGGGTGAAAGCTGAAACCAACCCGCGTGCGAAAAATGCTGCTGCTTCTCGGCGGACTCGCCCTCGCCATGGCTCCCGCCGGTGCCGCCACCACCGCGCCGGCTCCTTCCGCCGCGGGGCGACCGGCCGCGGAGCTGAGCTCCGCCGATGCGATCATCCTCGGCGTCATCGAGGGCGTGACGGAGTTCCTCCCGATCTCCTCCACCGGCCATCTCATCGTCGCCACCAACGTGCTCGGCCTCGAATCGGAAAAGCCGCTCACCGACGCAGCCGGACAGCCGCTCTGGCACCTGAAGCCGTCGGCGCGCCATCCGCAGGGCGTGCCGCTCACCCTCAAGCTCGCCGCCGACACCTACACCGTCGTCATCCAGTTCGGCGCCATCGCGGCGGTCCTCCTGCTCTACCGCCGCCAGGTGGCCTCCATGTTCCGCGGCCTGCTCGGGCGCGATGTCGCCGGCCTGCGGCTGCTGGTGAATCTCATCGTGGCCTTCATTCCGGCCGCCGTGATCGGCCTGCTGCTGCACGGCTGGGTCGACGAGCACCTTTTCTCGATCGGCGCGGTCGTCGCCGCGCAGGTGGCCGGGGCGTTCCTCATGCTCTACGCCGAACACTGGCGCCGCCGGCGCCTGATGTACGCCGGCGGGGCGCGCGAGCCGGCGGATCTCGGCGTCACCTCCGCCGCAAAGATCGGGTTGCTGCAGTGCGTCGCCCTGTGGCCCGGCACCAGCCGCTCCATGATGACCATCACCGGCGGCTATTTCTGCGGCCTCGATCCGCGGCGCGCGGCGGAATTCAGCTTCCTCCTCGGCTTTGTCACCCTCACCGCGGCCTCTGCCTTCAAGAGCTGGCAAAGCGGGGCGTCGATGATCGCCGTCTTCGGCTGGCCGCACGTGGTGCTCGGCGCCGTGGTGGCGGCGGTCTCCGCGGCGGCGGCGGTGCGGTTCCTCGTCGGCTGGCTCACCCGGCACGGCCTGGGCGCGTTCGCCGTCTACCGCCTGGTCACGGCCGCGGCGATCGCGGCCTGGTTCTTTTTCTGAGTCGGACTGACCCCGCGGGCGCGCCGGATATGGCGCTTGACGCCCGAAAACCCCGCTCTTTACTCCTTCGTTTTTCGCGCCTGTCTCGGGCGTTTTCAGACGAACGCCCACTCCACTTAAACCTCCTCCTCCCATGGCCAATCCGAAACGCAAGCAGTCCAAACGCCGCAGCGCCAACCGCCGCGCCGCCAACGCTTTCAAGGCGCCCGAGTTCGCCAAGGATCCCACCGACGGCAGCGTCTTCCGCCCGCACCGCGTGAATCCCAAGAACGGCATGTATCGCGGCCGCCAGGTGCTGAACGTCGAGCTCTAAGGCTCGCGTCCCTTTTCCCTCACCATCCCCGCGATGGTCAATCCTTCGGGCGCAACCGGCCGCATCGCCGTCGATGCCATGGGCGGCGACCTCGGCCCGGGCGAGGTGGTCGCGGCGGTCAAGCTCGCCTTCGACGAGTTCCCGGAGCTCAACCCGATCACCCTGGTCGGCGAGGAGTCGCTGCTCAATCCGCTCGTGGCGCAGGCGGGCCTCAGCGCCCACCCGCGTCTGATGGTGTTCCATGCGCCGGACGTCATCACGATGGATGACAAGCCGCTGATGGCGCTGAAGCGGAAGAAGGACTCCTCGATGGTCCGCGCCATCGAACTGGTGAAGTCCGGCGATGCGAGCGTGGTCGTGAGCTGCGGCAACACCGGCGCGCTCATGGCCTGCGGGACGCTGCGGCTGCGCACGATGGAGGGCGTCGACCGCCCGGCGCTCGCCGCCGTCGTTCCGCGCGAGGGCGGCCACTTCATCCTGATTGACGCCGGCGCCAATCCCGAGGCCAAGGCGGATCACCTGGTGCACAATGCCATTCTCGGCAGCCACTACTGCCACGTCGTCCTCGGCGTCGCCAACCCGCGCGTCGGCCTGATGACCATCGGCACCGAGGAGGGCAAGGGCAACACGCTCATCGCCGAGACCCACGAACTGCTGAAGCGCGTCGGCAGCGTCCTCAACTACACCGGGCCGGCCGAGGGTTTCCACGTGTTCGAAGACCATGTCGACGTCCTCGTCTGCGACGGCTTCGTGGGCAACGTGCTGCTGAAAAGCTGGGAGTCGCTGTCGCGATTCTTTTCCACGCTGCTGAAGGACGAACTGAGCACCAATCCGCTGCGCATGGCGGGCGCGCTCCTCTCCCAGGGCGCATTCGACGCCCTCAAGCGCCGGATCAACCCGGAGCGCTATGGCGGCGCGCCCCTGCTCGGCCTCCGCGGCAACATCCTCAAGGCCCACGGCTCGAGCAACCGCCAGGCGATCAAGAGCGCGATCCGCGCCGCCAGCGAGATCATCAAGAACGACATGAATCACCGCATCGAGGCGGATGTCGCCCGTGCGAACGAGCTGCTCCGGCCCCCGGGCGTCTGAACTTCCGCCCGTGCCCGCCTCCTCCCGCCCCGCTCCCGCGGCTCCTGTCTCCACGGTCATTCTCGGCACCGGCTCCTACGCACCCGCCCAGGTGCTCGCGAACGCCGAGCTATCGAAGCGGATGGAGACCTCGGACGAGTGGATCGTCACCCGCACCGGCATCCGCGAGCGGCGGATCGCCGGCCCCGGCGAGGAGACCTCGGACATGGCCGTGAAGGCCGGGGCCGCCGCCCTTGCCGACGCCCGCCTGAAGCCGGAGGACATCGACCTCCTCGTGGTCGCCACGATCACTCCCGACCTGGCGATGCCGGCCGCCGCGTGCCTCGTGCAGGCCAAGCTCGGCATCCCCACGACCGCCGCCTGTTTCGATCTCAACGCCGCGTGCTCCGGCTTCCTCTACGCGCTCGACACCGCCTGCGCGATGATTGCCTCGGGCCGCTACCGGCATGCGCTGGTGATCGGCGTGGAAAAACTCTCGGCCATCGTCGACTGGAGCGACCGGACGACCTGCGTCCTCTTCGGCGACGGCGCCGGCGCGGTGGTCGTCGGCGGATCGCCCAAGGCCGGCGTCGGCCTGATCGGCACCCGTCTCGGCGCTCTCGGCGAAAGCGTGGACCTCCTCTACATCCCCGGCGGCGGCAGTCGCGCGCCGGCCTCGGCGGCATCGGTGGCAGCCGGCGATCACACGATCAAGATGAAGGGCAAGGAGGTCTTCAAGCTGGCCGTCCGCGTGATGGAGGAGTCCGCCCGGGATATTTTGGAACAACACGGACTGCATGCGGATCAGATCGGGTGCGTGATTCCCCATCAGGCCAACCTCCGGATCATCGAGGCGATCGCCCAGTACCTGGAATTGCCGCTCGAGCGCTTCTTCATCAATGTCGACCGCTACGGCAACACCTCCGCCGCCTCGATCCCGCTCGCGCTCGACGAAGCCCGCCGCGCAGGCCGCATCAGGCCCGGCGACCTCACGCTGCTCGTCGCCTTTGGGGCGGGCTTGACCTACGGAAGCGCGCTGATTCGCTGGTAGGACTTTTTTTCCGATGCGTCTTCCCTCCGTCCGTCTCCCGGTTGTCCTCGGATTTCTCGCCGCCGGCTCCCTTTTTCTCGCCCTTCCGCCCGCCCGCGCCGACCTGGTGTGGAATGCGACCGGCGGCTGGACGATCGAGGGCGGGGCCCTGTCCGGCCTGACCGGCGAGGAGGGCCGCAACGCGCTCGACCTGATGAACAAGGCGCGCGCCTCCGAGGAAAAAGGCAGCCTGCGCCGGGCGGGGAAGACCTACGAGGAGGTCGCGCGGAAATATCCGAATTCGATCTACTCGCCCGAGGCGCTGTACCGCGCCGGCAAGGTCTTCCTCGCGCACAAGGAGTACTACCGCTCCTTCCAGGACTTCCAGGGGGTGCTCGACCGCTACCCGAACACGAAACGCTTCAACGAGATCATCGGCGAGGAGTACCACATCGCCAGCGCGCTGCTCGACGGCGCGCACAGCCGCTTCTTCTTCGGCATGTTCCCCGGCTTCGCCAGCCGCGAGCGGGCCCTCGGCTATTTCGAGGTCGTCCTGGCCAACGCCCCCTACAGCGACTACGCGCCGCTCGCGCTGATGAACATCGCGAACGGCCACCAGAAATTCTCGAACATCCCGGAGGGCATCGACGCGCTCGACCGGATGATCAACTACTACCCGCAGAGCCTGCTGACGCCCGACGCCTACCTGAAGCTCGGCCAGATCAACGCCGCGCTCGTCGACGGGCCGGAGTACGACCAGGCCGCGACCCGCGACGCCATCACCTACTTCGAGGATTTCATGATCCTCTTCCCGGGCGATCCGAACGTGCCGCTCGCGGAGAAGGGCCTGGCCGACATGAAAACCGTGCTGGCCGAGAGCAAGATCAAGATGGCCGACTTCTATTTCTACAAGCGCGACAACTACACCGCGGCCCGGGTCTTCTACAACGAGGCCATCACCGACTATCCCGATTCCCCGATCGCCGCCGTGGCCAAGAAGCGCCTCGAGCAGGTCGAGGCGAAGGCCGCGGGCAAACCGGCTCCCGCCGACACTCCGGCGCCGGAGGGCGTGAAGAAGAAAAAGCGCTTTTGGCTGTTCTGACGCGGGCGCCGAAGGCTTTTGGTTTGTCATTCCCGGCGAAGCCGGAAATCCACTAGGCCGTCGCCCCGCCGTGGCCGGCCCGCGATTCCCGAATGTCCTCCCGCTTTTCCGTCCTCCGCCTGCTGCTCCTCGCCGGGAGCCTCGGCCTCGCCGGCTGCTCCCACTACCACCTCGGCGGCGGCGGCACTCTCGCCTTTCACACGCTGTACGTGGCACCGGTCGGGAACAAGACGCTCCTGCCGCAGGCGGTTCCGCTCGTCAGCACCACACTGCGCGAGGCCTTCCTGCGCGACGGCCGGGTCACCGTGGTCGGCTCGCCCGGGGAGGCGGACGCCACCCTCACGCTGACACTGACCGGCTATGACCGTGAAGTGGCGACCGTGCGGCCCGGCGACACCGGGCTGGCCCGCACCTTCACCCTGACCCTCGGCGCCACCGCCACGTTGCACGACAACCGCTCCGGCCGGGACCTCTTCACCGCGCGGCACGTGGATGCCGGCCGCGACGCCTACACCGACAGCGGCCAGCTCCAGTCCGAGTACCAGGCGCTTCCGCTCCTGGCCGAGGCGCTGGCGAAAAAGGTTGCCCACGCCGCGTTGGATGTGTGGTGAAGCAGGCGCCGTGCATTCCTCCCTCCTCGTTCCCTCCCTGCTCGCCGGCGACCACGCCCATCTGGCGGACAGCGCCGGCAAGGTCGAGCGGCTCGGGCTGAAGTGGCTCCACCTCGACATCATGGACGGCCACTTCGTGCCGAACTTCACCTTCGGCCCCGAGGTGCTGGCCGCCCTCCGCCGCGCCGGCTCGACGCTCTATTTCGACACCCACCTGATGCTCGACGAGCCGGACCGCTACGTCGAGGCGTTCGCCAAGGCGGGCGCGAGCAACATCAGCATCCACGTCGAACCCGACTACGACCATGCGGCGACGCTCGCCCGCATCCGCGCGCTGCGCTGCCAGTGCGGCATCGTGCTGAACCCCGGCACTCCGGCCCGTGCGATCGAGAACCTGCTGCCGCTCGTGGACCTCGTCCTCGTCATGACGGTGCAGCCCGGCTTCGGCGGCCAGAGTTTCCGGCGCGACATGCTGCCCAAGCTCACCCAGCTGTCCTCCTGGCGGAAGGCCCGAAGTCTGAATTTCCGCCTCGAAGTGGACGGCGGCATCGATCCCGCGACCGCCGCCGAATGCCGCACGGCCGGCGCGGACACTTTCGTCGCCGGCACCTCGTTCTTCAAGGCCGCCGACCAGGCGGCGTTTGCGGCGGCGTTCGCGAAGCTATAAGGCAAATTTTGGATTTTGGATTGCCGATTTTGGATTGGAAGACCCCAAGCCCGCCTCAGGGCGGCGACTGAGCCGGGCTCCTCCTGTTTTCCCAATCCAAAATCCGCACTCCAAAATCCAAAATCGCGCCTACCGTCCCCTGGCGATTTCCTCCGCCCGGGCGTAGTTGCGCCGGAACGCGGCGCCGAGTTCGTTGGCCATGTTGATCTCGTCGACCTTGTCCTTCGAGCCTCGCGCCTGGTGGATCGCGCCGCCGGCGCGCTCGTAACTGACCATGGAAAGATCCTGCATTGCGGCCAGCGCGCGGGACCGCACGGGCTCGGGAGCCGCATTGACGGCGCGCCAGGCCCGCACGAGTTCCGCGTGGGTGTCCTGGCACATGATGCGCACGATGAAGGCGAGATCCTTGAACAGGCGTCCCGTCCAGGCCTCCTGGTAGATGAGCTGATCCTTCTCGGTGTAGGGCTCGGCATCGGGGTCGCTGCGCAGCCCCTTCTCCGCCGGGTCGGAATAGAAATCGCGGCGAACCGGCAGCCGCCGCAGCGCGAAGCGCGCCGGCCCGCCCGGCGTGCCCGGCCGGAGATTCCAAAGTTTCTGTCCCTCGGGGGAGAGCACATATTCCAAAAACGCGACCGCCGCCTCGCGGTGCGGGGCGCCGCGCAGCAGCGCGATGGGATCGACGGAATAGGCCGTGCCGCCCGGAGGAGAGACGAAGCCCACGCGCTCCGAATGGTCCCGACGCTCGACGGCCTCGGCCTGCTGCCGCCCGTAGAAGTCGATGCACATCCCCGCCGCGCAGTTGCCGGCGGCGACGTCGATCGGCGGCTTCTGCGAGGTGTCGGTGAAGTAGCGCGCGTTCGCCCCGATCCGCTGCATGAGCTGGAGCCCGAGGATCCAGCCCTCGCGGACGGCCTGCGCCTCCAGGGCCTTCGGATCACCGCCGGGGTTCGCGGCCCGCAATTCCTGCAGGCGCAGCTGCATCTGCTGCTGGATGACGTTCTCAAACGCCTGGTTGATCGAGCCGCTCTTCGTGGGATCGCACAGCGCCACCTCGCCGATGAGGCGCGGATCGCTCAGGTCGGCCCACTGCCGCGGCGCCTGCGTGAACCCGAGCCGCTGCATCGAGTCGCGGTTGAAGATGATGCCGTACGAGCTCAGGACACTGCCGTACCACCGGCCGTCCTTGTCCCAGTACTCCTGGCCGGTGAAGCGCTGCGGAAACACCGCGTCGGCGAACCAATCCGGGTGCAGCTTCAGGAGCCCGGCGTCCACCAGCCGGCCGGCCTGCGCCTGGGCCACGAAATCCGGCGTGCCGCCGCCGAAAAAAACATCGATGCCGCAGCTGACCTCGGAAGCGAGAAAGGCGGCGCGCGCCTCCTGCACGAGTGCCGGCGCCCCCGCCGGCAGCGACGCGGCCTGGAACCCGGCCTGCACCTCCGTGCTCCACGGCTTGTGCAACCGGTTGGTCCAGTAGTTTTCGAACGAGGCCACGTATTCACCCTCGAGAAAGCGCGCGATCTCACTCGTGCCGCCGATCACGCGCCAGTCGATCGCCACGGTCTTGCCGGTGCGCGCGTGGTACCACTCCTTGAAGCCGCGGCCGTACTCCTGGCGGATCGCCTCGTTGTGGGGCGTGATGATGACGAGCGTGACATCGGCCTGCTCCGGCGCCGCCTGGCGCGGCCGCAGCACGAACGGCAGCGCCAGGGTCACGGCCAGCGCAAGGAGGATGACGAGGCGTTTCATCGGGGCAGATCGGCCGGGGCCGGCGGGCGGGGATTCGCAGTCATCGCGCGCAGCCCGCCGCGTCAGGCGCTCAGCACCACGACGTCCTCGGGATCGACGCTGGCGAAAAGCTCCCCGCGCTCGGCGCGGCCGACGAAGCGCGGATTGAGCTCAAAGATCTTGAGCGTGGCGCCGCCGCTCACGAAGGCGTACTGCGCCACCTCGCCGAGATAGACCGCCTCGCCGATCCGGCCGCGGATGGAGTTCTGGCCCTGCGCCTCGTGGCCGAGCACCCAGCATTCGGGACGGATCGAGACGGTCACCTCCGCGCCTGCGGCCGGCTTCTCCGCGGGATCGCCGAGGATGCCTTCAAACCGGCCGATCTCCGTCTGCACCGTGGCGCGGTCGCCCTGCAGGCCGAGCACGCGGCCCGGAATGAAATCGGTCTCGCCGATGAAGTGCGCCACCGTTTTCCGGCGCGGCCGGCCATACACCTCGCGCGGCGAACCGACCTGCAGGATCCGTCCGCCCTCGAGGATCGCCATGCGGTCGGAGATGGACAGCGCCTCCTTCTGGTCGTGCGTGACATAGACCGTGGTCAGCTTGAATTCCTTGCAGACGCGCCGGATCTCCGTGCGCATCTCGAGCCGCAGCTTGGCGTCGAGGTTGGACAGCGGCTCGTCGAGCAGCAGGCAGCGCGGCCGGATGACCAGCGCGCGGGCCAGCGCCACGCGCTGCTGCTGGCCGCCGGAAAGCTGGTTGGGCCGCCGGGCGGCGTACTGCCCCATCCGCACCGACTCGAGCGCCTCGCCCACGCGCCGGGTGATCTCGGATTTCTCCACCC
The DNA here is from genome assembly GCA_035549635.1 of Opitutaceae bacterium. Classification (GTDB taxonomy): domain Bacteria; phylum Verrucomicrobiota; class Verrucomicrobiia; order Opitutales; family Opitutaceae; genus CAIUWA01. Next base: position 66,037 of record DASZQN010000093.1, read on the forward strand.
GGCGCTCCTCGAGGCCGAATGCCACGTTCTCCGCCACGGTCATGTGCGGCCAGAGCGCGTAGCTCTGGAACATCATCCCGGTGTTGCGCTTGTGCGGCGCCAGGCGGGTGACGTCCTCCTCGCCGAACAGGATCTTGCCCTCCTCCGGGATGTAGAAACCGGCCATGCTGCGCAGCAGCGTGGTCTTGCCGCAGCCGCTGGGGCCCAGCAGGAAGAACAGCTCCCCGGGCTCGATCGTCAGGTCGAGATTGTGCAGCGCCGTCACCGGGCCGAACCGCTTCGTCAGTTTCTGGATCCGAATGGAAATCATCCCGGGCAAAGCCGTGCGGAAGCAACCGGCGGCCCTTGGTTAAGTCAAAAGAATTAACCGCCACGCGGTGCAGGATGCAGTTGCACGCGCCGGGTCTCCTTTGCTTTGGTAGCCGCCTTCGTCATGCCCACCGCGAAAAAGGCCTCCGTCTCCCACCGCGACCTCGAAAGCGTCCTGATCACCGAGACCGCCATCCGCCGCCGGATCAAGAAGCTCGGCGCCGAGATCATGGCCGCCTACGGAGACGAGCCGATCACGGTCATCTCCATCATCAACGGCGCCATCCTTTTCACGGCCGACCTGCTCCGCCAGATCGACAACCCCATCCGCCTCGACTGCATCCGCATCTCCAGTTACCGCAACGAAACGAAGTCCGTCGGCAAGCCCCAGCTCATCCATTCGCTGACCCTCGACATCGCCAATCGCCACGTGCTGCTGATCGACGACATCCTCGACACCGGCAAGACGCTCTCACTCGTCGCGGAACTCATCCGAAGGCTCAGCCCGGCCAGCCTCCGGGTCTGCGTGCTGCTGGACAAGCGCGGCCGGCGCGAAGTGCCCTTCGAGGCCGATTTCGTGGGTTTCAAGATCCCCGACCGCTTCGTAGTCGGCTACGGTCTCGATTTCGCGGAACGCTACCGCAATCTTCCCTGCATCGGCGTGCTCAAGCCCCAGCTGCAGAATCCGCCCGAGTGGGCGTGAGATCCGCCGCGCTCAGCGCGCGGCCACCAAGCGCCGGCGCCAGGCCGCAAGGCCGATCAGGCCGAGGCCGCCCACCAGCAGCGCCACCGTGCCCGGCTCCGGCACCAGGGTGATGCCATCCACCAGCAGCCGGGTCTCCACCGAGTTGTCCCCGCCGTAATTGATGGAGTAAAGATTGAGGGTCACACTCTGCCCGGCCAGGCCGCTCAGGTTGAGCGTGACGGTGACGAAAGGCGTGCTGTTCCGGAATCCGCCAAGGTTGGCGTTGTCCGTCACGTGAAGATTGGCGGACGAAGCCGAATTCAGATCCAGATTGTACTGCGACAGCACCGTGGAGCCCTGGGTCAGGGCGACACCGGCGAAGTCGTTGAAGTTCACGAACGCCCCCGGCGAGTCGTTGTTCAACAGCGCAAGCTGAAGGGTAACCGCGGTGATTCCCGTGGGAACGGTGAAGGTCTGCGAGATCATCGACCCCGTCAGCGAATTGTTGCCGGAGGAAGTTTCGTTGGTCACGAAACCCATGAAGCTGCCGACCGGCGGCGCGATGGGAGTGCTGCTCACCCCGAAGCCGTCAAAGGCATTGGTCTGCGAGGAGATGACCCCGTTCGTGGGAGTCGTCGGCGTTCCCGAAAGCGAGGCGGTCAGGTAGGTCTGGAACACCGGGCCGCCGACGCCCGGACCGGGCCCGCCGGAACCGTTGTAGAAGCCCGTGACCGTCCAGCCCGACAACGTGCCCGTCTCGAATCCGCCGTTGATGATCGCCTGCGCGCGCACCGTCTGAAATCCAGACAATCCAATCATCGCGCCAAGAAGCGCCGCTGTGGTTTTCATGAATCTGGAAGTCAGCATTTAAAAGCCCATTATTGGCAATAAGCCCTCCCGGTCGAGTCTGATTCAAAATATATGTGCCCGACGGAGCGCGAGTTAGTCCAAGGGCCCGAGCCTCGGTTCCCGCGCGATTGGAATTGAAGCGGCTATCTGCGCCGGCGAGAGGGAGCACTTTTCGCAGCGCGTTTTCCCGCCGGATAATCCTTCGCGGCCCGGCTGGCCGCCTTGCGGTAGTCTCCCGAGCGCAGCGCGTTGATCTGGTCCCGCAGGACGGCCGCGCGTTCGAACTCCAGCTTCCCGGAGGCTTCCTGCATTTCCTCCTCCAGCTCCGCAATGACGGCGGCGACATCGTCCACTCCTTCGGCCACGGCCGCCTCGACCCGCTCGCCCGAACCATCGTACGTGTGCAGGCTCGCCTGGGCGGTGCGCTTGACGCTGCGCGGCGTGATGCCGTGAGCCGTGTTGTAGGCCATCTGTTTTTCCCGGCGGTAGTTCACGACGTCCAGCGTCCGCTGGATCGAGTCGGTGATGTTGTCCGCGTAGAAGATGACGCGGCCCTTCTCGTGCCGCGCGGCGCGGCCGGCCGTCTGGATGAGGCTGGTCTGGCTGCGCAGGAAGCCCTCCTTGTCCGCATCGAGCACCGCCACGAGCGCGACCTCGGGCAGGTCGAGGCCTTCGCGCAGCAGGTTGATGCCGACCAGCACGTCGAAATTTCCGAGGCGCAGATTCCGCAGGATCTCGACGCGCTCGATGGCATCGATGTCGGAATGGAGATACTCCACCCGGACTTTCGCCTCGCGCAGATAGCTCGTGAGGTCCTCGGACAGGCGCTTGGTCAGCGTCGTGACGAGCACGCGCTCGCCGGCGGCGGCGGCCTGCTTGACCTCGCCGATCAGGTCCTCGACCTGTCCCTTCGTCGGCCGCAGCGTGATCGCGGGATCGAGCAGGCCGGTCGGCCGGACCAGCTGCTCCGCGACGACCGCGGAGCGTTGCAATTCAAAGTCCGCGGGCGTCGCGGACACATACAGCGTCTGCCCCGTGACCCGCTCGAATTCCGCGAAGCTCTGGGGGCGGTTGTCCAGCGCCGACGGCAGCCGGAATCCGAAGTTCACGAGGGTCTGCTTCCGTGCGAGGTCGCCGTTGTACATGCCGCCGATCTGGGGAACGGTGACGTGGCTCTCGTCGATCATCAGCAGGAAATCCTTCGGGAAAAAATCGATGAGGCAGAACGGGCGCTCCCCCGCCTTGCGGCCGGTGAGATGGCGCGAGTAGTTCTCGATCCCGCTGCAGAATCCCATCTCCTGCAGCATCTCCAGGTCGTAGTTGGTCCGCATGCGGATCCGCTGCGCCTCGAGGTACTGGTTGTTCTTCTCGAAGAACGCCACGCGCTCCTCGAGCTCCGCCTTGATCCCGGCGATGGCCGGCTCGAGCTTGCCGCGGGTGGTGACGTACTGGTTGGCCGGATAGAGGTCGAACTGCTCCAGCGGCCGCCGCACCTCGCCGTCCAGCGGATCGAACTCGCTCAGGCTCTCGACGGTGTCGCCGAAGAACTCCACGCGCAGCCCCTGCTCGGAATAGGCCGGCATCACGTCGACCACGTCGCCGCGCACCCGGAAGCGGCCACGCTTCAGCTCGTAGTCGTTGCGCTCGTAAAGATTGTCCACCAGCCGCTCGAGCAGGACGTTCCGGCCCAGCTCGCCGCCCCGCCGCAGCGGGATGCGCATCGCGGTGAAATCCTCGGGCGAGCCCAGGCCGTAGATGCAGGAGACGCTCGCGATGACGATGACATCGCGGCGCGACACCAGGGAGCTCGTCGTCGCGATCCGCAGGCGCTCGATCTCCTCGTTGATGGACGAGTCCTTCTCGATGTAGGTGTCGCTCGACGGGACGTACGCCTCGGGCTGGTAGTAATCGTAGTAGCTGACGAAGTACTCGACGGCGTTCTCCGGGAAGAAACTCTTGAACTCCGAATAGAGCTGCGCCGCGAGGGTCTTGTTGTGGGAGATGATGAGCGTCGGGCGTCCGCAGCGCGCGATGACATTCGCCATCGTGAAGGTCTTGCCCGAGCCGGTCACGCCCAGCAGCGTCTGATGGCGGTTCCCGGCCTCGATCGAGGCGACGAGCCGGTCGATCGCCTGCGGCTGGTCGCCGGTGGGCTGGTACTCGGAGCTGAGCTTGAAAAGCATCGTTGCCAAGGAGGGAAACCCGGAAACCGGGAAAGTAAAACGCCGATGGCGCCGGGGCGGATCCGGGTGCGTCAGACTCCCACCAGTTCCGCCAGGTCCGCCACCTCCAGCTCGTCGAGCTGCCGCACCACGCGGTCGGCCCGGCCGTGGAGCAGCTCCGGCGCGTGGGTCGTCGCGACGCCGACCACCTTCATGCCCCCGGCATGCGCCGCCTCGATGCCGGCGAAGGCGTCCTCGAACACCACGCAGCGCGCCGGTTCGCGCCCGATCTTCGCCGCGGCCCGCAGGAAGACGTCCGGGTGCGGCTTGCCGTGGGAGACGTCCTCGGCGGTCACCATGCCGGCAAAGAACTTTTCCAGGCCGAGCACATGGATGATCGTGGCGATGTTCTCCCGGTGCGTGGAGGAGCCGATGCAGCAGGGCACTCCGGCCGCCCGGAGTCGCTCGAGAAACACATGCACGCCCGGCAACGCCTCCAGGCCGCGCTCGAGCACGATCGTCCGGTAGAGCGCCTCCTTGCGGAGGGAAAGGCGGTGCACCTCGGCGGCGTCCGCCGACCACCCGAGCAGGTTGGGGATGATCCACTCGTTCTTTTTCCCGAAACCGAGCTTGAAATGGTTCTCCGGCAGCGCCCGTTTCTCTTCCTCGGCCAGGCGCTCCCAGCTGCCTTCATGCTGGCGGGACGAATCGATGATGACGCCGTCCCAGTCAAAGAGGGCGCCGAGCGGAGAGGAGGCGGAGACGGACATGGGGCAACGTTCAACGTCCAACGTTCAACTTTCAACGTTCAAGGAAGGAGCCGCCCGGCCTTTTTCCCGTATTCGCGGAACGTTGGACGTTCCGCCACCCCGGCGGCGGCTCAGCCTTCCTTGGGCTTCGGGGCGAACAGCAGCAGGAGGAAGAAATAAAGCACGAGCCCCACCTCAACGACTGTGCCCGACCGGTCCCACGCCTGGCCGAGGTAGTGCCAGATCGGGGTGTCGTGGTTCTTGGCAAAGGTGATGTCGTCCTCGATTTTTTGCTGCGCCAGCTCCATCCCGTCGCGTTCCCAGACCTGCCGCTTCGCATCCTCCCGGAGCGCGGCCTCCTTGGTCTGGGCGGAGGCGCGCACCTCCTCCATGTGCGCGATCTGCTCGGCGTTGGCCTTCTGTTGGGCGGGATTGCCGACGAGACGGTCCCAGGTGCTCTCGAGGTCGTGCAACTGGGCAATGACCTTGTCCGCCTGCGCCGCCCGCGCCTGCTCCGCCGCGATCTCGTTCGCGGTCGCGTCCCGGCGCCGGGCGAGGTCCGCCATCTTGTACTGGAGGTCGGTCTTCTGCCCCGCCAGGGAGGTCAGGCGCCGGGTGTGCGTGGCCTCGAAGTCCCCGGCATCGTGCATGAACAGCCAAAGGGCCAGGGCGATCACGCCGAGGCCGGCGATCAGGGCGCCGACGATGAGGCGTCCGCAGAGCCAGCGGAAAAGGAGGAGGATCGTGATCATGCGGAGGGCCGGGCGCCGGGAAAAGGGAAACCTCCATTGAGTGCCGCCGCCGCGCGGAAGCCAATCGCGAAAGGCGGCACTTCCGCATTGCTGCGGACGCCGCCCGCCTGCCAGATTTTGGCTCCCGCCGCGCCCTGTCATGAAGCACCCCGTCCTTTGCGGCGCCGCCGCCCTGCTCCTCGCCGCGGGCGTCGTTTCCGCCAGCCCGACGGACGCGGCCATCGTGGCCGCCATGAAGCTCGCCGATCAGCCCGGCTACAGCTGGACCGCCACCGTCGTGCGCGACGCCCGCTCCTACACGATCGAGGGAAAGACGCTCGTGGGCGGCTACACGCAGGTCACCGTGCCCGCGAATATCGCCATGCCCGCGAATCCCGGCATGCGCGGGCAGGTCGGCCGCGGCAGCAGCGACAGCGAGGTGCTCGCGATCTTCAAGGATGACGAGAAGCATGTCGTCGAAACCGCGGAGGGCTGGCTGACGCCCGAGGAGCTCGCCAGCCGTCCCACCGCCCGCACCGGTTCGGGCCGGCGGCGGGGTCTGGTCAACGACCTCCCGCTGAAGTTCGCCGTCAGTCTCCCCCACGAGGATATCGGCATCATCATCGCAAGCTGCGCCGGTCTCCGGGTCGACGGCGATATCGTCAGCGGCCAGCTGTCCGACACCGCGGCCCGGCTCCTCCTCCTCCCGCCCGGACAGGACGAGGTGACGCCGGTGCAGGCCGCGGGGGCGTTCAAGCTCTGGATCAGCAATGGCATGCTCTCCCGCTACGAAGTGCAGCTCACGGGCATCGTCACCGTCGGCCCCGCCCGCGGCGGCAAAAACGTCAAGACGACCCAGACCGTGACCGTCGACCTGAAGGACGTCGGGACCACCAGGCTCACGGTGCCGCCCGAGGCCAAGGCCAAGCTCGAACCCTGAGCCGGCGAATCGGATTTTCACCGGTGGCATGTCCCCGGAAATAATCCCTTCCCATTCCTCGCCGACGCGGACAGTCTGAGGGCACTCCCATGCTGAAGGAATTCAAGGAATTTGCCATGAAGGGGAACGTCGTCGACCTCGCGGTCGGCGTCATTCTCGGTGGCGCGTTCGGCGGCATCGTCAACTCGCTGGTCAAGGACGTCATCATGCCCCCGATCGGCCTCCTCATCGGCGGTGTCGATTTCAGCAGTCTCTTCGTGATGTTGAAGCCCGGCACGAAGGCGCCCCCGCCCTACGACACCCTCGCGCACGCGACCGAGGCCGGCGCGGTGACGCTCAATTTCGGCGTGTTCATCAACACGCTCATCAACTTCCTGATCGTCGGCGTCTCGATGTTCGTCGTCGTGAAGCTCATCAACCGCCTGCGCCGCCAGCACGAGCAGCCCGCCGCCCCCGCCGTGCCCCCGCCCCCGCCCCGCCAGGAGGTCCTGCTCGAGGAAATCCGCGACCTGCTCCGCAAACGTTCTTCCTGACCGCTGCGCCGTGACCGCGCAGCCGCTTTCGGAAATCCCCGGGCACGCTTCGCCCGCCACCATTCCTCTCCCTCGGGCCGGCCGGGAACTGCTGGCGGCCTCGTTCGCGGCGCTCCTCCTCGAGCTGGCGCTCATCCGCTGGCTGCCGGGACACGTCCGTGTCATCGCCTATTTTCCGAACCTGGTCCTGATCGCCGCCTTCCTCGGACTCGGCGTGGGCGCCCTTCTCCGCTCGCGCAGCAGCGCGCTCCTCGGCGCCGGCGTGCTGGCCGTCGTCGGTCTCGGCCTTGGCCTGGGCCGGATCGCCTTCACGGCCGAAGGCACCGGCGACCACCTGTGGCTGCTCTACTATGACCTGCCGCATGACGCGCCCGTCGTCAAAGGCGTCATCCTGCCCATCGCGCTGGTCTTCGGCCTGGTGGCGCTGACGTTCATGCCGCTCGGCGGCGCGATTGCGGGACGCATCCGCCGATTCCAGGAAGGCGGACGGACCCTCGCCGGCTATGCGCTCGACCTCCTCGGTTCCCTCGCCGGCGTGCTGGTGTTCCTCGGATTTTCCGCCGGCGGCGTCCGTCCGGTCTGGTGGTTCGCCACCGCCCTGGCCGCGGCGTTCCTCTCGGTGCCGGTCCGTGCGCCCATCCGGCTGGCCTTCCTGCTCCCGGCGCTGGCGGCGCTCGCGCTTGTCCAGACCACGGATCACGCCCGCTGGTACAGTCCGTATTATGCCATCGATCTCGCGCCGCCCGATGAATCGGGGGGAATCAGCGTCCTGACCAACGGTTCGCTGCACCAGGTCATGATGGACTTGCGCGAGCACGCGCCCGGCAGGGACACGTTCACCCGGGAATCGATGCGCATCGGCTATCAGATCCCGGTGCTGAACATGCGGCCGCTGCCGCGCCGGGCGCTCGTGCTCGGGGCCGGCACCGGCAACGACGTCGCCGTGCTGCTCGACGCGGGCGTGCCGGAAGTGCACGCGGTGGAAATCGATCCGGTCATCCTCGAGATCGGCCGCACCATCCACCCCGCCAGGCCCTACAGCGACCCGCGGGTCATCGTCCACAACACCGACGCGCGCGCCTTCCTCGAAAGCACCGACCTCACGTTCGATCTCATCATCTTCGGCACGCTCGATTCGATGACCCGGTTGTCCGCGCTGGGCAATGTCCGGCTCGACAATTTCGTCTACACGCTCGAGAGCGTGCGCGCCGCCAAGGCCCGGCTGGCGCCCGGCGGCGGCCTGGCGCTGATGTTCATGGTGCAGGAAATCTACATCGAGGAGCACCTCATCGCCATTCTCTACCAGGCCTTCGATGCGCCGCCGCTCGTCTCGCGCGGCCGGCATGCCGTGTTCAACCGCCTGTACCTGGCCGGTCCCGGCTTCGCCCACCTCGCCAGCGATCCGCTCTTCCGCGACATGACTTTCCCCCAGCGGCCCGCGTTCGCCCCCAATGACGACTGGCCCTATCTCTACATGGAGAAGCCGTCCGTGCCGCGATTCTATTTCTCCATCGGCGCGGTGGTGATCGGGATCTCGCTCCTCTTCCTCCTGACGATCTCCGCCCCGCTGCGCCAGGCGGTGCTCCGGGGCCGGATCGACGTGGAAATGATGCTCTTCGGCGCCGCCTTCCTGCTCGTCGAAACGAGCTTCGTCACCGAGATGAACCTGATTTTCGGCGCCACCTGGCGCACCAGCGCGATCGTCTTCGCCGCGCTGCTCTTCGCCCTGCTCGTGTCGACCCTGGCCGCCGCCCGGCGCCGGATCGATGCGCGCTACGCGCTCGCGGGCGTGATCGTGTCGCTCCTCGTCGCCGCGCTGCTGCCGCTCCGCACGCTGGCCCCGGCCGCCGAGCTGCCGCGGATCCTGTTCGCGGTCCTCGTCTGCGGCGTGCCGGTCAGCTGCGCCGGCCTGGCGTTCGCGGCGCGCTTCGGCGCCCGGGACGATGCCAACACCGCCTTTGGCTGGAACGTCATCGGCGCCGTCGTGGGCGGCGTGCTGGAGCTCTCGTCCATGCTCATCGGCCTGCACGCCCTCTTCTTCCTCGCCGCCCTGCTCTATCTCCTGACGCTGCTGGTCGGACTGCAGCGGCGCGTCCCGGCCTAAGCCGGAACGCAGCCGCAACGTTCAACGTCCAACCTCCAACGTTGAACGTTCAACGCCAAGCTGCAGCAGGCTCCGCTCTTGAATGTTGGGCGTTGAGCGTCGGACGTTGGACGTTGCGTCCGAGCTCATGGCCAGGGCCCGCGTTTCAGCGCCTCCGCTCAGAAGGTGTGGATGAAAAACCCCGACCGCAGCTTCGGCTCGAACCAGGTGCTCTTCGGCGGCATGATCTGGCCCGCGTCGGCGATATCCATGAGCTGGCCGATCGTCACGGGATAGAGCGAGAACGCCACGCCGCCCTCCGCGTCGACGCGCTTCACCAGTTCGCCCGGGCCGCGGATGCCGCCGACGAAATCGATGCGCTTGCTCGTGCGGGGATCGTCGATGCCGAGGACCGGCGCCAGGAGCTTGTCCTGCAGCACGCTCACGTCCAGGCGTCCCACCGGGTCCGCCTGCGGATCCACCGGGCAACGGAGCCCGTACCATTTTCCGCCGAGATACATGCTCACGCGGCCGACGCCGTCGGGCGCCGGCGACGCCTTCTCCTCCAGGCCGAACTTCTCCTTCACCGCGGCGAGGAAATCCGCGGGCTTCCGTCCGTTGAGATCGAAGACAATCCGATTGTACGGCAGGATCTTCAGCTCGCTGGCCGGGAACAGCACGCAGAGGAACCAGTTGTAGTCCTCGCTGCCTGTGTGCTGCGGGTTCTTCTCGCGGCGCAGCCGCGCCACGCGGGCCGCGCTCGCGGCGCGGTGATGGCCGTCGGCGATGTAGGTCAGCGGCACCTTGCCGAAGGCCTTCACCCAGTCCGCGCCGCCCGCCACCCGCCAGACGGTGTGCCGGATGCCGTCCGGCGCGGTGAAATCGTGCAGCGGCGGCTCCTTCACCTTCGCCTCCACCAGCGCAGTGACCGCGGCCTCATCTCGATACGTCAGGAACACCGGGCCGGTGTTGGCGCCGAGGGTGTCGATCAGGCGGGTGCGGTCGTCCTCCTTGTCCTTGCGCGTCTTCTCGTGCTTCTTGATCAGCCCGGCGTCGTAGTCCTCGACGTGGCAGACCGCCACGAGCCCGCGCTGCCGGTGCGCGCCCATCTGCTGCTGGTAGACGTAGAGGCACGGCCCGGACTCCCGGACGAGCACGCCGTCGCGCTGGAGCTGCAGGAAATTCTCGCGCGCCTTCGCGTAGACCGCCGCGCTGTAGGGATCGGTCCCGGCCGGCAGGTCGATCTCCGCCCGGTCCACGTGCAGGAGGCTGCGCGGGCGGCCCGCGGCCAGGGCCGCCGCCTCGGCGGCATTGACGACGTCGTAGGGGACGCACGCCACCTCGGCGGCATGCGCGGGCTGCGGAACGAGTCCCTGGAAGGCGCGAATTCGCATAGAGGCGCCATGCAGAAGCCCCCCGCGCTTCGCGTCAAGCTGCGGGGAATCCGGAAGGATTTCCCGCCAAGACGCGGAGGTGCAGAGATCGAACCGGAGGAAAGGGTGGCGGCACTCTCCCGCCGATCTTCGCGTCCCCGCGTCTTGGCGCGAAACCTCTCCCGTCCGACTCCCGTCTCCTGATTCCTGCCGGCCACTTGACTCCATCGGCGCCGGCTCACCTTATCCTGCTGTGAACTTCGGGAGAAACGGTCTCATCGTCCTTTTCGGATTGATCACGATCGCGGGAGGCTGGCTGGCCTGGAACCACCGGAAAGCCGGCGAAGCCGCCGCTCCCGCGGGAGCCGCCGAAGCCGGATGGCAGAAACGGGCGCCCGCCCCCGCGCGCAAGATCGCCGACACCCCCGTGCGGACGGCCGCCGCGGAGCCGGCCGCCCTCGCCGCCGTCCCGGCGGACGCGCCGGCCCCGCCGCCAGCGGCCGCAGAGGCCGCTGCAACTCCGCCCGACGCCGCGCCGCAGCCCCCGATCGCCGCGCTCCCCGTGCCACCGCAGATCCAGGCGATATTCGCGAGCGACGGCGGCTTGTTCAGCAATTATTACAACGGCCTCTTCCGCCGCCTCAACTTCACGCCCGACCAGGCGGCGCAGTTCCGCGGGCTCCTTGACAATGCCGTCCTGGACGCCGTCAACGCGCTGCCGCCGGGCGGACGCGACCAGCTGGCGAACAATCCGGAACTGGTCTCGCAGGTGCTGGCCGCGACGGAAGCCAATCTCGGCACGCAGCTCCAGGCGCAGTTCGGTGACGCGGTCTACCAGGCCTACCGGCAGGATCGGCAGACGCTGCCCGAGCGGATGGTCGTCGACCAGCTGCAGCAGACCCTGCAGTCCAGCCCCACGCCCCTGACCGACGACGAGGCCGCCCTGCTCGTGCAAATCCTCGCCCGCACGACTCCGTCCGCCATGCGCCTTCCCACCGGCAGCCGGATCACCCCCGACACCGTGAGCCAGGCTTCCACCGTCCTCGGCCCCGAACAGCTCCAGGCCCTGCAGGCGCTCCAGCAGCAACAGGCCGCCGGCAACTGACCGGCATTTCCCGCCGGTCGGAGTTTTCGGAAATTCGGGCGGAAATGTTGCACAGGAGCTCGGACGAGGCGAAACCGGGACTCGTCGGTCGTCTTGGATCGCGCTTCGTTCCTCAGCGTTTGCCCGGGAGCAATTCAGGCGAAGGTGGACGATCCAAGAGCAGCCGCGACTGGACCTCGAGGGATCCGGCGCGATACGGAGGAAACAGGATCAGCAGCGCCCGCTCGCCCGGTGCCAGTTCGACGGTCTCCGTGAAAGCCGGATAACTGCGGCCACGGAATGGGGTGCGCAGCGCGACAGCCGCCGAACGACCGACGCCCAGCACCGGATTGAGCCCCGTCTTCAGGACAAGCGGCCGGCCGTCGATGGTGCCGCCGAGCGCACGGCCGCTGAAATTCGCGATCCGCAGGCCGCCCGCCGCATGGCTGGCCCCGCCATCGTCCATGACTTCGATCCGATAGCGCAGACCGGTCGCCGGTGCCGGAACGAGCGGGACAAACAACAAAAGAACATGGAGGAGGCCCGGTGGCATGCTCACCTGCGCCAAGAGTGCGCGCGCCTTAAAATCGGTGTCCGCCGTTGCGGGCCCCTGTCGAAATTCCAGCACGTCGGAGCCGCGGTATTCGTAGGCGGGCGAACGCGCCGTCGGATAAAATTCCACCGGCCGCGGCGATGAGCCCCTTTGCGGAAGAAAGCACAAATCGGTGATGGGAATGGCGGAAAATACGCTGAAATGCACCGTTCGCTCCGGCTGGGCCGGGATCGATGCCGCCGGGATCCGCGGCGCCAATCCCAGCGCCATGAGCACCGCGCAGGTCACTCGCATCAGATATCGGCCGCGGTGAGCCATCGGAAATCGACGATCCGGAACCGCCGCCCCAGGGCGGAGTTCAGCGGGCGGAGCATCGGCGGGGACATGTCCTCCGGATCGGCCGGATCGACATACACAGGCGTTCGCTGCACCACTGCCTCCGCCCAGGCGCGTCCCTCGACCGCGGAAGTGACCGGATTGGAGACGTCGCCGTAAGTGCGAATGACGAACGTGTCGGACCGCGTGAAAAGCACCGGAGCGAGGGCGGTCAGGATGTCCGCCTGCGTCAGCCACTGGGAGCTGAACTCCGGTATCGAGCCGTTGAGCCCCGCCGTGGCGATCGCGCGCTCCAGCAGGCTGGTCGGCCGGCCATTCTCGTCGGCATAGGCCGGATCAGGTCCCAAAAACCCGGCGAGCGTCCGCCAGGGTCCCGCGGTCATCTGCCGCTCGCGATTGAGCGCGACAATCGACTCCGCCAGCCTCTCCACCTGGGCCGGGGAGAGCGATCGGAAGCCGCGTCGAAAAAGCTGCGTGTTGGCCAGTGACGGAGTGCTGGGCGGCGCCGGCGGAACGGTCGTGCTGGCGGCATAGGTCGAAGAGCCCCAGGGATCATCCGCCTTTCCGGTTTCCGGCGCCGACTGTGGGAAGCGGAAAAACTGCGCCGCGGTCACGGCGGCCACGCGGACGCTGCCGTCTCCCCCCGTTCCGGTGGACGCGGCCGCGTCGAGGTAGTCGAAGGACGTTGTTCCGGGAAACCGGACGCTGCGCAGCACCGCCGCCCAGGCGTCGCGACTGACCGAGTTGAGATTGAAGGCGCCACCCTGCAGCAGGTATCTCGCCCCTCCGCTGCCATCCGCCGCGGCCAGGTCGGCCCGGCTTACCGCGCTTCCATCGGATTTGTGCGCCGGCAATTGGAGCCGGGGATTCGGCAGCGGTTTTCCCGGCGACCAGTCGACCCCCGCGGCCAATCCCGAAAAATAAAAGCGGTCGAACAGCTCCAACGCGGGGATGCCGCCGAGGACGGCAGTCCCGCTCCGCGGATGGCCGATCGAAAAAGGCGGCAGGCCCGCCAGCGCGAGATGCTGCAGTTCGCCGAGCGAGAGCAGCGGTGCGCGCGGCAGCTCGAAGAGCGGCGCGTCCTCGTTGTATGAGACGCCGTTCGCCGCGCGGTCGCAGAGCCGGTCGGGTGCGGAAATGGTTGCGTAGTTCTCGTACAATTCGGGCCGGTTTCCGTTTGGGCCCGTCACGAACGCATCCGCACCCAGGTCGCTCCGGCGCAGGTCGCCGGCGGAATCTTGCAGCCAGGCTCCCGGCGCGGCCGGTGTGTCCAGGCTTTCGGCCAGCCGGAAAAGGTAGCTGAACTGATAGGTGCCCGAGCTGACTTTGTGCGGTGTCGTCGTGAAACCGGCGAATGCCGGCGAGTGGAAGGTCGCCAGCGCGAGGTCGCCGCCGGGGCGCACCACCCACAGCCGGGCCGCGAGCTCCTGCGCAGCCGTGACGGAAAGATGGCAGACATGGTCGCCGTCCACCGCCGTGCCCGGAATCCCCTGCGTCACACCCTGCCCCGCATCGGCGCTCAGGTTGCGGGAATAAAATCGACTGGCGCGGCCCGCCGGCGGCGGCACACCCGAAAGATCCTCGAGCGCCGTCCAGGTATAGACCCTTCCCGGCAGCCAGGACTGCCGGTCCGCGTCGGGCACGCTAGCATCCCACGGGAGGCTGATCCGCAGCGGCGAGCCGTACGCCGCGGGCAGCGAGATCGTCGCGGCGACGGAGCCGGCGGTCTCGTCGACCACCTGCAGTGCCGCCGGCAGGCCCGTGATCTCCATCCTGAGGTTCTCCGGGACCAGCGCGCTCGTGTAGGGATTCCACAGGGTGAACATCCAGCGCGCCCGCACCTCGAGCGGCTTCGTCGCGCTCGAGCCGGACTGCGTGCGCACGTTGAACGTCAGGAGAAAATAAGTGAGGATTGGCCACACACCGTGCGTGATTCCGCCCGCTTCGGCCGGCGGCGTCAGCCGATGCCTGCGCCGCAACGGATCGCCGGCATAAGCGGGCGACGGCGGCGGCGGCGCGGGAGCGGAAGGATCCTCAAGATACGCCCGGTAATCGGCCCAGGCCGCAAAGGCGCCGCCCAGCAGGCCCGGAGCGACCGAAAGGTCCCGCCGCAAACCTCCAGGCCGGGTCGCCGCCAGCACGGCCAGGTTGTCCGGCGACCAATCGTGGTAGTGCTCGCGCAGCGCGGCGACTCCCAAGGCGGTTCCGTCAGGCTTCCGGAGAAACGCGATCTGATTGAAGGCGGCGAGGCCGCGGATCTTCGCGGCGTTCTCCCCGTCGGACACCTCGAAGTCCGGAACGCCGGGCCCGCGCCCGATTTGCTGCCCGGGCAGTCGCTGCCGTCGCGCCGAATCGTAGGGCACATAGTCGATCGCGGAGGTGTCGTCCCGCAGCGCCACCGGCGCCTTGATGCCCTGATCGCCAATCCACCAGGCGTAATGTCCCGCGACAGCGCGGCTCGTGCCCGGCCGGCTGGGATCCACCACGGACTGTCGTGGCACCATGACGTCGGCGGTCCGTCCGCTTGTCTGCCGGCCGACGAGTTCCACCGCGTCGCCCGAAGAGTTCGCCGGAGTCACCGCCATCGGATCCCGGCCTTCGTTTCCGCTCACCAGCCAGGTGAGCGGAGCCGCGGAATCGGCGGCCGCGTCCCACACCCCCGTATAATGCGGATGGGCGAGCCCGAGGGCCTCGGCGTTCGCCGTGACCCGGCCGTCCGGTCCCGCCGTGCGCTGCAGGTGCCCAACGGCCAGATCGAGGGCCAGCAATGCGTTCTGCCGGGCTTCGGCCTGCTTCCGGAGGTTTCCCGCGCTGCCGCTGTCGATGCGCATGAGGGTGGTGAGCGAAAGCAGCAGCAGTGCAAGGAACGCCAGCAGCAGGATCGCCACGATGAGCGCGAAGCCGGAGTCACGGGGTTTCGGCGCGGCGTTCATGGCGAGGGCGAAAAAAGCAGGATGCGGCGCGTGAACACGTCCGAGTTCGCGTCAGCCAGGCTCCACCACCATTCGGCATCCGTGGCGTACGCCGCCGGCCGGGCGCCCAGCTGGCTGGAGGGAGATTCCAAGGCGGCGATCTGGCGGGCGCCTTCATCGGTCAGGATGCGCACCATCACATCCGCCACCTGCGGAAAACGCTCCGATCCCCCGCGAGTCGAGGCGGGCCCGGCCGCGAAATGATCGAGATCGTTTTCATCGACCGGGAATATCCGCTGCAATCCTCCCCCCGGCAGCCAGCAATGCAGGCGCACCCCGAAGTCGATGACGTTTTCTCCCAGGACGCTGCCGCCGTCGCCGGGGCGCGTGAGCTGGAACGGATCGCCGGCTTGAGCACCGTCGTTGGTGCCAAGGGAGGGTGTCCCGTAACTCCCGTATCCGTTCCCCGGCATCAGGTCGAATCCCGCTTCGAGCGCTCCCGGTCGTCCGTCGGCCTCCTCCGCCCGCACGAGGGTCCGATGGAGAAGATAACGCTTCTCGGCTCCAGCCGGGTTGTCCCCCGCTGCGTGCCGGATGATCTGATAGGCAACGGCCGTGGGAGCGGCCGGCCCCTGCGCTTCTCCACCGGCCGGATGAACGTTCGTGAAAAATCGCAGCCAGGCGCCGGCTTTCCCGTAACGCGTGTCCGCCAGCTTCGAGTCGCCGAGCCGCAGCGAGCCGGCACCGGCTCCCCCGGGTTTTTCGCGCGGGGCCGATTGCCAGAGCCCTGAGTTACCCGAGCTGTCCAACACCGAGACAGCCAGCCAGACCTTCCCATCGTCGCGGTACAGCGCCGACTGCAAATCGAGCGTCAGCCGATCCAGGATCACCCGCGCCGACGCCCGGGCCGGCGAGGAGCCGACGTCACGCGTCCAGCTCGACAGCATCCGGCTGGAAATACCGAGCGCCCCGCCCGCCAGCAGGGCCGTCAGCGCTGCCGCAATCAGCAGTTCCAGCAGGGTGAAAGCCGCGTCGACAGATGCCGGACGATTCGAACTCGCTCTCTTCATGCTCGGGCTCCAAAGGCTCCGCCTAGCGCCGGACCGACGCCGGAAGGAAAAGCATGCGGGACTGCGTCCGCGGCGCGACCTTCCCGGATCCCGGCAGGAAAGCCGGCCAGCGAACGCGGAGGGTGAACGCGAGCCACGGCGCCATGGCGTCGTTCTCCCGTGGTGAGAGTTCCTCGTTCCGGAGCAGGGTGAATTCGAAATACTTCTCCGCGTCGCCCGCGTTCCATTCCGGATCGGCGCGACGGCCCATCCGGTCGCCCGGGCGATTGGCGAAGAACAGGCGGTCGTCACGGGTGAAGTCATAGGCGGAATCCGTCCCCTGCGCCTGCACGTCCGCGGCGTCCTGGAGGCAGCCGGCCACCGCTTCAAACGGCTCGGCCCGGAGCCGTCCGCCCAGGGCGGTCGCGGCAGCGACGGCCGCTTCGGCGTCGCCACGGTCCCGCGCAGACCGGGCGGCGGACGCGAACAGGCCGAGCATCGCAACGACACCCACGGCGAAGATCCCGATCGCGGCGACGACCTCGATGAGCGAAAAGCCGGTGGGTCGGGAGGCAGGCCATGCCGCAGGGGAAACAGGCGACACTCCAAAGGGCATGACTAAAAGTCGCCGGCAGCGTTGATCAGTCCGATGGAGCCGCTTCGGCGGAGCCGGATGCCGCGCGCGCCGGCGGGATCGTTGAAAACCGGAGAGAGCTGTGGCGACGGTTGGACACCGGTGATGAGGGCGATCTGCGAGGTCGATGAATCCACGTCTCCGTCCGCCTCGAATTCGAGGTAGAGCGACTTTTCGGAGACGCCGTCGACGAGAACCTCCGTCGGTCCCAGCAGCGTCGATAGCGGCGCGCCGGCACCCGTCGGCCAGGTCGCTCCCGGCGCCAGCAGATTGGCCGCGACCACCGGCGGGACGACGAAGGTTTCGCGCGGCAGGCTGACCGGCTCCGTCGTGGAGACCCAGCGTCCGGATCCCACCGGTTCCTCGCCGGCGATCCGCAGGCCCCGCAGATAGCGCGCGGAATCTCCGCCCGGCGGAGGCTCGGCGGCGACGAACAACCTCACCGGCGCCTGACGCAACACCGCCCGGCTCCGCGCCGCCTGCAGGAGCGCAGCCATCTCGGCCTGGGCTGACTGCAGGGCCACGCCGCGGCCTGCACCACGTTCGAAGGCCAACCCGACCCCCCCGGCCAGCAGGACCACGAGGCCGATCACCGCCACGAGTTCGATCAAGGTGAATCCGGAATTCCGCCGGCTGAGGTCGGACGGGATCATTTCCAGCTGAGGATGAGTTGCGAGGCATCGGCCGCACGCGGCGGCGCGGCATAAAAGATCGCTCCGGCCCTGACGCCTCCACCCGGGCCGGCCGGAAAATCACCGTTTCCCGGGAAAAGCGCCCCGCCGCCGGCACCCGACGGGGCAACGCGGGGAAGCTCAGGGTAGTCGAGAGTGTCGATCACACCGTCCAGGTTGCGGTCCACCAGCACGGCAATGTCGGTATTGCCGAATCCGTCGTGCAGCAAACCGCGCAAGGCCGGATCGGCCTCGCCCGCGGGAAACAGCTCGCCCTCCGCGAAGACCAGGAAGGGCATCCGCCGGAAATTCTGCGCCTCGGGCGCCGGCCAGGCGGCGCTGGCCGCAGGCAAGCCCGAGCCGTCGCGGCGCCGGCCGGCGAGCAGGTCGTGGAACGGATGCAGCGCGTCCGGACGGGCGGCCGCCCCGCCATTGACCTTGCCCGAGACGTCGAACTCCGGATAGCAGCCGTATTCCTGCCGGAAGGCCTCGATCGCGGCGGCCCATTGGGCAAACTGGATCCGTGTGCGTGCCCGGTTCGCCGCCGTGCGGGCGCCGACCGTGGTGGGAATGAGGATGCCCGCAAGGATCGCGATGATCGCGATCACGGCGAGGATTTCGATCAGCGTGAACGCCAGGATTTTTCGCGGTGGAAACATGTCGGGATGTTCCCCTCCGAAACGGAGGGCCGCGCCGCATTCTTTCAGTGCACCCTCTCCGTCTGCCGCGTTTCCAATACCGGGCTTAGTGCGGGCCGACGCACCCCGCCCTGCGGGCACCCCTCTTGATGGAGGGGAGCCCGAATCAGGCTCCCCTCCATCAAGAGAGGTGGCGCCAAGCGACGGGGGGTGTGGATTGAGGAGCAGCCGGCGCGTCACCCGCGCGCCGCGATCCTGGTCATCCGATCGAAGCGCCAGGCCGTGACGAGGAGCAGCAGACCAAAGGCGGCCGCCACGCCGGTCGTGACGATCGCGTCGAAATGCGCCTCCGCGCCCGCGTGGTCGTCGAGCATCAGCGAGAGGATGGCGCCGGGGGACGAAAGCTGGATCAGCGCGATGGGCAGCGCCCAGTGCCCGCGGAAGTTCCGCGCGGCCGCCCAGAGCAGGATGCCGCCGCTGGCGGCGGCCGGCCCGAAGAGCGCAACGTCGGACCACGGGTTGTCGACGGTCCATGCGCCCCACAGCCCGCGCAACCCGAGCGCCGCCAGCAGTCCACCCATCACCCAATAGAAGATTCTCATCCTCCGAGGCTGCCGCCGACGGCCCGCAGCGAACGGGCTCCTCCCCTCACCGCCGTTTTTTCGCCGCCCGCGCCGCTTCCTCCGCCTGCTTCGCGGCCAGCATCTCCACCGTCTTGACGATCCGGGTCGCCCGCGTCTCGGGGCGCTTCGCTTCCCCGAGCCACCGCAGGTACTCCCGTCGGTGGGCGTCGGTGCATTCCGCAAAAAATTCACCCAAGTCGGCCGCTTTCAGTGCCGAGGCCAAATCCGGAGGAGTTGCGTCTTTCATAGGAGCGATGAGGGATTTCCGAGGATTCCCTGCTGTTTCACTCCGGCAACAGGGAGACACAACGGAATTTCATCTCCATTCCATTCCTTTCGGGCGCGGAAGCTCTCGCGCCAAGGCGCCAGGACGCAAAGGGATGACAGCGGAGTCGGCTTCCTCCGTGCTTCGCGCCTCTGCGCCTTCGCGCGAAACCGCTTCGGACTTTCCCTCCCGCAATGAAAATCCTGCTCCCTAACCCAGGTTGACCGGATCGACGTCCAGGACCTGTGTGAGGTCGTCCGGCCACGCGAACGCAGCGCGGAGCTCGGCGAGGCGCGGGACCACCCTGGTCGGCGCGGCGCAGAAGTACCAGAGCTGCCAGCGGTACTCGTCCTTGATCTTCTCGATCGGCGACGGCGACGGGCCGCGCAGTTCCAGGCGGTCGCCGAACTCGCGCTCGACGGTGCGCGCCCATTGCTCCGCGAAGAACTTCAGCTTCTCCGGGTTCGGACCGCGAAAGAGATGATGGATGAGATGGCGGTACGGCGGATAGTGAAACTCCCGTCGGATCTGCAGTTCCGTCTCCGCAAAGCCCGCGTAGTCGGCGTGGCGCGAGAACTGGATCGCACCGGCCTGCGGCGTGAAGGTCTGCACGATCACCTCCCCCGCCCGGTCGCCGCGGCCGGCCCGGCCGGCCACCTGCACGAGGAGTTGGAAGGTCCGCTCGTTGGCGCGGAAGTCGGGCACGTGCATCGAGAGGTCGGCATCCACCAGGCCGACGAGCGTGACGTTGGGGAAGTCGAGGCCCTTGCCGATCATCTGGGTCCCGACGAGCACGTCGATCTTGCCCGCGCGGAAATCGCCGAGGATCTGGCGGAAGCGGTTCTTCTTCGCCATCGCGTCGGTGTCCATCCGCTCCACCCGCGCGCGCGGCAGCGCCCGGCGCACGGCCTCCTCGACGCGCTGCGTGCCGAGGCCACGCCAGCGGATGTCCGGGGCGCCGCACTTGGGGCAGCGCGGCGGGGCCGGACGCGTCTCGCCGCAGAGATGACAGCGCAGGGTCTCGTCGGTGCGGTGATAGGTCAGCGCGATGCTGCAGTGCGGGCATTCCTCCACGTGTCCGCACTTGGTGCAGAGCATGGAGGACGAGTAACCGCGGCGGTTGATGAAGAGGATCGCCTGCTCCCGGCGGTCCAGCCGGCCGCGCATCGCGTCGACCAGCGCGCGGGAGAGCGCGGGCAGCGTCCGCTGGCGCAGGGCCTCGATGCGCAGGTCCACGATGTCGATGTGCGGCAGCTTCCGGTCGTCCACGCGCTGGAGCAGCTGGAGCAGCCGGTACTTCCCGGCCTGGGCGTTCGCGTAGCTCTCGAGCGAGGGCGTGGCCGAGCCGAGCAGGCAGATGGCGCCGTTGAGCTTCGCGCGCATGACGGCCACGTCGCGGCCGTGGTAGCGCGGAGTCTCGTCCTGCTTGTAGGCCGGCTCGTGCTCCTCGTCCACGACTACGAGCCCGAGATTCTGCACCGGGGCGAAAACCGCGGACCGCGCGCCGACCACCACCCGGGCCTCGCCCGTGGCGAGCGCGAGCCAGCCGTCCAGGCGCTCACCCTCGCTGAGATGGCTGTGCCAGACGACCACCCGGTGTCCGGGCGCGATCGCCTCGAGGCGGGCGCGGAGGCGCGCGACGGTCTGCGGCGTCAGCGCCACCTCGGGCACGAGGAAAACCACGCCGCGGCCGGCCTGCAGCGCGGCGTCGATCGCGCGCAGGTAGACCTCGGTCTTGCCGGAGCCGGTGACGCCGTGCAGCAGCGAGACGCCGAACTTCCCGGCGGCGAGACCCGCGGTGACGTCCGCCACCGCCGCGGCCTGGCCGGGATTCAGCGCGTGCGGCTGCGAGGCGACCAGCTCGCCGTGGGCCCAGTCGTCGGCGTAGGCCACGCGGTCGATGCGCCGCGTCTCCTCGCGCAGCACGCCCCGCTTCGCCAGCGCCTGGCTGACGGCCGCGGTCAGCCCGAGGCGCGCCAGCACGAGGGCCCGCGCCTGCGGCCGGAACTGCTGCTCGAGAAAGCGGTAGAGTCTGGCCTGCTGCGGGGCGCGCTTCGCCAGCTGGGCGAGCTCGTCGGCGGAGAGCCGCCGGGCCAGGCCCAGGAGTTTCTCTTCCTTCAGGCCCGCGCCGCGGCGGACCGCCGCGGGGATCATCGTCTCGATGATGCCGTCGAGCCCGCAGGCGTAGTAACCCGCCATCCAGCGGGCGAGGCCGAGCAGGTCCGGCGGCAGCGCGGGAAAGGGATGCACCACCTGCACCAGGGGCTTCAGCCGGTCGACGGGAAAATCCCGCGGCGCCCCGACTTCGCCGATGATGCCGAGCCGGATGCGGTTCAGCAGCGGCACCCGCACCAGGGTGCCCACGGCCGCCGTCGCGCGCAGGGACTCCGGCACGCGGTAGTGCAGGAGCTTGTCAAAGCCCGCGAGGGGGTGGACGCCGACGATCATGGCGGGAACGTTCAACGTCCGACGTTCAACGTTCAACGTCCAAAGCCAACCCCGGCGTCCTGGCCCAATCGCTCCGGAAGAAATCGTTCTCGTGCTTCGTTCTCGTCATCGTTCTCGATTCTGAACCGCCGAGAACGAGGAACGAGGAAGGGAACGGGAACGATTGCTCCGGAATCGCCGACGAGCGGGACGGCGTGCAACATTTGGCCGGCGGCAAACGCATTGACAGGCGGGGAACGCGCAGGAAACAGTCGCGGCCGTGAGCATCCCTGTCGCGCTGGACAAGTTTAAGAAGTTTCTGACCCAAAAAGGACTGCGCGTCACCAACCAGCGGCTGGCGATCTTCGACGCGGCGTTCTCGCAGAAGAACCACTTCACGGCGGAGCAGCTCCTGGACTACGCGCGGGCAATCGACGATTCGGTCTCGCGCGCGACCGTCTACCGGACCCTGCCGATCATGACCGAGAGCGCCCTCCTGCGCGAAGTCGACATCGGTTCGGGCGAGAAATTCTACACGCCGAACCAGGAGGGCGGCTCGACCCAGGTGGCGCAGGTCGTCTGCCTCGACTGCGACCGGATCTTCGAGATCAGTGCGCCGTTCATGGAATGGTACGGCAGCACGGTTTCGTCCAAGCTCAACCTGACCCCCGTCTCGCAGCGGCTGCAGGTCAGCGCGCGCTGCAACCTGTTCCGCCAGACCGGCACCTGCCCCCGCCACGGCTGAGGCGCCCCGCATGGCCACCAAGGACAGAGCGCACGACCCCGCCTTCGAGATCGGATTCTTCGAGTCGGTGCTGCGCCGGGATCCGGGCTACGTCGACGTGGTGGAGATTCTCGGCGGGCTCTACACGCGCCAGGGACGGATCGCGGACGGGCTCCGGATGGACCGCAAGCTGGTAAAGCTGCAGCCGCGAAACCCGACCGCGCACTATAACCTGGCCTGCAGCCTGGCGCTGTCGCGCCGCAAGGCCGACGCCCTGCGGTCGCTCCGCCAGGCGGTGGAGTTCGGCTACCGGGACTTCGACTGGATGCTGCAGGACCCGGACCTCGAGGGACTGAAGAAACATCCGGAGTTCGTGGCGCTCGTGGCTCAGCTGAAGCCGCAGGGCTAAGCGGACGTCGCCGGCCCTCCCCGTGAACCCGCCGGCCCGCACGCTCGCCCGTTGGCTCCTCGAGACGCCCCTGATCTGGGCCGTCGCGGGCTTCGCGATCTATTTCCACTACGCGCACTTCATTCCCCTGATCGCCTGGAACGCGATCGAGCTGATCATCGCGGAGCACGTGATCGACCATGGCAGGTACGTCACGAGCCTCGACTACGCATCGGCGCTGACCTGGCGCCCGGTGCTCCCGACGATGCTGGTGGCTTTCCTCCGCCTCTGGACCGCCGATCCGCTGCTGATCTACCAGATTTTCTGCGGGACGGCGCTGGGCTGTCTGGCGGCGAGCCTGTTCCTCTCGGCGCGACTCCTCTGGGGGACGGCGAGCGGGCACATCGCCGCTCTTTTCACGCTGACGTGCCCGGGGATCACGACGCTGCTCATCGACCATTTTCACTCGTATTCGCACCTCGGGGCGCTGCTCCTCCTCGGACCGACGCTGTACGTTGCGCTCCTGCTGCTGAGGGACCCGGCTCCATCGCCGCGGGCGGCGCCCGGACTGTACGTCCTCTCGGGGATTCTCTGGGGACTCCTCTACTTGTGCCGGGGGGAGCTGCCGCTGTTCGTCAGCGTCCATTTCCTCGCCCTCGCGTGGCGGCATTTGCGGCAGCGGCGGCCGTGGCGCTGGCTGGCGGGGTACGCGGGGGCCTTCCTCGTGTTTTTTCTTTCCTACAACCTCGCGGCCGACCATGCCGCCCGCCGCGACGGACTCCTGATCCGAAAGTCAATCTATGGCTTCTATATCAGCCAGGGCTGGGTCGATCCGGGACCGGACGCGAAGGCCGACACCGAGGCGAGCGGGTACATCTATGCGCTGAAGCTCTACGGCGACCCGGTGGAAAATGGCGAAAGCCTCCTCCGGGCGATCCGGCGGAATCCGGCCGCGTTCGGCCACCGGCTCGCGTTGAACCTCCGGACGTTCTACGCGCGGTATGCGAATCCCGACTTCTTCAACCCCGCCTGCGCTTCGGCGGTGCTGTTCGCGGTGCTTTGCCTCGTCACCGGCCTCGTTCCCCGCGCCCAGCGCACACCCTTCTGGTTTCTCCTCGGACTTTTCGCGGCGTCCCACTTCGTCCTGGTCTACCACATCGACCCGCGCTACCTGACGGTCGGGATTCCTCCCCTGCTCCTCCTTGCCGCCGGCGCCGCCGGCCAGGTCTTCCGCTGGCTGGGCGCCCTGTCCCGGCGCAACGCCGCCGTCCTGGGCGCGGTCGTCCTGCTCGCCGCCGCCGCGAGTGCCTGCGGCCAGGTCGCGCGCGTGCGCGCCCACGGCCCGGGGCCCTGGATCAATGACCAGGCGATGCGCTCGCTCGGCAACCGCTTCCGCGCCGTGGTGCGCCAGCCGCACCTCGCGGGCAACCGCGAGCCCCACATCGGGTTCGTCCTCCCGGCCAATTCGATGCTGCATCCCGAGGACGGCCCCCTGCTCGCCTACTATTCGCACACCGCCTGGGTGACCCGCGGCGCGGAGGGGATCTTTCCCCGGGGAAAGTTCTACTCCTTCCGCGAGTGCGATGACGACTACCGCTTCGTCCCGGCGGAGCAGCTCGCCGCCGAGACCGCCAATCCGTCCGTCAAGGTGATCGACGACTACCAGAACGACGTGCTCGGACGCTATTATCTGCTGCAAATGAATCCGTGACCGCGCGGCTGCACGGTCACGGAATGTTCAAACTCCAGATCCCAAATCACAATGGCCAGATGTCCGCTCGCTGACTTTTGAACATTGGGCATTGGCCTTTGGAATTTGCCCTTCGCGCTGCGCTAGCGCAGCGCGAAGAGCTGCTGAAGCACCGTTTCCAGGTCCCGGCCGGCGCTCCACGAGCCGCGATGGGAAACGACGAGGGTCTTGCAGCGTTCGCGGCGCTCGATTTCGGCGCTGACGTCGGAGAGCACCGGCTTGTTCGGCGGGAGCCCGAGCACGTCCATCGCGCCGAGTGGCGTGAGCGCGATCGGCAGGCCGGTCCAGTTGAAGCGGATGTCCCAGCCGTCGACGGTCAGCGGCATGGGTTTGGTGAGCAGCGACGGATAGCGCTGCACGAAATCGGGCACCCGGTGGGTGGCGATGCGCACGCGTACCGCCGTGGGCTGGCGGGCGAGATACTCCTGGAAATTATCCACCTGCCGCGCGCGGTACTGGCGGAGAAAATCGAGCGGATCGAAGCCCATCAGGTTCATGCCGTTCCAAACCCCGTGCTCGTTGCGGCTGCCGAACTTGCGCCCGTCGTACCACGCCTGGAAATCGCGCGTGACCCACAGGCCGATCTCGAAATGCAAATGGGCCCGCTCCCGCGGGATCGCGTACCCGCCGGCCGAGTGCCCCATCGTCGCGATGACCTGGCCGCGGCCGACGCGGGCGCCCACGACAATGCCGGGCGCGACGCGGGTGAGATGGGCGTAGAGCGTGTAGACGGCCGGCGTCAGGTCCGGATGCTCCATCACGATGTACCGGCCGTAGCTGCTTTCGCCGGGACGGATGTTGATGTACCGCACGACGCCGTCCATCGCCGCGTAGATGTCGTCCACGGGCTCGCCGCTCCGGTCCCGGGCGAGCGCCTTGATGTCGATCCCCTCGTGGAACTGACCGCCGCTGCTGCGGACGCAGCCGAACCCGCCCGATTCGGGATCGCCCGAGCCGGCGTCCTGCAGAAACGACGCCAGCGGCCGGCCCTGGGCGAAGGCGTCGTTCGGCGTCGGCCAGACAATCGCGATGCGGTCGGCCACCGTTGCCGGCGCGGCTGCAATCAGCAGCGCACCGGGCAGGAAAATCCAGCCCAGCAATTTCACGCAGAGACGCAGAGTTCGCGGAGATCGGATTTCCACTGCGTTCTCTGCGCCTCTGCGTGAAACCTCCGCCTCCGTCCGCAGCGGAATCCTCATGGGAGCTTCTCCACGCGCACGCTCCACTCCGCGCCGTAGCCGATGGCGTGGCGCTTCACGAAATCCCCCTGGTTGAGGGCGAAGGCGACGTTCATCAGGCTGTTCAGGTAAAGCAGCGGCGCCCCCTCCGGCACATCGCCGAAGGTCCGCGCGTAGGGCATCTCGCCGGCATAGACGGTCTGCCCGGCGTGTGCGATCGTCACGCGGAAGCGATCGCCGACCTTGGGCTGCAGCCGGGCGAAGAGCGTGTCGTCCAGATTGGTCCAGATGTTGCCGAACTGGAAATCGAGATAGGGGATGGTTCCGATCAACGCTTTTCCCTCCAGCCGGGGACGCTCGTACGGCAGCATCACGACCCGCGCCGGCAGCTCGGGCCCGACCTCGTCGAAGCGGATCACGCCGGCCGCCAGGCGGGCGCCGACGTACACGTAGACGTCGCGGCCATGGAAGGTGTAGGACTTTTCCGAGCCGGGACGGCGGTTCCTCGTCTCGTCGATCTCGCGAACCGCGTCGACGCCCAGTTCCTCGGCGACGAGCGTCAGCGTGCCGTTGTCCGGGCTGACGAAGAAATGCCCGCTCTTGGTCTTCAGCACGACGGATTTGCGCGCGGTGCCGACGCCCGGATCGATCACCGACACGAACACCGTTCCCGCCGGCCAGAACGGCGCGGTCTGCTTCAGGCGATAGGCCGCCTCCCAGATGTCGTACGGCGTGTTTTCATGGCTGAGGTCGAAGATCGGCAGGTTCGGGCTCACACCGAACGCCACGCCGCGCATCGCGGCGACGGCCCCGTCCTTGAGGCCGAAATCCGTCTGGATCACCAGCGCCGGGCCGGCTCCGGGCGCGGCGCCGGCGGCAGCCAGCCCTCTCCCGGCCAGCAGCACCGCAAGGCAGATCATTCCATTCAGGAGCTTCTTCATAAAATCGCCGCCTCCGTGTCCGTCGCGAACGCCGTCATCAGCTCGGCGCCGACGGCATCGGCGAGGAGCCGGCCGCGGTCCGTCAGGCGCACCGTGCTTCCAGCCCGCGTCGCCAGACCTTCCGCCACCAGCCACTCCAGCAGCGACTCGACCGCGGCCCAAGGCGCCTCCGGACAGCGGCCGCGCCAGAGTTCGAGATCGACGCCCGCATTCATCCGCAGCCCGAAGATCAGCGCGTCCTCCGCCCGCAGCGCGGGCGTCAGCACCACGCGATCCTCCGTTCCGCGCCGGCCCGCATCGACGTCCGCCCGCCACCGCGCGAGGTCGGCGACATTCGCGCCGCGCCAGCCATCCTGCTGCGAGGCGGCCGACGGCCCGAGGCCGACCCAGGAGTGCATGTGCCAGGTGTGGAGATTGTGCCGGCAGGCGTGCCCGGGCCGCGCGAAGTTCGAGACCTCGTATTGCGCGAAGCCCGCCGCGGCGAGCCGGCTCCAGGTGTCCTCGTAGAGGCGGGCCTCGTGGTCGGGGTCGAGTTTCACCCGTCCCTCGGAGAGCTTCACCCAGAGCTTCGTGTCCTCCTCAAAGGTAAGGCAGTAGGTCGAGAGATGGTCCGGCGCCAGCGCCACGGCCGCCCGCACGTCCCCTGCCCACTCTTCCGCCGTCTGGCCCGGCAGGGCGAACATCAGGTCGAGGTTGACGCTCGCAAATCCGGCCGCACGGATGCCCTCGTAGGCGCGCAGGACCTGCTCCCGCGTGTGCTGGCGGCCGAGCGCCTCCAGCAGCGCGGGCTGGAAGCTCTGCACGCCGAGCGACACCCGCGTGACCCCGATCTCGCGCAACGCCGCGAGGCGCGCCGGCGTCACGGACGCGGGAGCGAGCTCGACGGTCCATTCGGCCGGCGTCCCGCCCGCCACGCGCCGCACCAGCTCACCCAGCCGCCGCAGTCCGCCCGGCGCGAGCAGGCCCGGCGTGCCGCCGCCCCAGAAAACCGTGGTCACCGGCCGCGTCCAGGCGACGAGCGCCGCCTCGCGTTCGACGCCGGCGAGGAAACATTCCACCGCATCCGCGGTCGGCGTGGTCTGATAAAACGCGCAGAAATCACACGTCGAGGCACAGAACGGCACGTGCACATAGAGACCCAGCGGGTCCGCCGGCTCAGCTTTGGCTTGCCCTGTTGCTAAGTGACTCATTACTAGCGCGCATCAATCCCACCCGGTTTTCCTCCAAAGACCCAATGCATACCAACCGAATTTCTCCCGCGAGAAAAATCATCCTCTGGCTCGGCCTGGCGCTCGGCCTGGTTCTCCTCACGGGCTGCGAGTTCCAGCTGACGAATCTCACGCCGACCACGCTGCCGGAGAATCCCTCCCAGATCTACACCCTCACGCTCCGGGTCACCCAGAAAGCCACGTCGATCGTGCCGGGCAGCATCGATGCGCGCATCGTCATCGACGGACAGAACGTGAAGATGAACAAGAGCTCGCTCGGCGACGACATCTACGAACTCGATTACCAGCTGCCCCCGAACCGCGACGAGATGGCCTACTACTATCTGGTCAGCTACCTCATCGAGGCCGGCGGCCAGCAGCGCGAGCGCGAGGTG
This sequence comes from Opitutaceae bacterium, assembly GCA_035549635.1. GTDB lineage: Bacteria > Verrucomicrobiota > Verrucomicrobiia > Opitutales > Opitutaceae > CAIUWA01. The sequence continues at coordinate 94,227 of DASZQN010000093.1, forward strand.
TACACCGACATCATCCACACCAAGATCGTGCGCCGCAATGTGCTGGCGCTGCTCGCCAACCGCGGCCCCGTGGGCGCCCGGATCGGCGTCCTCGGCCGCGGCTTCACCCCGCAGGATGTGGTCTACGTGGACAACACCCCGGCCCGCACGGTCTTCGAGTCGGCCAATGCCCTCAGCTTCTACGTCCCGGCGCTCGACACCAACAAGAGCTACAAGATCGCGCTCGGCAGCGCGGCCGGGAACTCGTTCGTCGGCACGTTCCGCATCGATCCGAGCTCGCTCCAGGTGTCGCCCTCCTCCCTCACCCTGCGCACCGGCGAGCGCCAGACCATCACCTTTACCGTGCCGAACGCCGCGGGCGCCGGCGGGCTGCTGCTCGATATCACCACCGATGTTCCCGAGGCCGTCATCATGCCCGAGGTCGTCGTGCCCGCCGGCCAGACCTCCGTCAGCGTGACCGTCGAGGGCGGCAAGGCCGGCAGCGGCTCGCTCTTCCTCAAGGGCTACGGCTCCGGCGAACTCACCGTTCCGGTGACGGTGACGGCGAAATAACCGCCGCTCCGATTTCGGCCATTTTTCCCAGCCGGCACGGAAGTGCCGGCTTTTTGTTTGGCCGACGTAGGGGCGTCCCTTGCGGACGCCCGGCT